>CAZCTN010000001.1:0-42722 GCA_964501655.1 uncultured Syntrophomonas sp.
CATCTTTGGCCCAGCTGGAAATCTTATCCCCATCAATGAATTGTTTGGCATCCGCTACTTTGCTCAGCCCGGCAGCATTGACAATCATTACTGCCATCTGTTCCCGGGTTATCAAGTCGTCGGGGCCAAACTGATTATCGCTGTAGCCGTTGACTATTTTCAGGGCTGCGGCGATCCCTATGGATTCTCGGGCCCAGTGTCCGGCGGTATCAGCAAAAACCTTGCCCTCCGCAGCTTCCAGTCCTAATGCCTTGACCAAGACGGTGACAAATTGTGCCCGGGTAATATTCTGGTCGGGCCGGAAGCTTCCGTCCGGAAAGCCGCTGATTGCTCCTCGGGCCACCAGTTTCTCTATACTTTCCTGGGCCCAGTGTCCGGCAATATCATTGAGCACTACCGCCGCTGCGGAAGGTTCTTCTTCTTCCGCTACCTGTATGGGGTCAGTGGTAGTGGATGATCCTCCGCCACCGCCGCCTCCTCCGCCCGGAGAATCGGTGGAGGGAGCTGTAACCCGCAGGGTTTTGCTGGCCACAGTCTCTCCATAGCCTGCTACTACGGTCAATGTGCCGGAGGCACCGGAGGGTATTTTGAAATCTGCGCTGTATTGTCCATGGCTGTCTGACTTGACCGCATCATATACTATGATGTTTTTTCCGCTGTCCAGTACTTTAATGGAGACCCAGGTATCAGCATCAGCGGTCCCGGATACCCTTATGCTGTCCCCGGCTTTGGCCGCATCGGCACTCAGCTCGCAGCTGACGTTTCCCAGTGCTAGGGCTGGAAACATAGATAAAACTAACAATAATGCCATTAATAATGAAAAGGACCGTTTGAACATTTTCTTCACCTCTCTTCATTCTTTGGATCTGTTTTCTTTCTCTTGTTTTACTCTCCAACACCTCCTTGAAAGACCCACTACAAAATAAAAAGCACCCTCCGTCGATCCATGGTTGAAGGATGCTGTACAACTATAAGCACATCTTTATTCAACCCAACACATCGTTCCTCGGTGCTAAAAGCCCTGCTGTTAATTTCCTTTGGCGAGCATATTATTTCAGCCCATATGTTTGACAGATTCACTGGCCTTTGTTTCTTGGAATCTTTTTTCCTCACAGCAGTTCTACCAAAAAGATTAACCCTGCCGGAGTATTTCAGCTCCAGTTATTAGGCTTGCTTTTGCGGCTCAGAAAAACATAAAAGTCAGCTGCCAAAAAGACAACTGACCAATATCAGAACTAAAAAGGCTAAACCTTACAAAGGTTCAGCCCGCATGCCATAATAGAAAATTGTCAATTTCCTTTCCGCACCGGGAGGCATAGCCGTTTCCCGCTATACCCTAACGGCCCAGGAACCATAGCCATTGGCCTCAGGTTCAGGGGCTCGAAAATTGTCTTTAATTTTATTATTTTCCACTAGATTTCTACATTTGTTCCAGTTAATCCTGCTTGATTCGCCATTATTTTATTGTTTATTTATAAGGGACTTTACGATGTATTCTTTGACTTTTCGGGAATTGCTGGTGCTTGCCCTGGAGTTGCCCGATGGAAAAAGGCCCTGTCCCGCCCTTCCGGGCCATTGGTCCCTGCCCAGCTTGTTTGCGTTTGCCGATATTACCTTGCCAGCAGCTGCTGCCAGAAGCGCCGCCCAGCTTACTGCTAACTGGTTATCTGCTTTCTGCTCTCAAAATGGATATCCAAGCCCCATCAGCAGCATCCCGCCCAGAAGCAGCAGCCCCGTGCTGAGGGCCAGGAATCCCCATTCCTTCCTGGTCGCGATCTGTTCAAAAAGGTAGGTCCGACCAGGGTGCAGCCCAAATGCACGGCTTTCCATTGATATGGCCAGATAATCCACTTTGTTCAGGGCACAGATTACCAGGGGAATAAGCAGGTATTTTGTCATCCGCAGCACTTTGGGCAGGGATATTCCTTCCATATCAATTCCTTTGGCCATCTGGGCATTTCTGATTATGGCCATTTCCCGGTTGAATATGGGTATAAAACGCAGGGAAGTGATGATCATGAAGCCGTATCGATAAGGAAGTCCAGCCTGCATCAAGGCATAAACCAGTTTGTTGGGATCGGTGGTGCTTACAAATAAATAACTGGAGGCAATGATATTTACAAACCTGAACATCATCAACAATCCGGCCGCTAGTCCAGCCGTCCATACCTGCAGCTGAACCGTATCCAACAGCACTAATTCCAGGAGCAGGTGCCCCTGCCTAACACTGATAACTTGAACCAGCAGCATCATTAATCCAAATATCAAGATCACTCTTAGCTTGCGTACAAAGAAACCCGGCCCAAGTCCGGAACACGCGTAGCCCAGCAGCAAAAGCAAAAAAAGCAGCAAGGCTGCGCTAATCCGGGAAAAAGCAAAAACACAAATACTGAATACTATCAGCAGCAGTAGTTTGGGCAGCGGATGCATCCGGTGAACCATGGTTTCACCCGGCATATAGGCCAATCCGGGAAATAATTGTTGAATCTTTACCGCCATATATTATCCTTCCTGGAGATCAAGCTGCTCGCCGGGCAAATAGTAGATAAATCCGAGTTCTTCCAGGGACAAAAAGCCTTCTTCTACCGGTTTATCCAGCAAAAGCTTTCCCTGGTCAAAAAATAGTATCCGGTTGCAGAATTCCTGCACAAAATCTGGATCATGGCAGACCATAATGGTTATTCCGCCCTTCTGCCTGTGCTGCTCAACCGAACGCCAGAATATATCGGCTCTCCGGTTATCCTGTCCGATCAAGGGTTCATCCAGCAATAGAATTTCGGGCTGATACCCCAGCACCGACACCAGGGTCAGCCGCTTTTTTTCGCCCAAGCTGAGGCTAAAAGGGAGACTCTGACGGTACGGCAGCAAATCGAATTCCAGCAATAATCTGCTGATATAAGCTTCATCCCAAGCCGTTTCCCCCAGCAGCATCAAGGATGGTAACACCGCCTCTTTCCAAACCGTGTTTTCAAAAATCTGGTGGTTGGGGTTTTGAAAAACCATCCCCATATTTCTAGCCCGCTGCGAAACTTTTTCCTGCTTAAGGCTGCTCTCATGATACATAATACTGCCCTGATCAATTTTATTGATGCCTAAAAGAGACAGCAGCAAACTGGTTTTGCCTGATCCGTTTCCTCCCATGACAGCGGCAATATCTCCTGAGTAAAGGTCAAAGCTTATATCGTCCAAGACTCTTTTGTCTCCCAGTTTTATTCCCAGGCCCCTGACTTTTAGAACCGTACGAGTCTTATCTGATTCCTGCCGGGCTGATAGGACTGAAGAGGCGCTTTTTTCCCCGGATATATCCGGGCTCCTTTGAACGGGGAATAAATATTGCCTTTGGCTGTATTGGCGATAAACTTCTTCCGGCTCTCCCTGGGCAGCAATTCTCCCCTGCTCCATCATTACTAGACGGTCGGCAACCGGCAGTAACCGTTTAAGCCGATGTTCGATAACAATAACCGACGTATCTTGATCCACCTTCTTTATAACCCGCAAAACCTCTGCCGCACCCACCGGATCCAGATTGGCAGTGGGCTCGTCCAGAATGATCAGGCTGGGCTGCATGGCTAGCACCGAGGCAATCGCGATCCTTTGCTTTTCTCCCCCCGACAGGGAATAGACCTCCCGGTTAAGTAAATGCCCAGAGTTCACCATCCTCAGTGCCCAATCAACTCGCTCCCTAATCTCCGCCCGATCGAGGCCAAGGTTTTCCGGCCCAAAAGCTACTTCATCCACTACTCTCAATGTACACAGCTGGGCCTCCGGGTCCTGCTGCACCAGGCCGATCCTGCCAGCCAGTTTTGCGGGTGAATAGCTCCGGGTGTCCATTCCATTAATGGTAACCGATCCCTGCATTTCTCCGGCCACATGATGGGGAATAAACCCCGCCAGACACAGCGCCAGAGTTGATTTCCCACAACCGCTGCTGCCGGTTATACAGATAAGTTCTCCCGGTTCAACCTGAAGATTTATATCGCTTATAGCTGGTACCAGGTTGCCCTGGTAGGTAAAAGTAAGCCCCTTAACCGAGACTGCTGCTTGACTCATTAACTCCACGTCCTGTCTTCAATTATTCGATTAACAGACGGTTTACCTGCCTGACCCAGCAGCTTCCCTCATAATTGCCCGCTATCAAGCGCAGCTTATCTTCTTCCTGTATCAGGAGGAATTTGTCATCTTTCAGCACTTGTTCCAGGGGAAATTCAATGGTATATCCATCACCGGCAATTACCTTTAATATAGTGCTCCCCTCAATGGGATCAGCTTCTTTTATTATTACCGCCACCGGTACTCCGGTATAATCCTGTTCTGCCAAATGCATATACTGGCCGTTTAACTCGGCCTGAATAGTAGTCTCATGATCATTGAAATTGGATAGCCGAAAAGTCAGCTTTCTCTCAACTGCTCCCTCCACGGTACAGGTAGGCCCTGCCCAGGGTGAGGTATAGACCTGGGTGTAATAATACAATGCTCCCCCGATGAAAAACAGAAATAATACCCCAATAACTGCCATGCTGAGTTTGCTGTTCCGGACCGTCTTTGCCTCTTCATCCTGGTAGTTTAGATGAAATGGCCGGGATTGAAGAACAATATTAATAACATGGAATCCCAGGCTTCCGGCCAGTATAACCCCGGATACGAAGGCCAAAAAACCAATAAAGGCTATGTATCCCCAACCTATGCCGGAGAAATACAATATTTGAAACACCAGTACATTGGCCGCCGCGGCCAGGCCCCCGGCCAAGGATAAGGCAGGAAAGGAATAACGACGAAAGACTATCAGTAACAGATCCACTATGAGTCCCTGGGCCAAAGATACGATAATTATTACTATCCCATGAGTGCCGCCGGTAAGGAACTCTATACATCCCTTTAGCAGTCCGGCTGTGACAGCAGAACCCGGCTTCCTGATCAAACCAGCGGCCAGGATTATCCAGAATACATGCAGCCCCGACAGCAACTGTCCTGCGCCAAAGGGAACTCCCAGGACCGAATTCAGCAGATTGGCCAGGTAGCCGATATAGGTGCTCATGACTCCCCCTATACCGCTTAATACTGCTATAATAAGGAGGTCTCGGTTAGACATATAGGGTTTTTTTTCTTCTGACCTCAGAACGATTTCCTTCACTATTCTCCACCCCCTGTTCTCTTCTATGACTGACGCAGGTTTAGACGGACACTTTACGGATCGCAAAATACTTAAGGGTCGATCAGATGAGGATAGAGAATCGGTACAAGGCCAAAAAAAAACACTACTACAAGTAGTGATCTCTTTATTACCACTCACTACTCCCTTTCCACACGGGAGGCATAACCGTTTCCCGTTATACCCTATCGTCCATAGTGCCTAGCAATCTGCCTTAGCTGCCTATAGATCGGAAGATCTGGTCTTATCCTGTTGTACTTAAGCTACAACTTAGTTAAGCTGAGGCTTATTCCTGCTAGTAGTTAGTATATACTTTGCCTGATCTGGAATCAATCCCCTTCTGTTAAAGCCTGGTCTGCTTGCCTTATTTCCTGCATAATAACTAACTCCTTTTACTGTCCTCACCATCCGAACATTCCGGTAACAGCTTTGTTAATGATCGTTGATATGGGAGGCAACGTGATTCCCAAGGATATCATTACGCTAAGCATAAAGCCTGCCGACCATAAAACCATAAAAAGGATTATTTCCCTCCACCAGCGGTTTCGCACCAGAGCAGGAAGTTCCCATATGGCAACAAAGGCGAATCCAATCAATAAAAGAACTATCATGCGTCTAACTCCCCTTTTTGAGGCAATCTTCTTAATTTGGCTACTACCAACGTAATAAGCGGAATTCCTATTTGAAAAGGAATTGCATAGATCGGATAGCCCTTATTGACAAAGTCAAACATTTCCTGAGTATTCCCTACATTAGTTAGGGCCAAAATTACCATGAGGATTCCTACCGGAAGAATTATCGGGCGATAGCTGCGTAAATTAAAAACCTGAGCCAGGCCCAAAACCGTTCCATAAAACAAAACCGAGATTTTGATAAAGCCCATGGTGATTAAAGAAATGGCAACCAGAACATGTAAACGGGTAAGGATATCACCAATGTCAATGACCTGCGCTACGAGGTAGGTTGGATAATTGGTGATTTCGGCCATTTGTCCCAACACCGCAACATTGCGGGCTACCGCCATAATCAAAATAAATCCCGCTATTAGTAAGCCCCTGGAAACAGCAGCCGGCCCTTTTTCTGGTTTATCAACAAAAGCCAAGACCATTAAAAATGCCACCGTTTCCGCAAAGGGAAAGCTGGCTGCCCCATGACTTGCCAATAATAATTTTCCGATGGGCGCATCCAAAACCGGCATCAAGTTGTTGAGGTCAATATGCGGAATTAGTAACAGGGTGTCTGTAAATACAACCAAAATAATAATAGGTACTAAAATTAGGCTGCATCTGGCTAAAACTTCGATGCCTCGGTTTACAGTCGAGGCACACACTAGCATAAGTAAAAGAAGACTAAGTGTTTTCGGAGTAGCGGGGTATATTTGCAATTTGAAAAACTGGCCATAATTGGTTAAAACCAATGCGCTCAGGTGAAAAAGATACCCGATGAATAGCAGGGATATGCCATTGCCCAAAATCTTTCCGTAGACCAGGGAATTTATTTCGATAAGCGTCTTATCTTTAAATAGTTTGGTCAGGGCAGTGAATATCCAGGCTATGAGTAAACCTTCCATCAATCCTAAAGCACATGCAATCCAGGCATCGTGCCCGGCGCCTTCGCCACCAGGAGAAATAATGACAGAAGAACCAAGAACAAACCCTATTATTAAAACACTTAGTTGGAAATTGGATATTCTGCCTTTCTCCAAAAACATAGATCATACTCCTGCCTCTTCCTTAATCCTTGATTAATGCTTGATTGATTTCCCCAATTTCATTTATATGAGTTTTTGCCTTAATCACAACTTCAATACAGGGATAAATATCATCCCACCTCGGTTTTAGTTCTTTCCATTCCTTTTTGTATTTACGATGAACCGCATCCCCAAACCCAAAAACATCTGCCTCTAGATCAAAGGATTTCTCTACTGCGGCCCTTACTTGACTTTCAATCTCTTTAGCCTGGCCCTTTTCTAATTCTTGCACAAGGTCGGCGGTAATACCCTGATGGCCATTATATTGCACCAGGTTTGACTCTTGATCTATTTCAATAGTAATTTTTACTTGATCACCCTGCAGCTCAGGAACGATTTTACTTTTTGCCTTAACAATTTCCAGGTTCGCCTCCGGAATCGTCACAAATCCTATTTTAATCTCGTTAATGGCCCACAGAAGACCGCTTGATTCGCGTTCATTCAGTTCTCCTATCATCCTATCGCCTTTAAATACGGCTGTTCCGACAACTCGAATTTTCTGGGTTTTTTTGCCTTCTCGACCAGTTTGCTCAAAGATACCTACCATCGGGGCAATGGGAGCAGTGGTTTTACTTAATAGCCGGTTTTGAAATTGTAAGACTGTGACCGCCGGAAATTTAGAGAAAGTTGCGGACAATTTTATTTCGGCCGCCATTCCGAAGGCTTGAATGTTTTCCATGCCATCCTGGACTCCCAGAATATCACTGGCGGTTTTCTCTGCTGAAACTACCATCAAGGCGTTGGGGCGGGATACCGGATTCCTGGCCTGTGTATCAAGGAATGGATATATTCCTCGTTGTACCCCATCCTTGCCGAAGATATAAACCTGGGTATGCTCATAAAATGGGATACGGCTGGCATGCTGGGCGTAGCGGCTTAATACCTCATACGGGGATGCACCCGTGTCTTGGTCCAATTGAATAGCACGAAGGGGATTACCCCCTTTTTGCCCCCCACCTTCATTGCTGCTGGAAGAACTTTCTATCTCGCTGGGAATAATGGACTGATAGGTCAGCGTAACTTCTCCTGTATCCTGATCGATATCCCAACCCAGGCCAGACACGATTGATAATGTATTCAATTCATGACTATCCCAACACCCGGATAAAAATCCTGGCATAATGGTTAATAAAATAGCCACATAAATTTTAATGCGCTTTTCCCTCTTCATTGGCCTTCCCTCTTATTGGGTTTAGTTTGGGGCACCCGGGGCATTTGACCAGGTGATTGCCGCCTCTTATCGGGTGAGTCTAAAAACTCAGGCCGGCTGTCCATAGCCCATAAGGGGGCCCGCAGAAAAGTATCTTTCAGGCCGCAAAGGTTGAGGGGTGATACGGGAGATAAATAGGGTACCCCCAGCGAACGTAGAGCAGCCATATTGCTGAGTATCTCAAGCTGAATTATAACCATGCCGAATAGGCCTAGAAAACCTGCTACTACCGTCATTATAAAGCGCAACAAGGCTCCGGCGTCAGCATAGGGAACAACTAAAAAAGAAGCAATAGCCGTAGTTGCCACCACTATTACCATGGGTGCCCCTACTAAACCAGCTGATACTGCCGCCTGCCCGATTACCAGGGCGCCCACAATGCTAACTGCCGGGCCGAGTGATCGGGGCATCCTGAGACCCGCCTCCCGCAGGATTTCAAACAGACTCAGCATTAATAGGGCCTCTACGGCAACGGGGAAAGGAATTCCTTCCCGGGCTGCCGCCACCGAAACCAGCAATTGGGTCGGAAATAATTCCGGGTGAAAAGCGGTTAATGAAACAAAAGTACCTGGTAAATAGATACTAAGTATAAAACCCAGTAATCGAAGCCACCGTATGGATGAGGAAAAAAATGGACGGGCGTAATAATCTTCCTGGTTTTGGAAACCTTCCATAAATAAAAAGGGCATGGTCAGGGCCATCGGGGAGCCATCAACCAATATAGCGGCTCGACCTTCCAATATTTTAGCCGCCACCACATCCGGTCTTTGAGTAATACCGACGGTGGGAAATAAGGATAGTGGACTATCTTCAATAAATTGTTCTATATAGCCAATATCCAGAATGGCATCGGTATCTATTCGTTCTAACCGTTGATTGATTTCTGAGATGAGATTGTCCGGGGTGATACCCTTGATATAAGCAACTGCAACATCCGTTTTAGATCGCTCTCCAATTTGCAGACTCTGAAACGTTAAACGCGGATCCCGGATCCTTCTCCGCAGTAAAGCTGTGTTGGTACGCAGGGTTTCAGTAAAACTATCTTTGGGACCCCGAATTGACACCTCGTTGCTGGGCTCCTCGATATTTCGTGTTTCCCAGCCCTTAGTATCGATAAGCAGGGCTTGGGTTACTCCTTCTGCCAATACTGCGGTATTACCTAACAACACGCCTGAGATAACTGTGTCAATATCCTTTGTATCACTTATTTGACCTACAGTTAACACACTTGATTTAATATAATCGATTAGGCTAGAGTGTCTTTCCTTAACATTATCCTTAATCACTTGCAGGTTAAACATCAATGGCTGCAAGATATCGTGATTTACCAGATTTCTATCGACCAAACCATCAATATAAATAACGGCTGCATCAGCCTTCGAATTTGAGTTAATCTTCATATCACGAATAATTACATCACTGCTTTGACCAAGAGCCTCTCTAAGAATCTGAAGATTCCCCTCCAGGTTCTGAGAAAGGTATTTGGGGGAGCCATTTTGTTTTGCTTGAGTTTGATTATCGCTGCTTGATGGCCTCCAACGGCGCATTTTTTTAGACAACAACCTGAACATTGGAAATCAACCTCTCAATATCGTCCTTTTATTAAATTGTCACGCAAATAATTAATGCCCAATTTGCTATATCTTGCCCCGAACAGGAATCGGTATGCAGAAGCCCAAACAGGCTGCAACAGATAGTTGTAAAGGAGGGTAGGTATGGGAAATCTCGGCAGGAGTATCTATAATTCATCTTACCGTACTTATAGTACCATGTGCTTCCCATTTGTTTTTAAGTATTTTATTTATAGGTATTCCCTGGTATTTGCATCTATTTCGAATGCTCCGGGCTACTCTTGTGGTAAAAAATATGAAAAGGGGTTTCGGATCAAAATCCGCAACCCCTTGGTAATTCGTTAATGGCGGAGAGGGCGGGATTCGAACCCGCGAACGCTTTTGACACGTTACTCGATTTCCAATCGAGCGCCTTCAGCCGTACTCAGCCACCTCTCCAGGATGTATTTGATTGTCTGTCCCGACCGGCCAGGCCGGTTGATTTGTTTGCACCGCCCGGGTAAATATGGCGGAGAGAGTGGGATTCGAACCCACGGAACCATCACTGGTTCACTCGATTTCGAGTCGAGCGCCTTCAACCGGACTCAGCCATCTCTCCTCAAATCGGCAAAGAATGCCTGCAACAGCCGGCTGCTTTCCTCTGCTAAAATCCCGCTGCTGACCTGAACCTGATGATTCAAGCCGGGTGTTCTGACAATATCCAGTACCGATCCTGCGGCTCCTGCTTTAAGATCCCGCACGGCGAATACCAATCTGCCCAGTCTGGCATTAACCATGGCTCCCGCACACATGGCACAGGGTTCCAGGGTAGTGTATAATACCGCATTGCTGAGGCGCCATCTGCCGGTATACCCTGCGGCTTGCTGCAAAGCCAGCAGTTCCGCATGAGCAGTAGCATCCTGGCGCAGCTCCTTTTCATTATGGGCCTGGGCGATTATGGTATCTTCTACTACCACCACTGCCCCTACCGGAATCTCGCCCTGTTCTCCAGCCTTTCTGGCCAGTTCCAGAGCAGCAAGCATATATTCTTCATCCCTTGAAATGGGAATCACCACCATATGGTGCGCCCGAAGGGACTCGAACCCCTGGCACACGGTTTAGGAAACCGTTGCTCTATCCACTGAGCTACGGGCGCAGGTTCTCTGGGGTTTTTACAGTAAATTAGGAAAACCCTCGGGTTTTCCTTTATTATAGCTTTTTACCACCTGCAAATTAATATGGCACGCCCGGAGGGATTCGAACCCCCGACCTCCAGGTTCGTAGCCTGTCACTCTATCCAGCTGAGCTACGGGCGCTTAATAACCTATCATGCATCCAAAACCGCTTAGGCTGTAATTAATAATATGGCGGAGAGAGAGGGATTCGAACCCTCGAAGCAGGTATTAGCCGCTTACTCGCTTAGCAGGCGAGCGCCTTCAGCCGACTCGGCCATCTCTCCGTATTATTCTGCTAATGGCGGAGGAGGTGGGATTCGAACCCACGGAACCCGTAAAGGTTCAACGGTTTTCAAGACCGCCTCCTTCAACCGCTCGGACACCCCTCCATCACGAAGGATGCATTTTCAATGCAAATGAAAGTATAGCATACGCCAATTTTTATGTCAATAAACAAAGCCTGGTTTTTCGCTGGCCAATCCGCCATTTCTCTAAGACTTTATAGCTTCCAGCCCACCCATATAAGGGCGCAGAGCTTGGGGAATTATAACCGATCCATCCGCCTGCTGATAGTTTTCCAGCAGGGCTGCAACGGTTCTGCCCACAGCTACCCCTGATCCATTTAAGGTATGGGCAAACTGCAGTTTGGCTTTGGGCCCTGATCTATAGCGGATATTAGCGCGCCTAGCTTGAAAATCTTCACAATTAGAGCAGCTGGATATTTCTTTGAACTGGTCGTAACTGGGCATCCAGACTTCTATATCATAGGTTTTGGCCGCGGAAAACCCCATATCACCACTGCTAAGCAGCATTACCCGATAGGGCAGCCCCAGCAACTGCAGCACTTCTTCCGCATCCCGAGTCAGCTTTTCCAGTTCCTCATAGGACTTTTCCGCCTCGACTATCTTAACCAGTTCCACTTTGTTAAATTGATGCTGCCTGATGACCCCCCGGGTATCACGTCCGTGTGATCCAGCTTCGGCACGAAAGCAAGGCGTATAGGCCGTTAGGTATAATGGCAGCTGTCCCGTTTCCAGTATTTCATCGCGATACAGATTGGTCAGCGGAACCTCTGCCGTAGGAACCAGATACATTTCCCGACCTTCTATTTTGAACATGTCCTCGGCAAACTTGGGCAGTTGCCCGGTTCCCTGCATACAATCGGCGCTGACCATGAATGGCGGAAGTATCTCCCGGTAGCTGTGTTTCCTGGTATGGATGTCCAGGAAAAAGTTAATAATTGCTCTTTCCAGCAGTGCCCCGGCGCTCTTGTATACCGTGAACCTAGCTCCGGATAGTTTGGCGGCTCTTTCAAAGTCCAGAATATCCAAATCCACCCCCAGGTCCCAGTGAGGCAAGGTTTCAAAATCAAACTGACGCGGATCTCCCCAGCGCCTTATTTCCAGGTTGCTGGTTTCATCTTCTCCTATCGGTACCGACTCATGAGGCAGGTTGGGTATATTCAGGAGTATCTTTTCTATTTCAGTTTCTGTCTGTTTAAGCTGTTCATCCAGTATTTTGATGTCCTGGCCTATCTGCCGTACTTTTTCCATCAATTCTGCCGGCTCCTGACCTGCCTTTTTCTGTCTGCCTACCTCCTGGGAAGCTGAATTACGGAAACTCTTTAATTCTTCTACCTGACCCAGGATATGGCGGCGATTTTCATCCAGTCTGAGGAAACCCTCCAAGACCCCCGCAATACCTCTTTTTGCTAACTGCATTTCTACCAATTCCGGATTTGCTCTTATTTGCCTGGCATCTAACACCTGCATCCCTCCTTTGCTTGCCCTGGCCCCAAATCAGCAGTTGGTACAGATATCGGTTGGCTCTAAAAGTACAGCAATTTGGGCCGGGCAGTTATCCCTTCCAGTTTTTCCAGTTCTTCCAGAACCTCTTCTTCAACTTTGTTATCCACATTGATCAGCATGATGGAAATATCTCCTTTGGTTTTGCGCGCCACCTTCATGGAAGCTATATTCACCCCATGATCTCCCAAGGCCGTGGCAAATGGCCCTATTATGCGAGGCCGGTCTTCATTCTCTACCAACAGGATATATCCATCCAGATTATTTTCGGTTTCATAATCATTGATTTCTACCAGCAGGGGCTGCCGGGCCCGGGATAGGGTCCCCACCAAAGTGAGATTGAATGTGTTATTGTACACCCGTGCTTCTATGGTATTTTTATAGCGTCTGCTGCTGGTCTCTTCCTTGCTCTCAAAGATTCTTATCCCGCGCTCTTCCGCTATCAACCGGGCATTAACGTAATTAACTTTGTCGTCCATGACCGGGTGCAGCAAGCCCTTCAAAAATCCCACCGTCAGCATCTCGGTCTCGTTCCGGGTTATCGGTCCGCTATAGATAAGCTCAACCCGGCTGATAGGATTCCTGGTCAATTGATAGTATACGCTGCCCATTTTCTCCGACAGTAGAATATAAGGTTTCAGATATTCCAGTTCTTCCCCCAGCATGGTAGGCAGATTCACTACATTGGGTACAATCTCTCCCCTTAAGGCCATAATCACCTGTTCGGCAATGTTTTCCCCCACTCGTTTCTGAGCCTCAAAGGTATCGGCTCCTAAATGAGGTGTTACCACCACGTTATTGTGTTGAAAAAGAGCATTTTCTCGAGCTGGTTCTACCTCAAAAACATCCAATCCTGCGCTGGCGATCTTTCCTGATTCAAGCCCTTTCAATATAGCTTCTTCTTTAATTATCCCTCCGCGGGCACAGTTGACTATCCTTACCCCCTCTTTGGCCAAACCCAATATGTTCTCATCGATCATATGCATGGTCTCTTCATTGCGGGGGGTATGGACGGTTATAAAATCTGCTTCTTTCACCAGTTCTTCCAGGGTATCCTTCTTCTCCGCCCCGTAGCGTTCAAATCTTTCATCGGATATATAGGGATCATAGGCAATTACTTTCATATTAAATGCTTTCAGCCGGGTAGCTACCATGGAACCGATCCTGCCCAGCCCGACTATACCTGCTGTTTTTCCATACAGTTCCACTCCCCGGAAGGGTTTCCGGTCCCAGGTCCCTCCTTTTAAAAAGGTATTGGCCCAGGCGGTATTCCTGATGGAAGATAACAGTAAACTTATGGTTTGTTCTGCGGCGGAAATGGTGTTGCTGTCCGGGGTATTGGCTACAATAACCCCATAGCGGGTGCAAACATCCACATCAATATTATCCACTCCATTACCGGCTCTGCCCACTATTTTCAGGCGTGTACCCCGCTTGATAAGCTCTTCATCCACTTTGGTTACGCTCCTGACAATCAGTGCATCATATTGATCAATAATCTCCAGCAACTCCTCCCGGGATATTCCATCCCGGTTATGCACTTCCAATTCCTTTTCTAATAGGGCCAGCCCTTCCTCAGCTATTTTTTCACTGACTATAACCTTTTTTAATTTCTCCACTGTTATACTCCTTTCTCTCTTGTTATCAGCCGTTGGCTGCCAGCATAAACTTTTGCGCCTGGTTAACGCCTGCCCCCAACTCTACTTTAAATCCGCTCTCCAGCATAATTATCTCCAGGGCTGCAATTACGGCCAGCAGGTCCAACTCCCGGATGTATCCCAGGTGCCCCAACCGGAACATTACATCATCCAATTCCAACTGTCCTCCGGCTACCGCTATATTGAAGCGGGTCAACATTTTATTCCTGATTTGATTGGCTCCTGATCCTCCTGGGGCCAGCACTGCGGTCAACGCAGGGGAAGCATGCTGGTCAGATGCCAGCAGACCCATCCCCAGGGCTTTGATGGAGGATCTAACCATATCCCGGTAATTACGATGTCTTTTTATTATATTTTCCAATCCTTCTTCCTCCATCATGGCCAGCGCTTCTTGCAGTCCATAAAACAAGGAAATTGCCGGTGTAAAGGCAGTTTGTCCCTTTTCCAGGTAATTTAGTCCGGCGCTTACATCCCAGTAATAACGGTGATTGCTATTTTTCTTGTGAATCTCCAGCGCCCGCTGGCTGAAAGCCATGAACCCCAGTCCGGGAGGAAGCATGAATGCTTTTTGAGAACCGCTCAAGGCCACGTCCACCCCCCAGGCATCCATTTGAAATTCCAGTGCTGCCAGGCCGCTAACACAGTCTACCATTAATAAAGCGGGATGATCCTGCAGGGCTTCTTTTACTGCTTTTATATCGTTATAGACCCCGGTAGAGGTCTCGTTATGGGTAATCACTATGGCCTTAATTTGTTTCTCCCGGTCTTTTTGTATCACTTCTCTGATCAGGTTGGGATCTGCCGCCTGACCCCATTTAAAACTTATCTTTTCCACCTGGGCTCCAAAATTCTCAGCTATAGCAGCAAATCTATCCCCGAAAACACCGATGGAGACAGCCAGCACTTTATCCCCGGGAGAGACAAAGTTCACAATAGAAGCTTCCAGTACCCCTGTGCCTGATGAAGGATAAATCAATAAATTCTGATCTGTACCATAGAAGCTTTTTACTCCTCTGCTTACATCAAAGAGAATATCTCTGAATTCGGGGCCCCGGTGGTTGATCATCGGCCGGTTCATGGCCCGCAGCACCCGGTCAGGGACAGGGGTTGGGCCAGGAAGCAGCAAGTATTGTTGTCCTGTCATGGTATTACTCCTCCTTGGATAATATTGCAAATGAAGTCGGGAATACAAAAACCCCTCGCCCGTTCAGGGACGAGAGGTAAGATCCCGCGTTGCCACCCTTGTTGGTGTTATTCTATAATAACACCCGCTCACCCGGTTATATCGGAACCACCGTTCTGCTTTCACAGACTGCATCCAGGGTGGATTCAATACCCCTGGCAGACAGGCTCGCACCATCCGCCTGTTCTCTTTGCTGCAGGAAATATTTACTAATCCCCTTCATCGCCATATTAATAAAAGATTGCTGTTAATTATATTACATAATTCCTGACTTGGCAATATTGCTCCGATTATTTCCATATAGCGGTTGGTTTTATGTCCTAAACTCGTTTTACGTCCCTTGGTCTAAGGTTATTCTTCTTTTTCTGCTTTAAATCTCGCCAGTCCAACGATCTTGTCATTATTGGATACCTTGATTAGTAATACCCCCCGGGAATACCTTTTTTGCACTGATATATCCTCAACCAGCAACCTTATTACATGGCCCTCTCCGGTTAGGATAACCAGCTCTTCATCTTCAGTGACTACTTTAAAGGCTACCAGAGGGCCATTTTTCTCGGTTATATCTATGGTTTTCAAGCCTTTGCCGCCCCGATGCTGCTCTTTAAATTCTTCCAGGCGCGTCCTCTTGCCGTAACCTTTTTCCGTAACCAGAAGAACATCCCCCTCTTCCCGGTATTTGTCAATTCCTACCACATAGTCTCCCGATCCCAGTCTTATGCCCTTGACTCCAGCAGCGGTTCGGCCCATAGGTCTAACCTGTTTTTCGTCAAAGGTTATAGAAAAACCCTGGGAACTGGCGATCATTATCCGATCTCCGCTTTCAACTCTTCTCACGCCTACCAGTTCATCATCATCATGCAGATTTACCGCGATCAGGCCAGTTTTGCGAATATTGGAAAATGCGGACAGGGCTACTTTTTTGGTTACTCCCTGACGGGTTACCATTATGAGATGTTTGGTATCATCCAGAACCCTGGCAGCCACCAGAGTAGTAACCATTTCTCCCGGCCTTAGTTCAATCAAGTTGATGATTGGCAGTCCTTTGGCCTGCCGGGTCGATTCCGGTATCTTATAGGCTTTCATGGAAAATACCCGGCCCTGATTGGTGAAGAAGAGCAAATTGGCTAGTACGCTGGTTACCACTACACTATCGGCGGCATCTTCGGTGCGAATCTTGCCGGCAATTACTCCTTTTCCCCCTCTTCTTTGGGACTTGTAGGCATCGATGGGCTGCCTTTTCACATATCCTCGGTTGCTCAAGGTAATCATTACTTCATGATCGTCAATGAAATCTTCTATTTCGCTTTCAGATATATCCGGGACTATTTCAGTCCTTCGCTCATCACCATAACGTTTTTTAATATCATCCAAATCATTGCCGATGATAGCCATAACCCTTTCGGGCCGAGCCAGAATATCAAGATACTCCTGTATTTTTGCCAGCAGTTCTTTATATTCCTGTTCGATGCGGCTCCTTTCCAATCCGGTAAGTTGAGCCAACCTCATATCTAAAATGGCATTAGCCTGTTTTTCAGTGAGTTCAAACCGGCTCATCAGGCCATTTCTGGCTGTCTCCCGGTCTTTACTGTTTCTTATCAGGGTTACTATCTCGTCCAGGTTATCAATGGCTATTCTCAGCCCTTCTACTATGTGCAGGCGATCCCGGGCAATCTTCAGATCATATTCGGTGGCCCGGCGGATTACTTGCTGCCGGTGCTGAAGATAGTTTTCCAGCACCTCTTTTAGTGACAGGGTCCGGGGTTGTCCGTCCACCAGTCCCAGCATTATTATGCCAAAGCTATCCTGCATCTGGGTATGCTTAAATAGCTTGTTCACTACTACGTTTACATTGACATCCTTTTTTACCTCGATAACTATGCGGATGCCATTGCGATTGGATTCATCTCTTAAATCTACTATGCCTTCAATTTTTTTGTCCCGGGCCAGTTCCGCAATTTTTTCCACCAAGCGGGCTTTATTGACCTGATAAGGTATTTCTGTTACTACTATGGCGTTTCTTCCGCCTTTTCTTTCCTCTATTATGTATTTAGCCCGCATCTTGATACTGCCCCGGCCAGTTTTGTAGGCTTTATAGATGCCTTCACTGCCTATGATGGTTCCAGCGGTAGGAAAGTCGGGGCCGGGCAATACCTGTATAATTTCCTCCAGATCAATCTGCGGATTCTCGATCAATAATTTCAGTGCATCCACCACTTCGCACAGATTATGCGGAGGTATGTTGGTGGCCATCCCTACCGCGATTCCGGCTGAACCATTGATCAACAGGTTGGGAATGCGAGCCGGTAATACTACCGGCTCCTGCCTGCTGTCATCATAGTTGGCTCTCCAATCTACGGTTTCTTTATCAATATCCTTTAATAGTTCCCCGGCTATACGTGACATCCTGCTCTCAGTGTACCTCATGGCTGCAGCTGAATCACCGTCGATGGAGCCGAAGTTGCCATGTCCGTCTACCAGGGGATAACGCATGGAGAATTCCTGGGCCATTTTTACCATGGTTTGGTATATGGCGGCATCGCCATGAGGATGATATTTTCCCATGACTTCGCCCACTATAGTAGCTGATTTCCTATGAGCTTTATCGTGAGTCATACCCTGATCATAAAGAGCATACAGTATGCGGCGATGAACAGGTTTTAAACCATCCCTGAAGTCAGGAATAGCCCGGGATACAATAACACTCATGGAATACTCCAGGAATGATTTTTTTACCTCTTTTTCAATATCGATGGGTACTATTCTTTCAAACAAATTATTATCTCCCACTTATCCATCACCTCTAAATATCCAGGTTGGTAACGTATACTGCGTTTTCCTGAATGAATTCCTTTCTGGCCTGTACGTTTTCCCCCATCAAGTCCGAAAATATTTGGTCGGCTCGAATGGCATCATCAATATTAACCTGTAGAATAGTTCTGTTATCCGGATCCATAGTAGTTTCCCACAGCTGTTCGGCATCCATTTCTCCCAGTCCTTTGTAACGCTGGATAGTCCATTTTTGTTTGTTTTCGCGCAGGAACATATTCATATCCTCTTCTTTATGGAAATAGTGCATTTCATTGCCTCGTTTGAGTCCAAAAAGGGGAGGTTGGGCTATATAAACATACCCTTCCTCTATCAACTGCCGCATATAACGATAAAAGAAAGTAAGCAGCAGTATCCGAATATGGGAGCCGTCAACATCAGCATCAGTCATGATAAACAGCTTGTGATAGCGAGCTTTCTTTATGTCAAAATCCTCATCAATTCCGGTTCCTATTGCTGTTATCAGAGCTTTTATTTCTTCGCTGGCCAGAACTCTATCCAGCCTGGCTTTCTGCACATTCAGTATTTTTCCTCTTAACGGAAGTATAGCCTGGTAGTTCCTGTCTCTTCCCTGTTTGGCCGACCCCCCTGCCGAGTCTCCTTCTACAATATATAACTCACATAGTTCTGCTTCTTTGCTGCTGCAATCAGCTAGTTTTCCCGGCAGACTGGTTGATTCCAGTGCACTTTTTCGGCGGGTCAATTCCCGCGCCTTCCTGGCCGCTTCCCGAGCCCGGCGGGCCGAAATAGCTTTATCCATTATTTTCCGGGCAATCAGCGGGTTCTCGTTAAGGTAATCCTCAACTTGTTCAAAAACCGAGCTTTCTACAATGCTTCTGATAAAGGTATTCCCCAGTTTAGTCTTGGTTTGTCCTTCAAATTGGGGTTCTTTTACCATAACAGATATAATCGCTACTATTCCTTCTCTAATATCTTCCCCGGATAAATTGGCATCATTTTCCTTTAAAAAACTGTTTTTCCGGGCAAAATCATTGATAACTCTGGTCAGGCCGTTCTTGAATCCTATTTCATGCGTTCCGCCTTCCTGGGTCCTGATGTTATTGGCATAAGAATAAAGGCTTTCATTGTATCCATTGTTATACTGTATAACAATATTTACGATGACATCTTCCTTTTGATTTTCAAAATATATTGGGTTTTCATTAATGACTTCTTTCTTCTTGTTTATGTAGGTAACAAAGTCTTTCAAGCCATTGTTATAATGAAAATCACCTGGTTTAAGATTCTCTTCCCGTTCATCCAGCAAGGTTATTCTTAAGCCCTTGTTGAGAAAAGAAAGTTCCCTTAAACGCTGCTCTATTATCTCCTTTTCGAACACCGTGATCTCAAATATATCCGGATCAGGCATAAAATAGATCGATGTTCCGGTTTCATCCGTGGCTCCGCCTTGCTGCACTTTGTCCAGAGGCTGTCCCTGGCGATAATTCTGCTTATAAATATGCCCATCTCTTTTAACAGTTATTTCCATGGTGCTGGACAGTGCATTTACTACCGAGAGGCCCACTCCGTGTAGTCCTCCGGAAATGTTGTATCCGCTTCCGCCAAATTTTCCCCCGGAATGTAGAGTGGTCATTATTACTTCCAGGGCTGGAATACCCATTTGGGGGTGAATGTCAACCGGAATGCCCCTTCCATTATCACATACAGAAACACTGTTATCTTCATGTATGGTTACCTGTATGTGGTCGCAATATCCCCCTACTGCCTCGTCTATACTGTTGTCAACTATTTCAAACACCAAGTGATGCAGGCCTTTGGGACCAGTAGTTCCTATATACATCCCCGGCCTTTTTCTTACCGCTTCCAATCCTTCCAGAACTTGAATATCTGAAGCACTGTATCCGTTTAAGGGACTTTCCAAGCTTAACCCTCCTTATAATGGTTGAATGCTCTTTTATATAAAGTCATTGAAGAGATGGGTGATAGATATACTTTATCATCACATACTATAACGGCCTTTTCCTTGCCGCTATCACTGATATTAACCAGTTTGTTCTCCAGGCGCGCTATATCAACTATTTCTCTCAAATCCGGCGCAACTGGAGCCTGGTAATTAAGCACCGCTACAATTGTTTTTCCTGATATGACGAAATTGTTTCCCAGGTGAACATACATACTTCGACCCCCATTGTTTGATTAATACTTCCCGGTTCAACCAGCAATTTTCTCCTTGCTCTTTATGCTGTTTAAGTATCCTGATCAATCTCCAATAATCCTCCGGTTTTTATCCGCGAGATTTTCGCCTGATTACTGCTTATCATTTCGGTCATTACCGAAGTGAGAAAACTCTGATACTCTGCTATCTTTAATTGCTCCAATAGTCTTCCCTTTCTGAGATTATCAAACTCAGCCAGCACCTCATCCAACAATAATACCGGATATAAATCAATTATTTCCTTAAAGGCATAAACCTCTGACATTTTTAGGCTTACTGCTATATTTCTCTGCTGTCCCTGAGATGCAAAAAGACGTGCCGGCTTGTTTTTCAAGTAGATATTTATATCATCCAGGTGCGGTCCTGCCAGCGTGTTTCTTCTTCTCACCTCATTTTCCCGGTTTTCTGCTATATATTTCAGCAGGTTTTCACATAATGTTATATGATTAACCTTATCGTCCTGAACAGGAAAAGATAAAGCATATTTTAACTTTACCTCCTCTTCTTCCTGGCTAATTTGTAGATAATTATTGGTTGTCAGTCTATCCAGCAGATTAACCATATTAATCCGAGCTGAAATTATTTTGGCTGAATATTCAGCGAACAATTCATTTAATAAATCGTAAGTCCTATCACTGCCTTTATTGTTTCTTAACCACTCATTCCTTTTCCTTAATATTTTATAATAATTTTCGATTAAAAGCCTGTATTCATTCGAAATTTCCTTTAAAATGTAATCCAGGTAATTTCTTCGGCCTGACGGACTTCCTTTAACCAAATATAAATCGTCTGGAGTGAAAACCACTACTCGCAGACGATTGGGATTATTTTGATTGGTCTTTTTGGAGTTGATCTTAATCGTTTTTCCCCGTTGCAGATGATATTCTATTTCTGTGGCTATATTTCTGTTGTCTATCGAGTGAAGGGCTCTGATATTATAAGCCGGTTTTTCATATTGAACCAGCAGACGGTCATTATTGGTACGAAAAGAACTGCTGGCAGCTGTAACATAAATTGCTTCCAGTAGATTGGTTTTCCCCTGGGCATTATCTCCCATAAAGACATTTAATCCTGGCCCAGCCTGGTATTCAAGCTGGTTAATATTTCTAAAATTTGAGATGCTTATCTTATGAAGTTTCAAGCCTCAAATCCTACTCTCCTTTAATTCCCGGTTCGCAGAGGAACCAGTACATAAAGATAATTGTCATTATCAGGATTCTTAATTATAGCAGGTCCTATTGCTCCCGACAAACTGATCTGCATATGATCACATTCAGACTGCATTATTTTGGCTATATCGAGAAAATAATTGGTATTAAAAGCTATTTTTACTTCCTTTTCACCTTCTATTTGTATCTCCTCGATAACTTCTTCCAACTCTCCCATAACTTCTGAATAGGCGTTTAACACTACTTCATCTTCATTAAATTTAAACTGAACATGCTGGATTTTAAGTTTATCATCGGTGGGCATAGTCCTGGCTCTTTCCAACCCGTTCAATACGGAAGCACTATTAATCAAAACCGATGAAGTCGAATTCGCAGGTATGACCTGCCGGTAGTTAGGATAACTCCCCTCTATCAAGCGGGAAAGCAAAATAAAATTATCCTTGTGAAAAATAACATTATTCTCGCTAAAGGATATAGTTATACTATCCTCATCATCATTAAGAACTCTCAGTAGTTCGTTTACCGTCCTGATCGGAATTATAAAACTGAGAGGCTGATTATCCCCGCTTTCTATTTGACAGGCATAGTAGGCCAGGCGATGGGTGTCTGATGCTACTATTCTTAGCTGCTGCTCTGGCAGCAGATCAAACAAAACCCCGGTAAAAACCTGTCGAAAGTGGTTGGCTGCAGCAGCAAAAGACGTTTTTCTCAGAGCTTCTCTTAATACCGCTTGGGGAAATACCATCTTCTTTTCCATTTTTTCCAGGGGTAAATTGGGGTATTCAAAATCCCGATAAATATTCATAAAACCTGATGAACGACCATAATTAATATTTAATTTGGATGCCTCGATGTTCAGCTCAACAGTAACTATCCCATCCGGCAAGAGTTTAATAAAATCATTAAAATAATGGGCGTTAACCAGGGCCTGCCCCTCTTCCATTACCTCTATATTCTGGGTCGAAGCAATAATTCCGATATCCATATCAGTAGCAGTCATAGTCAAACCCCTGACCTGGTTGGCTTGAATTAAGATACCGGACAAGATAGGGATAGTGTTTTTATTGGACGCGGCTCGATAGACAAGGCTGGAAATAGAGGATAATTCCTTTTTTTCAATAGCAAATTTCATCAATATTACCTCCGGGGACTTATATTTTTATTTCAGGCTCACCAAGCCCTTATTATTATTTATTAACAACTAGTAGTTGTAGTAGTAGTAGCACTGGATATGTGGATATGGTATGCCAGTGCCCAAATTTATGGCATTACTACCGTCTGAAAAAGTGTGTATAACCTGTATTATTATGATGCAAAATTTGGGTCTATATTCTTACATAATTCACTAATTACTAACGAAACTCCTTGATCAATAAGCAATTCCTTTTCAATCTTGTCATAGGCATGCATAACAGTTGTATGGTCGCGTCCTCCAAATTGCTCCCCTATTTGGGGATAAGAGGCATCGGTATACTTACGGCATAGGTACATGGCGATTTGCCGTGGGTAAGAAATATGTTTGTTGCGTTTTTTGGAAACCAGTTCTTTAATTTCCAGACCATAATAACCGGAAACCTCCTTTTGAATAGATTCGATAGTTATCTTTTTGGGACTGGGAGGAGGAAGAATATCTTTTAAAGCTTCCATAACCGTACTCATAACCAAAGGTTTATTGCTGATAGTAGAATAGGCAATTAACCTGATCAAAGCTCCTTCTAATTCACGGATATTGGAATCAATGGAATTGGCAATGTAATCAAGGATGTCATAAGGCACATTCAAATTTTCCGATTGAGCTTTTTTCCTCAAAATTGCTATTCTGGTTTCCAGATCCGGTGGTTGAATATCAGTAATAAGACCCCACTCAAACCTGCTGCGCAGCCTATCTTCCAGGGTGGGTATACTGCGGGGAGGTCTATCACTGGATATAACCAGCTGCTTATTCGATTCGTATAGAGTGTTAAAGGTATGAAAGAATTCCTCCTGGGTCCTTTCTTTGCCAGCCAGAAATTGAATATCATCTATTAATAAGCAATCTATGCTGCGATATCGGTTCCTGAAACCGGAGGTATTATCATCTTTTATGGAACCGATTAGATCATTGGTAAATTGTTCGGATGATACGTACATAACCGTATAATGAGGATATTTTTTTAGTATTTGATGCCCAATCGCCTGCATCAAATGAGTTTTACCCAAACCTACGCCTCCATAAATAAATAAAGGGTTGTAGGCTTTAGACGGTGATTCGGCTACGGCATAACAGGCAGCATGGGCAAATCGGTTGCTGTTGCCCACGACAAAGGAATCAAAAGTATATTTCATATTTAGAGTCGGAGCCAGAGATCCGTTTTCGCTAAAAGGTTCAGTGGTCAGAATCAGGTTTATATCGCGATTAGTCAAAGCCTTGAATTTAGCTTGAATGGAAGTTAAATATCGGGATTCAATCCAATCTTTAGTAAGGGCGTTGGGTACAATTATATATACGTTATCGTTTTTAACACTGTGGAACTTAACCATGGAAAACCAAATATCAAAACTGGTTGAATCAGTCTCTTCACGCATAGCAACCATTACTTTGTTCCATACCAGAGAATAATCGATTGACATCAAACACATCCTCCTGTTGATTTGTGCAAAAAAAATTAAAAAATACGGATACCGATTGTGGATATCTGGATAACTCAGCTAATTAACGCAGGAATAGTCTAATTTGGATATGAGCAAAAATATAGTATAATCATAACAGATTGAATTTAATTTTAGAAGGGTTATAAACCTCAGAATTCTTGACATCCGGGGCTACATATAAATATAATTAGAGGGTGCTGATAAAGAGGAGGATAGTTAAATATGAAAAGAACATACCAGCCCAAAAATAGGCAGAGAAAGAAAGTACATGGTTTTAGAAAGAGAATGTCCACTGCTGAAGGCAGAAGAGTGCTGGCCAGCAGAAGGAAAAAAGGAAGAAAAGTCATATCTGCATAGGTCGTAAAAACGGCCTTTTGTTTTATTCAATGTTGAACCAGTGATTTAAGCCGGAAGGTTATCATGTTAAAAAAAGATTACCGAATAAATAAAAAGAAAGAATATAATAATATATATAAAAAAGGGAAAAAAATACCAGGAAAATATATGGTAATTTTTATTATAAGAACAGAAGACCGAAACAGCCGCTTTGGTTTTGTAACCAGCAAAAAAGTGGGCAATGCGGTTCAGAGGAACCTAGCCAAACGCAGGCTAAGATCAATTGTTTATCATACCATGAATGAGATAAAGGACCATGCAGACATAGTTATTGTAGCCAGGCCAGCTATTAAAGAGGCCAGCTGGGAACAGATAAAAATTGACTACAAAAGAGGAATGAGGAGAGCAGGACTGTGCTAAAGGGAATGTTTATAGGATTTATAAAACTATACCAACAGCTTAAATTCTTTAAAACAGCCCCTTCATGTATATATTACCCTTCCTGTTCGGTGTATTCTATTGAGGCGATTGAAAAACATGGTGTTATTAAAGGGGGATGGTTATCAATCAGGAGAATTTGCAGATGTCATCCGTTTAACCAAGGAGGATATGATCCGGTTCCCTGAAAAGAGAAAAAGAAATCTTAAAGGAGCAAGGGTACTATCGGTAGCATTCTCCCATGACATCTAAACAGGAAGCAAGAGCTTCTCCAGTTAGTAAGGAGGTGAAACCTGCTATTTGCCTGGTCTTATAGCAGGGTATGATTTGTGGCAGACTATTGTACACTGGTTTTCTGAATTAATTCAGTTCATGTATGGAGTCACAGTAATTCTGGGTCTACCCAATTATGGATTGGCAATTATACTGATTACCATCTTGATCAAGATTATTTTGTTCCCGCTTACCCAGAAGCAAATGAAATCAATGCGGGGAATGCAGGAAATACAACCTGATGTGAAGTATGTCCAGGAAAAATTTAAAGATGAACCCGAAGTAATGCAGAAAAAAATGATGGAGTTGTATAAGGAAAAAGGCGTAAGTCCCTTTGGCGGCTGCCTTCCCCTCTTGATACAAATGCCTATTTTTATTGCATTTTATCAATCATTGATCAAGTTCGATTTTGCGGTAGCGGAACATGCCTCATTTTTTGGCATAGAGAACATAGGTCAATCAGTATCGTATTATATAGAAACCGGTAACATAATTCCCATCTATCTGCCCATCCTGGCTGCGGTTACTACCTATTTGCAGCAGCGGATTTCCATGGTCGATACCAATGATCCGACTCAGAGAACCATGCTGTTTATGATGCCGGTTTTCATGGCTTGGATAGTATTGAAAATGCCGGCCGGCCTTCCTATTTACTGGGTAATGTTTAATATTCTGGGTATTATACAGCAATTGTACGTTAACTGGCACAGCCAGAGGGCTAAGGCCGCCGAAGGCACCAGCATGCCCGTCGGAGATACAGTTGCCGGGAAAGAGATTACCCCGAAATCCATAGACCAGAGCGCCTCAAATAAGACAGAACAGGCAGGGAGGGAAAAAGGAGGAAAGAATAATAATGGAAGATCACGCGATAGAAAAAAGAGGAAAAAGCGTTGATGAAGCTATTAAAGCAGCATTAGACGAGCTGGGCTGCGAGATTGATGATGTAATAATTGAAGTTGTAGAAGAGCCCAATAAAGGAATTTTAGGGATTGTCGGGAAGAAGCCTGCTATAGTTAAGGTAACGTTAAGGGATAAACCGGAAGAAGATGTGAAAAAGACCCTGGTGGAATTACTGGACAAAATGAAGGTGGACTATAAAATAGAACGAGTCGAATGGGACAAGGAAAAAGTAAGGATAAATATCATTGGAAAAGATATGGGTCTGGTTATTGGCAGAAAAGGTGAAACCCTTAATGCATTGCAGTACATGACCAGTCTGATTGTTAATAAAGAGCGAGATGAAAAGATCAGAATAGTGCTGGACGTAGAGGATTACCGGAGAAAAAAGGAAAAATCACTGGAGAAACTGGCATTAAAGTTATCTGACAAGGTGAAAAATACTCAGAAAAATGTAGTAATGAGACCTATGAGCCCTCAGGAAAGAAGGATTATCCATACGGTTTTACAAGGAGATCCACAGGTTACTACATATTCAACCGGTGATGAGCCAAATCGTAAGGTAGTTATTACCGTTAAAAAATGATATAAAAGACCCTTGCGAGGGTCTTTTTTTTATGATATAAACAACTGCGGAGCAGTTTCAAATAAAGCCTAAACCAGGCGGATGGCTGTTCTCCAGTAGGCGGGACTTTTTCATAACATGAGGAGTATAATCATGAGGGATGATATAATAGCCGCTATCGCCACTCCTCCAGGTGAGGGCGGAATTGCTATCGTAAGGGTTAGTGGAGAAGGAGCGATAGAAAAGATTGATCGGCTTTTCCAGGCCCGCGTCAAGGATAAAAAATTACAGGATCAGAAGCCATTTACTTTGACTCTGGGCTGGATAAAGAGTGAGGATGGAGATATAATCGACGAAGTACTGGCGTCAACCATGAGGGCCCCACGGAGCTACACTGGTGAGGATATGGTGGAAATTAACTGCCACGGAGGGCTCCTGGCGGCCAGAAGATGCCTGCAAAGGGTTTTGGATACCGGAATAAGGATAGCCGAGCCAGGTGAATATACCCGGAGGGCTTTCCTGAGCGGTAAAATGGATGCCTCCCAGGCAGAAGCAGTTATTGACATAATTAGAGCTAAATCTGATCGAGGACTTAGGTTGGCCATGAAGCAATTGGAGGGAAAAAACAGTGAGTATGTTGGACAACTGGAAGAGTTGCTTATGGAAGCAAATATGCTGGTTGAAGCAACCATTGATTTTTCCGAGGACGTGGGTGAGTTAAATTATCCCCGGGTCAGAGAGTTGCTGGAGAGAACCAGGACCGGGATAGAGAAGATGTTAAGGGCCGGAGAACTGGGGGATGTTTACCGGGAGGGGATTAGTGTTGCCATATGTGGAAAACCCAATGTGGGAAAATCCAGCTTGTTAAACGCCCTGCTGAGGAAAGAAAGAGCTATTGTTACTGATATACCAGGGACTACCAGGGATGTGATAGAAGAATACATCAGCATCAAAGGCATCCCGGTGAAGATAATTGATACAGCCGGGATAAGAGCGACAGCAGATATAGTGGAACAGATAGGTATAAACAAGGCCCAGGAAGCTATTCGGAATGCGGAACTGGTAATATTTCTGTTGGACATTGAAGCAGGTATGACCGAAGAGGATAGGATGATTTATCGTGGACTGGAAAATCAAGAGCGGGTCATTGTCTTGGTGAACAAGGATGATCTGCAAGCAAAGAATATCACTGCCCATGATATAAGGCAGGAATTTCCTGGATTAGATGTGATATGGGCCTCGATTAAAGAAGATGTTGGAATGGAAGAATTGGCTGAAATAATAGCCAAGAAGGCTGTAGCAGGATTGGTAGATATTGATCAGTTGGAATTTACGGTGAATCTTCGCCAGAAGGAAAACCTGCTGGCAGCCCGGAAATATATCCAGGAGGCCCTGGATGCCATGGAACAGGTTCCCCTGGATTGTCTGGGAGTGGATCTGCAGGATGCTATGGCCAGCCTGGGACAGATTACCGGCAGGGACTTGAAAGAGGAGAGCATAGAGAGGATTTTCCAGGAATTTTGTATAGGAAAATAAACAGCGAGCATAAGATCGAGAGCGGAGGAAAAAATGATATATGGTGCCGGGAGTTATGAAGTTATAGTGATTGGAGCAGGACATGCCGGGTGCGAAGCGGCTTTGGCCTCTGCTCGTATAGGCTGTAAGACATTGCTCTGTACCCTGAGCATGGAGCATATAGCATTAATGCCCTGCAATCCTTCTATTGGAGGGCCGGCCAAAGCCCAGGTCGTCAGGGAGATCGATGCCTTGGGTGGAGAAATGGCGGTAAATATTGATAAATCCCAACTGCAAATGCGAATAATCAATACGGGAAAAGGGCCGGCTGTGCAAGCCTTAAGAGCCCAGGCAGATAAGATGGAATATTATCGGGAGATGCTAAAAACTCTTCTGGCCCAGGATAACCTCGACGTTTTAATGGCTGAAGTCAATGAAATAGAAACCTGCAATAATCGTATAACCGGGGTAGTTACCAAAACCGGGGCCAGATTTGATTGCCGCGCGGTGATTATAACCTCGGGCACCTATTTAAAAGGACGGATTATAATTGGAGACGTGATGTACGATGGCGGACCGGGCAACCAGTTTCCCGCTCAGAATTTATCAGCTAGTCTGCTGGACCATGGGATTGAGCTAGGAAGATTCAAAACCGGTACCCCTCCTCGCATTAACCGGAGAACAGTTGATTTTTCAAAAATGATTGAACAGCCTGGAGACCAGCGGCCTTTAACCTTTTCCTATATTAGTCCCCGCATAAAACGTCCTCAGATCTCCTGCTGGTTAACCCACAGCACGGCGGAGACCCACCGGATCGTAATGGATAACATAGACAGGGCACCTTTATTCAGTGGAGTTATAAAAAGCCGAGGGCCCCGGTATTGTCCATCCTTTGAAGACAAAGTGGTTCGTTTTGCCCATAAGGATGCCCACCAGCTTTTTGTTGAACCAGAGGGCAGGAGTACCGACGAGATGTATGTACAGGGGTTGAATACCAGTTTGCCGGAAGACGTGCAAATGGACGTACTAAGGAGCATACCCGGCTTGGAAAATGTCCGTATCATTAGAACCGGGTATGCTATTGAATATGATTATGTTCCGCCATCCCAGCTAAAACTGAGCCTGGAGACCAAGAGGATTGAAGGACTGTTTACCGCCGGACAGATCAACGGAACTTCAGGATATGAGGAAGCAGCCGCTCAGGGATTGGTGGCGGGAATTAATGCTGCCCTGAGAATTAAAGAAAAAGAGCCATTTATTTTGAAGAGAAACGAATCCTATATAGGGGTGCTGGCAGATGATCTGGTGAGCAAAGAAATAGATGAGCCATATCGCCTGTTAACATCGCGGGCGGAATACAGGCTGCTTTTAAGGCAGGACAATGCGGACCTAAGGCTTACCGAAAAGGGACGGAAGATAGGACTGGTGGATGATCGTCGCTGGAATTTGTTTAACCGTAAAATGGATGCCCTGGAAAACACCCGCAGCCTGTTTTACTCCAGAACGTTTACCCCGGCAGACCGGCAGATGTCGGATTTCCTGACCGGTAAAAATAGCGCCCCCTTGAAGGACCGGGTGTCACTGTGGGATTTGCTCAAGCGGCCGGAAATAGGGCTGGAGGATTTACAGGCTATGAATTGGATTGATGAAATCGAACCGGAAATTGCAGAACAAATAGAGATACAATCAAAATACCAGGGTTATATCGCTAAACAACAGGAGCAGGTCAGAAAGTTTGAAAAAATGGAAAACCGGAAAATTCCTGAAGATCTGGAGTACGATGATATCTATGGCCTGGCCAATGAAGCCCGGCAGAGACTGAAAGAAGTCAAACCAGCTTCAATGGGGCAGGCATCCAGGGTTACCGGGGTCAATCCGGCTGATATTAATGTTTTATATATTTATTTGGAAAAGAAAAGAAGGAATTAACCAGCTCCATGGAAAATAATGTAAAGATATACAAAGAATATTTATTGGCAGCTAACCAAAAAATCAATCTGGTCAGCAGGCGATCAGCGGAAAACGAGATCGACCTGCACATAGAAGACAGCCTGAAGATTTTCGACCACTGGACGATTTCGAACCAGCAGATAGTTGATATTGGCAGCGGGGCTGGTTTTCCTGGGTTAATAATGGCTGTTGCCGATGTCCGGAACCAGTATACCTTGTTGGAGTCGGATCTGAAGAAGCATAAGTTTTTAGAAGAGGTATCAGTACTGCTTAAACTGCAGCATGTGCAGGTAATTAGGGATCGGGCAGAGAATATTGGACAGCAGGAGTCCTATCGAGAGAAATTTGACGCTGTTACCAGTCGAGGGGTGGCCGCCATGAGAGTGGTTTTGGAGTATTGCTTGCCCTTGGTCCGAGTAGGAGGTGCAGTCTTTCTTTGGAAAGGCCCCAGGTATAAGGAAGAGATGGAGGAAGCCGGGAACGCCCTGCAACTGTTGGGAGGAAGGGTTGAAGAGATACATCTCTACAATATCGGAAGCGATCGCCAGAGGGCTATTTTGCAGGTGAGGAAGATTCATTCCACCCCGGAAAAGTATCCCCGCAGAACCGGTTTACCCAACAAACGCCCGTTATAACGAGGCAGGGGGAAGAAACTGCGGGGCATCCAAATGATGCTCTAAACCAGGCAAGAAAAAGTTCCGCTTCTTAAAATGGAAGGGTTTTGGTTAAAAAGAAGTGGCGATTTCCAGGTTCACGCCGTATTACAGCGGATGGTGGTGCTGGCAGGGCACTTCCGGTGCTTAAAAGGAGTTAGGTAAATGAGTAAAAGAAACTGGCCCTGGATGGGAGAGAAGAGCAAAAACGTGGAAATAGTCAACCTTCCTCTGGAGAAGATACATCGAAATCCCTATCAGCCCCGACATGAGTTTGATGAAAATGAATTGATTGATCTGGCCAAATCTATCCGTGCCTATGGCTTGATACAGCCGATAATAGTCAGGGAGGCAGAAGAGGGGTTTCAGATCGTTGCAGGAGAGCGAAGATATCGAGCCTGTTGCATGCTCGGAATGAAGGATATATCTGCGATTGTTCAGGAAATGAACGATGAAAAGGCAGCCGCAGTATCATTGATTGAAAACATTCAGCGCAAGGAATTAAATTATTTTGAAGAAGCAAATGCCTACAGCATTTTATTAAACCAATTTGGCATGACTCAGGATGAGTTAGCTCGTAAAATAGGGAGAAGTCAATCAGCAATTGCAAATAAATTGCGTATTTTAAGGCTGCCCGATGAGGTTAAAGAAATTATAGATCCGGCCATGGTAAGCGAGAGGCATACCAGAGCTTTGCTGAAAATAAACAATTCAGAGACCCAGATAGAAATATTAAACAAGATAATAGAAAGAGAATTAACGGTTAAGGAAACCGAGGAACTTGTAGAAAAACTGAGCCGAAACAATATTCCCGGAGCTGGCAAAAGGGAAAGCAGCAGCCAGAATGTTTCTATGATCATACGCGATGCCAGAATATTTCTCAATACTATCCGGGAGACCATTAAGCGTGCTCGCCAAACCGGGGTGGATATCATAATGGAAGAGAGAGACCTGGAGGATGAGTATGAGATCACTATTAAAATAGCCAAGAGCAAAAAGAACCTGCGCAAAATGAATGGGATATGATCCAATCCTACAGGCTCTAGAAAAAATAGAACTGGACAAGCCAGTCCGAGTTTTTCTGGGGAAACGAAAAAGACTTATAATCAAGAAGTCCGCCCAACAGCGGGCTTTTGCTTTGACCAGCACGAAAAGCCCAGATAATGGCAAAAGCCTCTGGAGCCGGGGAGGACAAGAATCGAATGAGGCAACATGGCAAGTAAGAAAAAAATACGTACAGGAAATAAGTAGTTTTTAATCTATTAATATACATCTTTGATATAATAACAGATAGAAAATGCGAAATAGAATTCCGCAACAAATTAAAGTAATTGAAAGATATGGTTGTTGAGCAGCGGGCAGATCAGCCGAATCTCCTGCCGATAGCCAGTAAATGGAAGGGCTGGAAAGAGGGTGAAGACGTCTCCCGCTGATGTAAGGGGTCGGGGGCCTATTAACCAAACCGGCAGGGGCATCTTGCAGGGGAGGGTTGAACCGGCTGCACAGTATTTTATAGGATTTAACCGTAGTCGTACGATAGAAGCAGGATTGAATGGTAAACAAGAGAGGTGAATTGGCAGGAATGACTAAAATTGTTGCAGTAGCTAATCAGAAAGGTGGAGTAGGAAAAACTACCACTGCTATCAACCTGGCTGCTTGTATTGCCTTAAAAGGGTATAAAACCCTGGTTATTGACAGCGACCCACAGGGAAATGCCAGCAGCGGCTTGGGGGTTAACCGTGATCGGCTTCGGTACTGTATCTATGATCTGATTATTAATAGAGTGCCGGTACAGGAAGTTATCTGCAGCACCAGAATAAAAAACCTGGACATCATCCCTGCTACAATTCAATTGGCCGGAGCTGAGGTAGAACTGGCAGCCCGGGACAGTCGCGAGAATTATCTTAAGGACGCTATCCAGAGTATTACAAGTAGGTATGATTGGATTGTAATAGATTGCCCCCCCTCCCTGGGCATATTAACCCTGAATGCGCTTAATGCCGCGGAATCTGTGATTATCCCGTTACAATGTGAGTATTATGCCCTGGAGGGGCTGAGCCAGCTCATAAATACTATATCTTTGGTGAAGAAGAGAATGAACCGGGATCTAAGAATAGAGGGGATAGTGTTTACCATGTTTGATGCCAGAACCAACCTTTCTATTCAGGTGGTGGATCAAGTCAAGAGTCATTTTAAAAGACAGGTCTATCGGACCATAATACCTAGAAATGTGCGCTTGAGCGAGGCGCCCAGCCATGGCAAGCCTATAGTGATTTATGATCCCCGCTCCAGAGGCGCCGAAGTATACCAGGATTTAGCGGTGGAGGTGTTAAAACGTGCCTAAAAGGGAGAGAGGTTTGGGCAGGGGGCTGGAAGCGCTTTTGTCAAACCAGAATCAGATTTTTGATGGTGAACAGATGCAGGAGATAGACATCAAACAGATTCAAGCCAGGGCAGATCAACCTCGGACCATGTTTAATGAGGAGACTCTGAATGAACTGGCGGATTCCATTAAAGAACATGGGATGCTTCAGCCCATATTGGTTAAGAAAGAGGGAAGCGGGTATCAGATAATTGCCGGGGAAAGAAGATGGAGGGCAGCCCAAATAGCCGGATTAGATTCGATTCCCGTGATAATTAAAGAAATCGGCGAACTAGAAGCTGCCGAAATCGCACTAATTGAAAACCTTCAGCGCGATGATTTAACTGTAGTTGAGGAAGCCAAAGCCTACAGGAAAATGATGAGTAATCATGCCTATACTCAGGAAGGCCTGTCAGGCCGTATTGGAAAAAGCAGATCACATATAGCCAATACAGTAAGAATACTCACCCTGCCAGAGCAGGTATTACACTTATTGGAAGAGCGAAAACTAACCGCGGGGCATGCCCGGGCGCTGCTGGCTATTAGGAATGAAAAAGATCAAATACGGATGGCGATGGATATTGTGGAGGAAAAAGCTTCCGTAAGGCAAATTGAAAAGCGGGTTAAAGGCAAGAAGCGCCGGAACAGTGACATCTTGGCCGCAGAGCCGGGGAAGACCGCGGAGTTGCGTGACCTGGAAGAGAAACTGCAAGTCTGCCTGGGAACCAGAACCGAAGTTGCTGCCGGCCAAAAGGGCGGAAGGATCATAATTGAATATTATAACCTGGAAGACCTGGAGAGAATTTGTGATATTATAGGCATATAACAACATCCGGCAGAAATGTTTCACGTGAAACATTCAACTTCAAACGGGAACCGGGGATAGAGAAAATTGGACGAGCAGATGTGATAACAGGGAAAGGCCGGGAGAAAGGTAGCCGGGCTGGACATTTTAATACGCTTACAAGAGGCATCCCCTTGGCAACAGACAGGGGATGTTCTCCGCCAGGAGAGGAAACAGCAAGAAGGAGTCGACCGGTAAAGGCGGGAGGAGATTCTCTAAACAGAGGTGGCCCTGGCTATACAGCTGACCCTGCCGCGTTAAGACACAAATGATGATATCAAACGATCCGAGGGCAAAGATGAAAAGGCTATGGAAAACCAAGAACAAGAAATACACCCTGCTTTTAATTCCGCAAAGTGCGGAGGATACCAGAAGGATAGGGTTAACCACCCGAAAGATTGCTGCGATGGTGGTAATAGGCTTGATGTTTGTTGGGGGCTCGTTTGCCGTTACCTATAAGTTTTTCCAAAACCAGAATGAAATACGACAGGTAAACGCGCTGAAAGCGAAAAACTCAGAACAAGCAGCAGCGATACAAGACCTGGGACAAGAATTACAGCGGGTTGAGGATCAGCAACAGGTAATCGAAGAGAAGCAAGCCAAGCTTAAAGAGATGATGGGCTTGAATGCAGAAGCTAATCAATCTCCTTCCCGGGGCGGCCGCGGCGGGGAGGAAATGCAGTTCCTGGGCGGGAGTACTGAGGATCTGGCAGGAGCACAAGGAGTCAAGTCCCAGGCAGACAGACAGGAAAAGGAACTTGACGAGTTGCTGGCCCGGGTGACCAATAACCAGAGTTATTTTCGCAGCATACCCAATCAGTGGCCGGTAGGTGGGGAGATAACCTCCTATTTTGGTTGGCGCTCATCCCCTTTTGGCGGCAGAACGCAATCTTTTCATAATGGGATAGATATCGCTAATAATGTGGGGAGCGAAATAGTTGCGGCAGCAGACGGCATAGTAATTCAGGCCGGGTGGGCTGGGGCATATGGACGCACCTTGGTTATAGATCATGGATATGGATTTAAAACCATGTACGGACATAATTACCGACTTCTGGTTGAAACAGGAGACAAGGTTCAAAAAGGTGATGTTATTGCCGCTCTGGGCAGCAGCGGCAGAAGTACTGGCCCGCATCTGCATTTTACGGTATACAAGGATGGTGCCGAACTTGATCCGATGCTATATTTACCTTAAGAAGGAATTATACAAGCAGGAGTGAGGATGATTGAGAAAAAAAGCCAATAGTTATAGTGAGATAGAAAGTCTTATTTCGGCCGGCGTAAGCCTCAAAGGCGATTTAAGTGCCCAGGGGTCGATCCGAATTGATGGGCAGGTAGAGGGCAGGCTTGATATAAAAGGAAATCTGCTCCTGGGAGAAAAAGGATCAATCAAGGGGGAGGTTAAAGCCGGAAGCATGGTTCTGGCCGGGAAAGTGGAGGGCAATGTAAACGTAGTAGAAAGGCTGGACCTTACCAGAACCGGCGTAATGCTGGGAGACATATCGGCTCAGATACTAACCCTTGAGGAAGGCGGAATTCTTCAGGGCAACACCCGCATGACTGGCCAGCAGGGTGAGCAGGTGCCCAATCAGAAAAAATAAGCGACACCACTTTCCGGACGAATTACAGATGGTTTGAGTCAATTCAAGCCGTGTTATTGGGATATTCAAGGTCCAAAACGTGGCTGTTCTGCTGACCGCTCCGAATTGGAACCATAGTGACGGCGATGGGCCAGGAATAGGGCGCGAGCTGCGGCTTCCGCCATTTTATGTACAATGAACAAACGGGTATTCTGTAAAACCAGATGTTCACAAAAACCAGACACGTTTACCGTACCTACCAAATGGATATCTCCCACCCGGGGGAGCTGCTTTTTTAGAGCCATACCCGGTGCCAGAGCGCCCTTCTTAATGCTTAAGAAACCTACCTTTTCCCTGCGCCCCAGACCTGCATCCACGGCAATAACCAACGGATTTGGATAATTGCGATAAATAGACTGCAAGGCAGGTTCCAAATTTAGCGCATGCAGAGGCTCCTCCAAGCAGCCAAATATATGAGCTGAAGGCAAAAGCAAGCGAAGCCGGTTACCTACCAGAGGGCCTAAACAATCGCCGGTAGCCCGATCAGTGCCGATACATAGATATACCAACTCCCGCCTTGATGCAGACTCCATGTTCTGCAGCATAGTGCAGGCAGCATTGGACAAGCCAGTTATACAGGCAGAATCAGTGAAGTGCCGGGAAAATTCCTCAATGCCGCGATTGCCGGGCTTCAATATAGGTACACCTCCGCAAGAATAGTCTAAGTTAGCATTTGCACCTGGTAATATTTTTATGCTGTATTTCAGTTTTAAGAAGCGTATTTATGAAGTATATGTTTTGGCGAGCGGGAGATGGATGGCATAAAAATCAGACTAAGCTTGGTAATGGGGTATCTGGGGGCAGTGGTAGGAGCGGGATTTGCATCAGGGCAGGAAATAGTGCAATTCTTTGTTAGCTGCGGGGGGGCGGGATACAAAGGCTGCATATTGGCCATGTTTCTATTTGCATCTTGCGGAGGAATCCTGATGTACATGGCCCATTGTCATTCCACCGGGAGTTATCAGGAAATGTTACAGGAGTTGATGGGGGAGAGGCGTTCAAAATTGCTGGACCTATTGCTGGCAGCATTTCTCTTTCTTGGACTCAGCATGATGCTATCGGCCAGCGGCGCGGTTTTCCATGAGCACCTGTATAAACCAAAAGAATGGGGTATTCTGGCGGCAGCATCGCTGGTAGCTGTTTTCCTCTACTCGGGCAAGAACGGACTGATAAAGTCGTATAATGTTCTAGTTCCAGCCAAGTTGGTGCTGTTGCTGGCAATAACCGGTTATGCAGCTTTGGCCACCGATGGAACACAAACCGAAACCTTTACTGTCTTTTTTTATCCCCGGGAGGAGGGGGGATGGATAATATCAGCAATTCTCTATGTTGCCTACAACTTTGCTCTGGCTATGGTGGTCCTAACGGAATATCAGGCCCTGGGAACCCGCAAAGATGGGATCTGGGGAGCAATCTGGGGCGGTGCGGTTTTAGGGATTTTGATTATCTTGAACTACCTGGCCCTGGGCAAATACTTGCCGGTTATACTGCACTATGAAGTGCCCATGTTATATATTGCCGGGGAAATATCGCCGGTAACCAAGGCGGTTTATACAGTAGTCTTATGGGTGGGGATTTTGACCACGGCTATAGCCAACGCCTATGGATTTGCCCAGCGGTTCGCCAGCTTTACCTGTATGAGCTATGGCCTAAGCCTGTTCATCACACTGATACTGGCCCTGCCCATCTCCCTGCAAAGTTTTTCGGCCCTGGTAAGCAAGGTGTACCCCTTGTTTGGTTTACTGGGTATAATTATACTGGTAGTATTAGTAACAAAAGCAGGAAAAGAGATGGCAACAGAAATCAGGGCTGCCCTGGCCAAAGGTGATTAAGGAGGATCCGGATGATAGATTTAAAGAGAATCCCGTCCATGGACGAAATACTGATTCAGGAAGAGATTAAGCAGCTGATTTCCAGGTATAACCGGGATTTTGTAGTCGATACAGCCAGGACGGCAGTGGCTGAAATTAGAGCGGCCTTGCGGATCGGGAGTACAGACATAGACACCGGCAGTATACTGACCGCTATTATTGGGCAGATCATGATCAAAATCGAAACCAGCAACAGCGGAACCCTGCAAAGAGTAATAAATGGAACCGGGGTGGTTCTCCACACCAATTTGGGAAGAGCGCCGCTGGGAGCTCAGGCCATAAGGCATATTCAGGAGATTGGCAAGAGTTATAACAACCTGGAGATGGATCTGGATAGAGGGGAAAGAGGTTCTCGCTACTACCACGTAGAGGCCGTGCTAAAAAGAATAACCGGAGCCGAAGCCGCTCTGGTAGTAAATAATAACGCCGCAGCAGTAATGTTGGGACTGACTACTTTGGCTACCGGCAAGGAAGTGATTGTATCCCGGGGGCAGTTGGTGGAGATTGGGGGAGCATTCCGGATACCGGAAGTAATGAAACTGAGCGGAGCCAGGCTGGTAGAGGTGGGGACAACCAATAAAACCTATGTTTCCGATTTTTCTGGGGCTATAAATGATGAGACCGCCTTGCTCTTTTCAGCCCACACCTCTAATTACCAAATTGTGGGATTTGCTGCCCAAGTATCAACCAAGGAACTGGTTAGTTTAGGCCGGGATAAAGATATTCCAGTTTTTTTGGATCTGGGCAGCGGCATATTAACTTCCCTGGCCCATGGCGGGCTCAAGGGCGAACCAACCGTGCAGGAATGTGTTGAAGCGGGCGCCGATGTAATAACCTTCAGTGGAGATAAAATGCTGGGAGGTCCCCAGGCAGGAATCATAGTAGGAAAACGCCAGTATATAGACCGGATGAAGAAGAACCAGTTGCTGCGGGCTCTTAGAGTGGACAAGTTGATTCTGGCCGGATTGGAAGGAACATTACTGGAATATTTGGCCGGACACCCGGAAGAGAATATTCCCATTATCCAAATGTTGACTGCCAGCAGGGAAGAGATGGAGAAAAAAGCGGAAAAACTGGTTAGTATACTTGAAAAAGAAATGAGTGATATAGATTACTCGAAAACTCCCCATTCGGCTAACTCTGATCGGAGTAGTACATCCCTAATTGAATTTAAGAAGATTAATCTGGAGGATATGGTAGGTGGAGGAGCATATCCTATCCATAAGCTGCCTGGAGCCGGGATGGAAATTGATTTCAAAGGATTGAGCCTGGAAAAAGCCGCCGCCGAACTGCGGTTACAAAATCCGGCTCTGGTCGCCAGAAGACAGGATAATAAAATGCTCATCAGTGTAAGAACCTTGTTGCCAGGAGATGAGAAAGAAATAGCAGTTATGATAAGGAAACTTCTGCAAGGATCAACCGGAGTTTAATGCCAACATGGCCCGGTTAGCCTGCATGGTTTTATTAAGGAGGATACCGATGAAGCGATTGGTATTGGGAACCGCAGGGCACATCGATCACGGCAAGACAACGCTGGTTAAAGCCCTGACCGGAATTGAAACAGACCGACTTAAAGAAGAGAAGCAGAGGGGCATATCTATTGAACTGGGCTTTGCCCCCTTTATTCTGCCGGATGGACAGAAGGCGGCTATTGTTGATGTCCCCGGGCACGAAAGATTTATCAAACACATGCTGGCGGGAGCATTTGGTATTGACATGGTTATTCTGGTGATAGCTGCAGACGAGGGAGTCATGCCTCAGACCCGTGAGCATATGGATATTATAGAGCTGCTAGGGGTGAAGACCGGCATAATAGCCTTGACCAAGCAAGATATGGTAGATGAAGAATGGCTGATGTTGGTGGAAGAAGAGGTGGGGGAATATATATCAGGCACCATTCTGGCGGGAGCGTCAATTATTCCTGTCTCGGCAGTTAGCAGGGAAGGTATACCCCAGCTGCTGGATGAGATTCAAAGGCTTTCCGAGTCGGTAGCTGAAAAACCTGCTTTTGGCAAGGCCAGACTGCCGGTAGATAGAGTATTCACTAAAGCCGGTTTTGGAACGGTAGTAACTGGAACGCTATGGTCAGGGCAGATTCAAACCGGAGAAATCCTGGAGTTATTACCCGGGGGCCGGAAGGTGAAGATCAGAACCCTTCAAGTTCATAATGACAAAGTTGAGACAGCTTATGCCGGCCAGCGGGTGGCGGTCAATCTGCAGGGGGTTGATGTGAGTGAGGTTGAAAGAGGCAACTGGTTGTCTACCCCAGGTTATCTGGCTCCAACCTATCGCATGGACGCCCGTCTGAGGCTGTTAGGATCCAGCAGCAGAGTGCTGAGAAACTGGAACCGGATAAGGTTCCATCTGGGAACCGATGAAACCATGGCCCGTATAGTACTGCTGGACCAGGATGAACTCCATCCGGGAGAGGAGGGATATGTTCAGATAGTTATGGAAAAACCAGTGGTAGGGCACAAAGGAGACCCTTTTGTTATACGCTATTATTCCCCGGTTACTACCATCGGGGGAGGAACAATCATTGATGCCAATGCGGTAAAACAAAAACGCTTTAAGGAAGAAACATTGAACGAACTTATTGTAAAAGAAGAAGGCAATCTGGCGGAGATGCTGCTCTATGAACTGGAAGCTAACCCGGGAGAGGTCATAAGTGTAGATGAACTATCCAAAAGGACCGGCAATGAGGAAGGAAAAATCAGACAGGAAATGGAGCAACTGATTGCAGAACAAAAGGCCGTACTGATTAAAAGGGATGAGTATATGAGCACATATGGGCTCGATCAGCTGGCCGAAAAAATAATAAATGCCCTGGAGGAGTTTCATAACAAATACCCCCTCAGACAAGGTTATTCCCGGGAAGAGATACGCAGTCGTTTTTCGAAAAACATCAACAGCAAAACCTTCAACTTGATACTGAAGGAACTGGAAGGGACAGGCAAAATAGAGACCCAGAATAATCAGATTAAACTGCCTGGTCATATACCGGCTCCAGGTGAGGATGATCTTCGGGCTATACAGGTAATTGAGCAGGGAATGAGGCGGAATCTATTTGCCCCCCCGTCACCGGAAGAATTGAGATCGGCAGTCCAACTGGATGAGGCTGGCATGGCGGAAGTACTGGATTATCTAATCAAGAACCTGGTTTTGGTAAAAGTAGGGCCGGACATGTATTTCGCGCAGGAAGCCATTGAAGAAGGAAAGAGCAGGTTGGATAAGTATTTCTTCGAGGAGAAGGAACTTAGTCTGGCAGCATTTAGAGATATGCTGGATACTACTCGGAAGTATGCCCTGCCGCTGATAGAATACTATGATAGAATTCGCTTTACCCACCGGGTAGGAGATGCACGAATCAAAATAAAATGAAGGTAGATTAAGGGACAGGAGGAAATACTTTGCTCAAGGTAACAGGAATAGATGTATATTATGGTGCCATACAGGCATTGAAGGGAGTAAGCATTGAAGTGGCGCAGGGCAGTATCGTTACCCTTATTGGAGCCAACGGTGCCGGGAAGACCAGCACGCTGAAGAGTATTTCTGGACTATTAAGGCCCAGGAAAGGGTCCATACAATTTAAGAACAGGGAAATAAGCCGCCTGGCACCAGAAAAAATTGTGGAATTGGGTATATCTCAGGTGCCCGAGGGAAGAAGAGTCTTTCCGGGCATGAATGTTTTGGAAAACCTGGAAATGGGAGCATACCTGCGCCGGGACAAAAAAGGAGTGCAAACTGATCTGGAAGGCATATTTCAACGCTTTCCCCGCTTGCTGGAGAGGCGGAAGCAACTGGCCGGCACCCTGTCTGGAGGAGAACAGCAGATGTTAGCCATAGGACGAGCGCTTATGGCCAGGCCTAAGTTGATGCTGATGGATGAGCCCTCTATGGGGCTGGCGCCTTTATTGGTGAAAGAGATATTCGAGATAATTAAGGATATAAATCAAAAGGGAACTACCATACTGTTGATAGAGCAGAATGCCAACATGGCCCTTTCCATAGCGGATAAGGCTTATGTTATAGAAACCGGAGAAATCGTACTGGAAGGAAGCGCTGGGGACCTGCTAATCAGCCAGGATGTAAAAAGGGCTTATCTGGGAGGGTGAAAAATGAAAGTTAGAGATCGGATGACAATGGAGGTAAAGACCATTAGCCCAGACACAAATATCACGGAAGCCTTCAAAATAATGAAAGAAAATAATATCAGAAGACTGCCGATAATGCAGGGAAATAAGCTGACCGGCATCGTGACCCTGAGCGACTTGAACCGGGCTGCTCCTTCTGCGGCTACTTCGCTTAGTATCCATGAACTCAATTACCTGCTGGCTAAAACAAAAATCAAAGACATCATATCCAGGCAGCAAGAAGTTTTTACTGTAAGCAGCAACAACTATATCGAAACTGCGGCAAAAATCATGCGTCAGCACCGGATCAGCGGATTGCCGGTGGTTGATGATGGGAAAGTGGTGGGCATCGTTACTGAAACCGATATATTTGATGCTTTAATAGACATCCTGGGCGTAACACAGCCCCATAGTCGGATAGATCTATATGTGCCCAGCGGCCCGGGCAGCCTGGCTGAGATAAGCGGCATAATAGCCTCTCGAGGAATCAGTATAATAAATGCGGTGTTATATTATGATGAGAAAAAATTGCTTTATAAGACCATCATTCGTATAGAGGAATTAAACGGAAAAGAAATTGCTGAAGAGCTTAAGAAAAAAGGGTATGAAATTGAATCAGTACTGATCATAGATAACAGCGAATAATATCAGATTATTACAGCCATGAAAAATAATGATTTGACAACTGAGCTTATGCCAACTATACTCTATCCTAGTTGCGCAAGCACCATTGGCTACGATCAGCTGGATTTATGCAAAAGGGTGTGGGTACAATTTTCGGGCACTATATGATATGATAAGCAGGCGAAAGTATGGTTCATGCCGTTCTAGCGGTTGGGGGCAAACAACTATTAACAAGGAAGCACTCTGCGAGCACCACAATTTGGGTTCGCAAAGCTCAAAGGAACAAGGAAGCACTCTGCGAGCACCACAATTTGGGTTCGCAAAGCTCAAAGGAAC
>CAZCTN010000001.1:42822-175369 GCA_964501655.1 uncultured Syntrophomonas sp.
CGCAAAGCTCAAAGGAACAAGGAAGCACTCTGCGAGCACCACAATTTGGGTTCGCTGACTCAAAATGATAAGGAAGCGCATCGGTCCTGGTGGGCCGCCTGGACTTCAAATCCAGTCGTGTGGCGGTGGTCCCGTCACGGGTGAGTTCGATTCTCACACGCTTCCGCCAGAAATTGATTAAACCACCAGCTTTAGGCAGGGTGGTTTTTTTGACCTTAAGAATTATTTCCCGGGAAATATCTACATACTTCCTCAAATCATTTCCCTTTTTGCGGCCAAGCCAGGTAGGAATGATGGAGCTTGTTGTCGAGATGTGGTGGAATTAGACTGCTGCACTGTTTCTCCAGATTTTATTTGCGGTGGGCAAACTTACATTGCGGTCCTCCCAGAGCGCATCTAATGTTTAAGACTTGACCCGGTGTTTGCTCCAGTAGCGGAAAGTGATAGCTAGCAGCAGCAGGGCGGACAGAATAAGCAATACGGTTTTAATATCCCGGGCATTAAATAAGCAGACACCCAGGCCGGTATATAAAATGGCGGTAGGCAGCTTGCCTAAAGCAGAAGAGAAAAAGAAATTCCAAAAAGGAACCTCACCCACAGCCGCTGCAATATTAATTGCCGGTGTGGGGATAATTGGTATTATTCGGGCGGCCAGTATACTCCAGAAGGCCATTTCCCGGTCGAATTGTTTGACATCATAACCCAGGTGCCGCTGAATAAAATGATTAGTCCGATTGGCACCCAGCAGTCTGCACAGACCGTAAGCCAGACAGGCTCCGGCCAAGGCTCCGCTCCAGGACAACAGGATACCCAGCTTAAAACCAAAAATCATACCAGCTGCCGCGGCCAGAATTAAATAGGGAAAAACCGGGAAGGCGGCCTGAAGAGCGAATAGCAGAAAGGCTGCCAGGGGAGCCATCAAGCCGAAGGTTCTGATGTATTGGATTATAAAGGGTAAATTGATATGGCTTCCTAAAGAAAAAAGATCCATGGCGCATGCCTCCAAATAGAAAAATATGGTATTTAGGCTATCATCAAAATATCAAGCGGCAAATCATTTGTCAAGGATAGTTTAGTGTAGTCAATAGCCAAGCGAAATGATTTTCGCAGCTTATTCCAAGTGGTCGGGCGCCTATTATGAAAGCCCGCGAATGGTTCCGATCTTCTGCATAGTTGCCCGGCTGGGTTGAAACTGCTTTGCTGATGCTTGCGCTGCTTAAGATAATGGCTGATAAATAGCAGTAATACCGGAACAAGGGCAGAAAAACATCCGACTGTGTTATAATTATCTTGATTTGATGTAGGGAGACCTGGATTTATGAGTTTAAACTCTTTCGACTATCTGATGATTGCTCTGCTGATACTCAGCGGTGTACATGGCTTTAATAAGGGATTCCTCCATGCAGTCGGCAAGCTCATCAGCTTGGCGGCAGGAGTACTGCTGGCTGTTGTTTACTATGAGCAATTCGCCTCCTACCTGCAGGAATATTATGGATTGGCAGATTCGGTAGCTGAGATGCTTCGCAACAAGATACCTATCACTGCCATGAATATGGAACACAGCGCCTTGATAAATGGAATAAATCCTGGCGATGCAGCCAGCGGCTTGGCGTATCTCATAATTGTTGCTATATCCTTCCTGGTTATATTCTTTATCAGCAGCAAGATTATCCAAATGCTATGGTCGGGTTTGGATAGTATGTTTGGATGGGGATGGCTGTCACCGCTTAACCGTCTGCTGGGTATGCTCCTGGTTGTAAGCAGGAATTTTATCATCCTTAGCATCATTTTGGGCTTGATATATCCTGCTTTGGTATTGGCATCGGGAATGGGCTTTTATATGATGCTTTCAGTAACGGAGGCCCTGGACAAATCCATAATCGCTCCTTATATGCTGCAAGGATACGCCTGGTTAAAGGAACTGGCCGGCATAAGCTAAGCTGTTTCATTTATATGCATGTTCCGGATATATTATCCCCGAGACACACCCGGTGCTGGTTTAAAAAGCGGCAGCAGGGTAATATAATAACATTACGGTGCTGGATGTAGCCAGAACAAACGAGGAGGTAGTAACATGACGGAGAAAGCCGATAACCTGGAAAGAAACTCCTGGAGCATGCTGCTGGCAGGAGAAAGAGAAGATGTTCACCGGCTCAATGCAAGGTATATGGATTTTCTTAACCAGAGTAAAACCGAACGGGAAGCGGTAGAGTATATTTACCGGAAGTCTTTGGCAGAAGGATATACCCCTTTGCAGGAGGTGGCAGAATTAAAACCCGGCCAGAAAATAGTCCTTAAATCAAAAGACAAAATATGTGCCCTGATCATTGTAGGTCAGGAGCCCATAGAAAAAGGGATAAACATCGTAGCTTCACATATCGATTCCCCTCGCCTGGATTTGAAGGTTAGGCCCCTATATGAAGAGGACGGACTGGCCTTATTAAAAACCCATTATTATGGAGGAATTAAAAAATATCAGTGGTTAGCTATTCCACTAGCCCTGCACGGAGTGGTAGTTAAGAAAAACGGGGAAATAGTACGGATAATCATAGGGGAAAGTGACGCCGATCCAGTACTTACCATAGCCGACTTGCTTCCGCATCTGGCTAAAGAGCAAATGGAAAAGAAGATGTCTGAAGCCATCAGCGGGGAAGGTTTGAATGCTTTGGCCGGAAGTATTCCTCTGGACAAAACAGATAAGAATCCGGTTAAAGCGTACCTGCTGCAATTATTGAAAGAAAACTATGATATTGAGGAAGAAGACTTTACCAGTGCTGAAATTGAACTGGTTCCGGCTTTCCCTGCCCGAGAGCTGGGATTGGATCGCAGTATGGTCGGAGGCTACGGACAGGATGACCGGGCAAGCGCATTTGCTTCTTTGGAGGCGGTGCTGGAGGTAGAGAATCCAGCTAGAACAGTGCTGTGCCTGTTTGCAGATAAAGAAGAAATTGGCAGTGTAGGCAACACGGGCCTGCATTCCCTGTTAATCGAAAATATAGTTACGGAAATAATGCACCTGGCCGGGGTTAGCAGCTACCTGGATATCAGGCGCTGTCTGGCCAAATCTTATGCTCTGTCCGCGGATGTAAATGCTGCAGTTGATCCTAATTATCCTGAGGTGTTTGAAAAGAGAAACTGCAGTTATCTATCCCGCGGAGTGGTATTAACTAAATTCACCGGATCGCGGGGCAAGGCGGAATCCAGTGATGCCAACCCCGAGTTTTTAGGCAGAATGAGAAAACTGTTTGATGAGGCCGGCGTATGCTGGCAGGTGGGCGAACTGGGGAAAGTTGATATCGGAGGAGGCGGAACAGTAGCCCAGTACCTGGCTTATTACGGAATGGAAGTGGTAGACTGCGGAGTAGCAGTTTTGGGTATGCATTCGCCCTTCGAAATAGTAAGCAAAGCGGATGTATATATGTCTTATAAGGCCTACCGGGCCTTTATGCAAGCATTTTAGCGCCGGGTTTTACCGAGGCCTGCAGGGAATCATTGCCTGTTCAGTACCCAGCAGGTTGCCTGGCCCGGCAATTATCACAAGAAGGGAGGAGTATTCATGGAGACTAAAAAATTAACCCAGATGGTCAGAGCGGCCGGGTGAGCTGCCAAAATAGAGCCAGGGGCTCTGGAAAAAATATTGCAAGACTTTAAGCCTCCAACTCATCCCGACCTGCTGGTGGGCATTGATACCCGGGATGATGCCGGAGTATATAGATTGAATGCAGAACAAGCAATAATACAAACCCTGGATTTCTTTACTCCCATGGTGGATGATCCCTTCCTGTTCGGGCAGATCGCGGCAGTTAATGCAATCAACGATGTGTATGCTATGGGAGGAACTCCGTTGCTGGCCATGAATATTGTCTGTTTTCCCGCTGGCGAAGATTTAACCATCCTGCGTCAGATACTGGATGGAGGACTGTCCAAAATACGTGAAGCCGGCGCTTTAATGGTAGGCGGGCATAGTATTGATGATAATGAACCTAAATATGGTTTGGCGGTTACCGGGCTGGTGCATCCGGAGCAGGTACTGAATAATGCTGGCGCTCGGCCGGGAGATATGATCTTTCTGACCAAACCTATCGGAAATGGAATCCTCTCTACGGCTATTAAAGCCGGGATGATATCTGAATCATCCTATCAGGAAGCAATTAAATGGATGACCATGCTTAATGCTTCTGCCGCCTCAGCTCTGAAGCAGGTAGAAGTTCATGCACTTACAGATGTTACTGGCTTTGGTCTGGTAGGCCACTTATACGAAATGGCCGTAGGGAGTCAGGTAAAAGTCGAACTATACGCTGACCGGGTGCCCTTAATGGAGGGTGCCCTGGAATATGCCCGCATGGGATTGATCCCGGGAGGCACATATAAAAACCGCGCATATTTGCAGGAAAAATTTGTCGGGTACGAGGAGGTAGATCCGGCCATACTTGATCTATGCCTTTCACCGGAAACAGCCGGAGGGCTGTTAATATCTGCCGGAGAAGAGCAGGCCCAGGCCCTTGCTGCGTCCATGAATAAATGGCAGAGTGAGTGTAGTCTGATTGGGCGGGTTATTGACAAGGGGTTTGAGCCGATACAAATTAGGAATTATTAAAAGGAATCGAACTGGTTTAACCGGTAACGGGTTTAAGCAGGTGCAGGTCGGCAGGGGGGATAAGATGCAGAGAAAAGAATTTCAGCTGGGCGATGTAGTGCGCATGAAAAAGAAACATCCCTGCGGCAGTTATCACTGGGAAATTACTCGTATGGGAGCTGACATTAAGATTAAATGCCAGGGTTGCGGGCGGATGGTGATGCTCCCCAGGGCGCAATTTGAAAAACGCATGTTAAGAGTAGAGAATTAATGCAGTAATGTTAACAAATTCCTTTTCGTCAGCATAGAATTCTAGCAGGGGGATTCTAACCTGAAAGGGGAAGGAAAGGAATGAGTAATCCAGAGGGGGCTGTAAGGTTTGCTGCGGGAGATCTGGTTACAGTGAAGAATATGCCGCTCAATCATAAATTTTGTATCATAGCTTTTAAAAACAACGGGAATAAAGAACCCGTAGCTGTCCTGAAAGCATTGTTCAACCATACTTTTATTATTGAAAAACCCTTGTCGGAACTGGACAGCCTGCTTATCAAAGGCCAGCTTTAGAGAACATGGCCGGTCAACAGTCCGGGTCTTGCCATAGTATAATTATACTGGTATAATAATTTGAAGTCCCTGCTCCGGTAACACCGGAGCCTTGTGCCCTTTAAAGGGCTAGTCCATAGGGAGGAGGTGTAACGATGCGCACGTATGAGATGATGTTCATTCTCAAGCCGGACCTTTCAGAAGATGATATTAGCGAAGCCAGGGAAAGATTACAGAAGATAATAGCAGATTTTGGTGGAGAATTCATTAAAGAACTGGACGGCTGGGGAAAAAAGAGGATGGCGTACAGCATTCAGGATTACCCCGAAGGGATATATGCCGTCTGGCATTTTAACGGAGAAACTGAAACTGTAAACGAATTAGATCGAGTAATAAAAATCTCAGATAAATTTTTGCGCCACATGATTATCCGCTTGGAAGAGTAATTAATAAGCCTGGACGGGAGGTAAGCTGGATTGTTAAACAGGGTTATTTTAATCGGGCGTCTCACTCAGGATCCAGAACTAAGATACACTCAAAATGGAACGGCAGTTGCTTCTTTTACCGTAGCAGTTAATCGCAAGTTTAAAAGGGACGAGGCTGATTTTATTCCAGTTGTAGTCTGGAATAAGCTGGCTGAAAATTGTGCTAATTACCTGGGCAAGGGCAGACTGGTAGCTGTAGAGGGAAGACTTCAGATACGCAGTTATGAGGCTCAGGATGGACAGCGTCGGAGAGTAAGCGAAGTAGTGGCAGATGAGGTTAAGTTTCTGGACCGGGCAGGGACCGGCAGTTCAAGTTCTGCTCCCAGCTCTTCAGGTAAAGACAACGCAGATGATTGGGGCAATTTCGGTCGGGAGGTAAGCCTTACCGACATAGACATAGTTCAGCAAGAGGATGATGAAATACCTTTCTGATAAGGAGGGAAAAAAAGCTTGAAGAGAGATAAAAGAAAAAAAAGGCGTCAGTGTAATTTCTGCGCGGACAAGATAGAACATATAAACTACAAAGATGTTCCAAAATTGCGGCGTTATGTAACCGAGAGAGGGAAAATTTTGCCGCGGAGAATAACCGGGAACTGCGCCCAGCATCAACGCCAGATCACAGTGGCCATAAAAAGGGCTAGAACCATGGCGTTATTGCCATATACAGCAGAATAAGCCAGAGTAAGCCCTCATTTGTTGAGGGCTTCAGGTTTTTGAAAAGGTGGGCAGGATAAGGCCGATTACAGCAATCCACCAAACTACCTTTGAGCCCGCTGGGCATAAAATAACCTGCAAGCCAAGAAACAGGCAAGCGAAAGCCCGTGATTGACGCGTACTGAGTACGTTGATTGAGCGGGTTTAATTATCCTTTCTTGGCCTTAGCAGGTTAAATGAGGCCAGAGTGGTAATTAAAACGTATTATCAATGGTATTCGCAGCACTACCCTCATCCGGTAAGCTTGGAGTGTACTGATTGGCAGGAAAATTATGGAATCAAGGCGAAGATACTTAAGGGGGTGGTAAGATTGAGGAAAAAGAACAGCGAGGTCTTATTTGCCAGCAACCTGAAAATGGCTGAAACGCTCAAAGCTGAACTGGTTGAAGCCGTAGGAACCATCTTTAAGGCTATGCTGAAGGCAGATCAGGCAAAAATCAGTGAGGCTCTAGCCAGCGTAATAACCATAACCTACATACTTGGCAGCAAACTGGGCATTGATTTTCACACCATTGACCTCTTGGCCCAAAACAATCTTAAGAGCGGAATGACCGAATCCTGCGAAAGAGACCAGTGGTATGAGGATATGAACCATTTAATGCTCTACCTGGGCAAAAGAAAGAAGGGATAAATTGCCGGCAATTATTTTTTTTCTTCTTGCCACATCTCTAGCCTGTACAGCAATGGCATTATTGCCGCAATTAGCCATGATACCGGCTATAGCTTGGGGTGTATTCCTGATCGTGGCAGGAGTATACCTGGATACCGGTAAAATCCTGTTTATATATTTGGTTAATATAACCTTGCTTTTTATAATCACCGAAGCCGGCACCTTTTTAATTTATCTGGCTTTTTTTGGTATAGCAGCTATGGTAATGTCTCTGCTGGTCAGTTGCAAACGAGATTATTACCAGGTGCAGAAGGCGGGGGTGGTGACGGCGGTTCTGGGAGTCAGCTTGTTTCTTCTCTCATCTTACCTTTATCTTGGTGGGATAGGGATAAGTGAACTGGAAGCTAGCTTGAACCAATCAGCGGAAGAGAGTATTCGCATTTATGAAGAGATAGGTCTGTTTGAGGCGTATGAACAGATGGGGGTTAGCTCGGAGGAGTTTGAAAACTTATTGAAGGGGACCACCGCGGCATTTGCCCGGCATTTACCTGCTATTTACTACAATCAGGCCATAATCGCAGTATTTCTAATGTTGTTGATGGCCGCTTGGGTTAGCCCAAAATCTCAGCTCGAAAGGCTAAAGAAAATGCCCTTCCGGGAAGAGAGAATGCCTTGGCAGTTGGTATGGCTGGCAATAGCCGGATTGGGATTATGGATCTGGGGACGGGATGAATTAAATGTTATCTATTATATAGGATCTAACCTGTTATGGATTATAGTCCCTATTGCCATATATTTTGGTTTGGCCACCATAGTCCATACAACAGAGAGACAAAAGCGATCGACTAGAATTTTCACCACTACCGGGCTGATTTTAATGGCATTGATCTATCCGCTATTTGTTATTATAGTTGTAAGTCTTATAGGATTATTCGATTCTTTGGTTGATTTTCGCCGTAAACTGGGTACTGGGCAGGAGGAATGATTAATGAAAGTTATTTTGACTAAAGATGTTAAGAAACTGGGTACAATAGGGGAAATAAAGGAAGTTTCCGATGGCTATGCCAGAAATTATCTCATACCCAAGGGAATGGCTTTAGAGGCTACGGAGAGCAGGCTGAAGGAAAGCCGGGAAAAAGATCTGAAAGACCAACGCAAAAAAGGCAAAGAAGAGGCTGAAGCCAGGGCGTTGAAAGAAAAGCTGGATGGTAAATCACTCAAATTGCTGGCTCGAACCGGTTCAAGCGAGAAGCTGTTTGGCGCAATAACCGTGAAAGAGATTGCGGAAGGTCTGGAAAAGGAATATGGCACCCAGGTGGACAAGAAAAAAATTGAACTTAAGGAACCCATCAAACACCTGGGTATTTATGAAGCTAGGCTAAAAATATATCCAGCTATCCAGGCGCATATAAAAATAATAGTAGAGGCTGAATAAATCAGGGGGGTCATGGTGAAACAATACCAGGTAAGAGCTATCAAAAAGAAAGGTTCTCAGCATAGACAGGACAAACTTCGTTGGAGGGTTGAGAGCCTGTACGAGAGACTGCAGCAATTCTTCGGTATCCAGGAGATGGTGCTGAAAGCAAACAAGCTGGATGCCATTGAATTGATGAATTCCGACGATCTCGAAGAGAAGATACTGGCTTTGCGCAGAATCCTCCTGGAAGATCCTACCATCAGCGGCCTGATGCATCCAGAGCAACTGTATTTGGAAATAGGCTCCCTGGAGGATATTTTTTCTGAACTATGTACCCGGCGTCAGATAGAAGAAGAGCTTCAGCTCAGTATACAAGAAAAAATGAACGAAAAGCATAGTGAGTATATGCAGGAGATAAAACTTCAGATACTTAAAGAGCAGAAGAACTCTCCCGAAAACGCCCAGACCTTAAAAAACCTGGGGAGACTGGAAAAAATGGAGAGCGTAAAGCTAAGCAAATCTGTGCTGGACGTGTTAAGGCCAGCTACTTTTGATGAGGTTATCGGACAGGAAAAGGCCATAAAGTCACTGATTGCCAAACTGAACACCCCCTATCCCCAGCATATCTTGTTATATGGGCCCCCGGGAGTTGGAAAAACCAGTTGTGCCAGATTGGCTTTGGAATTAGCCCGGGAGAGGGAACAGAGCTGTTTCGGCAAAGAAGCTCCTTTTATAGAAGTTGACGGTACCACCCTGCGCTGGGATCCAAGAGAATCAACCAACCCGCTGCTAGGCTCAGTTCATGATCCCATCTATCAGGGAGCGCGAAAAGATCTGGCTGAAGAAGGTATCCCCGAACCGAAGCCGGGATTGGTAAGTGATGCCCATGGAGGTATACTGTTTATCGATGAGATCGGAGAAATGGATGGCATTTTGCAGAATAAACTGCTCAAGGTTTTGGAAGACAAGAGAGTTTCCTTTGAATCAGCTTATTATGATCCCCACAATGAAAGAGTACCGAGATATATCAAGCAGATGTTTGAACAAGGAGTTCCGGCAGATTTTGTCTTAATAGGAGCGACTACCCGAAGCCAGGAAGAAATAAACCCGGCCTTGCGATCTCGCTGCATGGAAGTTTTCTTTGAGCCCCTGAATGCAGAAGCTATACAAAAAATAGTTCGGTTGGCCGCGATAAAATTAGATATTGAAATCGAATCAGGGGTGGAAGAACTGATAAGCTATTACGCTGATGATGGGAGATTGGCCAACAAATTGCTGGTTGATGCTTATTCCATAGCCCTAAATAAGGATGGTAACAGCACTACGGAGATGAAGCCAATGGTGGGAGTTGATGAGATCTATCAGGCTATACAAAACAGCAGGACAACACTGAATATAGACCATAAAGCATCTGATCAGAATGAGGTGGGAAAGATATTCGGCCTAGGAGCCTCTGGTTATCGGGGAAGAGTACTGGAAATCGAAGCAGTTGCTTTCCCGGCTGATCCAAAAGGAGCAGGGAGAGTAAGGTTCAATGATACCGCTGGATCAATGGCTAGAGATTCGGTGTTCAATGCCGCTTCGGTAATCCGCAGAGAGTTTGGTAAAAACATTCATGATTTTGACCTGCATATTAATTTCGTAGGCGGAGGCAAAGTAGATGGGCCATCAGCGGGAGCGGCCATTTATCTGGCGATAGTGAGTGCAATGCAAGGAAAAGCAATCCGCCAGAATATTGCCGTAACCGGAGAGATTTCCATACAGGGCCAGGTAAAACCGGTAGGCGGATTGCATGAGAAAATTCATGCAGCCCGTCAAGGGGGAATAAAGAAGATTCTGATACCCTGGGACAATCGTGATGACCTGGGGAATGTCCATACCGGGCTGGAGATCATCCCGATTGCCTCCATCCGGGAAGCTTACAGGCATATTTTTGAGGAAGAGCCAGTAGCCGAAGCTCAGGATTCAACATAGAGAACCTTACGACAGGAGTGATGCATCATCCGGCAGGCGCTGCATCCTGGTTTAGGCATAATAGGCCCCGGCTCATCATATTCTGTAGCGGAGGAGGCAGCAGTTTCGGCTGAACCGGTGCAAGGACCATTGTTGACACTGGAAAAGGCTTCTGCTAATATTAGTTTGCTGGTGCCAAATTCATATTTCTTTATGTTTAGCATAGCGCAACCAGGGTTAACGTGGAGCAGGGGGTGGACTAATGTCAGCCACAGTATTAATAGGTAGTCAGTGGGGAGACGAAGGAAAAGGTAAAATTACCGACTTTCTGGCTGAAAAAGCGGATTGTGTGGTTAGATATCAGGGAGGAAGCAATGCCGGCCACACAGTGGAAGTCGATCATGAAAAATTTATGCTTCACTTGATACCATCCGGGATTTTGTACCCCAATACCTTGTGTATAGTTGGTAATGGAGTCGTTGTTGATATGGGCAAGGTTATACAGGAACTTGATTCACTGAAAACCCGGGGTATCGACACCAACAATTTGCGCATCAGTCTTAAAGCACCCGTAGTGATGCCTTTCCATAAAAAGATAGATGAACTTGAAGATCGTGAAAGCCGTATCGGAACTACCAAAAGAGGTATAGGTCCGACCTATGCGGACAAGATCAATCGTATAGGAATCCGAATATGCGATCTGTTGACTGAACAGGACTATCTGGAAAAGCATATCAAGAAGCTGGTAGAAGGTAAAAACCGGATAATCAGGGATATATACCATGAAGAGGGCTTTGACTACAGGCTGATAATGCAGGAAGCCATTGAACAGGTTAATCAGCTGAAGCCCTACCTGGCTGATACCTCGTATTTAATTTATGAAGCCATTAAACAGGGGAAAAAGGTGTTGTTTGAGGGAGCCCAGGGCACCTTGCTGGATATTGATCACGGAACTTACCCTTATGTAACCTCATCTCATCCTATATCAGGGGGAGCCTGTGTAGGAGCCGGGATTGGTCCGACTCAGATCAGCAAAGTACTGGGTGTAGCCAAGGCTTATACTACCAGGGTAGGCGAAGGACCTTTCCCAACTGAGCTCAGTGATCAAACCGGGGATCGGCTCCGGGAAAAGGGCGCTGAATTCGGTACTACCACCGGTCGGCCCCGCAGGTGCGGATGGCTGGATACCGTGATTCTTCGCTATGCGACCCGGGTGAACGGGATGACTGATATGGCAATTACCAAACTGGATGTACTGGATGGTTTTGAAACCATAAAAATATGTGTAGCCTATCGTTACCAGGGGAAATTGTTGTACGAGTTTCCGGAAACCTTAAGCGTACTTGAACAATGCGTTCCAGAATATATAGAGATGCCGGGATGGCAGAAAGATATCAGCGGTATAAGGAGGCTGGAGGATCTGCCGGAAAACGCCCGGGCCTATCTAAATAAGATTGAAGAGATAACCGGAGTAAAACAATGTCTGGTTGCAGTAGGAGCTAGAAGAGATCAGACCATAGTAAACTGCAATCTATTTGATTAAGAATCATAGCGGGCGCATAACTCAGCGGGAGAGTGCCACCTTCACACGGTGGAAGTCGCAGGTTCGAATCCTGCTGCGCCCACCATTATAGATATGGAGATACTTGCACATAGACAGTATTTTTGTTAATATAACTGTGCAAAGGTTTGCGGAGCCCTAGGAGAGCTGTTACCATGTCGGTCTGTCCAGGCGAAGGTCGGGGGTTCAAATCCCATAGGCGGCCTGGCCATAATATATAGAGAAGTGTATGCGGGAGTAGCTCAGTGGTAGAGCACCGGCTTCCCAAGCCGGGTGTCGAGGGTTCGAACCCCTTTTCCCGCTCCATTAATAAAAAGTGAGCGCAGCAAACATGAGATTGTAGTCCTGGAGGGGCTCCATTAATAAAAAGTGAGCGCAGCGAATTACCAACTGTTCTAGCAGGATAGATGGGTTAAAACTACCCGCAGCAGATTCCCCTGTAAAAGCAGCTAAGTGAGAGGAGCAAGAGAGAATGAGCAAACATATTGTTACCATGGTTAAACCTCATCTGAAAAGGGCAGTTCAGGATATTAATTGCCGGGAATGTGCTACATCATGTCAATCTGCCTGTAAGACATCCTGTACAGTTGGGAATCAATCCTGTAAAAAGCAGAAATAAGCTTAGAAGCAAGCGAAGGGGCCAGTGCCCCTTTTTTTATGGCAAAATATTTCGGGAGGATGCCCCGTGCAGTTAGAAAATTATGATTTTGGCGCCCATATCCATCTTTATGAATATCAGGATGTGAATATTCTTCTTGATGTCAACAGCGGAGCCATTCATATGTTGGATACAGTAGCAAACAAATTACTTCAGAATATTATAGAATATAAGGGAAACATTGACAGAGCAGCTGTGGTGACAGGAAGATTATTCCTCCAGGATGAGGTTAGAGATGCCCTGGACGAACTAAGAAGTTTGCAGGAGCAGGAGGCCTTGTTCACTGAGCCGGAGATTCCTCAAGTTGATTTGTCCCAGGCTGATGTCAAAGCTATCTGCCTGAATGTGGCTCATGCTTGTAATATGAAATGCGCCTACTGTTTTGCAGCCCAGGGAGATTTTGGCATGAAACCAGCCTTGATGTCTCTGGATACAGCCAGGAGAGCCATGGACTTCTTATTGCATAACAGCAGATCGGTCAAAAACCTGGAGGTTGATTTTTTCGGGGGAGAACCTCTGCTGGTTTTTGATATGCTGAAAGAATTGGTAGTATACTGCCGGAAGCGTGAGAAAGAGACGAAAAAGCGCTTTAATTTTACCCTAACCACTAATGCGGTATTATTGGAAGACGAAGTAGTTGACTGGGTTATAGCCAATGATATAAGCGTTATTCTATCCCTGGATGGAAGAAAAGCGGTGAATGACCGGCACCGGCTTCTGAATGACGGAAAAGGCACTTATGATTTAATCCTCCCTCATATTCAGAACATGGTGGCCCGCCAGCCGACAAGCTATTTTACCCGGGGAACCTTTACCCGTCAGAATCTCGATTTTTCACGCGACTTACAGCACTTGATCCAGCTGGGATTTGATTGCATATCGCTGGAACCGGCGGTAGGGCCTGATAATGGATACGCTATTCAAGCCCAGGACTTGCCCGAGGTATTGGAGGAATACGAGAGATTGACCGATGTTCTGCTGGACAGTTATATGGAGGGTAAAGAGATAGAGTTCTTTCATTATAATTTAAACCTGCAGAGAGGACCTTGCCTGGCTAAACGGGTAACCGGATGCGGAGCGGGCATCGAATATCTGGTAGTTACTCCCGAGGGAGATATATACCCTTGTCACCAATTCGTAGGAGATCATAACTTCTATATAGGAAATATTCTGGAAGGAACCGTAAATTCCCAGATAAGGCATAGGTTTACCCGCAGTCAACTCAAGGACAAAGAATGTCTAAATTGCTGGGCCAGATACTTTTGTGGGGGTGGATGCCATGCCAGTGCCTATTATCGGAATCAGGATTTTAACCAACCGCATCAGCTTAGCTGCCAGATGCATAAAAAGCGAATCGAAGGGGCAATATTTCTGGATTTGAAGAAGACATTAGCAAGGCAAAATGTAAAAACTGACACAGAAAGAAGGAAATTACAAACATAAAATCGAATTTTAAATAGGATTAATAACAGGGAGAATTTATATATGATAGCATATTTTAGTAAGTACAGGGATAGATTGCCAATGATCTCTGTATCCCTTACACTTGTTTTTGTTATGTTGGTGGGCTTGATCGGAAGCAACACTACCGCTTATGCAGTTTATATAGATGAACAGGAAAAGCTGGTGGTAAGATCGACAGACCGAGTAGAGCAGATAAGACAGGAAATCCAAGCGGAACTGGATGAGCAGTATGACGGCAGAATGGAGGTCTGTAACCAGATCGAGTATACCAAAACCTGGGTTTGGCCAGGAGCGGTGACTCCAGAGGAGAAAATTAAGGAAATTCTGTTAGCAGAATTAGATGTTCGGATTATGGCAGCTGCCATCAGTGTGGACAGCAAAATCATAGCTTACATGGAGACAGAAGAACAGGCGGAACAACTGCTACAAGATCTGCGAAATCAATATACCCGGGTGGATCAGAATGAGAAACTGTTGGAAATAGGTTATGAAGAAAAGGTTGAAGTCCAGCAGGGCTATGTCAATCCGGAACAATTGTTGTCAATGGAAGAAGCCCGCAACCTAATTACTACCGGCACCTCCACTCCCCAGAAATACGTAGTGGAAGAAGGAGATTGCCTGTGGTTGATCGCCCGCAGAAACGATATGTATGTAGACGACATAATCAACGCCAACGGACTGAAAACGGAAAATCTCAGCCTGGGGCAGGAACTCATTCTAGAAAAAAGCCAGCCTTACATAAGTGTATTAAGCAAAGTTGAGGGAGAAAAAACGGAAGCTATTCCCTATGAAACCAAGGTGCTGGTTGATAAATCTTCCTCCACCATAAAGGTAACCCAGGCAGGGATGGATGGACAAAAGCATATAGCCTATGTAGCTACTATGATAAATGGGGTGTTGCAGGAAAGAGAGATACTGGAAGAGGACATCATCAAAGAACCCATAGACAAAGTGATAGTAAAAGGGTCTCAAGTGGTGCAGGTGGCCTCCAGGTCAGGCGGTGGGACCGGAGCTCTGGACTGGCCGGTATACGGCTCGATTTCCCAATATTACCGGAGCGGACATCTCGCCATTGATATAGCCACCAAACGGGGAACCCCGATCAAGGCAGCTGACAGCGGATACGTAACCTATGCCGGCTACCAGGGGGGATATGGCAACTTCATTATAGTGGACCATGGCAATGGAATTGTGACCCGATATGCTCATTGTGACAGTTTACTTGCTTCAGTGGGGCAGAAAGTGGATAAAGGGCAAACAATAGCGACCTTGGGCAGTACGGGCAGAAGCACCGGACCCCATTTGCATTTCGAGGTGCAGTCGTACGGAAGTTTCCAAAACCCATTGAACTATCTAAAATAGATTATATCGAAAACCCTGATCCGTAGGGGTCAGGGCTTTTTGCTTTTACAGAAAGGAGATCTTAGATGTATGATGTAATCATTGTTGGTGCCGGGCCAGCAGGATTAACCGCAGCCATTTATACCGGTCGGGCAAAACTGAAAACCCTGGTAATTGAATCCAATATTCCAGGAGGAAATGCCGGAATTACAGATATGATCGAAAATTATCCCGGTTTCCCCCAAGGGATCAATGGAGGAGAACTCATGGCTCTCTTCCTGGAACAAGCTGAAAACTTCGGTGCGGAGTTAGTATATGATCAGGTTATTCATATTACCTCAGGCGAAGGAGTCCATAAGCTGATAACCTCCGGGGGTGAGTACCGCACTCGGGCGATTATTATTGCCGCCGGAGCCCGCAGGCGAGAATTGGAAGTAGTCGGGGAGAAAGAGTATATGGGCAAAGGGGTATCCTACTGTGCCACCTGCGACGGCTTATTCTTCCAGAATACTCCGGTCGCGGTAATAGGCGGAGGTGATTCAGCCGTAAAAGAGGCCCTTTATCTGTCCGATATAGCTTCCCGGGTATACCTGGTTCATCGCCGGGAAGGGTTCAGAGCCAATGAAACCTCTCTGGACAAAATGTTTAAAGATGACCGGATAGAATTAAAGCTTAATAAGATCGTAAAACGGATTGAAGGTGATAATACCCTGATGAAAAACATAGTATTATATGATGTGCTAAGCGGCCAGGAAGAAAAACTCTCCGTAGAAGGTGTATTTGTCAGCATCGGCATGCTGCCGGCCAGTGAGTTTTTAAGTGATTTGGTTGAGCTTTCCAATGGATATATTGTCACCGACGAAAACATGATGACTTCGGTGACCGGGATTTTTGCCGCCGGAGACGTAAGAGCCAAGAAACTCAGGCAGGTATCTACTGCAGTAGGCGATGGAGCAATGGCAGCGGCCGCGGTGACCGAATTTCTCAAGGAATAGTTCCCATAATTTGGCCGTCCCGGGCTCCCCTATCCCCGTAGTATAATGGTCTACGGAGGGGGGAAAGGGAGCATGAACGCACTTAAGCCGGCTGCTCCATACAAAAGTGGAGTTGTGCTGCTGCTAATAATGGTTCTGTTGATGGTATTGATTAGCAGGAACAGTCAAGGGGTGGTAAGGGCTTTTGTCGCCGGAGAAACCAGGTGGAAGACAGCCGGTTTCCTGGAAGAGGATACCGAACACTTTCAAATCAAATATATGGCTGTAGATGGGGATTATGTTGAGAATATCGGCCAAACGGCAGAAGATGCCTACGTAAAAGTTACCCAGTTATTTGGTTATGAGCCGGAACGCAAGACAACTATTATTATATATCCGGACAGTGCCAGCTTGGCCCGCAGTTTCGGATGGGACAAAGACGAAAAGGCTATGGGAGTATACTGGGCAGGTACAATAAGATTACTATCACCACAGCAGTGGATCAATTCCAATGCTAACTGGGAAGAAATATTTGCCGGGGAAGGGCCGGTATATCATGAGTTTGCACATTTAATGGTAGATGATATCACCAGAGGAAATTATTCACGCTGGTTCACAGAAGGAATTGCCCAGTATGTGGAGAAGAAGATAACAGGGTTTGAATTTCAAGATCCAATGCCCAATAAATATGCAGGTTATTATACTTTTGACCGTCTGGAGAAAAACTTTAATGAACTGGACCAGCAGGTTGCCTACCGGGAGTCTCTGCAAATTATAGAATTTATGGTTGACAATTATGGGGAAGAATGCCTCTGGATGATACTAAAATGTCTGGGTGAGGGCAACAGCATGGATTATGCTATAAATCGGAGCAGTGGAATTGAGTACCGGGTTTTTGAAAGAGATTTTTTAGAGAGTGTAAATCAATAACAAGAGTTAAGAGGTGTAATCGGTGAAAGATACTCTCCTAATTAAAGGGGGCAACCCCTTAAATGGAAAAGTCCGGGTCAGCGGAGCCAAGAATGCAGGTTTGGTGATTATGGCCGCCAGTATACTGGCGGAAGGCGAAACCATATTGGATAACCTGCCCCGTATACGTGATGTGGAAGTTATGATGCAGATATTAAATGAAATCGGAGCTGAAACCCATTGGAATGAAGATGATAGCTTATCTATAATAGTGGAAATGGACAAGATTAAAACCAGCACTACGTATGAATTGTCCAAGCAACTCCGGGCGTCCAATCTATTCCTGGGAGCTATGCTGGGAAGCCGGGGACAGGCGGTGATATCCATGCCTGGAGGCTGTGATATAGGGTCACGCCCTATGGATCTTCATATAAAAGGCCTGCAAGCACTGGGGGCACAGACCCAGATTGAGCATGGATATATCTATGCCACTGCTAATAGGACCGAGGGAGCCAGGGTATATCTGGATTTTCCCAGCGTGGGGGCTACAGAGAATATCATCATGATGGCCTGCAGAACACCCGGAACCAGCACCATCGAGAATGCTGCCAAGGAACCTGAAATTGTGGATCTGGCCAATTACCTTAATTCCATGGGGGCACGGATCCGTGGAGCAGGTACCGATGTAATCAAGATCGAAGGCACACAGTACTTGACTGCGGGCCGTTACGCCATAATTCCGGATCGGATAGAAGCCGGAACCTATATGATATCAGCGGCTATCACCGGAGGTGAGGTCCTGATAGAAAATGTAATTCCCACCCACCTGCATCCTATCATTGCCAAGCTGCAGGAAACCGGTGCTATAGTAGAAGAAAAAGATGATGGGATACTGGTAAAAGCCGGTCCTTTCATTCGTCCGGTGGATATAAAAACATTGCCTTATCCGGGCTTTCCAACGGACATGCAGTCTCAGATGATGGCACTATTATGTATGAGCCGAGGCTCCAGCATAATAGTGGAGAATGTATTTGAGAACCGGTTCCAGATCGTGGATGAATTAAAGCGCATGGGGGCCAAGATTAAGGTAGAAGGCCACACCGCGGTAGTGGAAGGTGTTAACCGGCTCTGCGGAGCACGGGTTAAAGCCACTGATTTACGGGCTGGAGCTGCCCTGGTTCTGGGAGCCCTGGCTGCCGTAGGAGAAACTGAAATAGAAAACGCGGTTCACATATTCCGTGGGTATGAAAATCTTGCCGAAAAATTAGCCTCGCTGGGTGCAGATGTTAAATAAATACCGATCTTGCCCTTCATCTTGTTTCCACGCTCGGGCAACTTGATTGACAGGTTGGGGCTGCTATTCGGCAGTCCTGAACTCGTTTCTGGACCATTTTGTCCCCTCATAGCTCCAAGGGTTGTTCCCATTAACCTGACAACTGACAAAATGTATATAGTTCATTACTGTTGGGCTAAAATCAAGGGTATCAAGGTATGGAATATATTAAACAGTATAATTCTCCCCCCGGTGCCCAAGCTATTTTTAAGGTGGAGCAGAACATTGACCAGCTTAAATATAGGAGGGAGAACCGTGGGAAGAAACCGAACGATATTAATCGCATTTTTAGTCTTTTTTTGTTTAGGATGGGGTATATTCAGTTTTCTTGAACCAGCTGGGCATTCTCTGCAGGATGACGAGGGTGTTCTGCATACCGAAGCCGGATTATATGGGGAGAGAATCAGCGATGTAGCTGCCCGGGTAAGCCCTTCCATAGTTGGTATTAGCAACCTGAGCCGCAGCGGGGGCATATTCTCCCAGGAACTGGTAGAATCTACCGGATCCGGCGTTATCCTGGACCAGGAAGGCTATATTGTTACTAATAATCATGTGGTAACGGGGGCTGATACCCTGACCGTGACCTTGGCTGATGGCAACGAGGAACAAGCAGAGGTAATCGGAAGTGATCCGCAGACGGATCTGGCTGTACTTAAGGTTCAAGTGGATAATCATGTTACTCCCATTAAAATTGGTGATTCAGAAAAGCTGGTGGTAGGGCAGGAAGTGATTGCTATCGGGAATCCGCTGGGACTCAGGTTCGCCCGATCAGTAACCGCCGGGATAGTCAGCGGGCTGAATCGACTTTTAACTACCGAAGAAGGATATTTATTCCGCCTGATACAGACCGATGCGGCAATAAACCCAGGCAATTCCGGAGGGGCTCTGGTGAACATGGAGGGGGAATTGATCGGAATTAATACGATAAAGATTGCCGAGAGCGGCTTCGAAGGTATGGGCTTTTCCATCCCGTCCAATCAGGTAAAGGCAGTAATAGAAGAATTGAAAGAGAAGGGAAAAGTAACCAGGCCTTTGATGGGAATAAAGGTAATCGGCGAGATAAGCCAGGAGAAAGCACGATATTATGAACTCCCCATTAAAGGAGGGGTAATCATCGAACCGGTAAGCGGAGGTGCGGCGGACAAGGCTGGCTTAAAAGCCTTTGATATCATATATGCCCTGGACGGTAACGAAGTGGCTACCGGCATGGAGCTACAGGGGTACGTTCTGGGGAAAAAAGCAGGAGATTCCGTTCGGGTAACTATTATCAGGCTGTTAAATGCAAACGCAGAGCAGGCCCAGGTCCAGAAACGCACAGTCGAAGTCACCTTGAGATAAAACTATGTGACGGGGACGGGGTTGTTGACAACATTTTCAACAATCTTAATGACAATTAGAGGGTTGCAAGTGTCCCCTTCCGGAAATCGGATATCGATAGAAATAATGTATCGGGTGTTCCGTCAGAGGAGTGTTCATATGGTATTATAATTTTTCATTGCGGCAGCGGAAGATAGCCCCTCGAAAACAATATTTATTTTTTGGTCTGGCTGGGTTAGACTGGGAAAAACCACTTATGGAGCAGATATGAAATATAGAATAATATCAGTAGGCAAGATACGGGAACCATTCTACCAGGATGGAATAAAAGAATACATAAAACGATTGAACTCTTATACCAGTATCGAGTTAGTAGATGGATTGGAAGAAAAAACCAATCCCCGAGCGGGAGAAAAAGAGATAGAAAAGATCCTGCAAAAAGAAGGGGAAAAAATACTGGCCCTACTGGGAAAAGATGAATTGCTGGTCGTCTTCGATATAGCTGGAAAAAGGGTTGATTCAGAACAACTGGCTGAACATATCAACCATTGGAACAGCTCCGGCAAAAACCGGGTAACCCTGGTTATAGGAGGTTCCCACGGTTTGTCTGACCAGGTTAAAAAACTAGCCGACCTGTCTATCTCCTTTTCTCCTATGACCTTCCCCCACCAGATGGCAGTCCTTATGCTAAGTGAACAAATATACCGGGGCTTTAAAATAATAAAAGGTGAAAAATACCATAAGTAATTAGTGATTATTATTTATCGTATTATGGAAATCAGTATTGGTTTAAACAAAGGATACTGTGCATGGCTTTTCCTAATTTTAAGCCAAACCAAGCTAGTGGCTCACTTTTTCCTGCTTGGTTTATGTACTACATTAATTCCTAACACCCTTATTAATGGACTTAATTCTTCAGATATACCACCAATGATTTCATCTATATCTAACTGCTGAATAAACCCTTTTACGTTCGACCCCTTCACATAAACCTTATTCGCCTGCTTAAACAAACTTTTTAGTTTCTGTATTCCGCTTCCACCAGGAAGTGATGTATCTTGTGGAAGTCTTAAAAATCTTAGAAGACCAGAATAATCATATAAGAACCAGTCTTCAATGGAATGTCGGGCTCTTATATGTATTACTTTATTGGCCCCAGCCCCCTTAAGATCAGCTTCTACTAACCTCCAATTAACGGGTGGTTTACGTGCATATTCGAATGCATCTGTGTCATAACAAAGAACAACATCAAAAATAATTCCAGGATTATCTCTTAAAATTTGATTAGTGAAGATCCTTAATACTTTATTTTGAAAGTTTCTTATGCCTCTTGCGTTTCTATAAATAATCCTGAGGTTTCTCGTAGATTGGGAATGTTGTCGCAGTAAACATTGTACCAAGGCCCTAAAAAATTCAATTTCTGTATCCCCTTCTACAAAAAGCAGGATGCCTCGTGAGCTCAATACTTAATCACACTCCAGATATTTAATGAGCTCTTTGATATCTTCCTCGGAGCCACTCATTAAATCGAAAATATAATCGCCAGTTGATTCTCTGGCTTCTACTGCATCTTTCTCTAAAGCTTTTTTAGAAGAAGACCTAATCGTAAAGAAACGAGCCACGCCATTATTTGAAGGCAGACCTACATAAATACTTGAAAGATCCAAATATTGAATCAAGTATGGCGAATGACTAGTTACTAACACTCTGCAGGTTTCAGTCATTTGATCTATGATTTCTAAGAGATGCTGTAATAAACTGGGATGTATGCAGTTTTCTGGTTCTTCAATAGCCACAAGCGATAATTGGTTGTGATCTGACAGTATGATGCAGGTAAGCAACAACAGAATACGCTTGGCACCATCTGACATATTCTCAAAATTAATGGGCTGATTGAGGGTTTTATCAGTTACAAACAGTGCAAATACCTCATTTGTTACTTTGAAAGGAAGGCCTTCCGGAATATTATGTTCTATTTCTCCTTCTAATGTAGTCTTTACCACCTCAATTTTCTCTATTTGCGGAAACAGTTGCTGGTAAGAGCTAATTAGCAAATCATATTTATGAGACGTCTGAGGGTCTTTCTTTAAATGATAGATTGCTCGGGGAAGATTCTCTAGATTATCAATTTGCAGATCTTCCCAATCGGTCCGAACAAATGGAGCCGGATGATACGCAGGTTCTGCATCTAAATGACGTTCGATATGTGCACTGAGTTTATTTATTTTCTTAACGATATCAATAAAGAACAAATTATCGTAAGCATTTAATTTGTTTATTACTAATTCATCCTGCTCAATGTTGATGGAATAATCGCAACGGCCGCTGTCAACCTTTTTATATTTTGCTTTATCACCAGCTCTTAAAATATACTGGGCATACTTCTGGCCCTTCCCATCTTTTTTAACTTTAAGCCATTCCGATATAATGCTTCCACCTGTCTTATCACTTTTAATCCATCTAAACTGAAAACCATAGGTAATCCATACCCTTCCCAGCGCAGAATCAGTATCAGTAGTCATTTCTAATTCAAATTTAAAATCTTCTTGGGCTAATTTTCTGTTAAGTGGGACTCCAGGAATCCAACGCATCATTGTTTTCTTATTATCACTTGATATAAAACTAATACCAAAATCAATGGCTGTTAGTAAGTTAGATTTACCGAAGCTGTTCAGAGAAATAAGAGACTGAATTTTGTTGAAAAACATAGTAGTAGTATCAATGTTTCTAAAACCATGTACAGTAATTCTTTCGATTTGCATAGTACCTACTCCTCTATTCCAATAATCTAAACGAAATACATTAACCATCTTATTTATACCACCTTTAACACATATGTGCAACGTTTTTGTGCGTTTCTATATATATTTATATGCATAATTGCACAATAATATACATTGGGGCACAATTTTATAGCTTTTGATTGACAGATGAAAATGATGGTATATATTATTAGGGGATAAGGAAAAACAATGGAAGATTTGTTTAACCGGAATTCATACAGCGTATCACAGGCGGACTACAGTAAGTTATTCTAGTATTTTTGCATTATCGGCCACAAGCAAATTGGCTATTTATTGTACTAGCTGGAAAAATGAGGGTAGTACAAAGGAAACCATCCCCCAAAATATGGAAACAAACTTTACAGGTAATATTAGTATGCTAGAATTATAGGCATAACTAGTGTTTAAATGGAGGAAATCATATGAATCCGTTAGAAAGTATCCGTGCACACATGAATGAACTCCGTAAAGATTATTTGGTGTCAAAAATAGGGGTTTTTGGTTCATGCGCCAGGGGCGAAGATACGGAAACCAGCGATGTTGATATCCTGGTCGAATTTAGCGAACCGGTTGATATGTTTCATTTTATCCGTCTTCAGAATCATCTCACTAACATTATCGGACGAAAAGTAGATCTCGCTACTCCCCAGGCGATTAAACCCCGTATCAAAGATCGGGTAATGCAAGAGGTGTTATATGTATGACCCGTGACCATAGATTATATTTGAAGAACATGCTGGAAGCGATAAATAAAATCTAGAGATATACCGCTAATCTAACATTTGATGAATTTACCTTGAATGAGATGGCTATAGATGCTGTTATACGAAACTTTGAAATAATAGGTGAAGCGGCAGGGCGCATTTCCTCAAACATTCAGTTGTTATATCCAGAGATACCCTGGTATGAAATGAAAGGCATGAGAAATATAGTAGCACACGAGTATTTTCGTGTTGATCTGCAGATCATATGGAAGACTGTTCAGGATTCGTTACCAGAGTTGGGTAGGTTGATACAGAGCTTGCTAGCCCAACAGCAATAAACGGCAGATAAAAAGGGGAGGCTGGGCCTCCCCTTAGCTTTTCTGTCCTTAGCAAGATATAGTTAATAAATATGTTTTCTGTTTGAGGTAATGAGAGATACGATGAAAAATACCATAAGTAACTTGATTTTGCATGGAGTCTTGTGGTAAAGAGACTTGCTAACCCAAGTGAGCAGCCTTGATGATGGACAACAATATTACACCGAATACAGCTATGACGGGGTAGGAAATCTAAGCAGCATGGCAACCGGCAACGGAAGCAACCTGACAACATATAACTATAACAGCCTGAATCAATTAACCAGGTAAACCGATCCCATGGGAAATAGCGAGACTTACAGCTATGACCTCAACAACAACCTCATCAGCAAAACAGATAAAAACCAGAACCGGATCGTAAATACCTATAACGCCTTAAATCAACCCCTAAAATGCACTGTAACCCAGCCTGACGGCACAGTACAGAGCCAGGAGATCAGTTATGCCCTTAACGGCGCCAAAATCAAAGAACGAAATGAAAACCTGATTACCAACCTGCATTACGACAATCAGTGCAGAGTAATCAGCCAGGAAGACAGCAACGGAATCAAGCAGAGCTATACCTATGACCTGGCCGGCAACCGTATCACCTACCAGTATGTCATGGGGGCGGGTTTTGTCACGCTATGCGCTTTGGATAATCCTCCTGCCAATTCCCGTCAACCTTTCAATTTGGCTTATTTATAAGCTATAACCTGCCTTCAGGTCTTTTAGGTATTGTCCAATGGTTCGGCGAGGCTGGTAAACAAGATCTGTACTCATTTGCCTGCTTTATGGAGCGCAATCGAAAGATCATTGATGACCGCATGGTTAAATTGGTTGTCCAGGGAGAGTTTAGTTAATTTTCCCTTCCCCTAAAGGGGGCATCTTGATCAGTGATTTCGTAAACTATTGCTGAACATTATGGGCTAGCAGTAATAATTGATGGTTTGTCGATACCCCCGTCCCCACGGCATCCCCTTTATTTTTTGCGCTTAGTAATAAATATGGTCAAAACGCCAGCAATCAGCAGGACGGCTATTGCGACTACGGTTATACTGTTCTTTGTATTATTGTTTTGTTCTTCTGATATATCATTGTTTACATGTTCTTGTCCTGATTCTTGCTGGGCTTCCGCAAGGATTGCCCTGAACACATCCTGTGTTTCTTCGCTCCAGTCGGACAACTCGTCATCTATTGAAAAATTCTTGACTTCACCGGCCACGCCGTCTGTGGCGGATACCATCTGCCCGTCGGTTATGAGGAGCTCCTCTCCGTTGTTGGGCTTAAAGGAAACAGTACCTTCCAGCACCTTCAGGGTAGAAGTCGTGCCATCTTCCTCCATGACATAGGTGGTGCCTCTGGCCCCGGCAATCGCCTGGCCCATTTCCACCTCCAGTGATCCATCCTTGACCATTTTCTTCACATTTGTTATAACCTTGCCGACCAATAGCAGAAGCTTATTTTCTTTTTCGGGGCCCAAGGATACGATAATCTCCGCCGGACCTCTGAGCACAAAAAGAGTCATATCCGGCAATGATAAATGTACCTCTGCCCCTCTTTGTAAACGGAGGACATCGCCATGATACATAGGTTCATCCAACTCAGCAAAATTCCAGCCCAACACATCATCCCCCGCGCGGACGCTCACCTCTCCTGATATATTGCTGAATCTGATGCCGGAATCAATGGGATTCCCGTTTTTATCTCTCGGAACTTCAATTTTTCCTGCGCGCGGCCAAGGCTTTTCGGCTTCCCCATCGTTTTTTACCATTGTAAAGGGGATCTTCTCCGCACCCTTTTCACCCCATCGCATATAACCCTCGCCGCGCATGATGTATCCCGTGAAATCAAATTTAATATACATCAGGTCTTCGAAAAACTCGTCGCCTATGTTGCCCCCCATACGCGCTTCGCCGGTCAAATTATCATAATGAAATTCAAGAACTCTCTCGCTGTTTTCCCCAATCATCGTAACTGTCATGCTTCCTGACTTGCCCATAGCGATGACAAAGGTTGCCGGTTTTTCACTCGTGACCTCATATGTCCCGGGAATATCCCAGGCATCAAGAGCGTAAGCCGGCGTAAATAATGATAATAAAAATAAAAACGCTAACATCCATATAACGATTCTTCTTTTCATAATACAACCTCCTCGTATAATTATTATCTGCTACAGCCTCCTCCATTCAATCATAACCACCTAGAGTTGAATCTGCACCGTTGTCTTTACACCCAACGGGTTATCGTGGCAAAATCTAACTGTAAGGTGAATCCAGGGAAGGACTTTCCCCCTCTACTATTTATTCTGATAAATTTACTTATAAAATTAGCACATCCAGTCTAGTGTCTCAACCAAAAATTTCCGGAGAACATCTAAATTGACTACACGAGAGCCCCTGACATCTAACCTGACTACGGGCCGGGCTACGCTACTGCCTGACTCTTTGTCTGTATAGATCTCATGGGTCATGGGGACGTCAGAGAGAACTGGGTTAACCATACTTCCATTGGCCGCTTTCCTGATGGCAACAGTGGCAGCTATGTATCCCATATTCTACTACCAGGACGGTGTGGGCAGCACTTAGTTGTATCCTTGCCGGGGAATACTATAAGTAATTACTTGATTTTATTCGTAAACAATGAATATAGTTATTAAGGGCTAGTTCCAGCTATACTAGCCCTTTAAACTTTGTATTAAATTTTAACCACAAGCTATTGATAACATATACAACTTCTGTTTGAGGTAATGAGTGATACGATGAAAAATACCATAAGTGAGGGCCAACAGTCCATGTTGACTTGTTTAATTGGAGATACACTTATCACAGCAAGACTTTTAGTAGGTGTTTTCAATCTGATCCAAAAGCAGTTGGAATTCCTGCCGGTTATTTTCGTGGTAGAAACGATAGCTGGAGAAGTTGTATAAACGGGGTTCAGCCACCAATTGCTGCCGGACCGGATTGGTATGAATATGTTTTTGTACAGCCATAAGCGTCTCCTCATCTGCAACCGGCAACTGATAGTAGTCATTTTCCCATACGGTAATCCTCTTCTCCATAAGCTGATGATAGTATCTGCTGAAATTTGCAGTGTTTTTCATGATCACCTGTTTGATGGGAACCTGTCCAGGCAGGAAAATGATGTGCAAATGATCGGGCATGATGACAAACCCCAGCACACGGTAATCCAGGGCAAAACGGTTATAGGTCAAAACATTCACCAGCAATGAGCAGGCAACATAGTCTGCAAACAGTTTCATATGCCCTTGGGTAAAAACAGTAACATAATAGGGGGGGACCCCCTTAAACAGGCTTGATTTTATGATGGTGTGGCCTTGCCAGTTAACGACCTTCACCGCCTTTCTTAATGGGCAGCCATTATTCTTGATGTTCAGATCCGAGTTGGTATTTGATAGAAGTAAGTTGGCTGTTGTTGAAGGCCCATTTGTGGCCCGAACAGGCCATGGAAATGGGGGAGATTTTAATCGTCTGCCGATGGTTTTACGAGCGCGATACGGAGAAGCAGTTGTGTGTGATACAAATTACTCCTTATTTAATCTTCGATATAATGTGCTTCTGGAAATCCCCAATTCTTGAGCAGCCAAATCCACATTATTGTATTTTTTAAGATAATCTTTAATTACCCGAGATTCAATCGTTCTTGTATAGCTTTTTAAGTTCCTGCCTAGTCCTGACAAATCATCCACCTTGGTACTATTAACAATATGATTAGGGAGAAGATCGGAAGTTAGAATATTATTATTAGCCAAATTAATACAGCGTTCAACAACATTTTGCAATTCCCTAATATTTCCTGGCCAATCATATAGGGAACAGGCAATGCTGAAATCATCGTCAATCTCAAAAGCAGGTTTACTCAAACTATGGGCCAATTTTTGCGTCATATAGTCTATTAAAAGAATTATATCGCCTCTGCGCTCCTTTAAGGATGGAATAGAAATGGCAACTACATTAAGCCGATAATAAAGATCTTCTCGGAAACCACCCTTTTCGACTTCCTTAGATAAATCTTTATTTGTTGCGGCAATTATTCTTACATCAATTGGGATAGAAGTCTTTCCTCCTATACGGGTTACAGCTTTTTCTTCCAGTACCCTTAAAAGAGAGGTTTGCATATCAAGGGGCATATCTCCAATTTCATCCAAAAACATGGTTCCACCGTCTGCTAATTCGAATTTTCCAGGATTCCCTCCCTTTTTTGCTCCCGTGAAGGCTCCCTCCACATATCCGAAAAGTTCACTTGCTAAAAGTTCGCGAGGGATAGCAGCGCAGTTTATCGCAACGAAAGGTTTATCATCACGTCCACTTGCGTTATGAATGGATTGGGCAAAAAGATCTTTTCCCGTACCGCTTTGACCTAAAAGTAATACAGTTGAACTAGATTTGGCTATTCGATTGGCGGTTGCAATGCTTTCTAAAAAAAGGTGGTCTTCTCCGATCAAGTCATTAAAAGTGATCTTTGCATAATTGCCCATAGTGCGAGCAATCAAATTATTAATACGAGACATTTCCTGTATTATAAAGATTTTACCAATAACTTGATTATTAAAATGAATAAATCGACTGGTTAACGTGAATCTTACTATTTGAGAATCTATTTGTATTTGAACAAACTCATCAGTCACTTCTTCCTTCATCTTAATAGCTTTAATGAATTCAATAGGCTTGCTGCTTTTTCCATATGCAGTGGCAAGTATTGAAAATATGTTCTCGCCTAAATGATCTATTTTGATTTTAAAGAAATCGGACGCTTTTTTATTTATGTGGGTGATATTCATTTTTTCATCAACAGCTATTATTCCACCGGATATGGCTTCCATTATTAGAGTTTTATAACTACTTTCAATTTCAGCCTTTTTCCTAAGTCTATTAGTGGCCATCTGCTTTTCTATGAATTTTACCAGAGCAGCTACCATACCTAAAGTGTGGGGATGAACCAACTTGTCATTCCCGGCAATCATTAAACTACCTATAATCAAATTCGTATCTGGATCATGTATAGGTGCTGCTGTCATGGTATTATTCTTTAAGAAGATCATATAGTTTTCAGAAGGGTACAGTTGATATGGTTTATCCTCCATAACCGCCATAATTACAGCATTGGTTCCCATAACTTCTTCAGCCCAATTGCTCCCAGGAATAGCATTCACTGACATTCCTTGACGCAATGCGGTATCATCGCCAACGGTTTCCAGGATAAGGTATTTGTCTCCTTCCAGAACTACTAGAAATACTTCTACACCTTTATCGTTAATAACATCGTAGAATTGCTCCATTACCGGAAGGGTGATTTCGATTAGTTCCGCATGCTTTACTCTTAATTCGTTTAGGTCCTTTTCGGACATAATATCAGTATTTTTCCTTTTGAACGGATCAACTGTTTTGTGACTCCGCTTCCATGACTCAAGTATTTCTGGACGAATATCATCAGGATCAATATACTTACCAGAAATGAATTTCATTCTAAGATCTTCAGTCCGTTTGATATCACCCATCATAACCACCTTTCTTATAACCCCTTCGGCAGTTAGCTTGCCTCCTATTGCCTATAATAATAATGCTATTAATCAGTCTTGAAAAGCACAACTTATGGCACGATCCCCAATTAATGTAACTGTGTTAAAGCTGTGCTTCTTCGCAAATTATCTTCAGACTATAGTTGCTCTTTACCACTTACAAGAATGCCCTCACCGTTTCCCGTTAGGACCGGTTCTTTATTTTGGTTGATGAACTCCCATGAGACCCAAATTTTTGTAACCTTACTCATTTGTTGCAGGTTATCGATTTTCAATACACAGGTAATAATATCCCCTGAATATACTGGGCGCAAAAAAATGAAATTCATTTCCCGCGCCAGAAGATTAAGTTCACCGCCAATTTCAGTCAGCAAACTTGCTGTTAATAACCCTTGAACCATTAATCTGCCCAATTCGTCCGGTATTTGATGAACTAAACCAGCATTTCTTGTAAGTTCTCCGAATAAAAGAATTTCTTGATTGGTAAAAGTTCTTTGCCTGGTTATTACATCTCCTATTTTCACTATTTTACCTCCCTTACAGCTTACTTATGGAACACATTAATGGCATATTTCCCATACTATCGGTATTTAATACTCCATTACCTTTACTCCCTGTGCTGGGATGGCTAAGGTTGCTTCTGTCTTGGATAAGACTTCCTCAATAGTGGTATCGGGGGCAATTTCTCTTAGTATAAGACCCGCTTTAGTAACCTCAATCAATGCTAACTCACTTAAAATCCAGTGTACTCCGCCTTTAACCGTTAGAGGAAGCCCACATTGTTTCAGTATTTTCGGAGCCCCGGTTTTATTGCAGTGTTCAGTTACCGCAACCACCATTTTAGATCCAGTAGCCAGATCCATAGCGCCACCCATACCAGGGACTAGCTTACCTGGAACCATGTAGTTGGCGAGATTACCACTTTCATCTACTTCCAACACCCCAAGAACGGTTGCATCCACATGACCACCCCGGATTAATCCAAAAGAGACTGCACTATCAAAGTAACATCCTCCGGGTAGTATTGATAAAGGCTGGGCACCTGCATTGGTCAGGTAGGGATTCCAAAAGCCTTTTTCGGGAGTTGGCCCAAATCCAATTGCACCATTCTCAGTCTGAAACCTTAAATTAAGACCCTCAGGAATATAGTCAGCCAAAGCCGTAGGCATTCCAATGCCTAAATTAATAAGCATACCATCTTGGAATAATTTGGCTCCGCGTCTACCCACTCTTTCGCGAACTTCCATTAAATATCCCTCCTAACTATGTAATCAACTAATACACCAGGGGTTATAACATCATCTGGATCCATGAAATCAATCAAATGATCAACCTCGGCAACTACAGTATCAGCAGCGAAAGCTATTTCTGGATTGAAGTTTCTTCCTGTGGCTTGATAACGCAAATTTCCGAATTTATCGCCTATAAAGGCCTTTATAAAAGCAAATTTTCCCCTTAAGGGTGTCTCTAACAGCATCTCCCGATTATTGAATACCCGTACTTCTTTTCCCTCAGCTACTGGCGTTCCCACTCCGGTAGGCGTGTAAAAGCCTCCCAAGCCTATTCCCCCGGCGCGGATACGTTCAATCAGCGTTCCTTGAGGATTCAGCTCTACCTCCAATTCCCCGCTACTCATCTGTTTCCCGGTTTCTCTGTTGGTTCCGAGATGAGATGCATAGACCTTCTTAAACTGCTTGTTTACTATTAATTTGCCGACGCCTCGCTCCGGCCATCCTGTGTCGTTACAGATCAAGGTGAGATTCTTAACATTTCGGTGAACCAAAGCGTCGCAAATAGCTTCAGGACTCCCAACCGCCAGAAATCCGCCCACTAAAATTATATCGCCGTCGTTAACCATAGCCGCAGCTTCGTCAGCGGTTATGATTTTTGTCATAAATAATCACACTCCATTCTAAATTAACTAATAATAAATCAGCAGCGGTCTTTTGTACATCAATACATTAATTAGACATCCATTTATAATCCATCTCAAATCTCATCTTGGCCCGTATATTCGACTTTGATGTTGGCAGGTATTGAACTAAGATACTGGACGAACAGTAAAAATTCCCTGACTCTTGGCTACCAACGTGTGTTGGAATTTATAGACTTCTGCCTCAGCCACGGCGGTATTATTACCCAGCTTAATAATGTAAGCCGAAGCAATTAAACTGTCTCCAATATTTACGGGCAATAAATAGTTTATGTTCATATCCATAGTAACAACAGTAAATCCCTGAGTAGCAATCGAAAGACCCATGGCTGTATCTGCCAAAGCTGCGATCACACCCCCATGAGCATGGGTTGAAGTATTTTCGAACTCCTTTTTGGCAACCATTCCTACCCGCGCTGTTCCGGTGCTTAGGGTCAATAGGGTGATTCCGAGATTTTTGTATGATGGTGCTTTATTGATTCTTTCTATTATTAGGGCGAAAAGATCTTTATCAATGCCACCGTTTTCAGCTTGGATGGTATACATTCTTTAATCCTCCTTACGCAAGGAACTGCGCGTATAGAACTGTTTCTTGGATACAAAGGAGGCATAGAACTGTCTATACCTCCTTTATGACGCTTAAAAAGAGCTATTTCCCTTTAAATTCGGGTTTTCGCTTTTCCAGGAAAGAGGCCGTACCTTCTTTGAAATCTTCTGTATTAGTCAGCCACATAATCATGCCCCGCTCAATAGTCTGGGCTGCTTCGATGCTGTCACAGGTGATAGAATCATTTATAACAGTTTTAGCTGCCCTAACTGCTAGAGGCGGTTTCGAAGTAATAGCTTTAACAGTTTTCTCAACCGCGGCCAATAGCTCCTCTGTTGGCACGACTTTGTTTACCAGACCTATCCGGTATGCTTCTTCAGCATTGATAATCTCACCGGTATAGATCATTTCTTTAGCCCGGTTAACTGCGATTTTTCTGGGAAGTCTGATTGTACCACCCCAACCGGCTAGAATTCCGAGGTTAATCTCCAATAAGCCAAACTTTGCGGTTGGTGATGCGTAGATATAATCGCAGCATAGAGCTAGTTCCATACCCCCGGCATAACAGTGCCCATTTATCGCAGCAATTACCGGTTTATCCATATAAGTGAGCAGTTTTTGGATATGGTTGCCCCTTTGATACATATAGTCATAACCTTCATAATTGTTCAACTTCTGCAGGAGACCGATGTCTCCGCCTGAACAGAACGCGGCATCCCCAGCACCGGTAAGTACTATGCAGCGGATAGTATTGTCCGTCACCGCGTTTTCCAACGCTTCGATTAACTCAATCTGCATGGTTTCAGTGAGGGAATTAAACATTTTGGGATTGTTGAGAGTTAACCAAAGGACCTCTTCATTTTTCCCTTTTCTCTCATACAAAATCTGCTTGAATTCAGGTTGATATTGAGCCAATGGGATTACCTCCTTATTTCACCAACCGGAACATGATTAGAGTCGTGTCCTCGGTGACATCATCAAATACTGCCTCTACATCGGCACCGATTTTTATTTCTTCCGGCTGGGCGTCAACGATCCTGCTCAGCATCCGCGGTCCTTCCGCCAAGTCAATCATAGCCAGGGTAAACGGCTGCTCCTTGGTAAATGCCGGAGGCGCCCCCATGTAAGTGGTTGAATAGGTGTATACAGTACCTTTGCCCGAGGCTTCAACCCACTCATGCTCCAGGGACATACATTCTGTGCAGTAATAATACGGTGGGTGGTCAATATGCCCGCATTCTTTGCACTTTTTCAGTAAGAATTTATGATCTTTGGTACCCTTCCAGAATTCCTGCGACCATTTCTGAGGCTGCGGTAGCGGTTTGTTGTATTCTGTGCTCATTATTATCTCTCCTTTCTTAATCCTTAGGGTATTTCATTGCCCAGAACGGCGCAGTGTACGTCCATGAAGGCTCCTCCGCCGCAATCTTCAATCAGGAAGCGAGCATTCGGAACTTGTGCTCTTCCGGCTTTACCCTGCAATTGTCGGACGCTTTCACACAGCAGAGCAGTGCCAACGCCGGTACCGGTATGACCGAAGGACAAAGCTTCTCCATTGGTGCAGACAGGAATCCTTCCACCCGGAGAAGTATGCCCATCCATGAATATTTGTCCAGCTTCACCGCGCGGGCAGAATCCCATATCCTCAAAAATCATCATGGTAAACACCGGATATGACGCATAAATCTGGGCAATATCCATGTCTTTAGGGCCAAGGCCAGCCATTTGGTAAGCCTCATCAGCAGCCGGCTTGGTTACTAACCTCGTTAAATCCTTGGCCTTGGTCAGGTTGCGGTGAGAGTATCTTGATCCTTCTCCCAGAATGTAAACAGGTTTATCCACCAACTTTTTGGCCCGCTCAGCGGTAGTCATGATAAAGGCGCTGCCGCCGTCTGCCAGAACATTGCACATAAAAGCAGTAAGAGGAGTGGAGACCATTCTTGAGCCGAGTACTTGTTCCATGGTCAATTCTTTCTTGTTCATGGCATTATCTTGCAGCAGAGCCCACTTGCGGGCAGCCACACATACTGCGGCAACATGGTCTATGGTCTGGTTGGTTTCATATAAATATCTTTGGGTAACCATGGCGCCCAGAGCATTAAAACTCATGCCATAAGGGATCTCCCATTCCGGGTCGCAACCCGCCTTGGCAAATCCCTCCGCCAATTGTCCGGGGGTAAATGTGGAGAAACGCTGGGAATGCACGCATAGAACCATGTCATACCCGCTGACCAATAACCCTTCTGCGGCTTTGCGAATGGAGTGACTGGAGGCTCCACCGGAAGACACCAAGGCGGTGGTTTTACAGTTTTTCATTCCTAATGCCTCGGGTAGGCGTCCGAAAGTAATCTCGGTGTTCCAGTCGTTGTCCATGATCGCCATTTGACCGAGCACACCATCTATATCGTCTTTATTAATACCGGCGTCTTTAATAGCCCTATATGCGGCTATTGAAGCTATTTCCAGAGGAGTACGGTCGGGATACCAACCGCATGGTACTTCTCCAGTTCCAATTATTGCGAACTGCGCTTTACTCATAGTAATTAACCTCCTTTTTACTGGTTTGAGTTCTATTAATAAGATTTAGGCAACCCGGTCCATTGGGCTATCATATTTTTAGCCATTTCATCCGATATCGGTGAGAATACCATCTGCTTGTAGTCACGGAAGTGGCGTTGCAGTTCATATTCCATGCAAACTCCATAGCCGCCCAGTATCTCCATTCCCTTTATGGCAGCTATCTCGGATGCCCGCCCGGCTACTATCTTGGCCATGGCAGCTTCCATATGATAGGGAAGACCGTTTTCCATCAGGTAGCAGCATTTATAAATCAGGTTGGCGGCGTTTTCGATCTCAATCAGCATGTCTGCCAGGTAGTGCTGGAGTACCATGAAGGAACCTATCGGTTTGCCAAAGGCATAGCGCTCCAGGGAGTATTGATGCGCTGCCTGGTAGGCTGCCTTGGCGATTCCCAAAGACAGCATAGCTGTACCAATTCTCTCGGGGTTGAGAACCTCCGTCAATTTGTTCCATCCACCGTTTTCTACACCCAGCAAGTTTTCCGCTGGTACAACCACATTATCGAAAAATATCTCGGTAGTCGAACAAGCATGAATACATACCTTTTTGATTAAGTTGACTGTTATTCCGGGCGATTTGGCGTCAACCACAAAGACCGACATAGCCTTGGTACGCTTGGGGGATTTAGGATCAGTCAGTGCAACTACCAGCATATAGTCAGCCACATTTCCGCCTGAGATGAAGACCTTCTGTCCGTTAAGAATGTAGTTGTCGCCTTCTCTTATAGCAGTGGCCCTCATGGCATTAATAATGTCAGTTCCGCCACCGGGCTCGGTTAAGGCCAGGCAATATTTGGTCTCTCCAGCTGCAATTTTGGGGAGATGGAATCTCTTTTGTTCTTCATTTCCCATGCCGCCAATAACTTTCGCGCCAAAAGAAACAGCCAGACCTGCACCAATTGCTACAGCTACTGAAGCTGTGGCCAGTTCCTCCATAGCGATCATATAATCGGTAAAAGTCATCCCAGATCCGCCATATTCCTCGGGAATGATCATCCCGAACAGACCTAAGTCAGCTAACTTTTTATATAGATCATCCGGCATAAAGTTGCAGTTGTCATCTACCCAGGCTACATATTCTTTGGTAAGTTCTTTTTCACAGAACTTCTTGTATGTTTGCCTTACCATTTTTTGTTCATCGGTAAATCCAAAATCCATATTTTTCTCACATTCCTTTCATCGAATTAGATCATAAGTAGAAGTAAACTATAAAACTTGTCTTTTTTTAAAAGACCCTGATTTATGGGTTAAACATCGCCTGCCTTTCTTGAAGCAATAACGTTACTATGGATCTAATAGTTGTTATTGCAAAACATATGCCAGTTTAAAAAAAGCTGATTAACCTGCTTCATAATAGGCTGCTCAGTTATGGCTGTGTGCCAAATTTGGGATTTTACGAAGATTTAGTTTTAACCAATTTCGGAAGAAATCATATACCTGAGAAGATATAAGAATCGAAGAAATAAGATTAGGATGCTTATAAGGAGTACATACAAACCAGGGATAGTAAGAAAGGAATCATTACTATTTTAGCAGGCGGGCCTTGTGGCCAACTGTCTCATAATTGGGAAGGCATTTTATTCTCAAAGTGTCAAATATGACACGAATTCTCGGTAATCGATTTTTGTCAACATTCTTTGTAGTAAGTCCTGAGCAGAAAATACCCGTTTAATACCGTTTATGAAGGTATTAATACTATTGGCATAAAAATTGCTTAATCTGCTTAAAAGGGTAGTGATTATCATAAACCTTCTGAGCAAATATACCGAAAGGAAGGAGGGACAATCTGAAGCAGTTTATGGTGCTCCCTTTCGTGCCATATTTATTGCATGAGTCCAGCCGCAGATATGTTACTAGCAATACAGGCAAATACAGGCTTATTACGGTTTAAATAGTCATGCACCTTGGATTAACCTATGCAGGTCCGGTATTACAATTGGTATTATGGCCCCTAATTAAGGAGGGATAGGAATGCAGGGAAAAGTAAAATGGTTCGACAATGGCAGAGGAATTGGTATGATTGAAACTGAAAAAGGGGAAGAGGTTACTTTCAACCGAATCGCAGTAGAAAATGCCGGTCGGGTAAGTCTGAGAGCAAAGGAATCGGTAGAGTTTGAAATAAGAAAAGTACGTAACTGGGAGGGAGCTATCAACCTTCATGTACTGTCTTAGTTTACCTATAAGCCTGGCTTCTAATTCTGACATTTGCCCAGCCATCCAATAAAGACATGATGGACGATTCTATGATAATATTGGCAGGTATTAAAACAATGAATTTTTCAACTATTTTATCCTATTAATGATAAGCCTATAGATTAATGACAATAAAACATCACTATGGATCCATACATTTATTATTGAGGAGGTATTAGTTGTGGGTTTCTATGCTGAAGAATATAAGAGAAAACTTATGAACGCCGACCAAGCTGCGTCGTTGGTTAAATCAGGAGACTTGGTTGATTATGGACAAGCAGGGATTAAACCCATTGCCTTTGATATTGCGTTGGCAGCAAGGGTGGATGATCCCGACCTAAAGGATGTTATCGTACGAGTGACAAATGCAATACCACCAGTTCCACAGATTCCGGTCAAAGATCCGCAGCAAAAGACATTTACTTATCTTAGTAATTTTCTAGGTATCATTGATAGAATGCTGTACCAAAAAGGTCTTTGCGGATTTATCCCTGCCAACTACCATCAGGTTTCCGACATACTAGTGCAACAACCTCAAACTGCTGGTACAGTTTGGTGTGGGCAGGTAGCACCCATGGATGAGAATGGATTTTTCAGTTTTGGCATTACCAATTCGCACAACTATTTATACGGGAAAACCGCAAAGACTAGAATCGTGGAAATAACCCCGGATATGCCCAGAGCTCTTGGTGGGTACCATGAGGGGTTTCATATTAGTGAGATAGACGCTATCATCGAAACCAACAATTCAGTTCCATGCTTACCGCCTCCGGCTGAAGGCGCACCTGAGATAAAGAAAATCGCTGCTTTTATTATGGAAGATATAAAGAATGGGGACTGCCTGCAATTAGGAATAGGCGATGTTCCTAACGAAATAGGCAGAATGATTTCGGAATCAGATTTGAAAGATCTAGGTCTTCATACCGAGTTATTTATGGACTCCATGATGAAAATGTATCATAACGGTCAAATCAGCAATGCCAGAAAGGCTTATGATCAGGGCAAAACAGCCTATACTTTCTGCTTTGGAAGCCGGGAATGCTATGATTTCATTAACAACAACCAGCTGCTGGCTTCTTATCCGGTATATTATACTAATCTTCCCGAAAGAATTGCGGCCCACGATAATATGATCAGCATCAACAACATTTTGGAGATAGATCTATTAAGCCAGTGCTGTTCAGAATCGGTTGGATATAAACAGTTTTCAGGAACTGGAGGACAAGTTGATTTTGTGTCTGGAGCACTGAAATCCAAAGGAGGGAAAGCATTCCTTGCCTTTACTTCTACGTATAAGGACAAGGAGGGAATAGTACATTCCCGAATTAAACCGATGTTGACTCCTGGGGCAGTGGTAACTGTACCGCGAACATTAACACCAACCCTGGTTACGGAGTACGGTAAAACTAATTTATTCGGATTATCCATCTGGAAACGGGCTGAGGAGTTAATAAATATAGCTCATCCAGACTTCCGGGATGATTTGATTAAGGAAGCCGAGAAAATGCAAATTTGGAGACGATCCAGCAGAATATAATACCACGCTGCAGTAGAGCTTCAAGTGTCCATGATGAAAGATAAGCAGTCAAAGATGGAGCATTGGATATGATAACAGAAAAAACGGGGAGCATATATCATTAAACCATGCTTCTTGCCATACTTCTCCCCAGGAATTAAGTGGAGGCCATCCTTTGGAAAGCCTCCACTGGTTTTTTTATATGCTACTATATTCTAAATAGAACTTACCTGTTGATCCAGCCCTGATTATGATTGCCCCTATAGATTGCACGGTTTTATAATCTTGGGAACTGCAATACCCCGAACCTTTACCAAAGCTGACAGGATTTTCATAGCTAAGTAAGATAAACACCTCGGTTCCAAGGTGCCTGGGAGGAATAAGTAAATCAATCCATATATCAGAAACTGACTATATCGTTGGAGGCAACATAAAAAAGAAAGGGCTGTCCCCATTGGCAATCCATAATTCAGGGACAGCCTATATTAATGAAGGAGTTTACATTTTTAAGGTTTTTTACTAAACACAAGTACATTATTTCCTCGAGACCCTTATGCCCAACATAAAATGTTAGGCATAAGGGAAACGAGAGGAGTATGGGAAGAGTAGGGAGTAGTCTATGTGACGGGGCATACTTGAATACAATTATTTAAGTATTGGCCCGTAAATTGGAATTACCGATTTTTTAAAGGCGATATTAGTCATTATGGCAGCTGACAAGTAGAGCGATAAAACTGTACAGATAAGGCACATATAGGAGATCGGCGCAGCAAAGGAATGAGATAATATCCCAAGGTCCATAAGGGCAACCATAGGAATCCCTACATCTAACAGCAATACAATAATGCTCATAAACAATGGAGATGTTTTCAGGGTTGCTGGAGTCCATACAATGAGAGCTAAACCTAGAATCATCCATGCAAAACCATCGATAGTTGGATCAAGCGGCCAATTATTGATGGCGGCAAAATACTTGAAAATGTATCCCATTCCGCTAACCAACATGAAGATGGCAGAGAAAAACAGGAATGAATTGCCTCCTTGCACAGAGCCATTTCTAAATTCTATTATAGCAACTATAAACTGAACCACAAATCCTCCCAAAAACCATAATCCTATTAGGGGGGCTGCAGTAGATTGTACATATCCTCCTAACACAGCGTAAAAACAAAACAACGCTAAGGCCAATGCAATCAATCCAGCTGGTGAAGGGTCCGCCCATCCGTGAGAAACTTCTGACATTTACATACACTCCTTTTCATTTTTGTTTTTAAGTACCTGCTCCTTCTTCATTTATCACCCCCTTTATATTTAATTCCAATAAATCTTGCTGGGATCAGCAGCAAACTAATATCTTACTCTCTAGCTTATATCCCGAGAGAGCCTCTCTCTTGCATTTGTCGAGGATCTCAAGGGAAATTGCACCATTCAGGTCAACCCATAAATTAACTGCCCCCGGATTTGTTATATCTCTTTGGCAATTGTGTCCAGGTGTTCTGCCATACCGGTTATCTCAACAATACTGGCAATTACTTCTTCGGAAGCGGCTGCCTGTTCCTCGGTAGCCAGCATAGTACTTTCACTGTTACGGGTGGTTTCCTTTATTTTTTCTTTGATGCTATCAGTTAGGGCGCGAATCTTACCTACGGTTCCTTTTGATTCATCAGAAAGTTGTCTGATTTCATCAGCCACTACTCCAAAACCACGACCAAATTCTCCAGCCCGGGCTGCTTCTATGGCGGCGTTTAGTCCCAGCATCTTGGTCTCTTCTGCGATCTGTTTAATAAACTCCAGTACCGTGTTGATATCTTCTGAAATAAGATCAATTTCACCAATCTTCTGATTAAGCTGCCTCTCATTGTCGGTTATTTGTACAGATGACGCAGCTAATTGCTGCATTGTAGCAGAAATTTCCTCCAGACCCCGGCATAGACTATTGGACATCTCACGCAAATCAAAAGCGGTTTTACGGGGAAGGGCCAACCCCAAAACTCCTACCATCTGATTGGGATCATCTTCCTCATAGCACGGATAACACATAATCATAACCGGAAAATCATGCACACTGCTATCCATCTCTTCTACCACCATCTGTTTAGTTTTAATAGCCTTGTGGATAACCGGATTCTCTTCAGTCTTGTTCCCAAGTTGCATATCGGGCATATCGAACTTACTCGATGCCTGGCGAAGACCTATCATTTCCATATCAGTTACGAACAAGAATGCACCTTCAGGAAAAAGAGAGGCTATCATGGGAGCGAAAACAGGGAATGCCGTTGCTATCGGGTGCAGGCGGGGCAGTATAACAATAATACTGCCAACCACAGTATTGTTTTCAAATATGGGATTGGCATACATGATTAAGCGCATTCCATAAACACTGCGGGGAATTCTTTCAATAGCTTCACATTGGCCTTTGATAGCCTGATCCGGTGCTCCTCCACTTCTTATCTGCAAGCCAACTCTTATATCTGCTACATCAAACACTTTAGAGGCTGTTTTCCAAGTAAGCTTTTCAAGGTCAGTTATAGCAAAAACAGCTCCACTAGGAAATAAATCGCGTAACGAAGTCACGGTTTCTTTCCATACTTCCAACTTGCAAACGCTTATTGCCATAGCGGTATCGCCCCTTTCGTAATAGGTTATAAACTTAAGTAATGTAATTCCGATGTCATTCGGATACCATGTAACGATTATGCAAAAGGCATACCAACGAAACGGATCAGGAAGAGCCCCCCCCAACTATACAAAGCCCTTGGCCTCGCCTATTGGCAGAACCAAGGGCTCTATGAACGTCTTACACCAGACGATAGGTGCGGTGGTATGGGAGGACAGGGGTTAGTGGCTCCTTGCTACTCAATTAATAATAAATAGGAAAAAGCGTTAAAGGTCTATTGTTCAGATGGAAGCTAATAAGAATGGAATTAATGTGCTTACATAATCTCAATTATGATAAATGCTTTTAAGGTGTCATATCATAAATGATACACACTTTTAAGAAGGCTCCACTTATTATCTTCTATTATTAATCTGTTCATAAAGGGCTTATGGCTTGTACTAACCCAATAAATCTTAAAATGCTGCAGATGTTAAAAGTATCTTCAATAAGCAACACCTGGAATATAAGGCGAAGAAGCCCGCCTTGTCCAGGCGGGCTTCTTCTAGAAAGGAGGACGGGATTGATATTTTACCATCAGTTTATTAATATGTTTTAACCTTTGTAAGCAGTTATTTGAAAATCAGACTTCTTCAATGTACCCTATATAATTATTGCATCACTCATAGTAAACCGGAGCGAGTTGGTACCTCCCGGGAATACGATGATCATGGTAGCTGACTATCTCCAGGTCAGGTTCGGCCTTAGCAAGATCATGTAGCGTTTTAAGTGTCTCGTTGGCTTGATTTTTTTCATGAACCAGTTTTTGCATCAGCCCGGACTTGGGTGCGTTCCATTCCAAGTTTTCCGGGAAATAGAAGGAGTCACCAGGGAAAAGGAACCTTTTACCCGATGGCAGAGTTACAAATACTCCCATTAACCCAACCGAATGCCCAGGAAGATCAACCAGAATAAAACGGCCATCTCCAAATAAATCCAAGGAATCAGGAAAACCAAGAAATGATTGGCCTGGAACTGTGGAAACCAGATCAATATCCAGGTTATCGCTCAGATCATACTGCTCACTAATATAGGCATGCTTATGCGAGTCTGACGCGGTTGCAGCTTCCCATTCCTTCTTGCCAACAATAAATTTGGCATTGGGGAAGTCGCGCATCCCACCTGCGTGATCCCAGTGAAGATGAGATAAGATGACATACTTGACCGCTGAATGGTCAAAACCATTAGCAGGCAGCTGATGTATTAAAGGATCACGGCCTGCATCGAAAACTGTTCTCATGACAAAACGGTTGAAAAACGCCTGGGCACGGTACTGCGGGAGCTTCATCTCTTCCCCTATCCTGGTACCCAGGCCCGTATCCAAAAGAATTAAATCTCCATTATGCTCGATTAGGGCATTGAGGATGGGAAATTGAACGGATTTCCAAGGCGCTCCCTTAACAAAAAGCCCCTTAGGAACCCTTGAATAAGCAGTTGCGAAGAAGTATATTTTCATGGTAGTCTTCCTCCTTAAGAATCAGATTCGATCATAATTATATCGGCGCCCTCTTTTGCCAAAAACAAAGCGCTAGACTTACCAATACCGCTGCCCGCTCCAGTGACTAAAGCTACTTTATTATTAAAACGCATTCTTTTACCCCCCTATAATGTCATAAAGAATCCCCCATTAACATCTAACATGCAGCCGGTGATATAGTTTGACATATCCGAAGCAAGAAATACAATTGTCTCAGCGATGTCTTCGGGACGGCCAATACGCCCTACGGGAACAGCGTTCTCAGGGTAAGGGTAACCCGTTGTCATAGGTGTCCAAACGAGACCGGGGGCAATAGCGTTAACCAGAATACCGTCTGGGGCACCATATTTGGCACACCATTTAACAAGCCCTCCTACCCCTGCCTTGGCTGCCACATAGTGCGGTCCCGATAATGCTCCTCCTATCCTCGCCGCTAATGAACTGAGGCAGATAATTCGTCCGCTCTTCTGCTGTTTCATAGGATTCCACACCGCTTTGGCACTCAGAAAGGTTCCCGTGAGATCCACGTTTATAACCCTGTTCCATTCCTCCAGGGAAAGCTTGTCAATAGGCGTGTGATCTAATATTCCCGCATTGCTCACGAGTATATCAATGCTCCCAAATTTTTCAAGTGTAACATCAGTCAAGTTGTTACAATCTGCTTCCTGGGTTACATCAGTTTTTATATAAATGAACTCCGCACCAATGGCTTTCAAGCCTTCAATGGTTTCTTCGCAGGCAGTAATATCAGATACAGTTACTTTTGCCCCTGCCCGAGCCAGGGCATAACAAGCGGCTTGGCCGATGCCTCCTTTAGCCCCGGTAACAATTGCTGCTTTCCCCTTCAGGTTAATCGGTGCGCTGACTGGTACGTTACAGCAATCAGGAATCTGAGGAATATATGTTTGACTGCTTTCTATAGTCGACATGTTTCATACCTCCTTTTATTTTTTCTAAATCATCGTTAATGAAGCCTATTGACGTATCCCTCCCCTTAAAGCGTTTTTCTCCTGATCATGTCTGGTTCTGCCTGACATCCTTTGGTGTTTATGGATAAAGCAGACATCCCGTCCTTAATTTATGCAAAAAGCATGCCCTTGAACTGAATTAATGAAACTGGGTCGGCATGCTGTTAATCTGACCCAAACCCGTGGCCCCCGCCAGGTGGACTCATGGCTTAAGGCCTACTTCTGTGTCAATAGTGAAACAATATTTATTTTAACTATTTCACAAATGACATTGCTATATCATTGTGATCCATTGGGAATTATCTTCCACGCATATATTTACTCACTTACTTGGAGCTAGCATTAAAACCCTTGATAACGTTTGCGCCCAGCTGGGTATTGATGTCGAAATATGAACTGCATTGTGAGGAACCCTTCACATATCATGCCAAGGGCTTATGGCAATTTTGGCGTTAACTTGTTGGCATAACCTTTGCATTTAATGAAGTCAATAACTATAGAAAGGGGTATAACGCTAACCTTAACATAATTTGGCTAGTTAAAAATGGTAAATATATAGATCAACAAGATTACGGTTGATACATTGATTTATCCGATTCAAGTATGCCGGGTCAAAAAACCATAAATTAAGGAGGAATCTATAATGATGAGAGAAGTAAACGAAGTAGTACTGGTAAGTGCCTGCAGGACGGCTATAGGAAAGTATGGTGGATCTCTGGCTGACGTACCAGCCAACGAGTTGACCAAGATTGTTGGAACTGAGGCTATTAAACGGGCAGGCATTGAGCCGGCCATGGTGGACGAAATCGTATCCGGAATGTGCTGCCATCACGGAAACGGCTCACTGCCGCCTCGCATAGTGTCAATGGGAATAGGTATGGACAAACGTTCAGGAGCTACCATGCTCAGCCAGAATTGCGCATCGGGTATGCGCGCCTTGGATGTCGCAGCAATGAAACTCATGCTGGGAGACAGCCAAATCGCGTTAGTAACCGGAACTGAAAGTATGAGCAGGCCGCCCTATATGCTCCCAGCGATGAGGTGGGGTGCAAGAATGGGCGATACCAAAGCTATAGATCCAATTCTTTCTGATGGTCTATTTTGCCAGCTCGCTGGAAGCCATATGGGCGGAACGGCTGAAAATATCGCTGAATTATACGGCATTACCAGGGAAGAATGTGATCAGGTAGCCGTGACCAGTCACATGCGTGCTACCAGAGCAATTGATGAAGGCCGCTTTAAGGCTGAAATTGTTCCTGTGGAATTAAAGACCAAAAAAGGAGTTAAAGTATTCGATACTGACGAACATCCCATTCGGGGAGCCAGTATGGAAACAGTTGGTAAACTGCCTCCGGCTTTCAAAAAAGGCGGTGTAGTAACAGCCGCCAATGCATCGGGCATGAATGATGCATCGGCGGCAGTGGTTTTAATGACCAAGAAAAAGGCAGAAGAGTTAGGTATTAAGCCGTTGATGAAACTGCTTACCGTCTGCACCGAAGGTGTAGATGCAAAAGTTATGGGTCTGGGCCCGGCAGTGGCTATACCCAAAGCCCTGAAAATGGCAGGAATGGCCTATGATCAGGTGGATTATTGGGAAATAAACGAGGCTTTTGCACCCCAGGTAATAGGGGTTAAAAGGATGATAAAAGACGATTTCGGTATTGAACTGGATATGGGCGATATCAATCGCTATGGTAATATCAACAATAACGGCTCTGGAATCGGCTTGGGACATCCGGTAGGATGTACTGCTCTGCGTATCATTGTCAGTCTCTATTATGAATTAACCAGGTTGGACAAAACAGTAGGCGGAGCTTCTCTTTGCGTAGGTGGCGGCCCGGCGATGGCTTCTCTTTGGACCCGGGATATATAACGAGGCAAACCTTTCCCCCTTTTTTCGCGTAACCTGTAAAGTACTGACAAATATTGAGGCTGTCCCTGATAATGAAGGGCCAGCCTCTTATTATTTGTCAACAAGGACGGGTCTATGCCAAAATTTCGGATAGCATCGGTTGAACAGCCTATCAGTGCCGGCTATTATCAAATCGCAAGCCTGGCGGGACTGGAAATATTTTAATTAGCGATAATATTAAGGATTGAAAGCGCTTAAGCTTAGAACTTAGCTAAACGAAATCACATTGATGAAATATATTTAAACTTGGGTATGGCGAAATAAAACTTATAATATCAAAAAACGTGAAATAAGCAGGGAGAATAACTGCTTGTGGTAAAAATATCCATAAATGTTGGCTAAGATGAATTCATCAGGTAATCTATTCAAATTGCGGAAAGGCGGGTATCTGCTAGTTAACGCTGCAGCTCAACGGGCATATTATTGATATCCAAATTCGGGATTCTGCGTGGCTGGGCTATTATTTTCGACAAGGATGAAAAATCCAATATGTTAAATTGATAATAAGTCAATAATATGCAGATATGATTCAATTTACCTGCCGGATATATCTTGAGTGGAGAAGGGTTGAGATGATTCATAGTAATGAAAAATACGATATTTTAGAGAGCATTTATCGTTCTTCCAGCAGCTTTATTTTTCGAGCCCTAGATACATCAAATAATAAACGAGTGGTTATAAAAACCATGAATGTAGAGCTTTATGACATTGATTCTCTCAACAAGCTAAAACATGAATATAAATTACTCAAAAAACTACAGGGGGATTGGGTAGTTCAAGCATTTGAATTTGTCAGTATGGAAAACCGTTTTTCCATGGTGATTGAAGATTTTGGAGCGGTTTCTCTGGCTCAATACTTGGAAAGCAGTTCATTGGAGCTAAATGAATTTCTTAGTACAGCCATAAAAATATGTAAGTGCCTGGAATTTATCCACCAAAAAAATGTTGTACACAAAGACCTTAATCCATCTAATATAGTGTATAATCCTCGTACCGGAGTTATTAAGCTGATTGATTTTGGCATTTCATCCGAATATGCTTTTGAAAGCACGCCTTTGATAAATCCCAATATTTTGGAAGGCACTATAGCCTACATGTCCCCTGAGCAAACCGGAAGAATGAACAGGCCAATCGATTACCGGACTGATTTTTATTCCTTGGGAGTCACTTTGTATGAACTCGCATCATTACAACCGCCTTTTGTAGCAACAAGTGCAGCTGAAATGGTTCATTGTCATATTGCCGTTAATCCTAAACCGGTGTATGAAATAAATTCCGCAATTCCCAAAGCTGTATCTGCCATCATTGCTAAACTGATGGCCAAAATCCCAGAAGACAGGTATAGAAGCTGCCAAGGTATTATTGCCGACTTAAAAAGATGTGCCGACCTTTTACACCAAAACCAGGCTATTGAGGAATTTAGCCTGGCTAGCCAGGATATTTCCAGTTTGTTCGAAATGCCCCAAAAGTTATACGGGCGGGACTTGGAATTGAACAAGCTTCTGAATTGCTTTGAGAATTCCCGCAACGGGACGGCAATATTTGTTCTTGTTGGCGGCTATTCAGGGATAGGCAAGACTACCCTGGTCAATGAATTGCATAAGCCGATAGTAAAAGATCGGGGTATTTTTATATCGGGCAAGTTTGACCAGTATAGCAGAAACGAACCATATTCAGCTATTTTTCAGGCTATTAACCAATTCTGCCAATATGTATTGTCTGAATCCGAGCCAGTAATCAAAAACTGGAAAAAGCTAATACTGCAAAAACTGTCTTCAAATGCCGGACTTATCAATAATGTGATTCCGCGAATGGAATTGATTATTGGGAAGCAACCCCCCTTACAGAAACTATCCCCTACTGAAGAACAGGCTCGATTTAAGATGACTCTCAAAAACTTGATTCTGTCCATCTCCGAATCTAAGTATCCCCTGGTTTTTTTTATAGACGATGTTCACTGGGCGGATATGGCCTCACTGGGGCTTTTGGAAACCGTGCTGTCGGATCGAACCACAAGAAGAATGATGTTTATCGGTACCTACCGGGACAACGAGGTGGATGCTTCTCATCCTTTGTTAAGAAGTATTGAAAAGATTAAAAAAAACAACGGAAATATACAATATATTCAATTGGGAAATCTTAATATATCTGGTGTGGGGCAGATGATAGCTGATATTGTCAAGCAGCCGGAAGAAGAAGTCTTCCCACTGAGTAAGGTTATTTACAGCAAAACCATGGGAAACCCTTTCTACACCAAACAGATCTTAAAACAATGTTATATAGATAATTTGATATATTATGATTCAACCCAGAAGACTTGGGCTTGGAAGACAGATGAAATAAATATTCGGAATATTGCTGAGAATGTTGCTGATTATTTGATAAAAAGAATCAATACTTTTTCCGACTCTACTAGAGAATTGATCTCGGTGGCCGCCTGTATTGGGAGTAGCTTTGATAAATGCATACTGGCAGCTGTTGCCGGTCAAAATAGCCTAATGATTGAGGATGCATTAAAACTGGCCGTTTCGGCAGAAATGATATATGTATCCGGAAACAAAAAAGGAGAAAGTGATGAGCAACAGTTCACCTTTTGTCATGATAGGTTTCAGCAAGCGGCCTATCAAAACCTATCAGAACAAATAAGGCAGTCAATTCATTTGAATATTGCCAGGTATTATGAGAATCTACTTGAAGAAGACGGAATTCCCGGTCTCTTCCTTATTGCTGACCATTATTCCAAGGCCTTGGATTGTCTGCAGTCCTCCCATGAAGTTCAAAAGGCAATAGAAATATTTTTCCAAGCAGCTCGGGCTGCAATTCTTTCTTCAGCATATATTACTGCCCGTAAATATCTCGAACTAATAATGGATATTGCCGGAGCAGAAGATAAAAACAATTACTCTTTCCTAGTGCGCCTCTATAGTGAATATCATCTGGTTCTTTTCAGCCTGGCAGAATTTGAAGAAATGGATAAAATATATGATCTGATAAACAGGATAGTAAAGGATCCCCTTGATTTAGTAGATCCCTGCTGTATACAAGTGGTTGGTTTATCCAATCGAAGCAAATTCAAAGAAGCCTTTATGCAGGGCATTGAACTCCTGGCCAGGATGGGAGTATATTACCCTGATGAGAATGATTTGCTAGCGGTAATTGAAGACAAAATTGATAAGTATTATCAATATGAAAGCAGTGGCTTAATTGAGAGACTGAAACAGGCAGAAATGCTTAATGAAAAAAAGGGATCAGCCCTGGCCAAATTATTGAACCGGATAATCCCGGCAGCCCTGTTTTTCAACCCATTCTCGGCATTTTGGGCTACAATCTCAAGTGCTAATCTAATGGTGGAAAGAGGGTTTACAGTATGGGGTTTAGCAGCATCGGCAATCTCGATGATGGTGTTGATAAATATGAGAAACGATTTCCGTCAAGGGTATTATTTTGCCAAAACAATAATTCGTATAGCGGAAAAGAATGGTTTCCATAGCGAATTGTATCGTATTTATCATACTTTTGGGCTTTTCACCTGTCACTGGTTTGAACCCCTGGAAATTGATATTTATTATGCTCATGAAGCCTTTAAAGGAAATTTGCAGAACGGAGAATTCGAATTTTCCTGTTTCAGCTATTTTACTTCACAGGCAGCTATTTTGGAGATATGTGAATCCCTGGCGGAAATGGAGAATGAAGTGGCCGCTGCTTGTGCATTCGCCAGTAAAACCAACAATATATTCGCTCTCTCATCCTTTGTAATTTTTCAGCAGGTGTTAAAAGTGCTAAGAGGCGAAACATTCATATACGGCAGCTTTAATGATCCGAGTTTTTCCGAAGAACTGCATGGCCAGGAAATTGAGCACAATCCCATAGCAATATGCTATTACAGGATTTACCGGGCCCTTTCTGCGGTAATATTTGGTGATTATACTACTGCACTTTCATTTACAGAATCGGTAATAGAGTATCTTCCTCATATGAGCGGGTTTTATACCGTAGCGCTGCACGGTTTTTTGCATTCTCTTTCCATATGCAAGGAAATTGAAACCAGGGATGATTCGGCGGGGAAGGCTGTTTTGGCAAAGAAACTGCAAGATAATCAGGAATGGCTTTTCCATAGGGCTCAGGATGCGCCTTGCAACTTTCAGCATCTCTATGATTTGATAGATGCTGAAATGAAGGGAATTGAAGGAAAGTATAAGGAGTCCTTCAACCTGTATGAAAAGGCTATCTTAGGGGCTAAAGAAAACAGAAGAACATATCATTACGCCTTGGCCTGTGAACTGGCAGGAAAACGCTACCTGCAAATAGGGGTTAACCAGATTGCATCCTTTTATATAAAAGAGGCCTATACAGCATTTTTGTCCTGGGGAGCAACCGGCAAAACCGAAGCCATGAAGGAACAATATTCGCAGATATTGTTAAGTAATATTGACGTGAAAACGATTCCATTTTCCTCAACCGGCAGCAATTATACCGATTCCATAGATCTTGATGCGGTAATCAGGTCCAGCCAGGCTATTTCCGGAGAAATTGAAAGAAAAAAACTACTGAAAATACTGATGAGTATTATTCTTGAAAACTCCGGCAGTACCCGGGCCTGTATTTTATTAAACAATGACAACAGCTGGAGTTTATCCAGCTGCGAACTTGTAAATAATGAAGTGGAAATATCTATTGATGACTGGATAGTATGGCTCGATCATATTGATATGAAAACCCTGCTTCCAGTTTCAGTGATAGCTTATACTGCCAGAACCAGAGAGGCGTTAATCATTGGCAGTGCTCAGTACAGCCGATTTATAAGCGATGAATATATTCAGGAAAAAAGGCCGGCTTCGCTGATGTGCTTTCCCATCATATCTCATAAAATCTTAAAAGGAATAGTTTATTTGGAAAATGAGCTGTTAACCGAAGCCTATACCCAGGAACGATTGAAAGTATTAAATATTCTGGCCTCCCAGGCAGCTATCTCCCTGGAAAATGCTCTGCTTTATTCTAAACTGGAAAAGAAGGTAGAGGAAAGGACCCTGCAGCTGCAAAAAGAAGTACTGGATCATAAAAAAACTGAACAGGTTTTACGCCAATCTGAAGAGAAATTTTCCACCGCCTTTCACGCGGTTCCAATAATGATGATGGTGGCTACGCTTGATGAAGGAAGATTTATTGATGTAAATGAGGCCTTTTGCGCCGGTACTGGCTATAAACGAGAGGACATTATTGGTTGTACCTCACTCGACAGAAACCTTTTCCAAGACACGCAAAAATGGCAAGATTTGAAAAATCAGCTAATGCAGCATGGGAAACTTGAAAATCTCAACTTGGAAATACGCTATAAAAGCGGAGAGCTTGGTCAAGGAAAAATGTGGAGCAGATTATTTTATTATGATGAAAAACCCTGTCATATAACAGCTTATATTGATATTACCGAGCAGCAGCGTATGGAGAAAGAAATGGCCCGCCTGGATAGGCTCAATTTGGTAGGAGAAATGGCAGCCAGCATCGGACATGAAATCAGAAATCCGATGACTGCTGTCCGCGGATTTCTCCAGATGTTAAGAGACCGGGAGAATTATAAGGAAGACTTGACCTTCTTCAATATTATGATTGAAGAACTGGATCGAGCCAACGGGATTATTTCAGAATATTTGAATATGGCCAGGGATAAGAACGTCGACCTGCAGCCGAAATCCCTTGATATGATTGTAAAATCCATTTATCCTATGATTCAGGCTGACGCCAACTATCAGGAGAAGAAGGTTAAGCTGGATTTAGGTAGACCGCCTACACCGCTTATTGACGAGAGTGAAATCCGTCAGATGATTCTCAATCTGGCCCGCAATGGGCTGGAAGCCATGTTGCCTGGGGGAGTCCTTACCATTGGAACCAACTGTGAGGAAGAGGAAATTGTCTTATTGATAAAAGATGAAGGCGGTGGGATCGACCCAATGATTATGGAAAAACTAGGAACGCCATTTATCACCACTAAGGAAAAAGGCACCGGTCTAGGGCTGGCAGTCTGCTATAGTATTGCGGCTCGTCATCACGCTAAAATCAAAATTGAAACCGGTGCTGCCGGCACAACCTTTTCGGTGCATTTTCCCGCTGCCCATGTAAACCGGGGGGACGGTACTTGTGGCTTTCCTGGCAAGGAAGATGACCCTATTGCTCTGAAGCTGGGAATATGAGCATACCTGCAGGTTAATGCAGGCTGCTTTTGGACCGTTTCTGCCGACTATAAAGTGATAATGTGGAATCCTACTGGGCTTTTGGCAATACCAGTTTAGACTGCTGCCGGTGCCAGTTAAGATATTCATGGAGATTACGTGAAGAAGAATTTATAATTTGGCTTTTACGTATGCCTTCTTTTAGTGCTAAAGCAGTAGCTTTGGCATTTTCACCAACATTATAGCAAATGTGGGCATCACTATTAATGCTTACCATAATGTTATGCTTCTTGGCCAGCTTGGCAATTTGACTGCAAAGAGGAAAACTGCCTGGTCGGACTACAAACGAACTGTTATTAATCTCCAGAGCCTTGTTGTTGTCCTTGGCTGCAAGCACTACCGATTCCATATCAACTGGATACTTGGGGTTTCCCGGATGCGTGATAATGTGTACAAAGGGATTCTTAATTGCTGCCACCATAGCTTCCGTGTTCTCCTTTATAGTGGTTCCGGTGTATCCTGTTCCATCATGGAATCCAGCTAAAACTATATCTAAATATTCGGACATAACAAGTTCAGGCATATCAACATTTCCTTGCGAGTCCAGTATATTGGCCTCTACCCCTCTTAGAACCTCAACTCCTTGCATTACGGGAGGAATAGATATCAAGTTGGTAAAATGATACCAGTGAGGGGCCCCGGGCATTTTTAGACCATGATCGGTAATTGCAACCGTATTCAATCCCTTTGCGCTGGCCTCTTCAACAATTTCCTTAATGGTACTGTATCCATGACCGCTGGCAGTAGTATGAATGTGCAAGTCTGCTTCCAATTTCATTTCTTTTCACCTCCTTTTAAACCAAGTTTACTCCCTGATTATTAAACCCCATTCGTTGATAAGTAAATTTCTTGTAAAAAGGGATTCTTGGAGATGAATATTGATAATTTAGCTAAGGAGTTAAGGGTAATATTATTTCTTTAACCACATCTTTCACTTTGTCCAGACAGACTATTCGTTCTATCACTGTGTCGACGGTGGATTCATCCAGCTTATGGAGTGAATACGAGGCGCAGCTTTTGAATTTAAGGATCAGTTCATCCAAGCTGAAAGGATCTTTCGGATGGCCTTTTACGGCAAGATATTTTCCGCTGCGGATTACGCCGTCTTTAAGGGTGGTGGTGACCCGGGCAGAATAGGGAGGCAATGCTCTATCCTCACGGGCAAATATCTTAAGCATTAATTCTCGGATATCCTGGTTAGTTCTTGCTTCTTCGGAATATGCATCCAGAAAGAAGCTTCCCTTACAGGCGGCTGCGGCTACTGTATAAGGCAAACTGAACTGGCATTCCCCGGCTGAGCGAGGATTCCACTTTATATCATATGGTTGGGATACGATAGTCCAATTGATTTGAGATTCATCCAGATCTATCCGGTCAATGTCAGAGTGAAGAAAATGGTATCGTTCCATTTGTTCCAAAATCCCTTTAATGGAAGTATGGGTACAATTACAAGCAGGGTAGGGCTTTAGAGTGGTTTCGGTCATTTTCCACTTTTCCCCCATTTGAACCGTTAACAGATCCAAATCTATTTCATTGTCCGGGCGGGAAAATAAAGAAAAATATCCTCTGTGGCCTGAAAATATGCGGGTATACTGGCCGATGAGGTCTTTCTCGGCCAAAAGGCAAATATTGACCGCATCTTGAGCAATAAATCCATGATGGAGGCTAACCATTATATTGGCCGGGGTGTACATGGACATATCATATGGTTGAGTCATACACTTAGCCATGCCCAGAGCTGATCTTAACTGCTTGAAGGTCAGGCCTAACAGTTTTGCAACGGCTATCACCGGGCCAAAAATATAATGTCCGCCTTGGCTACCTGCATTTTGTTCTCGGCTTACACAGTGGTATGCATGTCCCAGACGTATCAATATCTCCTGGCCGAGGACAAAAGAAAGCAGGAATTCCCGGCCGGAAATCCTCGGCCTCAATCCAGTCGCGGCCATTAAAGCTGGTAAAGTATATTCTGCACTATGCCCGGCTTCTTCATGGCAGTCGCCCAAATCAGCAGCCCTGGCCGCAGGCCCCAGGACGAAGGCACACATGGAAGCTGGAGCTTTGCCGCCGAAAAGCGGGATATTACTGTCAGGCCGGCCGCCCTGTTCCTTAACGAAATCAGCTATGGAAGTAATGCCTTCCATAGCCGAACCCCCGATTATAGCTCCAATAGTATCCAGGATATGCCTTTGGGCAAAATCCAGAACCTGGGGAGGTAAATCTTCATATCTGGTTTCCATAATCAGATTGCATATTATGTTGCTAATATATTCGTCATCATAGCGGTTAAAAAATTGCATAATTTATTGTGACCTCTTGATGCCTGAGGATTGCTAACGCAAAAAAAGCAGTAACGAAACAACGGAACAATGGTTATAAGCGTTAAATCTTAATCATCGGCCAAAAGAGGGTAAGATCCGTCCTCGTCGTGAACTTCCCGGCCGGTAACTGGCGGATTGAACACGCAAACCATATGCAGGTCGGATTCAGCCCGCAGGAAATGTTTTTCATGGCCATTTAGTGCATAGAGAGTGCCTATGGTTATGGGATAAACCTTTCCATTTTCGGCTAATTCTATTTCCCCTTCTCCCTGAATACAATACACGGCTTCCAGGTGGTCTTTATACCATATTAAGGTCTCGGTTCCTGCTTTGATAATAGTGTGGTGAAAAGAAAATCCCATACCGTCTTTATTGAGGAGGATACGATAGCTTCTCCAGGTTTCGGTATCAACGTCATTTTCAGTTCCTATAATATCGTTCAGGTGTTTTACTATCATATTTGAAGACCTCTCTTTGCTACTAATAATCTGCAGAATGCTTGAGTTTAGCTACTACGGTAAAGGAAGCAGATTTTTTCCTGCCTTTCTTTTTAGGGGCCTTGTTGATATAAGCCTTTATCCGGGGGTCCTTAATACTTTCTTTAAGAATATTTAATCCTTGCTCCAGACCAGATTCGTCGATGGTCAAAGGAGGCATTACTTTACAGACTTCGCTGTTGGAGCCTGAGGTTTCCATGATCAAGCCTTTTTCAAAGGCTATCGAGCATATTTCTTCGGCTAGTCCTGGAACTGCACAGGCTATGCCCTGCATCAGGCCTCGGCCCCGAACCTCTCCTGATATTTCAGGATGTTCATCCACTACCTGTTTAAGGAAGGTGTTTACGGTTTCGCCCTTTTGCCGGGTTTCCTTTTCAAAAGAATCGTCCTCCCAGTAGCTCAATGCCTCGGCAGCAGTGATGAAAGCCAGGTTATTGCCCCGGAAGGTTCCATTATGCTCCCCGGGTGTCCATATATCCAACTCCGGTCTTATCAAGGTTAAAGCCATGGGCAGACCATAACCACTTATGGATTTGGATAGGCAGATTATATCCGGTTTAATTCCTGCGGGCTCAAAACTGAAAAAGCTTCCGGTGCGGCCGCAGCCAACCTGAATATCATCCACTATCAGCGGAATATTATTCCGTCTGCATACCTCCTCAATTCCCTTGAGCCATTTGTAGCTGGCCACATTTATGCCCCCCTCGCCTTGAACTGTTTCCAGAATGATAGCGGCAGGGATATCAACTCCGCTGGAACTGTCGTCCAGGAAATGCTGGAGGTACTTGATGGTATCTGCCTCCTGTCCGAAAAATTGGTCGTAAGGCATAAATACGCTGTGGTTAAGGGGTATTCCGGCGCCTCGTCGTTTGCTGGAATTACCGGTAACGGACAGGGAACCCATAGTCATGCCGTGAAAGGCGTTGGTAAAACAAATGATGGAATCCCGTTGGGTTACTTTTCGGGCCAGTTTTAGAGCACTCTCTACCGCATTGGTTCCGGTTGGTCCGGGAAACATGATTTTATACTTCATACCCCGCGGTTTTAAGATGATCTCCTCGAAACGCTCCAAAAACTTCTCTTTGGCCCGGGTTGCCATATCCAGGCTGTGGGTAACTCCGTTGTCGGTTATATAATCTACCAGCTTTTCCTGCATTCGGCTGTTGTTATGTCCGTAGTTCAAAGCTCCCGCCCCGGCAAAGAAATCTATATATTCCTGCCCGTCGATATCCCATAGCTTATACCCCTTGGCTCTGGTAAACACAGTGGGAAAGCTACGGCAATAACTGCGAACCTCTGATTCAAGTTTGTCAAACACCCGGGTCGGTTCATTTATAATGGTCTGCACAGAGAATTCCTCCTTTTATCGGTCAAAAACATCCATTGTCTGCCCCTATTATCTGAAGGGGCCGATTCTATATAACATCTCAGGTTCATGATTTCCGGCTGGAAACAAATCGGCAGAAAAGCATTCAGATACCTCAACTGGTACACCCATCTCATTAGCGAACTTGTGGTATAAAGCTATAGCGGGCTGATTGGAGGGACTAACTGTAAGCTCAAGGAATCTTACCTCCGGGCAATCTTCACGGGCAAATATATGCTTTAACATGCTAATTCCCAATCCCTGCCGGCGCTGTGATTCAGCCACGGCCACCTGCCAAACAAAAATAACCCCCGGATTTTCCGGGGTTATAAATCCCGAAACGAACCCCACTATCTGCTGATTATGCTCGGCAACTATGCAGGTATTCCTGAAATACCGGCATAACATAAGATAACTATAGGGGGAATTAAGATCAAGCACACCAGTGTCTTTTACCAACTGCCAGATTTTTTCCCCATCAGCCGGTTCGGGTTTACGGCACACTGCTTCTGGAGCAGCACTAATAGTTCTCTGGTCGCTCATATTCATCTCCTAATCGGCAAGTTCTTCCATCAACACACGGTCACTGCCCTATAACATACATATTTGCCACAAATTTACTTTCAATTGGCCGCAAAACTGCTCTGCTATGTATGGTATACAATAGCCAAACAATGATGCAGTGCCTTAGCTGCACAATAGGTTATTTATGGCAGGGTAATATCGGAAGGGCGCTTATATGTAAATACTACAGAACTTTCTAGAGATAATCAAACTGCATATCTAGTATGGAATAGCCTTATGCTCGGCTTATTTGCTCATAGACCAAACCGGCAAAAGTATGCTTTAAGTTCTTAGCAACTCCTCCAGGATGCTCCAAATTCCTTTGCCTGAGGCAGTAGATCTGCCCGGGCATGGTACTCAATCAAATAACCATATATGCCCAGAATAAGAAGAGGGGGGCGGGGCAAGCGGATGGTGGCTGGAATAGGGGTCTTGAGGCTGGAAGGGAAAAAAGGCCGCCAAAGAGGCTTATATGCTTAAGGGGGGCAGCTGTGAGTTAAAATAGACCTGGAAACTTGGACCATAGCGGCATGAGCATATAATAAAGCAGAGGCAAAAATATAGCCGGCAACATATTTCCCACTTTTATCCGGGGTAAGTCCAGCAGGTTCATGCCGATGGCCAGTATCAGCAAACCTCCTACTGCCGACATTTCCTGTATGGCAGCCGCAACCAGGAATTGCTGCATAAACGATGCGGTAATGGTTATGAATCCCTGGTATATAAATACCGATGCAGCAGAAAAGAGTACCCCCAGGCCCATGGTGGAAGCAAAAACAATGGAAGAAATACCGTCCAGTACTGATTTGGCAAAGAGGGTCTGGTGATTGCCGGACAGACCGCTTTCCAGTGAACCTACAATAGCCATGGCCCCTACACAGAACAGGAGACTGGAGGTGACAAATCCGCGCGATATATTACTGCCGGAAGAAGCAAATCTGGATTCCAGCCAATTACCCAGGTTTTCCAGCCCGGCTTCGATTTTCATAAGTTCACCCAGCAGGCTTCCGATGGTCAGGCTGAATATCAGCAGCAGAATGTTTTCGGTGGTCAGGGCATTCAAGAGGCCTATCAGCACCACGGCCAGACCGATGCCTTTCATTATAGTATGGTTATAGGACTCAGGAATTCCGCCTTTGAACATTAGTCCCACTAGTGCTCCGACAATAATGGCACCGGTATTAACGAGTGTACCCAGCATAATAACTCTCCTATCCAGGTTGAAGTATCAAAAGTAAAATAAACAGTTGAGATCATGCAGCTTGAAGCAGCATGATGTTCCAGGCCATCGAAATCAGACCTGAGCTACCACATCACTTTATTTGATAGCTTTGAGATATCGATATAGAGTAGCTTCGGATATCTGCAGATGCCGGCATACTTCATATGCCCCGCCTTTTATACGAAAGATTCCCTTTTCATTAAGCTGTTTGATAATTGACTTCTTTTCCCCCGCATTCATACGGGAAGGCGCAAGGGGGGAAGCTGCCAAGGCTTCTTCAATAAGCAGCAGCACATAATCCTCCAGGTTCGAGGAGGAAGCAGAGGCGGGGGATAATGGCGCAGAATCCGGCGGCAAGGCCATAAACTGGTCCAGCATTTTCCTTAAGGTCAGGGGTGCAGATATATCCAGATTGATACAGAGCATACCGATCATGTTTCCTGCGGGATCCTTAATGAAATAGGTATTGGAACGGATGTCTTTTCCCTGCAGGGCTTTTTCCCGGTTGTTGATAATGTAATCCTGGCCCTGATTTAATTCCAGCACTTTTTGAGCCACCGGGGACATAGTACCGCCCTTTTTTCTCCCGGTTAGGTTGTGCCGGCTGATGGCAATTATGCTCTCATGGGTGTCCCGCACATCATGCAGCACCACCTCGCAATAGCTGCCGAAGACCTGAGACAAAAACTCCACCAGGGGGAGATAGGAGTGTAATATAGCCTGTTTTTCATCCACTATGGGCAGCCTCCCTCTTGATAAATTATTTATTATCCTGATGAAATATTTATCAAGAATATACTAGCACTTTAAGGAGGGAAAAGCAATGGGTTTGGTTAGTTCTGAGCAGGAAGAGAGTTCCGGAGGGGCACTGAATGGTAGTGAAGATTCAATATCAATCCAGGGGAGTGAATCCTTCCCCCAGTACGTCATGGGTGTTTTGAACCGTGATAAAGGCTTGGGGATCATGGTTTTTAATAAAATTCCGCAGCTGGATAAACTCCCGGCGCTTTAATATAGTTATTATTACCTGGCGATCTTCACCGGTGTAGGCGCCTTGAGCTGAGTATATGGTGGCGCCGCGCTGCAGGTTCTCGGTAATAAAGCGCGTAACCAGCTCATTTTCGCGGGTAATGACCGTGACCTGTTTGCTGACACTAAAGCCTGCTATAACTGCATCGATGACCAAACCGTACAACAGCACACCCAGCAGGGCATACATTCCTTTTTCAAAACCGAAAGTCAGTGCAGCCGCTACCGTGATAAAAAAATCAATAATAAGCAGCCCCTTGCCCAGGTGGATATGATAGAATTTGTACAAAATGCGGGCGGCGATATCAGTACCTCCGCTGGAAGCATTCTGGTTGAACAGCAGAGCAATTCCGCTGCCGGATATGATTACTCCAAAAATCAACTGTACCAGGGTATCGCTGCCCAGAGGGCTGTTCAAGGGATATAGATATTCCATTCCCCAGATCATCAGTGGTATTAGAATACTGCAGTAAATGGTTTTGAATCCGAATACTGCTCCTACCAGTAAAAAGCCGATCAGCAGCAGGAGAATACTCATTATCAGCACCAGGCTGCCCAAGGGAAAGTGAGGCAGATAGGTGTTTATAATCAGAGCCAGCCCGTTGATGCCTCCGGCGGCTATGGAATTGGGAGCCAGAAAGAAATAGAAGCCGGCTGCGTCCAGGAAAGCTCCCAGGGTGAGCAAAAAAAATCCTCGAAAAAATTCTTTCATAATGATATCCTCAATAACTATTTAGTATTCATAAGCTCCTGATTATTATAGGTCCCGCTGCGAATAAAGCAGATTATCCCACAAATTCTTCGATAACCGCAGGAATTACCACTCTGGCTACATCGGGGTTATCCCCGCCGGAGAGAATAAACAACACTGGTTTATCACCGGCCAGCCGCCTAATTCGCCCTGCCATGGCAGGAAATGCCTCATAGCTGAGCCTGCAGTTGCCATAGTCATTGGCATGTGAATCATGGCCAAATATTACTATCAGGAATTCGAAGTCCCGGTCCTGCAAGGAGAAGACCAGGTCCATTTCCTCCAGAAAGCTTTGGTCTCCATAGCCTGGTATAGGTATATCGTAATTCTGCATCAGGGAATCAAATTTGCGCACCCCGCTGTTGCCAAAAAAATTTATGTGGATAATATCGGGGTCCAGACCCAGCAGATTGCGGGTGCCATCACCAAAGTGCGGGTCCACGTCGATGATAATTATTCGCCGTACACCCAGCTGCCGGAGTTTTCTCACCGCCATGGCCGCATCGTTATAGAAGCAGAATCCCCAGTAGCTGTCGTAACTGGCATGATGTCCCGCTGCTCCCACGAAGCAGAAAGCAAAATCCAGTTCACCTTGGGCAAGTTTTATTGCGGCCTGAACTACCCCGGCGGCAGAAAGTAAAGCCACATGATGCTCTCCGTCTGATCGAACGGAAGCGATATGTTCGGGACTGTGGGTAGCTGCCAGCAAAGCCTCAATTTCATTGTCTATTTCCGGAAGATAATGCCGGATCCGGTTCCGGCCGATCAAATCCGATAGTGCATCAAAACCAGGTTTAACCCGGGCTTTCAGCACAAAATAGCCTTTTTCACTGTAGTCAGGATGGTAAAATACCCCGGCTTTCATTAGCGTCCACCCCTTTCTGTCACTCCTGTCCGGTAAAAAGCCGAGAAGTTATCTATATAATACCATTTTTGGCTGTTTGTTTCCCCAAAGGGGATTCATCTTAAGGTGAAGGTCGAGAAGCCGGCAAAAAACAGGAGGAAATCCAGTTCGGATCTTCCTCCTGTTGAGGGGGAATAGAATGGTAATTTAGAACAGTTCGTATTCCTGCATCAATCTGTTTTCCTCCTTTGACAAGTTGGCCTGGAGTTCCGGGGAGATTTGCCCCAGGTGATTCTGTACGTGCCTTACCTGCTCAAGGGCTTCGGAAACCTTTCTTTCCGCATATTGAATTTCCTGCGGCAGCAAGCTGCTTTGAGCCTGGATCACTGCCTTATGGGCCTGATGCGCGGAGTTGATAGCTTCCCTGGTTGACAGAGACACTTGTTCTTCCATTTTATGGAACCGGCTCTTGACAGTCATAGTGCTCTACCTCCTGAATAGATGATTGGCTTTAATATATCCTGCAAACCCCCTTGATTTATTTATTGCCAATTAGGACCAGTTTTATAGCAGTATCCCTGGAAAAAAGCAATAAAATCGCTTTGGATATGCACAAACAATAATAGCAGCCGGATGAAAAACATCTGGCAAGAGCCTGGCTGATAAAATAAAAAATTTTCCAGGGTAAAGCAGCGGTGTTGTCGAATTATAAAACAATAACTTTGCAAGGGAGATAAATTATGGCCAGCCGCCGGGATGGAAAAAGGGTGGGCGTAAAAATATAACTAATATGAGTAAATACTTTTCTGAAGGCAAGGCAGTGGACAAGGTATCGCTGCAGATAGATGCCGGTCAATGAAGAGTACATTAGGCCCTTATGGCGGCGGGAAAATACTGGAGGAATAAACCCTTATTATGGTAAAATTGCATATTAGATCCTTTTGGGGAGGAGTAAAAAGAAATGAAAAAATTACTGGTCATATTATGTGCAGGGGTATTCTTTTTTAACTCAATATTGCCTGGGATGCCCGTGTCCGCCCAGACTATCTATCAGCCTGAACACCAGGCGGAAGCGGATGCCCTTTGCCGCCTGGGAATATTTAACGGTACTGCGCAGGGATTCGAGTTGGAGCGTATGCCTAACCGGGCTGAAGGGGCAGTCATGTTGGTGCGTTTACTGGGAAAGGAAAGCTATGCCCTGGAGGCTGATTTGGCCCACCCGTTCAGAGATGTTCCGGATTGGGCTTCCCCCTATATCGGATATCTATACCGGGAAGGATTGACCAATGGAACCGGCAAGTACAGCTTTTCTCCCCAGCTCTTGCTGTCAGCAGAGCAGTATATGAGTTTTATGTTAAGGGTGCTGGGGTACAGTGAGGCAGAGGGCGATTTTTCCTGGAACCATTCGATTTACCAGGCCTGGGAGTTGGGGATTATTAGCAGCAGCGATTACCAGGAGTTGTTTAACCTGCAAAAGTTTCGCAGGGATCACATGGTTTGGCTTTCCTGCTTGACTCTGCAAGCCAGGATAAAAGGACAGGACTGCACCCTGTTGGAAAAACTGGTGGAAGAACGGGTGGTTCCATCTGTCCAGGCTGACAGCAGCGGCCTTTATTTCCTGGGCAGCAGATTGCCGCCGCAGCTGATAAGCTCAGCAGGAGTATATTCCGCCCGCAATGTCTGGCAACTGCAGTTGGTATTAGAAAATGCGCTGTTGAATATGGAACCGAGTATTAAAATCTATATAAACGACTACCAGGGGAAACTCAAGGATGACTTTGCAGCGGCCATGGAGGCTGCCCAGGCCCAGGTGGAAAGCATTACCGGTATAAGCCCGGCTTGCAAGAACTGGCGTTATTCGGGCGATGGAATAGAATTGCATGTAATCCTGGAATATATCCATAGTGACAAACAATATCTTACGCTCATGAAAAAGGTCAAAGAGATAGCAGAAGACCTTATAATTCCCGGGATGAGTGACTATGATAAAGAAAAGGCTTTGCATGATTATATTATCAATAATGCAGAATACGATTATGATAACTTTCTGAAGGGGACCATACCGGCTTCTTCCTATACCGCCTATGGAGTGCTGATTCTAGGACGCGGAGTATGCCAGGGCTATGCGGAAGCTATGCACTTGCTCTGCCGCGAAGCCGGATTGGAATCACTTATAGTAAAGGGAAGCTCCATTTATAAAGGAAAATGGTATGATCATGCCTGGAATATGCTTAAGCTGGAAGGTCAATACTACCATGTTGATGTGTGCTGGGATGATGTAATAGCCACAGAAGGGCACGGAATCAGGAGTTACAGTTATTTTAATCTGAATGACCAAGATATGTCCCAGGACCATAGCTGGAACCGGCAGCAATATCCGGTGTGTAATGCCGGCAGTTATAATTATTATTTTTATAACAATCTACTGGTGCAGGATTACCAGGCCTTTAAAACCCGTTTGAACAGCCTGCTGAGTAATGGAAATAGCGAACTTACCCTGAAGGTAGCAGATTTCCGCCGGAGCGAATATGGAGATCTGAGTGCACTGATGTTCAGTAACGGCAAAGTCAGAAGTTATAAGTATATTATAGATGAAGGACTGGGGATAATTACTGTCTACGATATATATTATAATTAGGCAGTTCCCTCGTACCCATTCAGACCAGTTTCAAGCAGCTGGTGTTGTCCATGGGGGGCAATTTAAGACGCTTACGGTTCGTGATCTGATGGTAAAACCAGGGAGGGCAAAAATATTGCTATCAACTGTTCCATGGCATCTTGAAAATTGAGCTGGTTCTTTACCAGGAATTCCGGATCAATTATGGTTTTGATGGCCAGCAATATTATGGTGCTGAAGATTAGAGGATCGACTTCAGTGCGAATAGACCGTTGTTGTTCAGCCAGAGCTATCACCAGCTTTATTCGGTCCATACGAAAGTCATCGATTTTTTGCCAGAGCTGTGGATAATACCGGCTCAGATCCTCCAGGACCCGCTGACTGATGATGGACTTGTCTCCGGTTATAAGGTAATTCATCATTTGGCGCATAACCATGGTAACGTCCTGCCCGCTGTGTATAACTTGATCCGATTGCTGAGCAACTGCCTGCAGAAAATCATCTACGACTGCTTCCAGAATTTCATCTTTACTACTGAAGCGCCGGTAGACGGTTCTTTTACTCACTCCGGCCCAGCGAGCAATTTCGTCTACAGTCAGGCTGCGGAAGCCTTTTTTATGAGCCAGCTCCCGGCAGGAATCTATGATTCGTTGTCTGATCTCCATTAAGCGCCCTCCTATCCTAGCTTTTTCTTAAACCGGGCGGTACTTATTCCCAGCATAAGCAGTGAAAACACCAGCAAAGCACTTACCTGGCCCAGCAGGTAAGGAAACCCGATACCTTTTAGAATAATGCCCCGTATGATATCCAGATAATAGGTAAGAGGAACCACATAACTGATGTAATAAATGACCTCCGGCATAGCCTGCCGCGGAAACATAAACCCGGAAAGCAGAATGCTGGGCAGCATCACGAAAAAAGCCATCTGCATGGCCTGCATCTGGTTTTTGGCTAGGTTGGATATCGTAAGGCCCAGGCCCAGGGAAGCGGTAATAAAAAACAGGGTCAAGAGGTAGAGCTCCAGCAGGCTTCCCCGGATGGGAACCTGGAAGATCAAGCTGCCCACCAGCAAAGCTACGGTTATCTGCAGGTAACCCAGGACGATGTAGGGGATGATCTTACCCAGCATCAACTCATAAGTTCTCAAGGGGGTGACTATCAACTGTTCCAGGGTGCCCCGTTCCCTCTCGCGAACGATGGCCATGGCGGTTATTATTACCATGGTCATGGTTACAATAACCCCCAATATAGCCGGTACCATATAAAAGGCGGTTATACCATCAGGATTGTACCAGGGGCGTACTCTGATATCCAATGGAAGCAAGGTTTCCGCTCGGCTTTGCAGCATTATTTGCTGGGATTTGATAAGTCCGATGGAATTTGCCGTAGCAATGGCCTGGTTGGCTACCATGTTGTCGCTGGCATCAACGATTACCTGTACCGGGGCCGATTCCTGCTGTTCCAGTTTTCGGGAAAAATCAGGCGGGACAATTATGCCTACCTGGGCCTGGCCGCTGTCTATATACCGGGTAACCTGGTCATAACTGCCGGCTGTGTAAAGCACATGGAAATAGCCTGAAGCGGAAAAAGTATTCAGTAAATCCCGACTGTCGCTGGACAGGGATTGGTCAAATACTACCGTAGGGATATGCTTAACCTCGGTCTGAATAGCGTACCCGAAGAGCAACAGCTGTACCAGAGGCAGCATAAAAATAAGCACCAGAGTCAGGCGATCCCGGCGCATCTGGATATATTCCTTCTTAATTACTGATAGAATCCGCATCATGACTGTTGTTCCCTTCTTTTCTTCTGGCCAGTGCCAGAAATACATCTTCCAGAGTAGGCTCGATTAATTCAGCCCTGCTTTCCGCTGTCTCCTCCAGCAGGGCCGTATTATGCTCCTCGTCCATCAGAATATGCAGGCAGCGTCCATGCAGACTGGCATCCATGATTCCCGGCACTTGGGCAAGTTTGTCCAGTAAATGAATTGGATTGTCGGCGGCAATTTTATACAGCCTACCTTCTATCGCACTCCGTTTCAGGGCCGCTGGGTCATCCAAGGCCAGCAGCTTTCCCTGGTCAAAAAAAGCAATCTGTCCGCATCGTTCCGCTTCATCCATAAAATGGGTACTAATGATTATGGTTTTGCCTTTCCCGGCCTCTTCCTGAATAATATTAAAAAATGAGCGCCGGGAAGCTGGACTCACCCCGCTGGTTGGTTCGTCCAGGAAAATGACCCGAGGGTCGGATATTATCGCACAGGATAGAGCCAGCCTTTGCTGATACCCCTGGCTCAAATTGGCTACCAATGTATGTTCTCGCCCCTGCAGGTCAGCCAGGGACATCATTTCGGCAATTCTACCGCGGCGGGTTTTAGCCCCCAGACCATATATCCCGGCATAAAAGTTCAGGTTCTCCCATACGGTTAAGTCGTGATAAAGACTGAACTTCTGCGACATATAGCCCAGATTCTCTTTAATTTTCTCCGGATTTTTGACCAGGTCATAACCAAGTACCGATCCGCTGCCGGAACTGGGTTCGAGAATGCCGCATAACATCCGGATAGCGGTGGTTTTGCCAGCCCCATTGGGACCCAAAAAAGCGCAGATATCACCCGGCCTGATACTCAGATTTATGTTATCAACCGCAACAAAAGAGCCGAATTTCTTGCTTAAATTAGTAGTAACAATGCTATACTCCATTGACAGGGACCTCCTGGACATATTTCAAGCTATTAGGGTTTCTCTGCCGTCGTGGTTCAGCCAGGAAGGCAAATACATCCTCCATCCCTGGGGTTATATAACTGATGTTAAGGTCCAAGACTCCCCTGCCGACAGCGTAAGACCTTAGAAGCGAAATGGCCTGCTGTTTATCTTTTAGCAGCAGATGAAAGCGTTTTGAATAGTAGGAGGAGTCAATTACCTGCATACAATCATCAAAAAAATAAGGATCGCTGATATCTGCTCGGACTTCCACTACCCGCTGGATAAATAAATCTTTCAGAGCCGTGGGGGAGTCGCATTTTATCAACTGGCCAGAGTTGACCAAAGCTACTCGATGGCAGAGCTCTGCTTCATCCATGTAAGGAGTGGATACCAGGACGGTGATGTTGTTTTCGTTTAGCCGGTAAAGAATCTGCCAGAATTCCTTGCGTGACACGGGGTCCACGCCATAAGTCGGCTCATCCAGAATCATTAGTTCTGGTCGGGTCATTAGGGCTGAGGTAAGGGCCAGTTTCTGCTTCATTCCCCCGGAAAGATTATCCGCCAGGCGGTTTTCAAACCCAGACAGACCTGTTATCCGAAGCATTTCTTCCGAGCGCTGGCGTACAGTTTTCTTATCCAGGCTGTATAGAGAAGCGAAGAAATTTATATTTTCCGATATGGTCAGATCTCCATAAAGGCTGAATTTCTGCGGCATATAACCCAGTCTTTCCCGGGGGAAGCGGGGGGCCGGAATCCCGCCGATAGTAATAGAGCCCGTATCTGGATCTAACAGATTGCATACCATGCGCAGGAAAGTGGTTTTGCCGGCTCCGTCCGGTCCTACCAGGCCGAAGATCTCCCCTTGATTTACCTGGATGGACAGTTGGTCTACAGCCAGCACCTTGCCGAATCTTTTACTCACCCCTTCTGCTCTAAGCATCTGCATCTCCTGAAATGAATACGACGTCGGCCGGCATGCCTGGTTTTAAGAGACCGGCTGTATTATCTACCGCAAGTTTGACCGCAAAAACAACATTGGTCCTTTCCTTTTTAGTCTGTATAGTTTTAGGGGTGAATTCTCCCTGGGAGGCGATAAATACAACCTGGCCGGGAAAAGCTTGATCGCTCCCGCTGATATAGATGTGGGCACACTGGTTCAGTTTGATTCGAGGCAGGTCGTCTGTAGGAATGTATACTTTAATCCACATGTCCTGAAGGTTGGTTATACGCAGCAGTGAACTGCCCACCGGAACATATTCACCGCTGCTGCAGTTCTTGCTGCTAATTACTCCATCTATAGGTGAATAGATATATAAATCCTCCAGTTGAGCGTCAGCTGCCTTCAAGACTGCCTTGCTGCGCTCCAATTCTGCTGCCGCTGCTTCAATCACCGCCGGGCGGGAGCCCGCCTGCAAAAGGCTTAAACGAGCTTCGGCGGCTTCCAGTTGAGATGCGGCATTATCTTTGCTCAGCTGCAGTTGCTGCAGGTCTGCTTCTGATATGGCACCGGCTTCAAATAAAAGCCGGTTTCTCTCCAGATCGATATCTATCTGCTCCAGATTGGCCCGGGCGATACTGACATTGGAGGAGGCTTCCCTAATCTCCTGGGTCCGGGCTCCGGACCGCAGATTTTCCAGATTGGCTTCCAGAGCAACGACCGTAAGGGCATCGCGTTCCCTTTGAGCCAACAGATCGGGCCGGGAAAACTCAGCCAGCAGTTGCCCCTTGCTTACCGTTTCACCTTCGTCTCCGGCCAGGTTGATCAGGGTGCCGCTGATACGGGCAGTTAGCTTGATGGACTCCGCCTCAATAGTGCCGCTGGCCTCCAGATAATCAGGAACGGAGGGGTAATAATAATGGTAAGTCCAGAAGGAGGCTCCTCCCAGCAAGCTCAAAATGATAACTATTATAATCGGCTTTTTAACCTGCATGCTTCCCCCTCCGTTAATCATAAGCGCCGCCATAAAAATGGGGCGATAAGAGGTACCCCGCTTTTTTAAGGGACCGGGTCTCTATTTACTCAACCTGCCCCGGCTTCCAATTCACCGTCTGTTGAAGCCGCGGGCAAAAAAACGTATCCGGTAGGTATACCAAAGGCACATTATTAGTATACCTGGTATACTAATGCCAGTCAATAAGTGCCGTTAAAAAAGGTTCCCTGATCTCTTATTTGGGTCAGGGAGCCTTCTCAGCGGCCTGGTTACAGATAAGGGGTTACCCTGGATTTCATGGGCTCGCGAATATCTTTTAACCTGAGATCATCTATCTTAAGTATTTCCACCGTATCAACTTTTGCCATGGCAGCCAGCTCACGGGCGGTAAAACCCTGTTTGCGGCGCAACTCACGGATCGTTTTATGTTTCTTGCCCCATTTGAACATTGATAAAACCTCCGTCGATTATCCTTTTGATTCCCAAATCCGCCTGCTGATTCTGTATAATATAATACATGATTTATCATTAATCCGGCAGTATTAGTTGGTTTCCTGCAATAATTGCTGCTCTGACTTTTGGCAGCATATCCCTTGCCAGTGCTCTGAGCATAGTGAACCAACAGCATCCTGAACAGTGGATGGGCTAAAGCCTTGGAGGCAAACGGCCGGGGTAAAAACCTAGTGAAGGGAACAGGGCCGCAGTGGAAATACATATTCTAGCCAGTGGCAGTACCGGTAATGCCGCAATTTTCAAATTTGGAGATACTACTTTGCTGATTGATGCAGGCATTAGCGCCCGCAGGATCGAACAGGGGATGGCTGAGGCCGGACTCAAAGCCGGTGACCTGGATGGGATTTTGATAACTCATGAACATACGGATCATGTCAGGGGTTTGGATGTCCTGGTTCGTCGTCACCAAATACCTGTGTATACCCGGACCAAAACCTGGGATCAACTACCCTGCAGGCACAAGTTGGAGCCCGAATGCTGCCGGGAAATAGGCGGAGAGTTCAGTATCGGAAAGGTTGGTATACAGGCTTTTGATATTTCTCATGATGCTGCAGATCCGGTAGGATTTACTTTCAGGTACAGGAACAGGAAAGCAGTCATAGTTACTGATCTGGGAGTAGTAACCCCGGTAGTGGAAAAAGCTTTGGAGCAAGCCGAGGCAGCAGTAATAGAAGCCAATCATGACCTGGATATGCTGGAAAATGGGCCTTACCCGCAGTTCCTCAAACAGAGGATAAAGAGCAGCAACGGCCATCTCTCCAATGCCAATGCGGGGCGATTGCTTTCTCGCCTGGATTGCCGGCCAGGAATGCAGGTTTTTCTGGCTCACCTTAGCCGGCAAAATAATCATCCCGATCTGGCTGAAAAGACGGTAAAAAATTTTCTTAGCAGCAGTGGATGCCAGGTGGGAATTGACATCATATTGCATCAAACCTTTCCGGACTGCCGAACCAGCGTCAGAGTATAACTGAGATTTCTGTCAGGACCCCATCCTTAATGGTTAATTCCACCATATCCTCCGCTGCTATATCTGCAAGTAAGGGTTGGTCTATTTCCGGGATGGTAATAATTACATCTTCAGCCACGCTATATGTCTGGAGACTGCCTTGGGCATTTACTACCAGCAGTCGTTTGCCGGGGTCAACCACGACCACCTTTCCGCTTAAGGTCAATTCCTGCCGGGCTTTGAGCAGTTCGATTTTGTTAACATAAGAGCCCCTGACGGTTATCTGCACCTCATCCCCTATCTGCAGGTCAGCAATGGAAGGGAAGCGCATTCCGGCTATGGTCACTGCCAGATCGGAACCGTAGAGATAGGATGAAAAGTGATCAGATGAGTCCTTGAGAATAATCAACTGCTGTTCAGTAACCAGATCGTATATAATCCGATCATATACACCGACTTGATCGGCATTATACACTGCCATGGTGATGATTACTCCCCGGGAATTGGCAGTCAACTGAACCTGGGTACCGGCAATAATATTTTTAAAAGCGTAACTCTGTCCGGTTTGATCGATACAGGAAGAATTATTATCCCAGGTGTGGGAATACACTTGGTCGCCACTGTCCTTCACTACAATCAGGTTTTGAGCTTCTATAATATGGAGGACAGTTCCTATAATAGTTCCGTCTGATTCGCTGCCGGGGTCCAAAACCGCCAGGTATTTGATCTGGGAATCAAAGGCTATCAATTCAACCCGGTCGTTAATGCTCAATCCGGATACCTCCATGATCCTGGCACCGGAGTCAAAGAGGGAGGTATCCTCATTGAAGTATAAAGCCGCGGCGTTTCCGTTAATAGTGAGGGTCACGGCAGAACCGCTGAGATCAATAACTACCCCTTCTTTTATGGTCTCAGACAGATCCAAATAAGGCTGGCTGTTACTGAGCATGGTGGCGGCCTGGGCTCGGGTGACTGACTGCAGAGGCTTCATGGTGTTATCAGGAAAACCGTTAATGAGGGAGTACTTAACCCCGGCATTGATATAACCCAGTGCCCAGCGGGGAATATCGGCGAAATCAGTGAAAACGGGAGTCTGATGCGAAAGATCAATGGCTTCGGCATCCTTGCCAATCATCCTTACCATTAACTGGGTAATCCAGGCCCGGTTGGCGGGGGCGTTGGCATTAAAATTATTCTCCTCCGGAACAATCATTCCTTGCTGAATGGCATAAAGCAATTCCTTTTTATATTTGGTGCGGGCCCATTCCGGCACTTCTATGGCTAGTTTTTGGGTGTCATCCACCGAGGCAATGGCTGCTTCCCGACTCAGGTTTCTCACAGCCAGCAACAGTGCTTCCAACTGGGTCACCTGGCGGTCAGGCTTAAAGGAACCATCCTCATATCCGGTTATGACCTGTCGGCAGTTAAGCTTGGTGATATGTTTCAGAGCCCAATGGTCCGGGGAGACATCTTCAAAGGGACTGACAGCAGCGGTACAGGGAAGAGAAATACTGCCGGTCAAGATTGATAGCATCAACAGCAGGCAACAAAATCCAGCTATTCTTTTCCTAGGAATTCCACTAAACACTTTACTCGCTCCTTTTTTCTGATCCGGATACATTCTGCCAAAACAACAAAACTGCAGTATAAAATATCCATAATAAGATGCTTCTACCCAATAGTATCAAATCCCTGCCCACTGCCAGAAATTGTCCAACGGACTTTTTCCGGGTCGCTATTCCCTTAAGCTTTGACGACTTCGGGATAATCAACCCCAAAGGTATCTACGCTGACTTTTAATATCCTTTGATCCTCCAGCGGTCTATCCATCCGGTTTCTTTTGCTGTTTACAATCGCCTCTGCCAATTCCATGCCTTCTATTACCTGGCCAAAAGAGGCATACTGTCCATCCAGATGGGGGGATTTGGCCACCATGATGAAGAACTGCGATCCGGCAGAATTCGGCGCTGCGGTTCGGGCCATGGACAGAACTCCGCGGTCATGTTTAAGCTCGTTCTTGAAACCATTGCTGGAAAATTCGCCTCTAATGGAATAACCCGGGCCGTCCATTCCTGTTCCATCCGGACAGCCGCCCTGAATCATGAAACCAGGTATGACCCGGTGAAATATCAGCCCGTCATAGAAACCTTGGTTAACCAGAGAGATAAAATTGCTTACTGTATTGGGAGCAATCTCCGGATATAATTCGGCTTTGATAATGCCGCCATTTTCCAATTCAAATGTTGCCAGTGGATTCTTGTTCATCTAATCTTCCTTTCTCGCCTTTTTTTACCTAACATTATACCAGAACCTGCAGGAGTTTATGCTCATAACCGGGGAAGATAAGAGTTGTGAAGGCCTGGGGAGACGCTGCTGCCCTTTCAGACCAGCTTCAAGGAGTTGCTGTTGGCCCATGGGGAGATTAGGAGATGAGGAGAGAGTATGTTTATGCCTGCCCCGGCTCCTAAAGGCATTTCGCCGGGGAAAGCAAATAATTCCGGCAGGTAGGAAAAATGCCGGGAATAGAGAATTACTAATAAAAAGACTGGTGAGTGGTGTTATTATGCAGACTAAAAATGTTATAGTGATCGGTTTGATAATCACTTCCTTGCTTACTGCGCTGATTCTGGCTGGTGTGCCTGCCCTGGCAGCAGCCTTCATAGTTCTGGCCATTGGATTGACAGCGACCTTCTATGCCGGGCTCAGCCAGAATAGGATTGAATATATTGCAGAACAGCGTCAGATTCTGGAGTTTAGCCGCAGTGTAATCAGCAAGGGGGATCATAATGAAATTAAACGGGTCACGGCCAAGTATGCAGCAAGAATAGTTCCCTGTGAGAAGGTTATCATATGGAGTCAGCAGGAAAAGGATGAACCGGATTTTGACCGGGAGGCTCTTCTGTTCATTGAGAATCGGGTAAAGGATAGCAGGACCTGCCTGTCCATAGACGAAATTCATCCTGCACCTTCGGGCTTAGATATATCAGGCCAAGTACATTCTCTGCTGGCCCTGCCGCTTTATAACCGATTGGATTGGCACGGGGTTTTGATCATGGTTAACCGTAAACTGCCTGCTCCTGTCAAGCCCCGGCAGATAGAACTGCTGACTCAGTTAACCGAACAGTTCTCCTGGGCAGTCTCGCAGCTGCTGCAGGCTCAGATACAGCCCGCCCGGCAGTTAGACCTTATAAAGGCCCTGGTTAGAGCTATCGAAGGTCAGGAGCCCAACTTTGACCGTCACAGTGAGACAGTGGCTGAAATCAGTGGTCTGCTGGGGGAGAAGCTTGGTTTGATTGAGACTGAACGGCAAGAGTTGTATTATGCCGCTCTTTTGCATGACATCGGTAAAATTGGACCGGATTTCCGGGAGGATAATGAAGCAGCAGAAACGGATGTATCAGATCACGCCATCCGCGGGGCGGCTATATTAGAGGACATCCCGGCCTTGAGGACAGCGGCCGAGAGCATACGCTGTCACCACGAACGTTATAATGGCAGCGGACCGGCAGGATTGGCAGGTACGGAGATTCCATTTTACGCCCGCATTATATCTGTTGCCGATCTTTATGACGCTCTGACCAGATTGTGTCCGGAAGAAGAACGGATGACTCCGGTTCAAGCAGTTCGGGTGATAAAAAAAGCTTCCGGATCTCTCCTGGACCCTCTGGTGGTGGTAGCCCTGGAAGAAATTCAAGATCGGCTCAATCAGGATGGGTACCAGGATAGTACTGAGCCAATTGCGAGGAAGATATAAAGATAATCAGCCCAAGGGAGGCTAAAATATTCGAGACATTCAGAATCAAGGGCATGTGCTGGGTAGGCGGCGTTGGCCCTTGATCTTTATTTATAAGAGAATAAAGGTTTTTTATTATAGCTCCGATATTGAATTTATAGAGCTGGTCAAAACAATCAATATATGCAGATTTTAAGACTGCAGGAGCTATTATAAAAATGGATGTGAAATTATGTCTAAAAAACGATATTTTACTGCTTTCCTGATAATGGTGACAGCTGCTCTCGCTTTAGCTGTTCCCTGGCATTACTCTATGGGTAAAGAGCAACTGAGCCCGGTAGATGTGTCGGATTCAGTATTGCTCAGGGGGGAGAGCACTGGTGCCCAAGGTTGCTTCCCAGATCCAGATGCCACTCGGTATAATATTCAGGTATACCTGGATGTTAGCTGCAATATCTTGTATGGCCAGAGCAATATTCATACAATTAATTCTACCGGACAGGCCATCAATGAATTATGGTTTACCGTCTATCCCAATGCTTTTCGGACTCCCTCCTCAAGTCCTGCACCCGTCTCCGCTTACTATAAGGGGTTTGATCCCGGCTGGCTGGAATTGGAGCAGCTGCTGGTAAATGGCCAGGAGACAGAATGTTATCTGGAGGGAGTATCGATGCAGGTTGGGCTGCCAATTGATATTATGCCGGGGCAGGATATAACTATAGATATGAAATGGGCCGCCCGGATTCCGGAGCTGGCTTACCGCTTTGGCACCAAAGACGCAGTATACATGCTGGGGAATTTCTACCCGGTTTTAAATGTATATGATAATACTGGCTGGCATCTGGCCCATAACTCCAATTTTGGCGATCCATTCTGCTTTCATTGTGCAGACTACCTGGTCCAGGTTAATATTCCGGAAGCATATGAACTGGTTTCAACCGGCAACAGCCTGGGCCGATATGCAGAGGATAACGGTCGAGTGACTTACTGGATAGAGGCTCATCAGGTGAGAGATTTCTGTCTGTTGTTGATTTATGACTACCAGGAAGTTGTCAACAGCAGCAAGGGGGTAAGGGTGAAATGCTATATCCCACGTGGAGCCGGACAGGAGCAGGCTCGGCAGATGGCTGAGCAAAGTGCGGAAATCCTATACTATTATTCCTGCCGTTGGGGGTCCTATCCCTATGCTGACTTTAAAATTGCTCTGGTTCCCATGCTGGGATTCCATGGGATGGAATATTCCGGGTTGATTTTCCTCAGACAGGATATGCTCTCAGCGCAATATGATGCCAACCGGCGCAGTTTCATTCTGGCTCATGAGATTGCCCATCAGTGGTGGTATGCCATGGTAGGCAATGACCAGCTGTTAGAGCCCTGGCTGGATGAAGCCCTGGCTAACTGGTCGGCCTACGAGTACCAGGAAGATGTTCAGGGCATCAAGGGGAACCGGACCGGGAATGCAGCAACCAGGCTGGACCGGCGATTAAATGATATCAGTTCCGGCAGCGAATACTATCGGATAATCTATGATGGAGGAGAAGCCTTCTGGACCGCCCTGGAGGAGGAGCTGGGCCAGGAGACCATCGACCATGTTTTGCGGCGATACCTGGCTGACTATAAATACCAGATAGCCAGCACGGAAAACCTTCTGGATACCATCAGAAAAGAAGCCCGCCAGGATATGGACTCCTTTTTTGCCGACTGGTTTGCCCTGGAAAAACCTGCTAAATAACCGCTCCATATTGCTGGAGGACTTCCAGGGCCGGTTCCAGGTCCTCCTGAATGATTACCAGAGTAAGCAAACAGGAAGGCTGGGATAAGACCGGGAATGGGGAAGACATGCCGCTGACTGCAGGATCTGCAGCCATAAGCGGGCCATGGCCGGGGTTGTAATCCCAGCCGCTATTTTCCCGACTTCCTAGTATCAAGTTGGACAAATAGGGTGGATGACTGTCATATGATCTGCGGCTGGGATAGTTGGAAACGGCAGCAATCTGCAGATCTTTATAACCCATCGCTTTAAGGGCCTGGCCAGCTTGCCGGGCTTGCTCCTGGTCAGTGAAGTAGGCCAGTATGGATCTTTCCCCTGGTTCTAGCTGCATTTAGACACCTCCCATCGTAATATAAATAAAAATAATCAGAAAAAAGACAGTTCTTTTTTAAGTTTTTCCCACAATGGGATAAAATATATATGTAGGTTAGAAGCAAATTCGAGGAGGAAAAAAATGAACCCCATTCAAGAGATAACTGATTCTATACGCAGCATCATATGCCAAGCCCTGGAATCGGCCCGCCAGGAAGGATGGATAAACTTTAGTACGGTGCCCGACTTTGTGATAGAGGTTCCGCGAGAAAAGGGACATGGAGATTTTGCCTGTAATGCCGCAATGCTTATGGCTCGGGAAGCCAGGATGGCCCCCCGCCAGATTGCGGAAATAATAGTTAAAGCCATGAATCTGCAAGAGCAGGAAGGAATAGAAAAGATAGAGACCGCGGGACCCGGATTTATTAATATTTTTCTTAATAACCAGTGGCTTTATAAAATACCATTTGAGGTTGAGCGGATGGGAGAAAGCTTTGGCGCTAACCGGCAACAGCATCGCAAGGTGCAGGTGGAGTTCGTCAGCGCCAATCCCACAGGCAACCTGCACATGGGGAATGCCAGAGGGGGGGCTATTGGTGATACTCTGGCCAATATCCTGAAATATGCCGGATACCAGGTAGAAAGAGAGTTTTATATCAATGATGCGGGCAATCAGATTGAAATATTCGGAGATTCCCTGGAAGCAAGGTATCTGCAGTTAACCGGACATGATGTGGAATTTCCCCATAATGGATATGCGGGACAGGACTTGATTCAGACGGTAAGAAATATTATCCGCCACTACGGTGAAAGTCTGATTGACATGCCCCAGGAAAAGAGAAGAGCGGTTATGGTGGAATACGCTTTGGAGGAGAAAGTGTCCTACATAAAAAAGACCCTGTTGGATTTTGGTATTGAATACGATGTCTGGTACAGTGAAAAAAGACTGCATGAATCTGGCGCAGTGCAGCAGGTAATAAACCAGTTGCGGGAGAAGGGTTATATATATGAGCAGGAGGGCGCTTTGTGGTTTAAGACCAGCAGCTCAGACGAAGATAAAGACAATGTGGTAATGCGTGCCAATGGGTTGCCCACCTACTTTGCAGCTGATATTGCCTATCATCAGGATAAATTCCAGCGCGGCTTTGATTGGGTAATCAACGTCTGGGGAGCAGACCATCACGGACATGTAAACAGAATGAAGGATGCCATGGAAGCCTTGGGGTACCGTCGGGAGATGCTGGATGTTTTGCTGATGCAGCTGGTTAGGCTGTACCGTGGCAAAGATCTGGTCCGGATGTCCAAACGTACCGGAACGACTATTGCTCTGGATGAACTTATAGAAGAATTGGGCAAGGATGCCGCTAGGTTTTTCTTTGTCATGCGCAGTCCGGACAGCCAGTTGGATTTTGATCTTCGCCTGGCTGCGGAACAAAGCCAGGAAAACCCGGTGTACTATGTCCAGTATGCTCATGCTCGCATTTGCAGTATTTTCCGGCAAGCCGAAGCAGCCGGGATCTCTATGCCTCCAGTGGCAACTATTAATACCAGCCGGTTAAAGGAGGCTGAGGAACTGGCCTTATTGAGGAAAATTGCTGATTTTCCGGAAGAAATCAGGTTATCAGCCCAGACCTTAGCCCCGCATCGAATAGCCAGATATGTGCTGGATCTGGCGGGACTATTTCACAGCTTTTATAACCGTCACCGAGTAATAAACGTTGAAGCCGAACTGCAAGGAGCCAGACTCCTGTTGATGCGGGTTACCGGCATTACTATAAAAAATGCTCTATCGATCCTGGGTGTCAGCGCACCCGAGTATATGTAGGAGGTAAAAATGCTTAACCGAAAAATGACTGAAGCAGATCTGGCCGTTGAGATACTTATGGAGAATAAGGAACCCATGTATTACGAGCCTTTGTTGAAACAGATTGCGGCTCGAATGGGAAGAGATGAGCAGATATCCACCCTGGTTCCTATATTTTCCCGCCTTAATCTGGATCACCGTCTGGAATACCAGGGAGATGGCTTCTGGTTTCTGGACCCGAAAAGAATAAAATAATAAGAAAGGATTAAAAACCAAAATGAAAATAACCTGGTTGGGACATGCATCGTTTTTGATCGAGAGCGGAGACAAGAAACTAATCACCGATCCCTTCGATGAGCAGCTTGGCTATCCGGTATATGATGAAGAGGCAGATATAGCTACGGTCAGCCACGGACACTGGGATCACAGCGCCGTTGACAGATTAAAGGGCAGTCCGCAAGTGGTTAAATCAGCAGGAGATTTCGAGATAGATGGTTTTAAGATCACGGGCTTTAATGCCTATCATGACCAATCCGAAGGCAGGGACAGAGGAAGCAACACGATCTACAAAATCTTCGCTGAAGGGATTGCTCTTGTGCATCTTGGAGACCTGGGACATATACCCACTGCGGAACAATATGCCCGGATGGGAGAAGTTGACCTGTTGATGATACCGGTGGGAGGAGTATACACCATTGATGCTGAAGAAGCTTATCAAATAGTACAGGCGATAAAGCCCGGGATAGTAATTCCCATGCATTATAATACTCCCCACCTCTGTTTCGAACTTGCTCCGCTGGAGCAGTTTACCTGCAAATTTAATCAGGTGGTTAAACAACCCTATCTGGAGATAAACGCAGAAAACTTTTCTCAGCCCATGGAAATAATTGTACTGGATTATAGCCGTCGGTTGACCGCTATAGAGTAAGAGTAGTAAAATTCTAGAGGATTTTGTTTATGTTTCTACAAGGGAAAGAGAGGGTTATAGGTTGACAAAGTACATATTCATTACTGGCGGAGTTGTTTCCTCACTGGGTAAAGGGATAACCGCAGCATCTCTGGGCAGGTTGTTGAAAAGCCGCGGCTTAACCGTAGCCCTGCAAAAATTCGATCCCTATATTAATGTTGATCCTGGAACCATGAGTCCTTACCAGCATGGCGAAGTATACGTGACTGAAGATGGCGCAGAGACTGACCTGGATGTGGGACACTATGAGAGATTTGTAGATGTTAATCTTAGTCAGTATGCCAACTGCACTACCGGCAGAATATACCAGGCAGTTCTGGATAAAGAGCGCCGGGGGGATTACCTGGGGCAGACGGTTCAGGTTATTCCTCATATTACCAACGAAATAAAATCCCGGGTTACCCTGATCGAAGACAAGGCTGATCCGGATGTAGTTATAACCGAAATTGGGGGGACAGTGGGAGATATTGAATCCCTGCCTTTTTTGGAAGCCATCCGGCAATTGAAGTTCGATCTGGGAAAAGACCGGGTTTTATATATACATGTAACGTTGGTTCCTTACATCAGGGTTGCCGGGGAGTTAAAAACCAAGCCCACTCAGCATAGTGTCAAAGAGTTGAGGAGCATTGGAATACAGCCCGACATACTGGTGTGCAGGACAGAAAAGGATTTATCCAAAGAAATAAAGGGAAAACTAGCCCTGTTTTGTGACGTAGACGAAGAAGCGGTTATACAGCTGAAAGACGCTGGGTCTATATATGAAGTGCCGCTGATGCTGGCCCGGGAAGGATTGGACAAACAGGTCATTAAACGAATAGGGTTGAGCTGCCAGGAAGCCAGCCTGGATGAATGGGAGCAACTGGTGGAAAAGATACGCTGTCAGGTTAAACAGGTAACTATAGGCCTGGTAGGTAAATATGTGGAATTGCAGGATGCTTACCTGAGTATAGTTGAATCTCTGAAACACGCAGGATTTCAGTATAATTGTGATGTTAAGATAAACTGGATTTATGCCGAACAGATCGAGAAGGATGGAACCGAGGCTTTATTAAAGGGTGTTGACGCGATACTGGTTCCCGGTGGATTCGGGGAACGGGGCATTGAAGGCAAGATATGCACTGCCCAGTATGCACGGGAAAACAATATCCCATTTCTGGGCATATGTCTGGGCATGCAGTGTGCTGTCATCGAATTTGCCAGGAATGTTTGCGGGCTGAGAGGTGCGAATAGTGCGGAATTCGATTGGGAAAGCCCCCATCCGGTGGTTCACCTGATGCCGGACCAGGAGGGGATTGAAAATAAAGGCGGCACCATGCGTCTGGGAACCTATCCATGCACCCTGTTGGAAGGCACCATCGCCCGCGAGTATTATGGTGAAGAGCTGATCCATGAAAGGCACCGGCACCGTTATGAAATAAACAATGATTATCGGGACCTGCTGCAGCAGCATGGACTTACCATCAGCGGATTATCGCCGGATAAAAGGCTGGTAGAAATAGTAGAGCTGTCCAGTCACCCCTGGTACGTAGCCTGCCAGTTTCATCCCGAGTTTAAATCTCGCCCCAATCGACCACATCCACTTTTTGCAGGATTGATAAGGCATGCCTTGATATACCGCAATGCAAACCAGGCCCATCAGGACTAACTGATAGTTGGTCCTGGTGCAGGCCTGGCCAGATACAGGCTCGTTTAAAGATCCTGAGGCGTGGGACGTTTAAGATATTAGCCATGCTCCAAAAGGAGAGGGCTCAGTAGTGCTCTTGGCTGGATATTTATGGGTTAAGATGGTGAAACTAATATAATATGATGCGAGGAGCGACATGATGTTTACCAGCAGGGTTATAGATGAAAAAGAAAAGGATAGATTTAATGACTTTATTTCCCGTCATCCCCGGGGACATTTTCTCCAGTTGTGGGAGTGGGGACAGGTTAAAGAAGGCATGGGGTGGGAAAAACTACCCCTGGTGCTGGAGAAAGATGGAGAGATCCAGGGAGCCCTGCTGATTCTTAAGAGGAACTTGCCATTGCCCGGCTTAAAAAGGAGCATATTCTACGCTCCCCGGGGGCCGGTGGTGGACATGGAAAATCCCGAGCTGAACCAGCTGCTTTTCGAGGGAGCCAGAAAAGCTGCCCGGGAACATGGAGCTATTTTTCTTAAAATTGACCCCGATATAAACCATGAAAATGAAGTATATAAATGTATTCTGCGGGATTGCGGCTTTAAGGAGAATAAAACCGGAATGAATTTTGAGGGGGTTCAGCCTCGATTTGTTTTTCGCTTGGATATAAGCTCTACAGAAAGCAAACTGCTGGAGCAGATGCATTCCAAGTGGAGGTATAATATCCGGCTGGCAGGGAAAAAAGGGGTGGAGATTCGTACTGCTCGAGATAAGGATGACTTGAAAGCCTTTTATGCAATTCTTACGGAAACTGCTTGGCGGGATAAATTCCTAATTAGGGGCTATGAATATTTTGAGTGGATATGGGATTACATGGTGGAAAACCAGTTCGCCAAAATCTTTATCGCTGAGCACCAAGGAGATGTAATTGCTGCCACTCTGGCCATGATAACCGGAAACAAGGTCTGGTATCTTTACGGGGCCTCATCAAATAATAAACGCAATTTTATGCCCAATTATTTGATCCAATGGGCTATGATTCAGTGGGCGAAAGATATGGGCTGTACCTTATATGATTTCAGAGGAGTATCCGGTGACCTGGATGAAAGCAATCCACTGTTTGGACTTTATCGGTTTAAAAAGGGGTTTGGGGGAGAATTTACCGAGTTCGTCGGTGAGTGGGACCAAGTCTATTCGACTGTCTTTTACTGGCTTTGGAGTAACATTTTGCCTCTTTATCTGAATATAAGCAGATCCGGCCAGAAAAATCGGGGGCAGGAGGAATAATAGTGTGAATTGCGACCAAAGCGATCAATGGGTAGAGGTAGATGCACAAGCAATATTAAGCAACCTGCAGGAGGTCCGGTCGGCAATAGAAGAGCCGGTGAGGCTGATAGCGGTAGTAAAAGCCAATGCTTATGGGCATGGAGCAGCAGGAACCGCTAGCATACTGGAAAGCCAGGGAGTAGACTTTTTTGCCGTTACCTATCTGCAGGAAGCGCTGAGACTGAGGAGGATAGGGATAAAATCCGATATTATGCTGCTTAGTCCTCTGACCCGGAAAGAACAGGTGCTGGAAGCAGCTGAGCAGGGAATAATTCTAACCTTGGCCTCCGAATATGATGCCAGATTGGCACAACAGGTATCCAGGGATACTGGCCTTAGTCTGAGCGTGCATCTTAAGATTGAAACCGGACTGGGCAGATTCGGCCTGGACAGCCAGGAAGCCCATGCTGTTTGCCGATTGCTGGCAGAAAGCAAGCTGGTTAAAATGCAAGGCATATATACCCATATGGCCCATGCTGTTTCGGCCAGACGCAGTCAGGAACAGTACGATTTATTTACCGGCGTCATTGATTATCTTCAGGTTCGCGGCTATCATTTTCCCATGCAGCACTGTGCCAATAGTTCCGTGCTCTTACTCTATCCGCATATGCAAATGAACGCGGTGAGAATAGGGACCCTTCTTACCGGCCAGTATCCGGTCGGAATATCAGGAGAGCTGAGATTAAAAGATCCATTTAAATTCAAGTGCAGGATAATATCATTAAAAAGCGGTCGGAAGGGAGAGGCTTTGGGTTATTATTCCACCTACCGCTTAAAAGGGAATGCTCAGATAGCTGTGATACCGGTGGGATTCATAAATGGATTGGCTTTGGAGGTAGGAAATCCTCCTGCCGGGCTGGTGGATTTGTTAAAAATTGTCTTAAAGATTATACTGGCTTATATAGGGTTTAATAGATTTGCCCCTACTGTATCAATCAAGGGCGAAAGTTATCCCGTTCGGGGAAAGGTCTTTATGCAGATGGCCCTGATAGAGATCCCGGAAGGGATTAATCTGGCCATTGGCGACGAGGCGGAAGTAGGAGTGCGCAAGACCCTTCTGGCTGAGTCGATTCCGCGTTTTTTCAAATACCGCGACCAGTTCATGAAAGAGGAAGAATTAGATCCGACCCGGATGAAGTCAATTATGGGGAGGAGAATGAATGCATAAAAAAGTAGTGGTGATATTATTGGCCGTATTTTTAGTCACTATGGCCGGCTTATCCTTGTGGCAGGTCGGGCAGGGAGGAACAAAAGTTGCCGCCGGCAGTTATGAAACTATAGGGGTGATAGAAATCAACGGTATTATTACCGGAGAGTCATCATCTGATATCTTCAGTACTGCCAGTGCGGATGCCAGGGACATAATGGAAGCAATAAGAAATGCCGCTGATAGAGAGGATATCAAGGTTCTGCTGTTGAGGATAAACAGCCCGGGAGGAACCAGCGTGGCTTCTCAAGAGATTGGAATAGAACTGGATAAATTCCGAGCCCGGGGTAAAAAAGTTGTAGTATCCATGGGTGAAATATGCGCCTCAGGCGGATACTGGATTGCTTGCAGCAGTGATCACATCGTAGCCAATGGAGGTACCCTGACGGGAAGTATTGGGGTGATTATGGAGTTAACCAACCTGGAAGGACTGTATGAAAAAATCGGGTTGCAGCAGGAGGTTATAAAGAGCGCCCAGCATAAAGACATAGGATCTTCTTATCGGGATATGACTGAAACCGAAAGAGAAATTCTGCAGGAGATCGTAGATGATTCCTATGAACAATTTTTAGATCAGGTTCGACGCGGAAGACGAGGTAAAATAGAAGAAGCAAGTTTACCGGATATAGCAGATGGACGAGTTTTTTCAGGACGTACAGCCCTGGAAATGGGCTTGGTCGACAGTCTGGGCAATTATTATGATGCCGTAGACACCGCCCGCTCAGTTGCGGGCCTACCCGATAACAGCAGTATCGAGGTCTTAACCGGCGCCGGATATTGGGATATATTCTTCAAAAAACTAAATTCGGTCGGGCAGTTATTCAGCACCGGTGCTTATGAGGCAGGATATTCCCCGCTGAAATTTATCTACCAGGGGAGGGTTTAAGGTTGACCGTAATTGAGATCCTGTACGGCATAGTCTTTCAGCCGGTACCCACCTTTAGATATCTGGGCAGCAGCAAGCCGCTGTTTTTAGCACTTACCGCCTTTTCGGTCAGTGCATTATCGAATATGATCATCAACCTGGGTATAAACCAGAATACGGGGATAGCCGCATCTTTACCGGAAGCATATATCGGCATATATTTGCTTTTGGGTTTGATCATCTCTCTGGCGGTTTTGGCTGCGGCAGCAGCAGTGTACAATCTACTGGGTGAGATAATGTTTCAGCAGGCCAATGGAAGGGGGATGCTATGCTGTCTGGCACTGGCTTTTGTACCGGGAATATTGGCCCCTCCGTTGCAGTATGCTTTCAGTATACTGAATTGGGGCTTCTGGAATGCAGGTATATCGCTGCTGGCTTTTGTCTGGGTGATAGTATTGCAGATAATAGGGATCAGAGAAGCACTGGTAATTCAGGGCGGGCAGGCTCTGCTGCTGTTTCTTTTGCCGGGAGTGATATTGGCCCTGCTGATATTGTTCACCCTGGTGCTCCTGGTGTTCTTGCTGCCCGGGATGATTTAACGGTGGAAGTTCAGTAAAACTAAGGGGTTTATCCATATGGCCGATAGCAAATACTGAGGGGGGAGTATAATGCAGATGAGGATATTGGTGGTTGACGATCAGAAGGGAGTACGCAGACTTCTGGAAGAATTGTTCAAAAAAGACGATTGGATAGTAAATACTGCAGCTGATGGGCGCGAAGCAGTGAGTAAAGTCAGCGAATTTCTGCCAGACATTATTCTAATGGATATGAAAATGCCCAATATCAACGGACTCGAAGCTTCCAAGCAGATTCTATCCATGCATCCCGATATGTCCATAATAATGATGACTGCATATGGAGAAATGGATGTAATCAAAAACGCCCTGGAAGCAGGAGTGAAAAAGTGCGTTACCAAGCCCTTCGACATTATGAATTTGAAAGATATTGTTAATAAACTGGCGGGAAAATAAATATATTAGATTAATATTTCAAAGGGGTGATTTTATGGGACTGGTTTCAGTAGATGAGCTTTTAAGCAGAGCGGAAAAAGAAGGGTATGCTGTCGGAGCCTTCAATGCCAATAACATGGAAATAGTCCAGGCAATACTGACGGCGGCAGAAAGGGAAGAAGCTCCGGTTATCATGCAGGCAAGTCAAGGAGCCATAAAATATGCCGGACTGGATTTTTTGACCGGGATGGTCAAGATGGCGGCTAGATCCAGCCGGGTTCCTGTAGCGCTGCATCTGGATCATGGCACCGATTTTGAACAGGTGATAAAATGTATCCGCAGCGGCTTTTCTTCAGTTATGTATGATGGTTCCAAACTACCGCTGGAACAGAACATTGCTATGACCAGGAAGGTTTTGGAGATAGCCGACCCCATAGGGGTTTCAGTTGAAGCTGAACTGGGCAAAATAGGCGGCACCGAGGATGATGTTCATGTAAGCGCAAAAGAAGCCATGTATACTGACCCGGACGAGGCCAAATATTTCGTGGAACAGACCGGAATTAAAAGTTTGGCTGTGGCCATTGGGACCGCTCATGGCCAGTATAAAGGCGAACCCAGGCTGGATTTTGATCGGCTGGCAATAATAAAGAGCCTGGTTAATATCCCCATTGTTCTGCATGGGTCTTCCGGGGTGCCGGATCAGGCCGTACAAAAGGCTATTGAACTGGGTGTCCGCAAGGTGAATATCGATACTAACATAAGGGAAGCCTTTGTGGGAGCCATGCGCAGAGTGATGGCAGAAAAACCGGATGAAATAGATCCTCGCCAGATATTGGGACCGGCCCGGGAGGATACGGTAGAAATAATCCGAGAAAAAATAAGAGTTTTTGGCAGTACCGGAAAAGCCTGGTGAAGCCAGAGGCTTGAGCAGTCGGAAAGGAGAATGATTTTTGAAAATTTTTATAGATACTGCTAACATCCAGGAGATTAAGGAAATCAATGAGATGGGATTCCTGGCCGGAGTAACCACCAACCCTACTTTAATCGCCCGGGAGGGAAGAGACTACCATGAGGTGATCAAAGAAATATGTGAAATAGTCCACGGGCCGATCAGCGCAGAGGTAATCAGCATGGATTACCATACCATGATCAATGAGGGTAAGGCACTGGCAGCTATCCATCCCAATGTAGTTATCAAGGTGCCCCTGGGTGAAACAGGATTAAAGGTTATCCATGCCTTCAAAGGGTTGGGAATAGCCACCAATGCCACGCTGGTATTTTCCGCCAATCAAGCATTGCTGGCCGCCAGGGCTGGCGCCAGCTACGTTAGTCCGTTCCTGGGACGGGTTGACGATACCGGTAACAGCGGTATTATCTTGCTGGAAGATATAATAGCGGTATTCGACCAGTATTCTTTTACTACTGAGGTTATTGCGGCCAGCATCAGGCATCCTATGCATGTTGTGGAATGTGCCCGCTTGGGATCCCATATTGCAACTATTCCTTACGGAGTTATCAAGCAAATGATAAAGCATCCGCTGACCGAGGCGGGTATCGAAAGATTCCTGAAGGATTGGAACCAGGGTTTTTAAGCAGAACGGAGGGTTTATCTTGGAGAGAGAATTGGCGCTTGAGTTTGCCAGAGTAACTGAAGCGGCTGCCCTGGCGGCTGCTCGCTGGGTTGGCAAGGGCGATAAGGAAGCCGCCGATGATGCAGCAGTAACGGCTATGCGAGTCATGTTTGATACTGTTTCCATTGATGGGGTAGTAGTTATTGGGGAAGGGGAAATGGATGAAGCCCCCATGCTGTTCATTGGGGAGAAGGTAGGCATGGGGGTGCAGCCGGAAGTAGATATTGCCGTTGATCCTCTGGAGGGTACCAATATTGTAGCCAAAGGCGGAACCGGGGCCATAGCGGTTCTGGCAGCCGCTCCCAGAGGGACGGTATTACATGCACCCGATATGTACATGAACAAGATCGCGGTGGGGCCGGAATGCAAAGGGAGGATATTTTTGGATGCCCCGGTCAAAGAAAATTTACGCCAGGCAGCGAAAGCTCTGCACAAGTTAATCAGCGAAGTTACCGTAGTTATTTTGGATCGGCCCCGGCATGATGTTATTATCGAAGAGGTCAGAAGAGCAGGGGCCAGGATCAAGCTGATAAATGACGGTGATGTATCGCCGGGGGTAGCAGCAGCCTATGAAGATTCCGGAGTGGACATACTCATGGGAATAGGCGGGGCACCGGAAGGAGTAATAACCGCTGCCGCCCTTAAATGCATGGGAGGGGACTTTCAGGCTCGCCTGTGCCCGGAGGGAGAAGAAGCGGAGGAAGAAATCCGCAGGTGCCATCAAATGGGGGTAAGGGATGTAAATAAATTATTTACTATTGATGAACTGATCAAATCCGAGGATGTAATATTTGTGGCAACCGGCATTACCGATTCTTTCCTGCTCAAGGGGGTTAGATACCATAAACGCCGTGCGGTTACAGAAACTCTAGTGATGAGGAGCTTGTCCGGGACTATAAGACATATCAGTGCCGACCACCATTTAGATAAAAAACCCCTTTTCAAAGACAACCGAATCAAGTTAAGATTAGATTGAGAGTATTTTAATCAGATTAATTTGCGAAATTAATGGTATACTTAGTGTTAAACACTCAATCTGGTAAGTCATATCAGTGAGCCTGCCTGCCGCTGATGTAGCATGCAATTCATGTCCTGGGGAATATTCAACTAAAATATAAACAAATTTATACCGATATTGTTAAAGGAATATTAACGGTATATCAGCGCTAAGCCATGGTGCGTTAATGCTCGGAAATGTTGGGAGACGAGTAATTCAGTAGCCAGTGATTAGCGTGGAAGGAGGATAAAATGAACATATCCGAACTGGAACACAAAACCATTCTCGAGTTATACCAGATAGCAAGAGAAAACAATCTTACTGGCTATTCCAAACTAAGGAAAAAGGAATTGATCTTTGAAATAACCAAGGTCCTAACCAAATCTGACCAGCTGCTGCAAGCCCAGGGAGTTCTGGAGATAATGCAGGACGGCTATGGATTTCTGAGGCCTTTTGGTTATCTTCCCAGCCATGAAGATATCTATGTATCTCCATCCCAGATCAGAAAATTCGAGCTAAAAACCGGAGATAGAGTTGCCGGACAGGTCAGGCCGCCCAAGGATAATGAAAAGTTTTTCGCTCTGTTGCGAGTAGAGGAAGTTAATGGATTTCCTCCAGAAGAATCTATAAAAAGAGTTCATTTTGACGCGCTTACTCCTCTGTATCCCACCGAAAGAATAATCCTGGAGACCAGCAGCACAGAAATATCCACCCGGGTTATAGATTTAATATCCCCGATTGGCAAAGGGCAGAGGGGGCTGATTGTAGCTCCGCCCAAAGCAGGCAAAACCATGTTGCTTCAAAATATAGCCCAGGGGATCAGCGCTAATCATCCCGAGATTGAATTATTTATCCTGCTGGTTGACGAAAGACCGGAAGAGGTTACCGATATGCAGCGAACTACTAAAGCCGAAGTGGTTTCCTCTACCTTTGATGAACCTCCGGAAAACCATGTTAAAGTGACGGAGATGGTTCTGGAAAGGGCCAAACGGTTGGTGGAGCATAAAAGAGATGTGGTTATACTGATGGACAGTGTTACCCGATTAGCCAGGGCTCACAACCTGGTGGTACCGCCCAGCGGCCGCACCTTATCCGGGGGTATCGATCCAGCCTCACTGGATAAACCCAAGCGTTTCTTCGGAGCTGCCCGCAACATCGAAGAAGGCGGCAGTCTTACCATTATTGCTACCGCTCTGGTTGAAACCGGCTCCAGGATGGACGACGTGATATTCGAAGAATTTAAGGGTCGGGGAAATATGGACCTGTACCTGGATAGAAAACTGGCTGAGCGCAGGATATTCCCGGCTATTGACTTAAAACGTTCCGGCACCAGGAAAGAAGAATTGTTATTCACTCCGGAAGAAATGGATCTAACCTGGAATCTGCGTAATATGTTCAATGATTACAATCAAGTTGAAACCATGCAAATAATTCTTGATACCATTAAAAAAACCAAGTCCAACAAAGATTTAATCAGAGCAGCACCGATAGTATTCGGGAAGAAAGACTACGCCCATAAAGCTTACTAGGCGGGTTACCCCGATAAAGCAATCGAATTGCCCTGTGGCCTTAAATATGCCTTGCACTTTTTTGCCAGCATGGTATGCTTATGGTTGCCCAAGATATAAATGGCCTTATCCGGGGAGACCTAACTGCATTAAATGAATAAAAGCCTCCATTTATGTGAAAAATTAGGGTCAGTAGACCCTTTTTTTGTGTCTGCAGAATGAGAGGTGAAAATTACGTGAAAAAGAGATGGCTAAGTTTACTGGTAATGTGCAGTCTGATGCTGAGCGGCTGTATTACTCCAGTTATGGCAGCTCTGAATCCCGGTCATTTCATTCCCTGCATCAGTGCCCAAAGTGTGCCGACCGACAGCAAAATGAAAGCATACCAGGTCAATAAAGGAGACACCCTGTGGGACATATCCCGGAAGTTCAAAGTCGACCTGGAAACTCTGAGGATGATTAACAACCTGGATAAAAACTGCATATTATCGGTAGGACAGATTATAGACATTCCTTACAATAGATCCCGGGTATATACCATAACCGGCGGGGATACTCTCTGGGATATTGCCGCCAGATACGATGTAGCGGTTAGTGAAATATACAATGCCAATCCGGGAATCAACCCTCACAACTTGACCATAGGCGATAAAATAGCTGTTCCCGATAGTACCGTCAGTGTCAGCACTGCAGTGGTGCAGGCTTCCCGCAGCTACACTGGTTATACAGCGCTAATGATGACCTGGCCGGTGACAGGCAGCATTACTTCACCCTATGGCTGGCGTGCATCCGGGTTCCATCATGGTATTGACATAGCCGGTAATATCGGCGATTCCATCCAGGCTGCAGCAGCAGGCAAAGTAATTTTTTCCGGCAGCCGGGCAGTATACGGCAAAACCGTGGTAATTGAACACCCGAATGGCAAAGAAACCGTTTATGCTCATTGCCAAAAGATACTGGTCGAAACGGATCAATATGTGGTGAAGGGACAATCCATAGCTACCATAGGTATGACCGGAAGGACTACCGGACCTCACCTGCATTTTGAGGTCAAGGAGGATGGGAAGGCGGTCAATCCTCTGCAATATCTTCGTTACTAGGGATAGTGAGCCTCCTGAAAAGGGGCTCAGAGCGTTAAAAAAGCTGAATCTCGGCGTCATCACCTATAAGCCCCTCAATCAACGTACGCGCCTAAGCTTCCATCCAGACCTATAGGTGGATTCCTTTACCTGCCCCTTTTTTCTCGCTCTTCAGCTTATTTGACAAGCTGCGCCCCTGAAAAGGGGCTTTTTTTATGTTCCAAGATAATATAACCTATTATACGGAGACTTATTGAAATCATGGGGATATAACTATAGTAAAATAAGATGGGAGCAGCAGATGTATATAACCTTATATGCTGACGGAGAAGGCAATTTGCTGGACTTTCCGGGAATCCATTTGCTGGGGCGCAGTGGTTCCCAATGGCTGGAACCGGATAATCGGGAAATGATCCCTCTGCCGGGGGGAGCAACTCTGGTTACCCTGCCCGGGTATCTGCCGGTGGGATTGGATCAACAGGGAGAAATATTTTTAATCGACCAGGTTGAGGGCCAGCCTGGCTCGAGTCCGAATGCAGTTGCGGCCTTGCTGCCGCAGGGGTTTACCCGAACCATGCTGCCGGCGGCCGTGCGGCGGGATGAGAATGCTCCCTTGCCCTTGTACGGATATGCAGCGGTAGGATTTAAAAATAATAAAATTTTCGTAGCAGCCGTCCAATCAGATGAACACAGGAAGTGGCATCCTAAAAACTATAATACCAGCGGTCTGCCAGCTAAAATCGACAGGCTGAGGAAGAAGTATCCCCGTAATCGGATATTGGAGCAGCTGGCCCGGTGTTCTCTGGAGTACGGGTGTTATACTGCTCAGAATATATTTTACCAACGCTGGGAGGGCGGGATTCCCTCTATGATAGCCTGTAATGCTGATTGCCTGGGGTGTATTTCGGAGAACCATGGTCCCTTTGCTTCCCCCCAGAACCGATTGCTTTTTCTGCCCGAGGCCGATGAGATAGCTCAGATTGGACAGGAGCATTTGGAAAACGCCCGGGAAGCGATTATAAGTTTCGGGCAGGGGTGTGAAGGAGAACCGAGCCTGAATGCGGCCAAACTGTCTCGGGCCATAAAAATGATCCGAAGTCAGACCGGAAAGGGCACCATCAACATGAATACCAATGCTGGATATACCCGGGGCATAAAACAGATGTGTGATGCCGGCCTGGAATCCATGCGAGTAACCATATTTTCCTGTCGGGAAGAGAATTACCTGCGTTATCACCGTCCCAAAGACTATTCCCTGGCGGATGTTATTGGTTCCATCCGATATGCCGGGGACAAAGGGCTGAATGTATCACTAAATTTACTGGTTTTTCCCGGTTTTTCCGATCGCGAAGCAGAGATAGAGGCTCTGCTTGAATTTGTGCGGCAAAACCCCATCAACATGATACAATTAAGAAACTTGAACATAGATGCCGACTATCTGATGCAAAACATAGGCGGAGATAGCCTGGGAATAGGGATGGATAACTATATCCAGGTGATGAGACGGGAGATACCCCTGGTCAGACTGGGATCGTATTCCCATCCCCAAGCCGGCACGGAATAAAGGATTATAAAGGAGCAGGAGAACATTGCAAAACAAAGGACCATTTACCATCAAGGAGATGAAAGCCCTTCCAGCCGGAACCCAGTTCTGGGGCAAGTATCTGGTGCAGGACAAGAGTATACGCAAGACCCGGGAAGGCAAGAATATTACTCATCTTAAAATAAGCGACCGAAGCGGAGAAATGAAAGCGGTAGTATGGGACAGCTGTCAGCTGGCCGGGGTATTGGAAACCGGAGTGGTTATTGGGCTGTTGGGGGATGTGGGCGTATACAACCAGCAGATGCAGGTTACCGCCAAGCGGATAAAGGTGTTGGAAGAAGAGCCTTACCCATATATGAAGAGCCCGGGCCGCAACGTTCAGGAGCTAAAGGCGGACCTGGAGGGGAAAATAGCCAGTTTAGCCGATCCCTACATGAAAATGCTTCTGGACCGGGTATTCACGGCCGAGCTATGGGAGGATTTCTCTGCTGCCCCAGCTGCCAAAGTAATACACCATAATTATAGCGGAGGTCTGATTGAACACACTCTAATTGTGAGCGAGCTATGCGATAAAGCCGCAGGATTATATCCCTCAATTAACCGGGATTTGATGATAACCGGAGCTATACTGCATGATATAGGTAAAATTCAGGAATTCCATATCGATGTTTTTCCGGATTATACAGAGATTGGGAAGCTGGTTGGACATATTATCCTGGGTTATGAATTGATATCCCGGGAGATTGCCGCAATGAGAACCGAAGGCTTGACCTTTCCGGATTTGCTGGAAAAGACCTTGAAGAACATGCTGCTGTCGCACCACGGCAGCCTGGAGTTTGGTTCTCCGGTGCTTCCCCTGTCTCCTGAAGCATTGTTGCTGCATGCGATGGATGACCTGGATGCCAAGTTATATGTATTCTTCAATAAAATCAAGGAACATGAAGAATATGACAACCCTTTTACCCCTTATGACACCTTTCATGAACAGCAATTTTATACCTTGCGTTATCGCTATGATGATAAGAAAGAATAAAAACCCCGATGATGGCCCCTGGGTCCCCGGCAACAGTATCGTTAATTCCGATTCTGGCCAAATAAGCCGGGGACAGGGGTCGGAAAGAAGACTACTCTTTTTCTAGTTTGACTGCGGTTCCGTAAGCCAGAAATTCTGCGGCCCCGCTCATTATCTGAGAACTGACAAAGCGCATGCCGATAATGGCATCAGCTCCAAGTTTATCCGCCTGTTCAATCATCCTGCCGATGGCTTCTTCCCGAGACTCTTCCAATAGTTCACTGTAACCCCTTAACTCACCTCCAACCAGGGATTTCAGCCCCGCTCCGATATCCTTTCCCAGATGTTTGGAACGTATGCAGCTGCCCTTAACCAGACCCGCAATAGCCATGGTCTTATAGCCGGGCACATTTTCTCCGGTAGTAATAATCATCAAGTACTCCTCCTTTAACTGTGTCCATTAGGACCAGGTATTCTGCCTAACAATTCTTCCTTGTTGATCAATATTCAGCCCGCGGTCTCAAGCCAGCCAAATTCATGACTTGCGTGGCCGAACCTATCCTGGCAGCCGACCGGGATGACAGGCTAAAAATCCTTTTGGCGGTATATCCGCCAGCTCAAGGTTAACAGGGCGTAAGAGGCCAGTATTAACACCAGCACAGAGACGTAATGAAGGCCATTGCCAATAAAAATATCGAAGCCGGTCATGTAACGAAAAAGATAAAGATCAGCCAGATGGCTGCTCAAGCCCGGGAGAGACAAGAAAACCAACATAATTATGGACGCTATTATCGGTTTTATTACATCCCCGGACAACACAGAAAATAATACCATCGCTGCATAGAGGAAAATTGCCGCCGCACCCATCTGCAGCAGGTATGAACCGGCCATTGACCAGGTATAGTAATAAACGGAATCGGATCCCAGCACCAATGGCAGGAAACAGCCTTCGCTTACCAAGAGCAACAGCAGAATACTCCCGGCCAGAGTTTTACTGGTGAATATCTGGCGACGGGTGAAATTACTGAGAAGAAAACTTATAGTTTGCTGTTCAGTTTCCCGGGCAAACGAAGAAAAGCCCAGGAGAATAGAACTCAGAATTATTATCTGATATAGATTTTTCCCCAGCCATTGTGACCACAGATAGAAGTCCATGTCATTTAAAATCATACTTAGCTGTTGAATCAGAGCAGCAGTATCCATATACTGGCTTAAAGGGGATGTCTCCAAACCTTCTGTAATCATATCAATATCCAACCAAGAAATGAAAAAATCATAGTATAGCAGGATGAAATAACCGGTAACGGCAATCAGCACGAATAGCAGCAGAAAGCGAGTTTTCAGTTCCAAAACTTCTTTAGCGAATAAACTCATAATGATATCTCCTCACCTTCATTGACTGCCAGAAATAAGTCTTTCAAGTTTACATCATATACCTCCAGGGATTCATTGAAAGAATTCCGGGCCCATGCATCACCCTGGCACAAATACATGTCTTGATGACCACGCCGCCTCCGGGTCAATATGCGGTAGGCCGGCCCCGGGGCCGGAGACCAGTGCATATCTGGGGGAACCACTACCATAAACAAGGAGGATTTCAGATCATCCAGGGAATCATGCAGTATCATCTGCCCATCCTTGATGATAGCTATGATATCTGCTGCTTCCTCTACTTCTGATAGTTGATGGGAGGAGAAAAGCACCGTCTTTCCTTCCTGACAGGAAAGTTTAACCTGCTCCAGCATTCTTTCCTGTACCATTGGATCCAATCCCCGGGAAGGTTCGTCCAGAATAATATACGGAACGTCTTTGGCAAAAGCAATAATAGCGTATAAACAAGTCTTTTCTCCATACGACAGCGTGCTGATCTTCTTGCCCATTTCCACCGGAAATACTTCGAGAAGTTTTTTTGCTTTGTGGTGGTTCCAGCCGGGGATCACCGAGGAAGAAAACTTCAACATTCCGCCGGCACTCATATTCGGATACAGATTTTTGTATTCCGGCATATAACTGACATTGCGGACAATAAATTCGGCCCCAGGAGAAGAGTTTGAGCTCCAGGCAACCGTGCCGGAATCCGGATAAACAATAGCCAGGATAAGTTTAATGAGAGTAGTCTTACCAGCTCCGTTGGCACCCAGTAATCCCAGAATACTTCCCTCTTCCAGGGAAAACCCATTGACCTGGAGTCTAAAGCCGCTTTTGGGATAGGTCTTGATGATGTTTTCCATTTTCAGGACTGGCATTCTTCATCACCTCCGTATATTTCCCGGACAGTTGCGGTAAACAATTTGATTAAACTGCTGCGGGGAAGATTGAAGGTTCGGGACAGATAAATGACCCTTTGCAGTTCCGGAAGTATTGCATCCAAAGCCTTTTCTTCACGAGTAGTTGGTACGGTTTCCGCAATAAAACTGCCAATTCCCGCCCGCGAATAGATCAAACCCTGGTTTTCCAATTCCCGATAGGCACGAGCCGCGGTATTGGGGTTCACATTCAATTCCCGCGCTAATTCCCGTATGGAAGGAAGGGGATCATGCGCCTTTAATCTGCCGCGGATAATCCCGATCTTGAAATTGTTCAAAATCTGCTGGTAAACTGGCAGGCCGGAATGATAATCCAGCTTAAACCACAGCACATAATACACCACCCTAAAACCTTAATGTACTAACTATGATAGTACACTTAAGGCGCGAGGTCAAGCCGAGGAGGAGGTACAATATCTCCTTGTATTTTACGGTTTTTATTGATATAATCTTTTTTGCAGTTTGTTTGGCTGCTAATGGATAGTAATTCTGGCATTAAGATAAATGCAGCCTGAAAAGAGGTGAAATTGTGAAGGAAAAGATACACCCTGAATACTTCAAGGCTACAGCTCGGTGCGCCTGTGGTAATGAATTCGAGGTTGGGTCAACCAGAGAAAGCATCCGAGTAGAGATTTGCTCAAAATGCCACCCCTTTTATACAGGTAATAAAGGCAGAGTAGTAGACACCACAGGAAGAGTAGAGCGTTTCAAGAGAAAGTACGGTTTGCAGTAATCAATAGCAGGGGCGGAAGTTCCTGCTATTTTGCTATAAATAGGCAATATCTCTTTTCCGCTTCTCTAAGGGGGGGCTAATATTAATCAGCCGGCGGCGGGTTCCGGCCCCTGGACTGGCAGTTGACACTGCTCCGCAGTCGCTTCCTTCCATATTTTAGCCCGGCGAAGCCCAATGTGGTGCTCGAAGAGTATACTACGCTTAAGCAAGGTGGTTTTTAATGAGTAATAACTTCCAATACGGCGGCATGGCGGTACTTGAAGGAATAATGATGCGGGGCCCCCGCCAGACCGCTCTGGCCGTGAGAAAGAGTGATGGTACAATTCACCTGGAGACTGAGGACAACAGCACACTGGTTAAACGTTTTCCTTTTTTGAAATGGCCATTGATACGAGGTGCCTATATATTGATTGAGTCCATGGTAGTTGGCATACGGATGCTAAACACTTCTGCAAATCTGGCCCTGGAAGAAGAGGAAGAAGAACTGAGTTTATGGGAAATAATAATAACCATGACCATTTCTCTGGGACTGGCTGTTCTGCTGTTTATGGTGCTCCCAACCGCTATTGTTCACTATACCCAGCATTACCTGGGAGGAATAGTGCTGCAGAATATTGCAGAAGGATTTCTGCGGATCTTTTTCTTTTTGAGCTACGTTTATTTAATATCCAGGATGCCTGACATCGCCAGGGTTTTTATGTATCATGGCGCCGAACACCAGGCTATTTTTACCCACGAAAATGGAGAAGCTCTGACTATAGAGAATGCCCGAAAATATCCCCCCCTGCATCCGCGCTGCGGCACTGCTTTCTTATTGATAGTAATGGTGGCAGCTATATTGGTATTTGTCTTGCTGGGAGAAGGCAGCCTTACCTATCGTATATGGAGCAGATTGGCGGTATTGCCGGTTGTGGCTGGAATTAGCTACGAGTTTCTCAAGTTTAGCGGCAGGTATTATCAGGACCGCGGGCTGAAATTTATGATTGCGCCAGGCCTGTGGCTGCAGAAGCTTACTACCCGCCCACCGGAGGATGCACAGTTGGAGGTAGCTATTACGGCCTTGAAGGCGGTGCTGGAGAATCCGGAGAATAGCAACAGCCAGAGCCAGGAAGGATTAGTTTATTAAACCAGAACATAAGCATGAAAGTTTATTGCGGGAGGTAGGATCATGCTGCAAAAGCTGGATAGCCTAGAAGATAAATATGACGAATTGACAGAATTGATGAGCAAACCCGAAGTAATAGCGGAGCAAAGTCAGTTCCAGAAGTATGCCCGGGCTCATGCCGAGCTAAGTGAAATTATTCAGAACTACCGGGAATACAAGTCGATACTGGAACAGTTCGCGGATACCCGGGAAATGATGGCTGAGGAACAGGATGAGGAATTTCGACAGATGCTGGAAGAAGAAATGAATTCCTTGGGGAAGAGGAAAAGCCAGCTGGAAGAGACCCTGAGGGTTCTGCTGCTGCCCAAGGACCCTGATGATGATAAGAGTGTAATCATGGAAATACGTGCCGGTACCGGCGGGGAGGAAGCAGCCCTATTTGCCAGCGACCTGTTTCGGATGTATTCCCGTTATGCTGAATCCCAGGGTTGGAAGATTGATATTATGGATTCCCATTTTACTGATATTGGCGGCATCAAGGAACTGATAATTGTGGTAGATGGAACTGGGGTTTACAGCAAGCTTAAATATGAGTCCGGTGTCCACCGGGTACAGAGAGTGCCAACCACTGAATCAGGCGGAAGGATACATACATCGGCAGCAACGGTGGCTGTTTTACCTGAAGCAGAAGAGGTTGAGGTAGACATTGACCCCAACGAGCTGCGGGTGGATGTTTATTGTTCCAGCGGCCCTGGGGGGCAATCAGTCAATACTACTCAATCGGCGGTTCGGATTACTCACCTGCCAACCGGATTGGTAGTTACCTGCCAGGACGAAAAATCCCAGCATAAAAACAAAGCCAAGGCTTTAAGGGTCTTAAGAGCTCGACTGAAGGAAGTGCTGGAAGAAGAAAAAAATGCTGAGATGGCAGGAGCACGGCGCAGCCAGGTAGGAAGCGGAGACCGCAGCGAGCGTATCCGTACCTACAACTTTCCCCAGGGCAGAGTCAGCGACCATCGAATCAACCTCACCCTGCACAAACTTGATGCCATACTGGAAGGGGACCTGAGTGAAATTATCACCGCCTTGATTGCCCATGATCAGGCGGAGCGGATGAAACAGGTGGAATAAGTGAAAGACCAATGGAATATAAAAGAACTGCTGGAATGGACCAGCAGGTACTTTTCCGGCCAAGGAATGGAATATCCGCGATTGGAGGCCGAGATACTGCTGGCCCACATCCTGGGGTTGGAACGAGTACAATTGTATGCCAATTTTGACCGGCCGGTTGCTCAATGGGAAAGGAAGCAATTCCGAGATGCCATCCTGAGAAGAGTGCAGGGAGAACCGGCAGCATACATTACCGGCTATAAGGAGTTTATGTCCTTGAAGTTCCAGGTTAACCCAGCGGTGCTGATTCCCCGGCCGGATACGGAGACTCTGGTGGAAAAAGTTCTGGAATTATACCATGGCCAAGCCGTCGATATTTGTGATGTAGGTACCGGGTCTGGAGCGATCGCAGTAAGCCTGGCCCATTATTTGCCCCATGCCCGGGTGGTGGCCACTGATATATCAGAAAAGGCGCTGGATCTGGCCAGGCTGAATGCAGCTGCCAACCGGGTGAATATCAGTTTTTACCAGGGTAAACTGCTGGAGCCGCTGCAGAACCATCCGTCCTTCGATGTGATAACGGCTAATTTGCCTTATATACCACTGAATGAATATGCTATCCTTGACCCGGGAGTCAGGGAATTTGAACCAGCCGAGGCGCTGCTGGCGCCCGGCGATGGCTTGGACTTGTACCGGCAGTTGCTGCCCCAGGCTTTGGAAAAGATTAAGCCGGGGGGCCATTTATTTATCGAGGTAGGCTGCAGCCAGGGGAGAGAGGCGCGGGAAATAGCCCGGGACTTCTCCCAGATTGAAATTATTAAGGACCTGGCTGGCCGGGATCGCATCTTGAGAGCCAGGAAGGAGCAGGACCGCTGAAGACTCATTATGTTGCCATAGATCCCCAGAATCCGGAAGAGGAGTTAATTAATAGCGCCGCCAGGCTGATTAAAGAAAAGGAACTGGTGGCTTTCCCCACTGAAACTGTATATGGACTGGGAGCCGACGCATTTTGTGCAGAAGCAGTGGAAAAGATATTTAAAGCCAAGGGCAGGCCGCCCGAAAACCCCCTCCTGGTACATGTGAGCAATCTGGAGCAGGTACACCGGCTGGTGACTCATATACCCAAAGATGCCCTCCGGCTCATGCAGGAATTTTGGCCGGGCCCCTTGTCCATTATTCTGCCGGCCTCAAGCCTGGTGCCGGATATAGTTCGAGGAGGAAAGTCTGGAGTAGGCTTGCGAATGCCTGACCATCCGGTGGCTCTAAAACTGATCGAGCAGGCCGGTCCGCTGGCAGCTCCGAGTGCCAATCGTTATGGGCGTCCCAGTCCGATAAGCGCTGAACATGTGAGAACCGAACTGGATGGTCAGATTGCTGTGGTACTGGATGCCGGTTCTGCCGGAATAGGGGTGGAATCGACCCTGCTTGATATGCAGGATGGCCATTGCAAGCTTTTAAGGCCAGGCGGAATTCCCCGGGAAGATATAGAAGCAGTCCTGGGGAAGGAAATAGAAACTGAGCAGGGCCGGGCTCCGGCAGCTTACCAGACGATTCTGGACATAAGGCTGGGCCGGGACCAGGAACATCTGGACAATCTAATTGATAATAATATTAAACAAGGAAAGAATATCGCCCTGGTGAAATACCTTCAGAGACCGGAACCCCATAAGCAGTACACTGGTTTGGTACAGGAATACGCCATGGATTTGGATGGAGGGGGATCCCGGTTGTATTCAATCATCAGGGAATGCGAATCGGGAGATATTGATCTTCTGGTATTTGCACCGCTGCCGGCCAACCCGGGAGGAATAGCCGCAGCTCTCATTGACCGGATTAAACGAGCAGCATCAGTTCGACCGGCAGAATAAAAAATGGTCAGTAGTGGGCCAAGTCCTTCTTCTGATCCAGGAGAGATGTTTGAATGTCTGGGCAGTTGCCAACTGTATTGCTGATAGCATTGGTTTTAGGACTGGATGCCTTTTCTCTGGCTCTGGTCATGGGTTTAAGGGGAAGCAGCAGGCGCTATGAATATAAATTTGCCCTGTCCGTGGCAGCGTTTCATATTTTGATGCCGCTCTTAGGATTGGGGCTGGGCTATACTGCCGGGAAAATACTGGGTTTGTGGGCGAGCTGGGCGGGAGCTGCAGTACTGGCATATGTGGGAGTGTCCTTTATCCGGGAGGGTTATGAGGAGGTAAAAAAAACTTCCATCTCTTTCAGTGAGGCTCTTGCCCAGCTGGGTCCGAATACTGCCGAAGCCCATCCCCGGGAGAGAGGCATATTACTGCTGACTGCCTCAGTCAGCATGGATGCGCTGGCAATTGGGTTTACCCTGGGTACCGTCCGGGTTCCTTTACTGTTAACCGTGTTAATTATGGGAGTTGTAGCAGGCTTTATGACCCTGATCGGTTTCAGAAGCGGGAAAATACTGGGCAGTCTTGCAGGTCGTTATGCTCAAATGGCAGGCGGAGCGGTATTGGTTATGCTGGCAGCCAAAATAGTATTATTATAAAAAAAAAGAGGCGAAAATATGTACCACCACTTCTTTAAAGGCGGTGGGCTGAGACTGTCAGGCATTTTCTTCTTATGCTTTTAAGTAAGGTCAGGAGGGAGCCAGGTGAAAAAGGTGCTTTTTGTATGCAGCGGAAATACCTGCAGAAGTCCAATGGCCAAGGGAATATTTTCCCGGTACATGGGACAAAACCAGGGAGGCAGCCTAGGTAACCAATATGAGGCTTGTTCAGCCGGACTGTTTGCTCTCGATGGATTGCCTGCATCTCCAGAAGCAGTGGAGGTAATGCTGGAATTTGAAATCGATTTATCCCAGCACCGCGCCCGGAGGGTTGATGAGTACCTGGTGGAAGAAGCAGATTTGATACTGGTCATGACCAGGGAACATTATCGATATATTCTGGATAGTTTTCAAGGCAGCCGGGGCAAGACATTTATTCTCAGCGAATGGGCCGGTTATCATGGGCAGGAAATTCCTGATCCATATGGAATGGATAAAGAAGGCTATAGAAAATGCGCCCGGAAAATAGAGCAGGTGCTTAAAAAAGCATTGAAAAACTTAAGAGAATAAATAATAGGCTGGCATAACAGAATGAGAAGGAGTGGGATTAACCGATGAGAATAGCAATGGGCAGTGACCATGCCGGGTTTATGATGAAACAGGATCTGATCGCTGAGTTGGAAGAGCAGGGTCACCAGGTTGTTGATTGCGGAACGTACAGCAGTGAATCCGTTGATTATCCCGATATCTCTGAAAAAGTAGCCCGGAAGGTTTTGGAAGAAAAAATTCCGGGAGTCCTGATCTGCGGAACCGGGATAGGAATATCCATAGCCGCCAATAAGATACCGGGAATCAGAGCAGCCCTCTGTCATGATCCCTATTGCGCCGCCCTGGCCCGGGAACATAATGATGCCAATATAATAGCCATTGGGTCCCGTATAAGTGGAATCGGAATTGCAGCCGAGATGATAAAAACTTTTATTAATACTGAATTTCAAGGAGGTAGACACCAACGAAGAGTAGAAAAGATAGGTAGTCTCGAAAATAAATGTCAATGAAGGGAGTCGGGCAAGTGGACTATATTGAAAAGTATGTTCAGTCTGTTGATCCGGAAATAGCCGAGGTTATTAAGCAAGAAGAATTGAGACAAAACAATAAACTGGAACTTATAGCCTCGGAGAATTTTGTATCGCGGGCGGTTATGGCCGCCCAGGGATGTGTAATGACCAACAAATATGCCGAAGGATACCCGGGCAAGCGTTATTATGGAGGTTGTGAACATGTTGATGTTGCTGAGGATTTAGCGCGGGAGAGGGTGAAGAAACTCTTTGGTTCAGAGCATGCCAATGTTCAGCCTCATTCGGGAGCCCAGGCCAACATGGCAGTGTACTTTGCAGCCTTAAACCCAGGTGATACGGTAATGGGTATGAACTTGAGCCATGGCGGTCATTTGACTCATGGCAGCCCGGTAAATTTTTCCGGCAAAAACTATAATTTTGTCGATTATGGTGTTAATGCCCAGAGCGAAACCATAGATTACGATCAGTTGCGAGATATCGCCCTTAAAGCCCGGCCGCGGATGATAGTTGCCGGAGCCAGCGCCTACCCTCGGGTCATTGATTTTAAAAAGTTCCGGGAAATAGCGGATGAAGTGGGAGCTTACCTGTTTGTGGATATGGCACATATAGCCGGATTAGTAGCCGCCGGTCTTCATCCCAATCCGGTAGAATATGCTGATTTCGTTAGTTCAACTACCCACAAGACTTTGCGTGGCCCCAGGGGGGGACTGATCCTCTGCGGGGAGGAATGGGCCAGAAAAATCGACAGCGCCGTTTTCCCTGGGATACAGGGGGGGCCGCTGATGCATGTAATAGCGGCCAAAGCGGTATGCTTTAAAGAGGCACTATCAGAAGAATTCCGGCATTACCAGAAGAATATAGTGGCAAATGCAGCGGCTCTGGCCGGTTCCCTGACCGAGAACGGTCTTAGATTAGTATCAGGCGGAACCGACAATCATTTAATGCTGGTTGATGTCCGGACCAAGAACCTAAATGGCAAAGAAGCAGAAGCTATTCTGGAGTCGGTAAATATCACGGCTAACAAGAACACCATACCCTTTGATCCGGAAACCCCCTTTATAACCAGTGGAATCAGGCTGGGAACCCCTGCCCTTACCAGCCGCGGTTTTAATACCGAGGACATGAAAGAGGTGGGTTCCGCAATATCACGGGCCCTGAGCAACCCCGCAAGCGGGCCCGACCTGACAGAAGTTCGCGGGGCAGTTCAAGAGTTGTGTAAAAAATATCCACTATACTAGACAATATTGGCACCACGCAAGATTTTCTTGCTCTGGAACCAGGGCTGGCTGGTTCTGTATAAATCATAACGATGGGAGTCTTTGGCCATGGACAGCAAAACCCTTTCCTTACCCAAATTGAATCAATTATCCCCTACCCTGGAATCCACGGCCCTGAAACTCATGGAAGAAACTGGGGAATTGGCCCAAGTAATAGGTAAATACCGTGGTCTGAGCGGGGAAAAAGTGCAAATGGATCAAGAGAGGATTGCCCAGGAGATAGCCCTGGAATTGCTGGACGTGGCTCAGACCGCGGTTACGATGATGTTTGTTATGGAGGAGGAGTTTGGCATTGATATCGATAGCGCTCTGCAGGACCACGTAGCCAAACTGGAACGCAAAGGCTATATATTACGTTAACGCAAGAATATGTCGACAATAAATCTTAATAAAATGTATAATTCACGAAAGGATTTTAGGTCTTCACCCTCGAAATTAATCATACTGAGTAAGAGTGTATGCAAAAGCTAAAAAGGAATTTGGATTTTTATGCCGAATTGAGAAGAGGGATATGAGGACCTGCTAAAAGGTGTGGATTAATGGTAGAGAAAAAGAAGAAACACTGGGCCAAGGCTTTTAGCGAGGCTATTAACCTGGTAACAACCATAGCGGCAGCGGTCGGATTTTGCGGGTACGGCGGATGGTGGCTGGATCAAAAATACGGCACTGCACCTAAATTCACGGTAATTGGTGTGTTGCTTGGGATGGCTACGGCTATCAAAGTCATGTGGGATCGCATGGTGGCAGACCAGCATAAAAAAGAAACCAAATAAACCTTGTTAGCAGTCAAAGCCTGCCAAAAGGGCTTTGATTTACATTTTAGGTGACAGCTCGGATAACAGGAGAAGAATAGAAACACCTGATTATCACAAAACGCCAACGCAGGAAGGGGGGAGAAAAGAATGATATTTGGTATGTGGGATGGCGCCTTTTTTCACATTGGGCCAATTCCAGTAGACCACCTGGTAGTTACTGAATGGGTAATCATAGCACTTATCGGAATAATTGCGTTTATGGCCACCCGGGATATGCAAAGAGTTCCCCGGGGATTACAGAACGCATTTGAAGCAATCATTATATTTACCAAAGATTTTTTTACCCAGTTAATGGACGAAGAGCATGTCGCTAGAAAGTGGGCACCTTTGCTTACTGCATTTTTCCTGTTCATCCTGATAAGCAACTACAGCGGTCTCATCCCAGGAGCCGCTCATATTGCGGGGTTCCAACCTCCTACCAGCAACTGGAACGTAACTATGACTTTAGCAATAATTACGTTCTTTTCCGTTCATGTTGCAGGATTTTCGGAACACGGTGGACATTATCTGCATCACTTCGTGAGCCCAAGCCCGCTCATGCTACCATTGAATCTGGTAGAAGAAGTGGCACATCCACTTTCCCTTACAGTTCGTCTATTCGGGAATATTTTTGGTGAAGAAATGGTTATAGCATTTTTGCTGTTCATGGCACCATTTGTGGTTCCGACGGCGATCATGGGCTTAAGCCTGTTATTGGGTGCTATCCAAGCGGTAGTATTTACAATTTTGTCAGCTAGCTATATAGCAGCTGCAGCTGGAGAGGGTCATTAAAAATTATTAAAATTTTGCTCATGCTTTGGTTAGAGCTTGAAAGGAGGGAAAAAGATGGGAGTAGCATTAGGTGCTGGTCTTGCTGTATCAATCGCTGGTATAGGCGGCGGTATTGGTATGGGTGTAGCTGGAGGCAAAGCTTTTGAAGCAATCGCCAGGCAGCCTGAAGTTGGTGGGGACGTAAGAACTCTGCTGTTCATAACTCTGGCTTTTATTGAAACCCTGACTATTTACGGCCTGCTGATTGCATTTATGTTGGTAGGTAAGATGTAAGAGACTCGAACAATACATGTAGATTAAAGATTATGGGCGATAGGGCGCAGGTATTATCGGCTCTATCGCCCAAAATACTATTTGCTCTAAGAGATTGGAGGTAGCACATCCGTGAAAAGGAATAAAAGGTTTTATGCATCAATCCTCCTTCTAACCATGGCTCTTACTTTGGGATTTGCCACCTTCTGCCTGGCTTCAGGCGGAGGCGGAATGCCAATAGACCAACCTGCTGGTCACACCCCGGAATTCGGTAACTTATATGTCATAGGGTGGACCGCGGTGAACTTCTTCATACTTTTATCCTTGCTGTATAAATTTGCTTACGGCCCCATTTATAAAATGCTGGATGAACGTACAGCAAGCATTGAAGGATCACTTAAACACGCAGAAGAGGTTAGAGTTGAGGTTGATGAGTTAAAGAAGGAAGCTCAAGCTAATATAGCAGAATCGCGCAAGGAAGCTCAGGACATAGTAGCCCGGGCCACCAAGGCGGCAGAAGATGCAAAGAACGAAATATTAGCTAAGGCCCAGCAGGATTCAGCCAATATGAAAGCCAAAGCCACAGCTGAGATCGAGTCAGCTACCGTACAGGCCAAGGCAGAATTAAAAGATACCGCCGCTGCGCTGGCTATCATGGCTGCAGAGAAAGTCCTGAAAAGAACCATTACCGATGCGGATCACAAAAACATGGTTAATGAATTTGTCAATGAGGCAGGCGATCTGTTATGTTAAACAAGAGCGTCGCCAGGCGCTATGCAGAAGCGTTCTTCAGCATCGCCAGGGAAGCTGACAAAGTAGATGAGTTGGAGTTGGAGCTTGATAAAGTGCTGGAGGCCATAGACGGCACAGAAAACCTTAAAGACTATTTGGCTCATTTGCTAATTCCCGCCAAGGCCAAAAAAGAGGTTATCAGTAAGATATTTTCGGGCGGCATTAGCCAGATTACACTTAATTTTCTCTTGACGATTATTGACAAGAGACGCGAAGCATATATCCCGGTTATAGTTGAAGAATATAAGGATCTGGCCGATGAAGCAAGGAACATAATGAAGGCCCAGCTGATATCAGCCCAGGAAGTTACAGCCGACGAGATGAAGGTGCTGGCTGAAAAGCTTTCTGCTTCGACTGGTAAAACAGTACAGCTTCAGCAGACAGTGGACCCAGCCTTAATAGGTGGCATCAAAATACGCATGCAGGACCAGATTATTGATGCTACCGTGGCAAAGAGACTTGAGATGCTGAAAGAAAAACTCAAACAAGTAAAGATAAGTTAATGTGATAGGGGTGAGCACATAAATGAGTATAAGGCCGGAAGAGATTAGCGCGATATTAAAAGAGCAGATTGAGCGCTACCAATCCGAGGTCGAGGTCAGCAATGTGGGCTCTGTTATATATGTTGGGGACGGTATTGCCCGCGTATATGGACTGCAGGGTGCGATGGCTGGAGAACTTTTGGAGTTCACTGGCGGCACTGTTGGAATGGTACTCAATCTGGAAGAAGATAACGTAGGTGCCGTTCTGCTGGGGGCCTATTCCCACATCAAAGAAGGCGATGTGGTCAAGGCTACCGGTAGAATAATGGAAGTTCCAGCTGGAGATGCCATGCTCGGCCGGGTTGTAAATGCACTGGGACAACCCATAGATGGTAAAGGACCCATTAATACAAGTTCTTTTCGTCCGATTGAAAAAGTTGCCCACGGGGTTGTAACCCGTTCGCCAGTTGACACACCGATGCAGACTGGACTTAAGGCTATCGACTCCATGGTTCCCATCGGAAGGGGACAGCGCGAACTGATTATCGGCGACCGCCAGGTTGGCAAGACTGCCATCGGAATCGATGCTATAATTAACCAAAGGGAAAAAAGAGATATTATATGTATATATGTTGCTATAGGACAGAAGCAGGCCGGTATTGCTGGAATCGCAGCCAAGCTGGAAGAAATGGGCGCTATGGATTACAGCATCATCGTAGCGGCTACTGCATCTGAACCAGCGCCATTGCTCTATATGGCACCATATGCCGGAGTGGCCATGGCAGAAGAATTCATGGAAGCTCAGGGCAAAGATGTCTTAATAATCTATGATGACTTATCCAAGCACGCAGTTGCTTATCGTGAAATGTCACTTCTGCTTCGCCGCCCGCCTGGACGTGAAGCTTATCCCGGAGACGTTTTCTATCTGCATTCCCGCTTGCTGGAGAGAGGATGCAAACTGAACGAGAATTACGGCGGAGGTTCAATCACCGCTCTGCCCATAATCGAAACCCAGGCCGGTGACGTATCCGCTTATATCCCGACCAATGTTATATCCATCACCGATGGACAGATATATCTTGAAACCGACCTATTCTATGCCGGTCAGAGACCCGCTATAAACGCTGGTCTTTCGGTTAGCCGAGTCGGAGGGTCTGCCCAGACCAAGGCTATGAAGTCAGTTGCCGGCCAGCTGCGCCTGGACCTGGCACAATTCCGTGAACTGGCGGCTTTCGCTCAGTTTGGATCCGACCTGGATAAAGCTACTCTGGCCAGGCTGACCAGGGGTGAAAGAGTTACCGAGGTCCTGAAGCAGGGTCAGTACAAGCCCATGGCCATGGAAGACCAGGTTATATCTATTTATGCCGGTGTTAATGGCCACCTGGATGATCTGCCCAAAGATAAAGTGCTGGAATTTGAAGCAGATTTTCATAAATTCTTGCGCAGTTCTTATGCCGATATTGCTAATACTATAAGAGACACCGGCAAATTGGACAGTGCTACCGAGGAAAAACTGGTTAAAGCCATTAACGAATTCAAAACCACGTTTTCGGTTTAGGTGGTGAAGTAGATGGCAGGAGCAGGAACAAGAGAGTATAAACGCAGAATACGAAGTGTAAAGAATACTCAGCAGATTACCAAGGCCATGAAAATGGTATCGGCAGCTAAACTGCGCCGTGCCCAGGAGGCTGCTGAAGCTTCCCGCCCATATACTGAAACCTTGCAGGGTACGCTGGCCCGGCTGGCCGGGGTGGCATATGATGTGAAGCATCCCCTGTTGGATAAGCGGGAAGAAATAAGAAAAATTGGCTATGTGGTAATCACCGCTGACAGAGGTCTGTGCGGAGGATATAATTCCAACTTGATCAAAGCCGCGGTTGCAGCAGTTGAAGAAGATGGCAGGAATTTGGAAACCGGTATAGTGGCTGTGGGCAGAAAGGCCCGGGACTATTACCGCAAACGCAGTGGACTGGACGCAGAATTTATTAATCTGGGCGACAATATAAGTTATGCAGATGCCAGAGAAATTGGGCAATATATAATGAATGCTTATGAAAACGAGGAATTGGATGAAGTATACGTTGTATATGCCAAATTTATAAATGTTTTGCGCCAGGTACCTACGGTGGTAAAACTATTGCCCATAGAAACTCCCACTGCTGAACAAACTGAAGGACAGCACATTATAGATTATATTTATGAACCAAGTGCAGAAGAGATTTTGCTAACTTTGTTGCCGCGATATGTAGGTAGTCTCATTTACAACGCCATGCTGGAGGGGAAAGCCAGTGAGCATGGAGCCAGGATGACGGCTATGGGCAACGCCACCGAAAATGCAGGAGAAATCATTGATAACCTGACCTTGGCTATGAATAAGGCCAGACAGGCAGCTATTACGGATGAGATCCTGGACATCGTCGGTGGAGCTGAAGCTCTGAATAAAGGAGGAAAGTAGAGGATGGCGAATGTAACATATGGAGAGGTAACCCAGGTTATCGGCGCAGTTGTTGATATTCGTTTTTTGCCTGGTGAATTACCTGACCTGATGAACGCTATTACTATAAAGTCAACCGACCAGGACGCCGATTCAAAAGCTGCGGCTGATCTCAATGTTACCCTGGAAGCGATGCAGCATCTGGGGAATGATACTGTAAGATGTGTTGCTCTGCAGCCTACTGATGGTATCCGCCGCGGAATGAAGGCCACCAATACCGGCGCTTCCATCAAAGTGCCGGTAGGAGAAGGCTGTCTGGGTAGAATATTAAATGTTCTGGGTGAAGCAGTTGACGATGCTGGACCGGTTACGGGAAGCGATTACTGGGAAATTCACCGGGAACCCCCTGAACTGGTTGACCAGCTGCCAGCGACAGAATTGCTGGAAACCGGAATCAAGGTTACCGACCTGATCTGCCCCTATGCTAAAGGTGGAAAAATAGGACTGTTCGGCGGAGCAGGGGTTGGCAAAACCGTTATCATACAGGAACTGATAAGAAACATTGCTTACGAACATGGCGGATATTCGGTGTTTACCGGGGTTGGTGAGCGTACCCGTGAAGGCAACGACCTCTGGGGTGAAATGAGTGAATCCGGGGTTATCGACAAGGTTGCCCTGATATTCGGTCAGATGAATGAACCTCCCGGAGCCCGTTTGCGGGTAGGATTAACCGGATTGACCGTAGCGGAGTATTTCCGTGATGTTGCCGGGCAGGACGTGCTTATATTCATTGACAACATATTCCGTTTCGCCCAGGCAGGTAACGAAGTGTCCGCTCTGCTGGGACGTATGCCTTCCGCGGTTGGATATCAGCCCACTCTGGCAACTGACATGGGTCTGTTGCAAGAACGAATCACATCAACCAGGAAAGGGTCCATTACATCAGCCCAGGCTGTTTATGTTCCGGCCGATGACCTGACTGACCCGGCCCCGGCAACTACCTTTGCCCATCTGGATGCAACCCTGGTTCTTTCTCGGGCTATTTCAGAAAAGGGTATATATCCAGCTGTTGACCCGTTGGATTCAACCTCCAGAATACTGGACCCCAACATCCTGGGAGAGAAACATTACTTCACCGCCCGTGGGGTACAGCAGATATTGCAGAGATACAAAGAGTTGCAGGATATCATAGCTATACTGGGTATGGATGAACTGAGTGACGAGGATAAGATTATCGTAGCCCGGGCCAGGAAGCTGGAAAGATTCCTGTCACAGCCTTTCCACGTCGCCGAGCAGTTTACCGGACAACCTGGTATTTATGTTCCCGTAAGCCAGACGGTTGATTCCTTCGCTGATGTGCTGGAAGGAAAGTATGATCATATGCCAGAAGAAGCATTCCTGATGGTAGGGAATGTAGATGGTGTAGTTGAAAAAGCGAAGAGACTGGGGGCGTAGCCTATGGCAGACAACACCTTCATGCTGGAGATAGTAACCCCAGAAAAGATTCTCTTTAAGGATGAAGTTGACTTTATGGTTGCTCCTGCTGTAGATGGAGAAATAGGCGTAATGAAAAACCATGCTCCGTTGGTGGCCGCGCTGAAAATTGGTGTACTCCGTTATAAAGACGGCAGCGGCAACGAAAAGAAAATTGCAGTCAGCGGCGGATTCATGGAAGTTATTGATAATGCCGGACGCATACTAGCTGAAACAGCAGAAAAGGGTGAGAATGTCGATGTTCTTCGTGCTAAAGCTTCCAAAGAACGTGCTGAGCGGAGATTAGCTGCGAGAGACGAGACCATTAACCATATTCGGGCTGAGCAATCTCTAAAAAGAGCTATAGCTAGAATTAGAGCAGCTGGAGTTGAATAGTCAAAACCATCGGAATTGTATTTACGAGCCGGAAGACAGCCTAGCCAGCTTCTTCCGGCTTAATTGGTACTCTAACCTATCCGCTGAAAGCCATAAAAAAGGGGAATTGGGTATATAAGATGAATGATATGTTAAAATATCTGATTATCGTAACCTTGTGTTATTATCTGGTTAAAGGTCTGATATATTTGATATTGTGGCAGGCTACCAAGAAAGTGGAAGAGAAGGCTAGAGAATATAAAAACCGGAGCAAACCTAAAAAGTGGAAACGAGGAAAAGATGGATGGTATATAGACGATGAGGATGAAGATTGAGGATGGGGCAAATGTCTATTAAGACACAGATAGTGGGGGGGGGAAAACTATGAGCACCGGGCTTATGCTGGTAATAGCTGCAGTTTTCGTTATAACTATAGGCTTTGGTCTTCTTATCATAAGACAATTCGGTTCTTTTGAGAAAAAGGCTATGAAAGCCAAGATAAAACAGGAAGAACATATACAGAAGTATTTGGCTGCAAAAGCGGAAGAGGAAAGAAAGAAAAGAGAAGAGGCAGAAAGAGAAGCTGAATTAGCGGGAGAATTCGAGATTAATAGAGAAAACAGCGCCAAGGGAAGCAAGGCGACAGAATAGTCCGGGTATAGTTAGATTACTTCCGTATGGTCCTGACTGAGTCAGTATTGCAGATCCAGGCTAAGCAAACGATAGCTGCAATCCTGACTGAGTCAGGATTTTTCTGTTATCAGGGCAAGGAAATCACATGATGGAGATTGAAATTGCCCCAAAGTCTCCTGCTTTGCGTAAAACCGATACAGCTATTGCTGATGAATAAACCATGATCAAACCGGCAAGAATTTCATTAAGCTATGAGCGGGGAGAGATTTGATATGAAAAGAATAATCTTCTATTTAATATTATTTGCCACCTTATGCGGCCTGGGCAGCTATGCGGCAGATACTCTCGCCTACCAGAAAGTTGCTAACCAATCCCCAATTTACCTATCATTTGCTTCAATCGGTGCAAATTCTCTGGAATCACGTCTTGATTGCTGGGCAACAATAAATCATAAGCTCGATGAAGAACAGCGGGAGAGGATAATACTAGACATAATGGATGATCTGGGGCTTTCTCAGGGCCAGAAACGGGATTTTGGCCAAGCCGGCGGGTCTAACAATCTGGCATCCTTTAATTATCAGGCAGATGGACTATTCCTTGATATATCCTCAGAAGCAAGCAACGATAAGGACGAAACTTATTTTCTTCTAAATGTCACCAGCCGGAAAAATGATTATGATTTGGAGAAGATGGAAAAGAGACTGAGTCAGGGAGATCTGGATTGGCATTTTTACTATCTTTATACCGGCAAACTGGACCATTACCTTGATAGGTCTTCGAGAGAGGCTATCATGCAGGTAATAATGGATAATCTGAGTGCAGGGAAAGGGGATATGTATGCTGACGAATATATGATCAGCAGCAGTTCGTATTCCCGGCGTTTTGAAAATTATATCCTGGTTCAGGACAGGAAATACAACCTGCAGGTGGCAGTCAGGAGCACACCCGGTCAGCAGGAAACTACCATTTACATCGGGCAGCCTCTGATAATAGGGGACTACTAAACAGGAGGTGATCAAGAACAGTGGAATTGTTAGTACAGGGTAAAGCTCAGTTACGGGGAAAAGTGGAAATCAGCACCTCCAAGAATGCGACTTTACCTATATTAATAGCATCCTTGCTGAGTGAAGATAATATAAAAATTAACCGGGTACCGGATATTAATGATGTGGAGATTGTAAAAAAACTGCTGCAAAACCTGGGCAGCAACCTGGCCAGAAACCATGAGGAGCTGAACATCAGAAGTTTCATCAGCAATATCTATCCGGATTATGAACTGGTAAGACAAATTCGAGCTTCTTTATTGTTGATGGGCCCTATTCTAGCTACTAGAAGAATAGTAAAAATATCACTCCCGGGAGGATGCGCTATTGGTACCCGTCCCATTGATTTGCACCTGAAAGGATTTGAAGCCCTGGGCGCTAGGATAAAGATGAGGGGCGGCAATGTTATAGCCGAGGCCAGGGAGCTAAGGGGGAATCATATATACCTGGATTTTCCCAGTGTAGGCGCCACCGAGAATTTAATGATGGCTGCAGCTTTGGCGGAGGGGACCACTTACCTAGAAAATGCAGCCCTGGAACCTGAAGTAGTGGATTTGGCAAATTTTATCAACTGCATGGGTGGCAGCATTCATGCTGCCGGGAGCAACTTGATAAAGATAGAAGGACGGAAAAAACTGCATGGATGCAGCTACACTCCGATACCCGATCGAATCGAGGCGGGCACCTATATGGTAGCAGCTGCCGCTACCGGGGGAGATATGGTGGTAAATAACGTTGTGCCGGAGCATCTCAAGGCCACCACCGCGAAGCTGGCAGAAAGCGGAGCTCAGGTAGAGGAGGGGGACAAGTGGATAAGGGTACGGCAATTTGGGCCAATCAGGCCTATTTACCTCAAGACCCTGCCTTATCCTGGATTTCCCACCGATATGCAGGCTCAATTCATGGCCTATTTAAGCCATACTGTCGGAAGCAGCATAATAACAGAATCAGTCTTTGAAAACCGCTTTATGCATGCCCAGGAGCTGACTCGTATGGGAGCCAATATAAAGATAGAAGGCAGAACCGCAATCGTCAAAGGGGTGACCCAGATGAGCGGAGCTAGCGTAAAAGCAACTGATCTGCGGGCAGGTGCAGCGCTGCTGATAGCTGGCCTGATGTCCGAGGGCAGCACCTGTATCAGCAATAGCCATCATATAGACCGGGGTTATGAGAACATCGTAGATAAATTAAACGCCGTGGGAGCGAGGATATACAGGCAATAACACCAGGGGATGACCTCGGCTTCTTTAAATGCTCACTGGCCCTTGAAATACCGGCGGCCGGTTTCAATCCTTTGCCTAACTGCAGCAATGGAGTTGAAACTCCTCCTGGGCAGTTCCTTCCTGTCATAAAAAATCACCGGAATTAATAAGATTAATACATGAAAAAGAAAAAAACCATATTTAAAAGACTGGGCTTGCTGGCCATCATCTTGCTGTTGGGATTGATTCCTGTAATCTATTTTCGGCCGGCACCTTTCCCGGAAGAAATACCCCCTCCGGTAATAAGATTATACCTGCACCGCACCCAGGAGGTTATTGAACTGGATATTGAAGAATATATATGCGGTGTGGTAGCCGCAGAAATGCCGGCTTCATTTGAGCTGGAAGCTCTAAAAGCTCAGGCCTTATGTGCTCGCACCTATGCCTGCCAAAAAATTCTTACCCAAAAAGAATACCCCCTCAATGCGGACCTTTCAGATGATATAAGCAGCTGTCAGGCTTATGTATCATGGGAAGAATTCGAAAAGCTCCACCCGGTAGGATATCAGGCCTGGAAGAGCAAGATACAGCTGGCTGTAACATCCACCCGGGGAGAAATAATAACCTACCAGAATCAGCCTATTGATGCCCTGTATCATTCAACCTGCGGAGGTAATACTGAAAGTGCAGCTGCAGCCTGGGGAGCGGATATCCCATATTTGCAGAGTGTTCAGTGCAATTACTGCAGCAGCTCCAAATACTACCAGAGTGAACAGGTAATTTCTTATCAAGAGCTGAGGAATATCTACGACTATCAAGGAAGCAACCCACCGGATATAAGCATAAGTCAAATAAGCAGCAGCGGCCGAGCCCGTGAGATCATGCTGAACCATCAAGTTAGATCGGCCGGCACTTTCCGGCAGCTCTTGAACCTCCCCTCTACTTGTTGGAATTTCCAAAAGGATAAGGACAGTCTGATAATAAACAGCCGGGGATACGGTCATGGAGTAGGGTTATGCCAGTATGGAGCCAACGGCCTGGCCCTGGCCGGGAAAAATTATCGGGAGATATTATCCTACTACTACCAGGATACCGGAGTAAGGAAAGTTAGTTATTGACCACGAAGAGCGACCAAGAAAAAATAGCAGGGTTTGTTCTCTACTTGGGACTGCTTGAATATATTTAAGTAATTTCATTGGCGGGAGGACTGGGATGCAAAATTATATCAGAAAACGGGCAGTCAAGATTGCCAATTATATAATCAAAACGTCCGATACGGTAAGACAGACTGCGGAGGTATTTGGAATTTCTAAATCCACGGTGCACAAGGATGTCTCAGAGCGCCTGCCTCGGATAGATAGTAAACTAGCCGAGGAGGTAAGACAGATATTGCAAAAGAATAAAGCTGAACGACATATCCGGGGAGGAGAGGCCACCAGGCAAAAATATGCGGTAAATAGCCAGGAAATAACACAATGAGAAATAAACAACAAATTAATAAAGAAAAGCTATAATAATGGTATAATTATGAAAAAAACCGAGGAGGACCTTGCTAACCATGTTATTTGCCAGCGAGGATATAGGGATTGATCTTGGAACAGCCAGCGTATTAGTTTTCAAAAAGGGCAAAGGTATTGTTCTGCATGAGCCATCAGTTGTCGCCATAGACAAGAATACAGATAAAATTATTGCCGTAGGAGAAGCCGCTCGTCTGATGTTAGGAAGGACCCCGGGCCATATAGTGGCCATTCGGCCTTTGAAAGATGGAGTGATAGCGGATTACGATACAACGGAAAAAATGTTGGCCTATTTTATCAGAAAAGTAATCGGTACCCGCTTCATATTTAAACCAAGAGTCATTGTTTGCATACCCACGGGCGCCACCGATGTAGAGGAAAGAGCGGTTAACCAGGCAACAGTAGCTTCTGGAGCCCGGCAGGCTTTTATAGTTGAGGAACCTCTGGCTGCTGCCTTGGGGGCCGGCATGAATATTTCTGATGCCACTGGCAACATGGTTGTCGATATAGGAGGAGGGACTTCTGATATTGCTGTTCTGTCATTGGGAGGAATAGTATGTGACGCTTCGCTTAGAGTTGGCGGGGACAAGTTTGACGAAGCCATAATCAGATATATTCGCCGGGAGTATAATTTAATGATAGGGGAACGTACCGCTGAAGAGATAAAAATTAGAGTAGGAACTGCTTATGTCACTGAGGACAATCGTGGTCGGTCCATGGAAGTAAGAGGTAGGGATCTGTTGACGGGACTGCCCAAAAACATCCAGGTAAGTTCTGAAGAAAGCTTCCGGGCGCTGCAGGAACCAATTGATGCCATAATCGAAGGAGTCAAGAAGGTTCTGGAAATCACCCCGCCGGAACTGGCCGCAGACATTGTAAATAACGGCATAGTTATGACCGGGGGAGGATCATTGCTGAATGGCTTGGATACATTGTTGTCCAAGGAGACTAATTTGCCCGTGCATGTGGCCGAGGATGCCATATCCTGTGTAGCTATGGGGACCGGTAAAGCCCTGGAACAGATAGCGGTTATTAAACAGACCAGGAAAAGGGGAGTCAAAAGGATAATGTAGCCTTCAAGTAAATGCTTAAAAAACACGATATATGACCAATAGCAGTTATTAAGGAGGGAGCCATTTGATAAAAGGATGGTACACGGCCGCTTCGGGGATGATGATGCAGGCATCCCGGCAGGATGTAATAGCCAATAATATTGCCAATGCTTCCACTTCCGGATATAAGAAGCAAATGTCGGTATCCTGCGCTTTCCCGGATATGCTGATCAGCCGCCTGGAGAACAACAGCCGCACTTTTGCCCCATCAAGCAGCAGGGTTACCCCGATAGGCAGATTAGGAACCGGAGTTTGCCTGGAAGACATAGTAACCGACTTTGGCGTGGGAACCCTGTCCAAGACTGATCTGTCCACGGACCTATCCCTGACCCAGACCGGACAATATTTTGCGGTAGAAGTTGGGGCAGGAGAAAGATATACCAGAAACGGGGCCTTTAAGATAGACTCAGACGGGTGGCTGGTGGATACTCAGGGTAATCCGGTATTAAACGATGATAACGGATATATCAAGATAAACAGTGAATTCAGCATGGAGAGTACCGGGACGATTAACTTTAACGATGGATCGGCCCCGGTAAAATTGAAGGTAGTCGAATTTGATAATCCTGAACAGCTGGAAAGAATAGGCGATAGTCTTTACAGTAACGACAGCGGAATGGCTATAATAATTGAGGCCCGTAGTATAGAGGTTCTTCAGGGTTACCTGGAAGGGTCTAATGTGAATGCGGTCAGAGAAATGGTAGACTTGATAACCGCGGTGAGATCATATGAATCTCTGCAGAAAGTAGTGCAGGCCGAGGACGAAACCGCCGGCATCGCTATAGACAAAGTAGGAAGCACCTCTTGATGTAAAAAAACCCCGCCTTCGGCGGGGTTTTTTTTATCCCCTGGCCCTTATGGCCAGGGGTAGTGAATTCCTTAAAGCCAAAAAAGGAGAAAAATAAGTTATAATACTGATATGACCTGGAGAAATGAGGATGAATATGCCCAAGCAGCAAAAGGCGGAAATATTAGGCTGCTTTGTTGACCTGCTGGACCTGGAACAGGCTGTAGAGACGATCAGGAATTTAAGGGAGTGCCATGATACGCAGATGGTGGTAACCTTAAATGCAGAAATAGCCTATGCTGCCCGGGATAATAGGCAGTTGCAGGCTATTATCAATTCCGCTGGGTTGGTAACCGCGGATGGGATCGGTGTCGTATGGGCGGTCCGAACCATGGGGGGCCAAATTAAACAGCGGGTAACCGGAATAGAACTGGTTTATCGAGTGAGCGAAGAAGCGGCCAGAGAGGGCTGGAGGATATTTTTGCTGGGATCTGCCCCCGGGATAGCAGAAAAAGCAGCCGACGGGTTATGCAGCTTATACCCGGGATTGAAGGTTGCCGGCAGTGAGCATGGTTATCATGGTTCTAAGGAGATGCCTGCGGTAATTAGTAAGATAAATGAAGCGCGGCCGGATATATTGATGGTAGCCCTGGGGGCGCCACGGCAGGAATACTGGATAAGTGAACACCAAGCCGAACTGGAAGTTCCGGTTTGTATCGGGGTGGGTGGGAGTTTTGATGTGATTGCCGGGGAAAAGAAAAGAGCTCCGGAAATCTTCATCAAACTTAACCTGGAATGGTTATATCGCCTGCTTTCTGAACCCGCCCGGATAAAAAGGCAGGTGGTGCTGCCGCTGTTCGTCTTTCAAGTATTAAAGAATAAGTATATGCACCGGAACAAAGGTGATGAATAAAGATGGACAAAGCCAGGAACAGCTTCAATAAGCTGGGGCTTCAACCGAAGCCGGAGGCGAGCAAAGCCAGGAGGACAATCAAGCTAAAAGTGAGGGGAAGCGGTTGGACCAGGAGAGTATTTTTGCCCTGGATATTGGTACACGTAAAATAGTAGGGGTAGTAATGCAGAAGAAAACTGATGGATATGAGATACTCGGAAGTGCGATGCTGGAACATACTACCAGAGCTATGGTGGATGGTCAAATACATGATGTGGAAGCCGTTGCGTCTACTATCGAGAAGATTAAGCATATCCTGGAAGAACGATTGCAGCTGGAGCTGAAACAGGCTGCGGTTGCAGCAGCAGGACGATCCTTGCTTACCGCAGTTGGGAAAGCAGCCAGGCGGATAAGTATAATGAGCGAGATCAACCAGGCGGAAGTAAGCGCCCTGGAGATAGAAGCGGTACATTTTGCCCAAAACCATTTAACCAGAGCCGAAGAAAGCAATAATTATTTTTGTGTCGGCTACAGTGTAGTTAAATATTTGCTGGAGGGTCAGCATATGGCCAGTCTGGTGGGACAACGAGGAGAAGAGATCGGAGTGGAAATCATCGCCACCTTCCTTCCCCGGGTAGTGGTAGACAGCCTATTTTCAGCCCTTAATAGAGCAGGTTTGGAAGCCAGCAATCTTACCCTGGAACCTATCGCGGCCCTTTCAGTAGCCATACCTCCAGAAATGAGGATGCTGAATCTGGTACTGGTCGATGTAGGAGCAGGTACTTCTGACCTGGCTATAGTCAATAATGGCAGCATCACTGCTTATGCTATGGTTCCCTGTGCCGGAGATGAGATTACTGAATGTATTGCCTCGGAGTACTTGTTGGATTTCTATACCGCCGAGTCCCTTAAAAGACAGCTGTCAGGCGGGGAGGAATTAAAGTCAGCCGACATCCTTGGGAATATGCTGACTATCCCGGTTATGGAAATAATTGAAAAAATTAATCCGGTGCTCAAAGATATTACTGATAGTATTGCCAATCAGGTACTGGAACTAAATATGAAAAAACCTGATGCCGTAGTATGCGTGGGAGGAGGCAGTCTGACTCCCGGCTTTACAGAAGAACTGGCAGAAAAGCTTTCTATTGCCTCCAGGCGGGTAGGTTTAAGGACTCCTGCCCAGTTCCGGCAGATCGAAGTAGGGGACGAATATTTATTGGGACCCCAGGGAGTTACTCCTCTGGGTATAGCCTACCACGCTTTGTCTCATCCGCCCGCGCCTCTGGTCAAGGTCCGGGTTAATGATCGGGAACTGGCCCTTTGGAATGCCGGGGAGTTTACAGTAGCCACTGCTCTGTTAAGTTCCGGGTTGAATCTGGGCAACATCTATGGCAAGCCAGGTTTAGGCAAAACGGTAGAAATAAACGGCGCGGTAAAAACCATTAAAGGCGAAATAGGGCAACCTCCAGTTATTAAGGTTAACGGGCAAGACGCTTCCCTGGATGCTCTAATAAGGGATGGAGACCAGATTGAATTTCATCGGGGGCGAAGCGGCCGGGACGCTAAATTGCTGGTTTCAGATCTGCTTGAGGATTTATCGACCCAGGTGATGGTGAATGGGCAGGAGGTTCAGGTCACAGCCCGGGTGACGGTTAATGGGCAACCTGCTGCTGGAGAAGAGGAGATTCCAGACCGGGCAGTAGTTCAGTTCCAGCCTGCCGGCAGGTTGGAAAACATTCTTCAGCAATGCGGAATTCCAGAGCATCGGCTGGCCGAGAGTATATATTACTGCTACCTGAATGAAGAGAAAAAAGAATTGAAATGGAAGCCCCTGGAAGTAAAAGTCAATGGACAGGAAGCGCAGATGAATCAAGACCTGCCCCGGGGGGCAGAAATCATCTATACCATGAAACATGAGATACCTATGATCAAGGACTTCATAGGGGAATCAGGCAGCTACGATATACGAGTAACAGTGAATAAAGAAGTGATTACTATACGAAAAGAAGGAGCGGCAATTCTAATGGATGGACAGCCAGTTACCCTGGAGGACAGAATTAAACAGGGAGCAACTCTGAGCATGGTTAAAAGCCGGAACGGAGCCATTTTGAGTGATATCTTCCAGGTGGTAAACATCAAGCCATCGCTGCAACAGCAACGTCTGCTGATTAGAGTCGATGGACGGGATGCCGGTTATACTACTCCCATCTTTGAGAACAGCGAAATAGAAATTACCTGGGAGCAGTAAACAGATAAACTGCCCGGCGGTGTCTGGCAATGCTTAAAGGGCAGCCACGTCAGACTATTAATTTTTGTGTATAAGGACAGGAAAAATTATTAATCCTCTTAGGAAGGGGGTTTATTTTTTTGGGTATAAATATTATAATTAACAGACAAAGTCAAATATAGTCAAACAGGAGAAAGCCATGAAAAAAAGCTTGGCCGATAGGATTGAACAATATATAAAGGTATTGATCGAAAGAAGTGAAGAAAAGCAGATTGAGATACAACGAGCGGAATTAGCCGAAACTTTTTCCTGTGTTCCTTCACAGGTTACCTACGTTATTGCTACCAGATTTCAGGAGAAGTATGGATATCTGACTGAAAGCAGGAGGGGCGGTAAAGGTTTTGTGCGCATCACGCGTTTTACTATGAGCAGTGATATATGTACCATATCGGATGCGGACAAATTATTCGATTTTATCAATGAGTTGATGGAAAAGAAAATGCTGGATCATAAAGAAGGGAGCCTGCTGAAACACATTGTTTTGTCTGCAGGCAATGATTTGAGCAATGAAGAGAAAAAAAACCTATATAATTCTGTAGTCCGGGCCCTTACCGAATATCTGAATTTGTAGAACTGAGGAGGAAGAATATGTTTTGCGATGATTGTAAGCAAAATCCAGCCACGGTGCATTTAACTCAGATGCTCAACGGCAAGAAGATAGACATGCATTTATGCCCGGAGTGTGCTGCCAAAAAGGGACTTATGTTGTTCACTAATGATAAGCAGTTTTCCATTCCTAATTTTCTGGGTAGTTTTCTGGGCAGTGAGTTTAACTTAAAGGATATGCAGACCATGGCCAATCCCAAAACCTGCAATAACTGCGGTATGAGCTTTGCGGATATCAGACAGACCGGGAAACTGGGATGTTCTGAATGTTATGAAGCCTTTGACAGTGAATTGGAGCCAACCTTGCGGCGTATACACGGCAACAGTAAGCACCTAGGGAAAATACCGCTTCGAGGAGGAGAGAGGGTATTCCTCAAGAAAGAGATGGATGAATTAAAACTGGAGCTTCAGAAGGCGATAAGAGAAGAAAGCTACGAACAAGCGGCAGAGATACGAGACAAAATTAAAGAACTGGAGAAAGTGATAAATGAGGAGGGAAGCCGGTGAGCAACGAGGATATATTTAATGGCAACTGGGTAGCCTGGATGAAATCCCAGGCTGGCTTGGAAACAGACATAGTTATAAGCAGCCGGATTCGATTAGCACGTAATCTTCAGGGCATGCCATTTCCATTTTTAATGAATGCTGAAACTGGCAACAAATCAATGCAGGCAATAACTGAGGCCTGGCAAAACAGCGAGAATGATGCATTATCATCAATGGATATGATTACCTTTGATCAAGTGCCGGCCCTGGATCGGCATATACTGGTGGAAAAACATCTAATCAGTCCGGAGCATGGCTTGTCGGAAGATCCTTATCGCGGACTGCTGCTCAGCAAAGATGGTTCTATCGCCATAATGATAAATGAGGAAGATCATCTAAGGATACAGGTTTTACTACCCGGTTTGCAGATGGAACAATGTTATGAACTGGCTCAGACTATGGATGACGAACTGGAAAAAAGGCTTAATTTTGCTTTTGACGAACAGCGGGGTTACCTAACTTCCTGTCCTACCAATGTGGGGACTGGAATGCGGGCGTCAGTAATGCTGCATCTGCCCGCTATAGCCATCAGCGGGCAGAGGAACAGAATATTTCAAAATATTAATCAACTGGGAATGACGGTTCGGGGTCTGTATGGGGAAGGTACTGATATTATCGGTAACTATGTGCAGTTGTCCAATCAGATTACACTGGGACAAACGGAAAATGAAATTATTACCAACCTGGGAATAATCAGCCGTCAGATAGTGGAACAGGAAACAATACTGCGCAGAAGCTTGCAGGAGGAGATGAGATATCAGCTGGAAGACCGGGTAGGAAGGGCTTATGGGATATTGACCAACGCCCGGGTCATGAATTCCAATGAAGCTCTGACCCTGCTCTCCGACGTTCGTCTGGGAGTTGATCTGGGAATCATTGAAGGAATTAGCCCCCAGCTCATTAATCAACTGGTGGTGGCAATTAAACCTGCTCATCTGCAGAAGAGGGCTGGCGGGGAAATGGAAGCTTTTATGCGCGATGTGAAGAGAGCTGAAGTTATCAAAGAAATACTGTTGAAAAGCAGCCGATAATTAGGAAAGGAGGACTTTATATGTTCAGAAGATTTACTCAAAGAGCAAGGAATGCGGTGATCCATGCCCAGGAAGAAGCGCGACAGCTAAACCATTCTGCTATTGGAACCGAGCATATATTACTGGGAGTTTTGCGTGAAGGTGAGGGAGTAGGGGCTAAAGCTCTCCGGAGTATGGGCATTGATCTGGATAAGATTCGATCCGAAGTAACCAAATTGATAGGCGAAAAAGGCGATAACGGCCAGGCAGCAGGGGATCTGCCCATAACTCCGGGGGTGAAAAAGGTTTTCAATCTTTCTTTCGAAGAGGCCCGGGTTCAGGGGGTTAATTATGTAGGCACTGAACACTTACTGCTGGCCATATTGCATGAAGAAGAGGGTATGGCAGGACAGGTACTGGTATCCATGGGAGTAAAACCCGAAGATCTAAGGGAGCAGGTACTTATACTGCTGGGAGGAGAAAGTACCGCAGCTTACGATAATAATAACCTGGGAGAAAGTCAACAGGACAACTCAGGCTCAGCCGCTCAGGCCAAGAGAAAACAACGGAGCAAGACTCCTACCTTGGATTCCTTTAGCCGCGATTTAACCAAGGATGCCGGAGAAGGCCGCTTAGATCCGGTTATTGGCCGAACCGGGGAGATAGAAAGGGTTATCCAAATATTATCCCGACGGACCAAGAATAATCCAGTTCTAATTGGTGATCCGGGAGTGGGCAAGACAGCTATAGTGGAAGGACTGGCTCAACGCATCAATGAGAACCAGGTTCCTGAAATACTGGCCAGTAAGCGAGTAGTGGCCCTGGATTTATCCTCTATGATTGCCGGGACCAAGTATCGGGGAGAATTTGAAGATCGTTTGACCAAAATTGTTAATGAGATTAGAACTGCCGGTGACGTAATTGTATTCATAGATGAATTGCATACCATTGTCGGAGCAGGTGCAGCTGAGGGTGCCATTGATGCCGCCAATATTCTGAAACCATCCCTGGCCCGGGGAGAATTTCAATGCGTTGGAGCCACCACCCTGGATGAATATCGGAAGCATATCGAAAAAGATGCGGCCCTGGAAAGAAGATTCCAGCCGATAACGGTGGATGAACCTACTATTGAAGAGAGTATCGAAATATTGAAAGGATTGCGTGATCGCTATGAGGCTCATCACGGAGTCAAGATTACTGATGAAGCCATAGAAGCTGCAGCTCGTTTGTCGGCTCGCTACATCAGTGATCGCTTTTTACCGGATAAAGCTATTGATCTTATTGACGAAGCCTCATCCCGGGTGCGGCTGGCAAATTATATTTTGCCCGACGAGCTGAAACAAAAGGAACTGCGACTGCAGGAGCTGATAAAAGAAAAAGAGGAGGCTATTAATGGTCAGGAATATGAGAAAGCAGCCAAATTGAGAGACGAGGAGCAAAATCTTAAGAACGAGGTAGACAGCGAGCGCAAGGAATGGCTGAGCCAGAGGAGTTTGCAGTTCGGCTTGGTGGGGGAAGAAGAGATTGCAGATATAGTAGCCAGCTGGACAGGCATACCGGTCAGCAAACTGGCAGCCGAGGAAAGTCAGAGGTTGGTCAACCTGGAAGACTTGCTTCATAAGAGACTGGTTGGACAAAACGAAGCGGTTAAAGCCGTGGCCCGGGCAGTCAGAAGGGCTCGTGCCGGCTTAAAGAATCCCAAGCGCCCCATCGGTTCCTTCGTTTTCCTGGGACCTACTGGAGTAGGGAAGACGGAGTTGGCCCGGGCACTGGCCGAGGCCATGTTCGGCAGTGAGGATGCTATTATTCGTTTGGATATGTCCGAATATATGGAGAAGCATGCGGTTTCCAGGATGATAGGTTCTCCCCCCGGATATGTAGGCTATGATGAAGGCGGACAGCTTACTGAACGAGTCAGAAGGAAGCCGTATTCGGTTATTCTGCTGGATGAGATAGAAAAGGCGCATTCCGACGTATTTAATATTTTGCTGCAGGTGCTGGAAGATGGCCGATTAACCGACGGTCAGGGAAGGACGGTTGATTTCCGTAATACTGTAGTGATTATGACCTCCAATGTAGGAGCTGAATCCATTAAGCAGGGCAAGCAGGTGGGCTTTAACCGGGCCATCGATGAAGCTCAGAATTATGATCAGATGAAAAATCGGGTGATGGAGCAGTTGAAACACACTTTCCGGCCGGAATTTATTAACCGGGTGGATGAAATGATAGTATTCCAAAACCTCTCAGATGAAGAACTGGCCCAAATAGTAGATCTGCTCCTACAGGACCTGGAAAAGAGAATAAAAGATAATGGATATGAAATGGAGCTCAGAGAAGGAGCCAGAAAGCTGATTATGAAAGAAGGATATGATCCTAGTTATGGGGCGCGCCCCCTCAAGCGAGCTTTGCAGAAACTGGTGGAAGACAGCATTTCCGAAGAGATCCTGAAAAAAACCGTGGTTCCGGGAGACCGGATACTGGTAGATGCTGTAGAGGACCAAATCATCATTTCCAGAGCTTAGCTGCCGATGCTAAATGAAGTGAACTGCTCCCCTTTCCAACCAGCATATCGTGTTTATATGGCTGTCTGGCGGGGGGAGCAGTTGTTGTTCCCTCTGAAAAGCTGCTTTGATAGAGCAGGTGTTTCAGGATCAGAGAAGATGGTAAAGCTGGCAGGGCAAGCTTCAGAGCGATTTTAATTATTTTCCTGCTTATGACGATATTTATATAGAATACTATAATTAAGATAAATTAGCTTATTGGTCATAATTTCTGCCATCTTTGTTATGGGTCTTTAGGGTATAATGTTCTAATAAGGAGAGCATTATGGGGAAGATTGTTAGTAAATTTATCTGCAACGAATGCGGCTATGAAAGCATGAAGTGGCTGGGCAAATGTCCGGCTTGCGAGGCCTGGAACACCCTGATAGAAGAACGAGGGGAGAAAAAAACTGCTCGGATGAACAAAAAGAGAGTGGAATTGGTTCCCCTTACTTCTATTTCCAGCCATGATATCAGTCGATTCAGCAGCGGGATTGGAGAGCTGGATCGGGTACTGGGGGGAGGCATAGTTCCAGGTTCCATCATACTCCTGGGAGGAGACCCGGGTATAGGGAAATCCACCTTGCTTTTGCAGGTAGCTGACCATATTGGGACCAGGGGCGGAAAAGTAATATATCTGTCGGGAGAAGAATCCCTTAAGCAAATACGCTTGCGTTCACTGCGGCTTGATATAAGCAATGAGAATATATACCTGTTGAACGAACAGGAGATAGAATTATTGGAGGAATACATCCGGGATATTGATCCTAGTTTGATCATTATTGATTCTATCCAGACGGTATATTCCGGAGGGATATCATCTATTCCCGGCAGTGTAGCTCAGTTGAGGGAATGCACCGCTCGTATAACCGAGATAGCAAAAAAGACCGAAAAAGCCTTCTTCCTAATTGGACATGTAACCAAGGAAGGAGCTATTGCTGGTCCCAGGGTACTGGAACACATGGTCGATGTAGTTATATACTTCGAAGGGGAAAATAATTTCTGTTTCCGCTTGCTCAGGGGCATAAAAAACCGCTTTGGTTCCACCAATGAAATAGGATTAATGGAAATGAGGAGTGAAGGACTTTGGGAGGTTTTGGATCCCTCCGAAATGCTGCTGGGTTCCGGAAATGCTGTAGGTACCGCTATAACTTCCAGTTTTGAGGGCAGCAGACCGTTTTTAATAGAAGCCCAGGCGCTGGCCTCTCCCTCCGGACCAGGATATCCACGGCGCATGGCAGCAGGGATAGACCAGAACCGCTTATCCTTGATTATTGCGGTATTGGAGAAAGTACAGGGCTATAACCTATCTGTTCATGACGTATATTTGCGTATAACCGGAGGACTGTTTATTAAGGATCCAGCTGCCGACCTGGGTATTGCGGCGGCTATAATATCCAGTGTCAGAGACACCATGCTGCCGGCAGATACCATATTTGTTGGAGAACTGGGATTATCCGGCCAGGTACGATCAGCTGCGTTTCTCGAGGCCCGGCTGAAGGAAGCATTGAAACTTGGATATAAGCGGGCAGCCGTTCCAGCGGGAGTGAGCAGTTGGACGGATAAGGAATTGAAAGTTTATCCATTGGCATCATTGGATAATTTAATAGATTTTATCAATAAGGAGTGATCGGGGTGGAAGAGATCTATAAAGGCGAGTTTAGAAAATACCTGAAAATGCTGGCACCGGGGAGTATTTTCAGGGTAGGGGTGGAAAACATTCTTCAGGCCAGTACCGGGGGGTTGATCGTAGTGGGAGATTCACCTCAGTTAATGGATCTGGTCAGCGGTGGTTTTCACATAGATTGTGAGTATTCACCGGCCCGTTTGTATGAACTTGCTAAAATGGATGGAGCCATAATCATGAACTCCGATGCGTCACGTATATTAATTGCCAATGCTCAGTTAGATCCGGATCCTCAGCTTCCATCCAATGAAACCGGAATCCGCCATCGTACTGCCCAGAGAGTGGCCCTGCAGACCGGAGAACTGGTGGTGGCAATATCCCAGCGTCGGAAAGTGGTAACCTTGTATCAGAGCAACATCACTTTCCGTTTAAGGGAAATCGAACCCATTTTGATAAAAGCAAATCAAGCCCTGCAAACTTTGGAGAAATACCGTAATGTACTGTTCAAAGAACTGCAACGCCTGGGTGGTCTGGAGTTTGAGGATATGGTTACGGTATCCGAAGTATGTGAAGTGCTGAAAAGAGCAGTTAGAGTCTTAAATATCGCCAAAGAGATCGAAAATTATATCTCGGAATTGGGGACTGAAGGCCGTCTGGTAAAAATGCAGCTGGATGAGATGACCTCCAATGTGGAAGAAGAAGCGTTGTATATAATACAGGATTATTCCAATGCTGAAAAATCACCCCGGGAAATTATGGATAATTTATTAAAAGCCTTTGAAGAAGATATATCGGATTCCATATTTATTTCTCGTAATCTGGCCCTGGGAACTGCCAGCAGCCATATGGAACAGTCGATTTCTCCCCGTGGGTACAGAATGCTGCAGAAACTTCCCCGTTTACCGGTAGTAGTAATTGATAATCTAATGGGCAGGTTTTCTCTCTTGAGTGAGGTGCTGAAAGCCAGCATTGCTGAACTGGATGAAGTTGAAGGCATCGGGGAAGTGAGAGCCAAGTACATAAAAAATGGCTTGAAGCGTATGCAGGAACAACTGTTGCTGGAATACATGATGTAAGGAAATGACTCAAAAGCCCGAGAATTGAGCTGTAATAGACGAAAAAGGGGTCAGACGCGGTTGACTTATTCTCCTCGCTTATAAAACAAGTCAACCCTGTCTGACCCCTAATTTGTTTCGTTAAAATTCGCCCCGCTTTATTGAGGTCTAAGTCAGATTGAATACCCCCAGCGTACTGGCTTTTTTGTATTCCTCCAGGAAAACATCATACAGGTTTAGATCAAGGGTATTGCATAAAGCCGCTGAATAAAATAGCAGTTTACCCATTTCATTAACAATCACTTCTTCGCAATTGGGACATAACTCCCCTCGAAGGTGGTTATCCAGGCATTTTTTTAATTCCTCAAAGGAATCAATATGCTCCGGTACCTGGACTTTTTCTGCATTAATAGCAACACAGCCGCAGTCGGTGATGGATTTTACTACTGCTCTATTTACCCGGCAGGCAGATTCAGATAGCTTGGAAAGAATATCCAGAATGCTTCTATGCCTAATGAGCAAATCACCTACTACATTCTGAAACTCATCACATATCAAGTCTTTCACAAAAGACCTGCCCCCCTTTAATTCTGTGATTTTATTAATTATAGCCTTGTCGAAGAATATTTGTCAATTTAGGCCCATCGCGCAACTCGATACTATTTCCTCTAATTCGACTTAATAATTAGCGCCCCTCAAATCTTCCAGAATTTCTATTAATGTATAATACCTGGGTTTGAACATCAGAATAAGAGTATGGAGGTGCATAATATGTATAATAAGCTATTAATTTCCAGGAAATTATTTATCATGTCCCTGCTTATGGGAGGATGGGCAGCCTATACCATACAGGTGTTATTAAAGCCCGGTATACCATGGCTGGCAGGCTTCGGTCTGGCCTGTGCTGCTTTGTCATATGGCGGGGCAAACTGGATATTGGGAGCAGGCAAGCGGATACTCAGGACCTTGAACCAGAAGCTGGATGAGACCGCGATTGAAGTGATCATGGGTGGATTAGCCGGAATGTTTGCCGGCATACTGGTAGGGTGCCTGAGCAGTTTCCCTCTGTCTGCCCTGCGGGGAGCAGGCAGTTACCTGACCCTGATGGTATTCGTGATCAGTGTGTGGCTGGGATGGAAAATAGGCACCCGTCGTGCTTTTGATGTTTTTGGAATCATCCCCATGAGAATGGATACTAAGACTTCGGGTGAAAGCATGGATCAGGAGGAAAGCAACAAGGTCCTGGATACCAGTGCCATAATTGATGGACGCATCTATGATGTGTGTCTGAGCAAATTCCTGGAAGGCCGCATTACCGTACCTACCTTTGTTATAGAAGAGCTGCAGCACATAGCTGATTCCTCCGATTCCATAAGACGCAACAAAGGCCGCCGGGGACTGGAACTGCTATCTAAAATGAAGAAACATTCCGGCATAAAAATTGATATAATTGAAGCTGAAATCAATCAAGAAAAAGATGTGGATGGAAAGCTGGTATGTCTATGCAAAGAATTAAACGCCAGTATTATTACCAATGATTACAATCTTAACAAGGTAGCTGAGCTTCAGGGGATCAGGGTTTTGAATATCAATGAACTGGCCAATGCAGTAAAAGTGATAGTTTACCCGGGTGAGACCATGCAGGTAGCCATAATTAAAGAGGGCAAGGAATATGGTCAGGGAATCGGCTACCTGGAAGACGGTACTATGGTAGTAGTGGAAGAAGCCAGCCGCGAAATAGGGCAGGATCTGGAAGTGGTAGTTACTAGTGTCTTCCAGACTGCGGCTGGACGTATGATATTTACCCGTAAAGCCAGAGAGATAAGAAGTGATGCAGGTATTGCCGGTTCTCTGTCAGAGCGGGCAGAGGTGAATTTATTTGGATAACAGACTTAAAGTTGTTATTGCTGCCGCTGGTATGGGCAGCAGGATGAACAGCGGGATCAATAAACAGTATATGCTGATCAAAGGCCGCCCGGTACTGGCCTACTCGCTGGATCTGTTTGACAGTTTTCACGCCGTTGAGAGTATTGTAATAGTAGCCAAAGAATCGGAGCTGGGATACTGCCAGGAGGAAATTGTTAATAGATATGGCTATAAGAAGGTGGCGGCAGTGATTGCCGGGGGAAGGGAAAGGCAGGATTCAGTTCGGGCCGGACTGAGATTTTTTGATGATTCCCATGGATGGGTAGCTGTCCACGATGGAGCCAGGCCCTGTATAAGTGCGGCCCTGCTGCAGGAATTGCTGGAGGCAGCCAAGCAATGGGGAGCAGCTGTGCCCGGGATAGCAGCTCGGGATACTCTGAAAATAGTGGATGAGAAAGGCTTTGTACTAGAAACCCTTGACCGCTCAAGGATAGTGGCTGTACAGACTCCGCAGATATTTAGATTGGAAAAGATATTAGCAGCTTACGAAAAGGCTTATGCACAGGATCTATGGGGCACTGATGATGCCAGTCTCTTCGAGAGGTACGGAGGGCGGGTCAAGATAGTAGCCGGTGATAACCGGAATCTAAAGATTACTGCTCCTGAGGACCTTAAGGCAGCGGAAAGCTTCCTCTAATGCAGGCAAGGAATCTCTGGGGCAAGGTATATGGCAATGGTAAAAGGGGGAGAAGCATTGAGGATAGGAATCGGATATGATGTTCATCGCCTGGAGTCAGGCCGGAGATTGGTGCTGGGAGGAGCAGAAATACCCTATTCCAGAGGTTTGCTAGGTCATTCGGATGCTGATGTGCTGGTTCATGCCATATGTGATGCTCTGTTGGGGGCAGCTGGTTTAGGAGATATTGGACGGCATTTTCCCGATACTGATGACCGTTATCGGGGTATCAGCAGTCTTTTGCTACTTTCCCGGGTCAATTCCATGCTGGGTGAGGCGGGTTATCGGGTTAATAATATCGACAGTACCATAGCAGCCCAGGAACCCAGGCTGGCTGGTTACATAGAGGATATGAGGAACAATATAGCCCGGCAATTGAGTATAAATCCAGCCCGGGTCAATGTAAAAGCTACGACTACCGAAGGACTCGGCTTTGCCGGGCGGGGAGAAGGCATCTCGGCTCAGGCGGTGGCCTTAATCGAAGAAATATAAATATTTGCCTCCTGCATGAGGCAAGCTAAAGAAAATGCAGGAGGGCTGAGAACAGGTGATTAACAAGAAGAAGCTGATCTGGCTGGGAGTTATGGGGATCCTGCTGGCGCTAGGGTTTGTTAAGAGTGAGATAAGCCCCACGATAAGCGGACAGGAACAACCGGAAGCAGTTATCAGCCTGGGACAGGATCTAACATCTGGACAGAGAGATCAGGTGATGGAGTATTTCCAGGATTGGTCCCGAGGGAAAAGGGTGCGTTATATCAGCGTAAGCAATGAAGAAGAAAGGATGTACCTGGAAGGCACAGCAGACGAAAAACTCATCGGCAGCCGGGCCATATCTTCAGTCTATTGTGAGATATTGGATGACGGCAATGGCATAGAGGTGCAGACGGAAAATATTACTGCCATTACACCATTTATGTATGCTAATGCGCTGGTAACCGCCGGCATAGAAGATGCCCGGGTAATAGTGGCGGCTCCCTTCGAGGTTTCTGGTACTGCTGCTTTGACCGGAGTTATAAAGGCCTTTGAAACAGCCAGCGGAGAAATACTGAAAGAAGAAAACAAAGCAATTGCTCACGAAGAAATGGTACAGACCTCAGAGTTAGGACAACGCATCGGACAGGATCAAGCCGAGATGCTGATATTTGAGGTTAAGAAACAGGTAGCGGCAGAAGACGTCAGCGATCCGGAGGAAATAAGACAAATAATAATGGAGGTCAGCGCCGAGCTCAACCTCCGGATGTCTGAAGCGGATGTGGACCGGATTGTACAGCTGATGCAGAAGATTCATAAATTAAATATAAATGCCGGCCAGCTGGGAACTCAGATGCAGAATTTGGAACGTAGGCTGGATGAGATACAGAACCGTGGGGAAGAGGCAGTAGGATGGCTGAAAAAAATCTTAGCCACCCTGGAAGAACTGCTGGCCAGTATCAGAGCTCTGCTGGGAACCTGACTTGTCGGAACGTATGGATGAATGCTATAATTAGCTGTTGTTGGCAAGGGAGGGAGAAAATATGGGCAAGATAAAAGTTAGATTCGCGCCCAGTCCGACTGGACCGTTGCACATAGGGGGAGCCAGGTCAGCTCTCTTTAATTATCTGTATGCGAGTAATCAAAAGGGAGAATTTGTGCTGCGCATAGAAGACACTGATTTAGATCGGTCCAGAGAGGAATATGAAAAAGAAATCATCGAGTCTCTTCTCTGGCTGGGGATCAAATGGACTGAAGGAATGGAAATTGGAGGAGCCAATGGTCCCTACCGTCAAACCGAAAGGGTCGATATATACCGGGATTATGCCCGGAAGCTGTTGGGCTCGGACCAGGCCTATTATTGCTTTTGTACCGAAGAGGAATTAGAGCAGGAGCGTCAGGATTTGATGTCTAGGGGCGAGACCCCGCGTTACCTGGGTAAATGTCGGCATCTGAGCGAAGCCCAGAGAGCCGAGAAGATAGAACAAGGGATAAAGCCGACGATTCGGTTTGCAGTCCCGGCCAGTAAAATATACCTGGTTGATGATATAGTACGGGGTAGGGTGAGTTTTGACAGCGATAGCATGGGAGATTTCATTATAATAAAATCTGATGGACTGCCTACCTACAATTTTGCGGTGGTTATTGACGATGTCCTGATGGGAATTACCCATGTGATAAGAGCGGAAGAACACTTATCCAATACCCCGCGTCAATTAATGATTTATGAGGCCTTTAATTTCAAAAGACCGGAATTTGCCCATATATCCTTGATACTGGGCAGTGATCGTCAGAAAATGAGCAAGAGGCATGGAGCTACCTCGCTGATTCAGTACCGTGAGATGGGATACCTGCCGGAGGCCGTGTTCAATTTTCTGGCTTTGATGGGCTGGTCTCCGGAGGGGGAGGAGCAGTTGCTTTCCCCGGCTGAAATTGCCGGCGCCTTTACGCTGGAAAGAGTATCGAAAAGCCCGGCCGTCTTCGATATTGACAAGCTGAACTGGATTAATCAGCAATATATTAAGAAACTGGATTTAGATGAGTTAGGCATAATGGTCCGTCCATTTCTGGATCAATCCCCGTATGCTCAGGCTATTAGCGGTATGACCCCGGAAAAATTCCGGCTTATGATCAGCACCGTACGGGATCACCTGGTGTGCTTGAATGACATTAGCAGCGAGATCGGAGTATTATTCGATGAGATTTGCTATGAGGAGGAAGCTATACAGGTGTTGAAGGAAGAGGGTGCAGCCTCAATCTTACAGGCTGTGGCCGATGGATTTCCAGACAGTGAACTGCCTGAGGATATCAAGCAGCACCTCAAGGCAGTAGTGAAAAAAGTCGGGGTCAAGCCCAAGAACGTGTTTATGCCCTTGCGCAGTGCTGTCAGCGGAAAAGTACACGGACCGGATCTGCCCAGTCTTATAAGTATCTGGGGCAGAGAAGAGGCTCTGAAGAGGATAGATAACGCATTGCAAAAAATCAAATCTGGTTGTTAAATATTACCAATTGATGCTCAGGGTGTTGTCCGGGTGGGACAACACTTTGTTCTTTTCTGGACAGTAGCCGGAGATCACCATGAATTACTATAAACATTTTTCTTTGCAGGTGTTCTTGCGGTCAGATCGCGGAAACCCAGATCGGTCTACGGCTGAAGCTAAAGAGAAGGATATCCGAACCAGGCTAACCTCGGGCCGAGCAACGAAATATTACGGTCCCAACCAATAAAAATGGATAAAGGGCAGTTGGCACAAATATTGCATTAATATCAGTAAATCAGAAAATGTGTAACTCTGCCATGAGGGCAAGTGCCCAAACAGGTATAAAACACAACTAGGTTAGGTGATGACAAAGTGCTGAAAAAATTAGCTATGGTTAAGGGACCTGCTGGTGATTATGAAGGAAAAATGGGAGTTGTAGTAGCTATCAGGGATGACCGGCAAGATCATAGTAAAATGCGAACATGTTCATATAAAATACTGGTAGATGGCCAGATCAGCGGATGGTTGCCCGGCGAATGGCTGGAATGGGCAGAATCCCACCTGCGGCAGGGTGCAGCGATTTAGGCTGCAGTGGCTGTACCTGGCGTAAAGTGTTTACCAGGGTAACAAGATGAGTAACAGTTCAGGTTACAGTTGGTATTTGCAAACTCCTACTTTTGATAGTACCTTGATACCCAGAGACATGCTCTAGATACAATACCGGGTATCAAGGTATATGCCAAGGTTTTGGAGAAAAAAACCAGCGGCCAGATGGTAAAACGGTTTAAAGCTGCAGGGTAAGTTTATATAACCAGCATATAACTGCAGCATTAAATAATCCACTCTGTCTCAAGCAGTACAGTTGTTTAAGAATACTAAGCAATCAGATTTACCCCCTCAAATCTGATTTCCCATACTGTACCCTTTAGTTAACCATAAGCCTGACTGCTTGAGACACAATTTGATTAAGAATTGACCTGATTAAATAGTATGGTTTCACAAAACAATCACAGTATACCAGCGGGATAATTGCAGTATACAAGCAGCATAATCACAGCATGCCAGCAACATAAACAGGTCAATAATAACGGCTGTTTCCATTCGGGAACAGCCGTATTCTCCATTTAAGAACTGATGTAACAGGAACAGCGGACTGAAAAGGAGATAGCATTCCGTTCTGCAGGAAGGGTCATCCTATCATCCGGATTATTTCTCAGCAACTTTATGCTGGTGGTATCGTTTTATACCATTTAAGCAGGGAAGAGTTTATAATATGAGAGGGGTGCCCCCAGGCCAGCTGTATTATTATCCTTGGGCAGAATGCAGGCCGTTGATGTGATGATGATCTATGAGGGACAGATGAAGACTTGCATAATGGGGCCAATCGAAGATAATTTTCCAGTATCATTTAAGTGGCCTTGGTTAGGTGAGGCCCGTCCAAGCCCTTGAGTACCAATAGGAGGATGATATAATCTTAACTACGGCCGGATTATTTGCCCCAGAGTTCAAGCAGAACATTAATATGTAAGTATCAGTAGTTTTTCAGAGTTATTAGTTCTTGGGCAGAATCTCCGGCATGCAGGTGGAACCGGGGCTGTTAAGCAAGTTTGATAGCAGCAAATGCTGATAATAAATTAAGCATAAATCAGGATAGGGGGAGAGAGCATGTTTAAGATTGTCTTAAAGGAG
>CAZCTN010000001.1:175469-184059 GCA_964501655.1 uncultured Syntrophomonas sp.
TTAAGCATAAATCAGGATAGGGGGAGAGAGCATGTTTAAGATTGTCTTAAAGGAGGAACTGGCTCCGAAAATCAAGCTGTTCAAAGTAATGGCACCTGAGATAGCTCGAAAAGCCAGAGCTGGTCAGTTCATCATTTTGCGTATTGACGAGGAAGGCGAACGGATACCTTTGACCATTGCCGATTTTGATGCCCAGGCCGGGACTATTACCATAATTTTTCAGGAAGTGGGAAAGACTACCGACTTGTTAGGTGCCCTGGAGCAGGGTGGTTATCTGCAGGATTTTGTGGGACCACTGGGTATGGAATCCGAGATCGAAAGCTATGGAACTGTTGTGTGTGTTGGCGGCGGCGTGGGTGTAGCTCCGGTGTTTCCCATTGCCCGAGCATTGAAAGAGGCCGGCAACACAGTTATATCAATTATAGGTGCCAGGAATTCGGAATTGCTGATCTGGAAAAAAGAGATGAGCCATATCAGCAACAAGCTGTATATTGCAACAGATGACGGCAGCGACGGACAAAAAGGATTGGTCAGTGATGTGCTGGCTGAGATCCTTAGCAGCACCAGCGTTGACCGCATAATTGCCATTGGGCCGGTGCCTATGATGGAAGCAGTATGTAAGACGGCCCCGGAGAACATTACTGCCATGGTTAGTTTAAATCCTATAATGGTGGATGGTACTGGCATGTGCGGCGCCTGCCGGGTAGAAGTTGATCAGAAGACCAGGTTTGCCTGCGTGGACGGCCCGGAATTCGACGGACATAAGGTGAACTGGGAGCTGCTTAAAATGAGGGCCAGGATGTTTGTTGACGAAGAAAGGATAGCGCTCACTCAAAGCTGCGGGGAAGGAGAATGTTCATGTCACAGGAAAAACGCAAAATAATACCCCAAAAGCATCCCATGCCGTATCAGGACCCTGCTGCGCGCTGTTCGAATTTTGAAGAAGTAGCCCTGGGGTATTCTGAGGAAACTGCGGTACTGGAGGCCAGCCGCTGCATCCAGTGTAAAAATAGCCCCTGTATAGATGGATGTCCGGTAGGAATTGATATTTCCGCTTTTATAAAAATGATCTCGGAACGGGATTATGCAGGAGCCATTAGCAAAATCAAAGAGAAGAATTATTTGCCTGCCATCTGCGGCCGGGTTTGTCCGCAGGAAAGCCAGTGCGAAGCCAAATGCACTATCGGCAAGAAAAATGAACCGGTGGCTATTGGGCGCCTGGAACGCTTTGTGGCTGATTGGGAGATAGCCCGGAGCATGGAGTCAGCTCCAAAAATCACCCCCAATGGCAAGCAAGTGGCCGTGGTCGGAGCGGGGCCTTCGGGTTTGACGACAGCTGCCTGTTTGGCCTTGAAGGGGTACGGGGTTACTGTCTTTGAAGCCCTGCATGTAGCCGGCGGGGTGCTGGTTTATGGAATCCCCGAATTCCGTCTGCCCAAAAAAATTGTAGCCCGAGAGATAGAAAATATATCCAGGCTAGGGGTGGAAATAAGAGTTAACGCGGTAGTGGGTAAACTTAACCGTGTCGATGAACTCCTGGAACAGGGCTATGATGCAGTTTATATAGGAACCGGAGCTGGATTGCCCTACTTTATGAATATTGCCGGTGAAAATCTTAACGGAGTTTATTCAGCCAATGAATTCCTGACCCGGAATAATCTTATGAAAGCCTATAAATTTCCGGAATATCTTACTCCGATTCGGGTGGGTAATCGAGTAGCCGTCATCGGCGGAGGAAATGTAGCCATGGACAGTGCCCGAACTGCTCTTAGGCTGGGAGCTGAATCCCATATTATCTATCGCCGGACCTTAAAGGAAATGCCTGCTCGTCATGAAGAAATTGAACATGCCATAGAAGAGGGAGTGCAAATCCAATACCTGGCCAGTCCAATAGAAATCAAAGGTAATGAGGAGGGAAGAGTAAGCTCAATTTTATGTCAGAGATATGAACTGGGAGAACCGGATGCATCCGGCCGCCGGAGCCCTATTCCCGTGCCCGGAGAGATGTTCGAAATAGAGGTGGACACGGTGGTTATGGCTATCGGACAGGGTCCCAACCCTCTAGTGCCTCAGACCACTCCTGATTTGAAGACCAACAAGTGGGGCAATATTATAGCGGATGCCGAAACCGCTGCTACCTCAATGAAAGGTGTTTATGCCGGAGGAGATGTAGTAACCGGTGCAGCTACCGTAATCCTGGCCATGGGTGCTGGCAAGACAGCTTCTGAAGCCATTGATGCATATCTGCAGGGGAAATAGCAGGTAAGAGAGCAATTGCTTAAACCCACGTTGACATTGTAGTTATACCTGCATATAATAACAGTAATTGAATATATAAATGCAGCGAATGGGATAAGTAGGGCGGTTGTCACTGCCAGAGAGAAAGGGTCACCGGCTGAGAGCCTTTTCACAGTAAGAGATCGTCTGAATCTGCGCCCGGGAGCAGGTATGCTGAAAATATAATCAGGTAGGCATGTCCGGTGGAAGCCGTTATAAAATGAAGTGGAGTATATTTATTGCTATATGCTCAAATAGAGTGGAACCACGGAAGCGAAGCCTTTCGTCTCTAATAGAGACGAAAGGCTTTTTATTTAAGAAGGAGGACAGGTATGTTCAAGACATTGAGGGACGAGGTCAAAGTTGTTTTTGAGCGGGATCCGGCCGCTAGAAGCGTAGTGGAAGTACTATTCTGTTATCCAGGATTTCATGCGATAATTCATCATCGGGTTGCTCATTTCTTCTATCGCAAACGATGGTATTTCCTGGCGCGCTTCATATCGCATATAAGCCGTTTTTTGACTGGAATCGAGATCCATCCGGGAGCCAGGATAGGACAGGGTTTCTTTATTGACCACGGTGGAGGGGTAGTTATTGGCGAAACCGCAGAAGTAGGCGATAATGTTACTATATATCAGGGAGTAACCCTGGGAGGCACCGGGAAAGAAAAAGGAAAAAGACATCCTACCATTGGCAACAATGTAACCATAAGTGCAGGGGCCAAAGTGCTGGGATCTTTTACCGTAGGAGATAATGTAAAAATTGGCGGAGGTTCAGTGGTATTAAATAGTGTTCCCCCCAATTGCACGGTGGTAGGAGTCCCGGGCAGAATAGTGAATCGGGAAGGAAGCAGGCTAAGCCAGGGCGGAGTAGATCTGGAGCACCATATGCTTCCAGACCCGGTTGCTGATATGTTGTCCACTCTGCAGGAGAAGATCCGGGTCCTGGAAGAGAAAATAGACACTTACGAGAAGGAGGCTAAAGGGTATGAAGATATACAATACCCTCAGTGGGAAAAAAGAAGAATTGGCAACGCTTGAGCCCAATCGCGTCAATATTTATGTATGCGGACCTACAACCTACAACTTCATCCATCTAGGCAACGCCAGGCCTCTGGTAGTATTTGATACCGTAAGGCGATACCTGATATACCGGGGTTTTGATGTAAGCTATGTGCAGAATTTTACTGATGTAGACGATAAGATAATCAACCGGTCCCGGGAAGAAGGGATAGATGCCCTGGAATTAGGGCAGCGGTATATAGACGAATATTTCCGGGATGCAGATAAACTCAATGTCATGAGAGCAGATGTTCATCCATGTGTCAGTCAGCATATAGCAGAGATAATAGATGCAGTTGAGGGTCTGGTTAAGAGAGGCTATGCTTATGCAGTAGATGGAGATGTTTATTTTCGGGTAAAAGCCTTTTCCGAGTATGGCAAACTGTCGGGCAGGAGCCTGGAGGATATGATGGCTGGCGCCCGGGTGGAAATTGATGAACGCAAGGAAGAAGCGGTGGATTTCGCCCTATGGAAAGCAGCCAAGGAAGGTGAACCGGCCTGGGACAGTCCCTGGGGTAAAGGGCGGCCGGGTTGGCATATAGAATGTTCAGTAATGTCCACCAAATATCTAGGCGACACTTTTGATATCCACGGAGGTGGAAGCGACCTTATATTTCCCCATCATGAGAACGAAATCGCCCAGGCTGAGGCTCTCACCGGCCAGCAATTCGTAAAATACTGGATGCACAATGGATTTATTACTGTGAACAATGAGAAAATGTCCAAGTCACTAGGGAATTTCTTTGTTTTGCGAGATATACTGGCTAAATTTCCCGCTGATGCAATCAGATATTATCTAATATCCACCCATTATCGCAGTCCCCTGGATTTCGATGACGGAAAGCTGGAGGAAGCTCGCAAGGCCCTGGGCCGACTTAAGACGGCATTGATGCTGGCTGAGGAATTTGCCTCAGAAATGCTTGATATTATACCGCTGGAAGGACCGGCCAGGGAGTTTTTAAACTCCCTGGCTGAGCTTGAAGAGCAATTTGTCTCGGCTATGGATGATGATTTCAATACCGCTAAAGCGGTAGGATTTCTGTTCGAGATAGCCCATACCCTTAATTCCTTTGTAGCTGCAGGGAATCCCTCCAGCATCCAGGATCGGGCGGCAGCCTGCCAGGGCAGCGGCATGCTGAGAACCCTGGGAGAGGTGCTGGGAATCTTTATTGACGCTGAATATGAACAGCAGAATATAGTAGACAGGGTTATGGATATTCTCCTGGAGTTGCGCTCTAACGCTCGTAATGAAAGAGATTTCCCAACTGCCGACGGAATCAGAGATTTTTTGAACAGTTTGGAAGTCAGCCTGGAAGACAGCAGCAGCGGCAGTCGGGTTAGATATGAGAATCCACCGGAGCTGCAGGTGGTAATGGATGGGATCCTAGGCTTGCGGGATGACTTTAAGCAAAAGAAAAATTACCCTCGGGCTGATTACATCAGGGATGCCCTGCTGGAGCAGGGGATAGTGATAGAAGACAGCAGGGAAGGAGCTAGATGGAAATTTGTTAATGCATGACAAGCCGGATATTGATAAACTCAATCAGTATTCAGCCATAATCCTGGCTTATATTGGAGATGCGGTATTTGAATTAATGGTTCGTGAACACATCATTGCATCAGGTCCTAAAAAGATCAAAGATATCCATCACCATACCGTAGACATGGTCAAAGCGAAAAACCAGGCCCGGGCTATAAGGAGTATATACGAAGAGCTCAGCGAAGAAGAGAAAGATATAGCCAGGAGAGGAAGAAATGCCAAAAGCTCCCCCCCTAAACACGCTGATGTTATAGAATACCGGATGAGTACCGGATTTGAAGCCCTGATAGGATATCTGTATCTGAAAGGTGATCAGGAACGACTTTTGTACCTGATCCGCAAAGTGCTGGAGGAGAAGCAGGAATAACGGAAGGAGAGACTCAAGCCATGCTTATAATACCACCGGAAGTCAGAGTACCAGCTTCGCAGCTGGATGAAGGCGTGATGCTGCGTCTGGAGCGTTGTGCCAGGATTTGCTATAAATCAGAGGATAAAATGGACGATGAGTATAATACTGCTTTTCTGCAAAGAATTGTGGCCAGCGGTCATGAATCAGTGATAGAGCACGAAAAAGTAACTGCCCTGTTTATCATTGATCGCGGCATATCTCATGAACTGGTAAGGCATCGGATCGGCAGCTACAGCCAGGAGTCGACTCGTTATTGCAACTACAGCAAAGATAAATTCGGCCGGGAGATAAGCGTTATAGAACCGTTCTTTTACAGTCCGGGAAGCCTGAAATACCGGCTGTGGGAAGAAAGCTGTCTGGTGGCTGAAAAGAACTATCTGGAACTGCTGGACCAGGGTTCCACGCCCCAGGAAGCCCGTTCCATACTACCGACCTGTTTGAAAACCGAAATTGCCGTTACCTTTAACCTCAGAGAGTGGAGACACTTTTTCTACATGAGGTGTTCAGCGGCGGCCCACCCGCAGATGAGGCAGGTTGCTATCCCGTTGCTGTTATTGTTCCGGGAAAGATTCCAAGTATTATTTGACTCGGTGCCCTACGATACTTCTTTTCCCTTGGAACATTTCGCTTCGGTATATATAAGTGATGACTTGTTTAACCTATAGAGAGTAAACCGGGGGGGCAATTAATGACCCCGATCGAAACCAGTCCGTGAGGCTGGCTTTATGAATTCCAAGCTTTAGCGGAGGAGTATATGAAAGAAAAACTTGCTGGGATTAACAGCATAATGGAAGCTTTAAAGGGCAGAAGAAAGATAGAAAAGATACTGGTACAGGAGAACCGACAGGGAAAAAGGATGGCGGAACTATTACAGCTGGCTGGTAAAAAGGGGGTTTATGTTCAAACGGTAGAAAAAACCCGCCTGGACAAATTATACACCATTGGCAACCACCAGGGTATTATAGCCCTGGTCGATGCTTATCAATACAGCACCCTGGAAGAGGTGCTTGAATATGCGGCATTGAGACGGGAAGATCCTTTGCTGGTAATTCTGGATGGGATAGAGGACCCCGGCAATTTCGGAGCTATTGTGCGAACGGCCGAAGGAGCCGGAGTGCATGCCATAATTATTCCCCGTCATAACTCGGTACCGGTAAATGAAACAGTGGGCCGGGCCTCAGCCGGAGCCATCGAATATATGCATGTAGTACAGGCCGCTAATCTGGTGAATACCATGAAAATGCTCAAGGAAAAAGGGTTTTGGATAATCGGAGCCGACATGGATGCAGCTTCAAGCTACTTTGAATCCTCCATCCCTGTTCCTGCGGTTGTAGTAATAGGGGGAGAAGGAAAGGGATTGAGGAGGCTGGTTAAAGAGAATTGCGACCTGTTGGTAAAAATCCCCATGCAGGGAAAGCTGGGTTCGCTGAACGCATCGGTAGCCGCAGCCCTACTCCTTTACGAAGTGGTTCGGCAGCGCGCAAATGATCAATAAAGTAAAATCAGGCAATATGATCTGTGCCTGCATTTGCCAGTCGGCCGGATAAAGATGGTGATTGGCAAACCAGCGGGCTTTGATGAGCTAAATTATTTATTTTTGTCTTACGATAAGGAGAATAAATGGAATAAAATATCTAATTTATTGGATCAAGGGCGGATGGCAACCTGCGGAAGCCTTGACGACTCGGGGGTTACCGACTATAATGATTTATAGTGTTCCAAACGTAACAAACTATTTATAGACAAAATAGCTAATGGAGGCGACTGAATTGCTTAGTTCTCTCGCTGCACAGCAATACTATATTACCTACTCGGATATGACTGACGAGGAAATAGTGGAATTAGCTCAACAAGGCGAACAGTTTGCGGTTGAGTATCTGGTAGACAAGTATAAGAATTTTGTGCGAGCAAAAGCCAGATCTTATTTTCTTATCGGTGCCGATAAAGAAGACATCATTCAAGAAGGAATGATCGGCTTATTTAAAGCCATACGAGACTATAAACTGGACAAGCTTACCTCTTTTCGAGCTTTTGCGGAATTATGCATCACCCGGCAGATTATTACTGCTATTAAAACCGCCACCCGTCAGAAACATATACCATTGAACTCATATGTTTCTTTAAATAAACCGGTATATGATGAGGAATCAGATAGAACCCTTATTGATATTCTATCTACCACCAAGATCACCAATCCCGAAGAAATAATAATAAGCCGGGAAGAGTTTATATTTATTGAGAAGAAAATGGGGGAAATACTCAGTTCGCTGGAATGGAAAGTTTTAATGGCCTATCTGGAAGGCAAGTCCTACCAGGAGATTGCGGTTGAGCTGAAAAGGCACGTTAAATCAATTGACAACGCCCTACAGAGGGTAAAAAGGAAGTTGGAAAAATACCTGGAAGACAGACACGAGCTGTAAAAGCAGCTGAAAGGCAGCATGGTCCAGTCACCCCCTCCTACTCCCAAGGCCCATCCGTCCGGTGATAACTTAAGGGGCAAGATAAGCGAATCAGACAAAAGAGAATCAGGACTTAACTATTGACTTTGTAAAGCTCAGCGTATACAATATTACTTGCTGAGCCGAGCTAGCTCAATCGGTAGAGCAGCTGATTTGTAATCAGCAGGTTGCGGGTTCAAGTCCTGTGCTCGGCTCCACTAATAATCATGGAGGGATACCCAAGTGGCCAAAGGGGGCAGACTGTAAATCTGTTGGCACCGCCTTCGAAGGTTCAAATCCTTCTCCCTCCACCATTTTCGACGCGGGATGGAGCAGTTGGTAGCTCGTCGGGCTCATAACCCGAAGGTTGCCGGTTCAAGTCCGGCTCCCGCAACCATGATATTTTATCCCGAAGGGAATGAGATAGGTGGTCCTCCAGAGGGCAACCATGATATTTTATCCCGAAGGGAATGAGATAGGTAGTCCTCGCAGAGGGCAAACATTGTACTTTATTTCCGCAGGGAAATAAAACATTTGGTCTATCCAGAGAGATCTGGTGAATTAGCCCTTATAGCTCAGTCGGCAGAGCGCATCCTTGGTAAGGATGAGGTCACCGGTTCAAGTCCGGTTAAGGGCTCCATCCGGCGGCGTAGCTCAGTTGGCTAGAGCATACGGTTCATACCCGTAGTGTCAGGGGTTCGAATCCCTTCGCCGCTACCATACGCTAAGAAGCAGGAGTGAGAAATATGCTCACTCCTATTATTTTAGTCATATATTGGGTAAAATAAGAACAGTTAATTCTTTGAAAGGGGAAAGGTGAGAGAAAAAATGGCAAAGCAGAAATTTGAAAGGACAAAACCTCATC
>CAZCTN010000002.1:0-32626 GCA_964501655.1 uncultured Syntrophomonas sp.
CTTCGGCTTCCCGCCGCGCAAGAGTTATCTTATCATCCACCGGACTAATTGTCAACAGATAAATCAACACTTCTTAAATAATCTATAAATATCGACTTTTTCTGCACAATTCAAGCAAGTATTCCCTGGATTTAGCTTGACCCTTTTTATTATTTTAATGCATTTGATTCCCAATCACCAATGCCCCTTACCTTTAAATAACCTTGGATAAGAGGATTTTTCTCTTCATCCGGTTTTTATCACGGATAAATCTATTATTTTATCTTCAATCGTCAACTGCCGAACTAGCTAAATTAACGCCGGCTTTTAATCCGGTCTGGCCTGCCTTTCCTGCCGGCAGTTCCAGCACCTGGGCCGAATTTTTAACCACCGGGCTTATACGGCCCGGTCTCATCCCTTCTATTATATGCAGCACCCGATAATCTGAAGTAAGGAATACCACGTCTATATCCATTTTCATCCCCAGGGTATGCACGGAGGAGCAGGGTATAATCAGCAGGCCCTCCCCATCCGCCATTTGCTCTTTACCCAACAGCCCCTTGAGCCGGGTAAAAAAAGAATCAGCCAGGCAGCAATGACCGGCTATAACTTCTCCGTTCTCTTGATTTATGATCCTTATTTTATGCATTGAAGAACTCCTGCCTATTAATACCGACAAACATCCAACCCAGGGATTTATTATTTCACCAATCCCTCCAACCTTGCCTTATGATGAAGCAAATACTCTCTGGGGTTAATCAACTATCCAGCTTCATTTACCGTTTCTTTGGCCGGGCACATCTTATTGCAGCCAGAGACAGCATCCCCAGATGACAGTGGGAATGGCCGCACCTGTCATCTAGAGGGTTTCCATGATATTGATAAAGGCGGGACCCAAAAGGATGATGAAAATGACCGGGAATATGAAAACTACCAGGGGAATCAGCATTTTGATGGGGGCCTTCATGGCCTTTTCCTCGGCCTGCATGCGCCGGGTCTCCCGGGCCTGACGGGACTGGATCTCCAGGACATTGCCGATGCTGACTCCCAGCTGTTCCGCCTGTATTATAGCGGTGGTAAAGATGGTCACTTCATCTATGTTCAAGCGTTCGGACATGTCTTTCAGGGCTTCCCGGCGGGGCTTGCCCATGCCCATCTCCTGTATGGCTTTGGAAAATTCAACACTCAAGGGGCCGGGGTGCTTCTCCACCACCTTCTGCAGAGCCGCATCGAAACCCAGCCCGGCCTGTACGCTGATACTGAGCAGATCCAGAAAGTTGGGCAATCCTTTTAAAACCTCGTCTTCTCTGCGGTTGACCACCGATTTCAGCCACAGGTCAGGCAGCAGCAGGCCAGCGGCGGCAATAAGCAGAAGATGGAGCATATTCCGGCTTAATATCCCTACAACCACAGCTATCGTGAAAATAACATATTTTAATACCAGGTAGCTGTCGCCGTTTAATCCATAGGGATTGCCGGCGGTCCGCAGTCTGGCGTTATAGGCGTCTTTCTCATTTTTCGGTATTAGCCGCTTGAATATTCCGGACAGGGTATCCATGGTCCGGCTGATCACCCGGGTTCTAAAGCCCAGCTGCAGTTCCGGAGGCAGGTAGATCTTTTCCTCCTTCACCGTATAAGCCACCAGGCGCTCCCGGGTGATGATCTGCTCCCGGTTGATATTATAGAGGTAACCCAGTATAAAAGAAGTTACCATTATCGCCAGCAAACTGATAATAACTAATTCCATGTCTTCCTCCCGGTTAAGTATCTCCTAAAATTCAATGTTGACGATCCGACTGATAACATAAGCCCCTACTATTTCCATAACTATAGCGGTTCCCAACATGGCCAGGCCCCGGCTGTCCTGGAACAGGAAATATATATGCTCCGGATTGATAACCAGCATAGCAGCCAACAGTACCACCGGCAATAAGCCAACTACTAATCCAGACATCTTGCCCTGGGCGGTCAGTACCTTAACCTGCTTCTTGATCCGGGCCCGGTCCCGCATGGTATCACCGATATTATCCAGAATATGGGCCAGGTTGCCCCCCACCTGTTTCTGGATAATTATGCCGCTGATGACCATATCCAGCTCCTCGCTGTTGACCCTCTCCCCCAAATGCAGCAGGGATTCTTCCTGGTTGAAGCCCAGATTCATCTCCCGCAGGCACCACTCAAATTCAGTAGAAATGGGAGGCGGCATCTCCTTTACCACCGTTTCCATGGCCTGCTGAAAGCCAAACCCGGCCCGGAGGGCATTGGCCATGATGACCAGGGAGTCGGCCAGCTGCATTTCAAAGGAATGCAGTCTCTTATCCTTTTTTATTGTTATATACATCCAGGGTCCGATCATAGCCAGAACCAGGACTACCACCGCCAGCCAGAAGTTGGCACTTACTATAAAGGTGAGGATGGGAAGCAGGATTATGGCTCCCAGGCTGATGGTTATATATTCCTCTCCTTTCAGGGGTATACCGGCGGTTACCAGCCGGGCCTGCAGCTGGGCGGTAAAGGAACGGGCGGCAAAAAGAGCCGAGACCGAACTTACCGTTGCTTTAAAAGCAACTCCCACCGTGAGCTTCTCCCCGTCTTTTATCTGCTGGCTTTTTCCTACAACACTTTCCAACCGCTCCTTGTATACATCCCGGGTAGAGAATATCTTTTTTACCCCGCTAAAAGCAAAGAACACGGCCAGGAAAATGAACAGGACTATCATGTACTGCATTCCATTAACCTCCTATATTATAGAAGCAAGATACTAGGCAAAAAATTCATCCGGGATGACTATCCCCGCCGTTCTTAGTTTATCCAGGCATTTGGGTTTGATCCCGGTAGCCCGGTGACGCCCCTGCACCCGGCCCCGCTCATCCACTCCGGTCTGATCAAAGATAAAGATGTCCTGCAGGGTGATGATGTCAGTTTCCATACCCACTACCTCAGTAATATGAGTAATTTTCCGGGTGCCGTCGGACAGACGGCTCTGGTGCACGATGAAATCCACCGCTGAAGAAATCTGTTCCCGGATGGCCTTCATAGGCATCTCCACCCCGGCCATCAAGACCATGGTCTCCAGCCGAGCCAGGGCATCCCGGGGGGCATTGGCATGAACAGTAGACAGTGAACCATCATGGCCGGTGTTCATGGCCTGCAGCATGTCCAGGGTCTCCCCGCCGCGCACCTCGCCGATAACGATGCGGTCAGGGCGCATACGCAGAGAGTTGCGGACCAAGTCGCGGATGGCAATTTCCCCCCGCCCGTCTATGTTAGGGGGGCGGGTTTCCAGAGTCACAACATGCTCCTGATTCAGAACCAGTTCAGCCGAGTCTTCTATGGTAATAATACGCTCGTCATGAGGGATGTAGCCGGAAATAATATTCAAGGTGCTGGTCTTACCAGCCCCGGTGCCTCCAGATACAATTATGGACATGCGCCCTCGAACACAGGCTTCCAGGAACTTGGCCATATGAGAGGTCATGGTATTGTTCCGGATCAAATCAGCGGTTTTCAGAAGATTCTTGGAAAACTTGCGGATAGTCAATACACAGCCATTCAGAGCCAGGGGGGGTATTATAGCATTTACCCGGGAGCCGTCCGGCAGGCGGGCATCCACCATGGGCATGCTCTCATCCAGGCGCCGTCCCAGGGGAGAAATAATGCGTTCGATGACCGTATGCAAATGCAGGTCGTCCCGGAACACAACATTTACCAGTTCAATTTTGCCCCGTTTCTCCACATAGACCTGTTTGGGGCCGTTGACCATTATTTCCGATATACTCTCATCCCGCAAAAGAGGGCTCAAGGGTCCAAACTCCAGGACCTCATCGGTAACCTGTTTGATGATCAATTCCCGCTCACTGCGGGGCAGGTTGTCATAATCATTTTCTATTATGGCATCGGTAATGCCCCGGATCCTGTTTTCAGTTTCCTCCCGGCCCCGGCTGTTGAAAGTCTCCTGCCCTATCTCCCGGATTATCTCCCGGTGGATCTGGTAGACGATTTCCAGGTAGCGGGAAGATGCCGACTCCTTGGGACTATTGGGGATTATAACCTGATCGCTTTGCAGTCGAGCTAAAAGAGACATATATGCATCCCACCTTAAACTTATTTACTCTGGTCGATGGTATTGAATAATTCTACAATACTCCTGGATATGGGGGCTTTGGGACTCATATTCAAAAAGGGAGTGCCCCGGTTGACTGATGATACGGTTATTTTAAAATCACTGGGGATGGAAGCAGCTATTTTCATGCCCAGCACCTGCTCCACATCTGCCGGTTCCAAACCCACCGAGAGAGAGGAAGATCGATTCAGTACCAGACGGGTACGAGGCAGCATCTTCAGTGATTCCAGTATGTCTATCCCCTTTTTAATATTCTTGATGGTGGGGATGTCCAGGGAAATCAGGAGCAAAACCACATCCGACATCTCCAGGGCGGTCAGAGTAGTATCGTCCAGGAAAGTGGGGGTATCCACTATAGTATAACTGTACATCTGCCGGCAGATCTTGAGCACCGTCTCGACTCCGAAGGAGGTCACCAGTTCCCCCAGCTCCGGTTTATGGGGAGCAGACAAGACTTTGACCCCACTGCGTTCATAAAAATACTCGTCCACCAGGTCAGCAGTCAGTTCACCAGATTCCTGCATCAACTCGGCGATAGTCTTGCGGGGATTTATATTCATCATCAGGCTGATATCCCCGAACTGCAGGTCCAAATCTACCAGAGCCACCTCGTTTTGGTGCCGGGCAGCTGCTGCTACCGCCAGGTTGGTAGAAATTATACTCTTGCCCACCCCGCCTTTATTACCGAACACCGTAACGATTTTAGAGGCCTGCAAGACCGGCTGGGATTTGCCCAGCACCCCGCTGTCCTTGGCCGGCTCCGCGGTTTCCTTCCGGCTCTCGGCAGTTATTCGGTAGGCTTCAGCCACTTGTTTAACCGTACTGATCAATTCCCCATCCGATACCGGTTTAAGCAAGATCTCCCTCACCCCGGCCTGCATGGCCCGTTTGAGCAAGCTTACGTTTTCCTCCTGGGCCAACAGAACCACTCCCGTGGAGGGATATTTCAGATTTATGTCCAGGGCTACTTCAAAGTTGTCCCGGTCGGACAAATCCGCATCTATGATCAAAACTTCCGGCCTGGTATCGGCCATCATCTCCAACACTTCCGAACCCCGGCCCGCTTCCCCGATCACATCGATGTCCGGGTCTCCTTCCAGTATATTAAGCAGGTATTCGCGGTTTTCCCCGTCGGCATCTGCCAGCAGCACCCGTATGGTTTTCATATACTATCACCTCTCACTTTACATGCTCTCCCGTGAATACATCTATTTAAGGCTGAATAAAGTTGTTGACTTTATAGGCCGGCAGACTGTATTTGGAATCATCCACCGGTGACCTGAGCATCAGGCGAATAGACCCCTGTTCTCCGGCCAGGATCAAGGGCCGGGCTTCTTCCGGAGTAACGGCCAGAGTCAGAGTCTTGACTTCTCCTGTACCTTCCTTGCCAGCGGCGGCTGCTTTGGCTCCTACGGACAATACCTCGATATCCTGCAGGACCAGCACCGTGGTGGCAGAATTACCAGCCGAACCTGCCGTCTCTATATCCACGGTTACCATAACATCCACATGATCTCCGGGCTGGATGTTGTAGGATACGGCAGATATTTCGTTAACCGCTATGGCTACCGCTCTTTTATTCAGTGGCACACTGTAAGCCAGGCGGGATACCTTCTCTTTTTCTCCCACCAGTTTCTCCTTGATGATCTCTTCTCCGGCAGCTATATCACTGATGGATATTTTGCCGGCTGCATCGGCAGTATCTCTTACCCCATTGGGATGAGCATAACGAGCCGGTATTTCCACGGTCATTAATTGAGCCGATTTTATCACCTCATTGGCGGCAATGGGCTGGGCCGCTCGCACCACCGTCACCAGGTCATCAGGCCGGTATTTCTCCTCGACCTGTCCCAGGTACAGGTAAAACAAAGCGGCTGCAATCAAACCGCAGCCTATGGAAATGATCCAGTATTTTTTTACTCCTTTAAACAACCCTACCGGCTCCCTTCACTAGTTATTCGCATAATACCCTGGTATAAACTCCATTATCAACGATACTGTCATCAATTTCCGCCCCGGTTACGTAATAAGGTTTGACAAACTGCCCGGTAATGTAATTGTCATTCCCGTTGCCGGTGTAATCCATTATAAAAAATGCCGCAAAACTGGTAACATGAAAGTTCTTCTTGTCTTCCATATATCCCACCGGAACCACTACCAATCGGGGGCAATCAGGATCATAATCATAAGGGTTACACTCCCGGTCGCATTCAGCTGCGCAGAGATCCATACGATACTTGATGGCGTTCTTATTGGCAGAATTCATATTACCGTTTTCTTCCAGTATGAGGGTATCATAGCCTATGGTACCCTTCCCATCGTATCCATAGGTAAGATATTTTTCATAGGTGCTCGATCCACCGTTGCCGCCGGTCAGGGACTCAAGATCCAGGGAACCATACCATCCCTGATCTCCGCTTCCTCCGCCTTCCTTCATAACCATGGGTTCATTATATTTTATATCCTCCTGTAATACCCCGATAGGAACTACACCCGTACCTGCCCCTAGTTTGGTGGCCGAACCCACCCGGGCCTTGGCATGAGCTTTTACCTGCCCGGTATTTATTCCCAGAGCCCGGGCAAAAAACAAATCCATCTCCCGGTCAACGTCTCCGGTGACAGAATAGGCTTTACTGCCATCCACGTTGTAGTCCAGATCAAAGGTAACGTCATCTAAAGCAATCCCGTTGGCCTGAACGTAAGTCTGGGCTACTGTCAAAGCGGAAGCGGGATTATCCGGCAGTTCTCCTACTCCGGCCAGCACCGCCGCGTCCACGGCATTGGAAGCCTTCATCCGAGCTGCATATACCATTCCGGCATCTACTACCAGAGCTGCCGCCCCCATTATCACTACTAAACCCAGAGCCACCAGTACCATAACTGCGCCTGATTCATCTTTTATCAGCTTAATGAATCTTCTACCTGGCACATTATCCCCTCCTCCGATTATCATTTATTCTCTATCCTCATTACGTATTCGGCCGACAGATTCATGGGGTCTGGAACAATACTGCTGATAATAGGAGTAATAATATCTATTTCATACTCAATTCGTACTGTCAGCGGATCGCCAATAACGCGAGCAACTGGAGTAATAGTTATATCGGCATTGGTGATATTCAGGAACGAGTCATTGGTAGTGATGTGATCTTTAATATCAGCATCACTCATCCCGACTACTCCGTATCTAACCCCTTCCCGGGCCAGGTCATGAATTATCATGTAGGCCCCCAGTACTCTTCCAAACTCAATAATGGCAAATAATATCAACAGGAGCACCGGGAGAATTATAGCCATCTCCACCATGCTCTGGGCTTTTTGAGATTGAAATATCTTTTTTATAATTCTTTTCATATCATTCACCACTTTGTAAAGTAAAGCCGATTTGCACCGAGCTTCAATGACGGCGGAATCGCGGTTGCACTTATACTCCCGACATTTTATTTCACATTAATGATAGTGAAAAGTAAGCGCTGACCGCTCCCAGGGCTATGGCCAGGGCGTAGGGGAAATAGACTCCGGAGTTGCTGGCCTCAACCGAATACTTCATTTTCTGCACTTTAAACAAGGCTAAGAGAAAACCCGCCCAAAGCCGGTGCAGGGTCTTGCCCAGCTCTCCTTTGGCTATCAGCAAGATTACCGCTATTAATCCGCCCCAGAGGGCCATAAAAATAAAAGTGTGGAAAGCAAACAATGCTCCCTTAAAGGCTCCCACTACACCCAGCAGTTTCACATCTCCAGCCCCCATGCCTCCCATGGCAAAGGGGATAAAGAGCAGGGCTATCCCGGCCAGGAGGCCTTTAATTGAAAATAATAATCCGTCCAAGCTACCGGCAAAAGTATTCCATCCCGTACCAAGGATCAACGCCACCAGAATGAGCACGTTAGGAATCCTTCTTTCTCGCTGGTCAAAAACCACTGCTACTAGTAGCATTAATCCCATTATAATATCGCTGAGGACCGATTCGATATTCATAATGTTCTGGTCCTCCCATATTTTAGTAATAAAAACTCGGTTATGCCTTGCAGGTGCAAGGCATAACCTTAATGCCTTTTGCCTTTGTAGAACAATTCGAATCTAATTGAGGCCGTTACCAACTTCATTTACTTTATTCCCGACTTTTCCTCCTAAAAATGTAAAAGCACCTATACACGCAATTGCTATAAATACTAATATCAGCGCATATTCAGCCATGCCCTGTCCTTCTTCTTCGAGAACTAGTCTTTTAATGGTATTCATCATTCTCTCTCACCTCCTATTCAATCCAAATAGTGTATCCACTTCTATCTTAGCCTCATTCTTCCATATCATCAATAGTTTTTCTGTACTAAAGTATAAATTCTTAGTACCTTTGGTCAGGGACAAGGGCCAAAAGCCCTATTGACCCCTAAGTGAGGCAAACGGCAAAAATCAGCATTTCATACAGATGCCTCTGGCGTTCAAAATGAGACTAATAGACGTATTTATATTATTGTATAAAGCAATTCGTATTAAAATAGTCTATGCGGTTTATTTTGTAGTAATAATTTAGACTATTCCGTCAGGGTATTTATAGTCCATAAGTATTAGTTCCTGTCTCTAGGCTAATTATCGCTATTGCGGATGGAAAGGTTTACAGTTATCATTTAAGCAGGAATGTACTAAAGGGTGATATAGTCATGCTCGGGGCTGAAGGGGAGTTGGGTATATGGATAGAACTAACAGGTATATTGCTCTGCTTTTATTGCTAGGGGTCTTATTTCTGGCCAGCGGCTGCTCAGGTGCTTCCCAGCCCGGGGAGCAGGTTATTGATGGCTATGCCCTCTCTTTTGCGGAGCTGGGCACCCTGCCCATGAGCAGGATCGAACTGGCTTACAGTACAGAATCCTCCTGCCTGTCCACCAAAACCTTTGATATAGGCATATATGATCAGGCCTCACGGCTGGAAACGGTGACCATGGGTAATGACGATGAATATCAGAAGGATTTGGAGCCGGGAGACTATAAGGTAAGGGTGGAAAACCCGGAGAATTATTCCTTCATCTATCTGCCGGGGGAAGAGTTCAGTCTGGCGGATGGCATCGGTACGGTTTATGCCATGGTGGTCAACTCCAAATACAGCACCCGGTCCTCCCAGCCGGTAGCCTGGGAGCTTTACTATACGGAAGCCGGCAGTCCCGCCGGGGAAAAACCCCTGGCCGGAGGTGAAATCCCAGTCCTGAGTCCGGGAGAAATGTACACCATCCAGTACAACCCGGAGCAAAATCCCCACCGGGCCGCCGGCAACTATATGTTCCGCCTGATCAACCCGGGCAGCGACAGCAGCAAGAAAGAATGCTGGAGCGGAGCAGTATACTGCCTGGGACCCATTCAGCCCACCCAGGTACAGGTGACCCTGGTTCCCAATCCGGGCAAACTGGTAGTCAGCAAGAAAACCACCGGAGATGCACCTGCCGGAGTCATGTATGAATTTGTGATAAGTGATATAAATAATGATCAGCGGGAGATGAGCCGCAACAGCATCAGGGCTGGAGAGAGTTTCACCGTTTCCCTGCCTCCAGGGACCTACCAGGTAACGGAATCCAAAACCGGGGGGGCTTTATCCTGGAGCAAATCCATAGAGGGCAATATTTCAGTTTCTTCCGGGCAAAGCGTTTATCTAACGGTAACCAACCGCTTTCCGGTTCCGCCCAAAGGAACCCTGAATATCAGCAAGCAGGCAGAAGGTTCAGCTCCCGAAGGCGCAGTATACGAAGTGAGCATCAGCGGAACATCGGGTACCATCAAGCGCAACATCAAGGCCGGTCAGACCATATCAGTGGAACTGGCTCCTGGAAGCTATGAAGTAAGCGAGAGCAACAGCCAGGGTGCTTCCCAGGTCAGAAAGTCACCCGAAGGAAGGATTACGGTAAAGTCCAATCAGACCAGCAGCGTAAGTATAACCAACATTTACCCAGGCGAATAAAAGAGGTCCTCCTGTTTTCTCCTTGATAATATAGTTGAAGAAAACAGAGAGGCTAATCCCCTCTCCTGTTCTTTTAGAAACTACCGGAGATATCGTTCACTTTGGCATTAAGGGCTGTGCCCAGGGCCTGATAGCCGAACATGGCAACCAGAGCTATGAACATTAATATCATTACGTATTCCGCCATTCCCTGCCCTGTTTCTTCTTTAATCAACCGGTGAATCATGTTCATAAATCAAACCTCCTCCAGGCTGGATGAACCTAACCTGACTCTATCCATTCCATATCTAAGAGAATTCTACCCTATGAAAACTAATTCTGCAATTACACCTCATATTTTTTGAGGTGTAATTGCCCCATTTGTTAATGAAAGGCCGAAGCGGCCATACCTACTGTCTCTGCCACTGATTGACCCAATCTGAAAAAAACCGTCACAACAATAAGACTGACCAGGGTTACCAGCATGGCATATTCAGCCACTGCCTGACCCTCTTCCTCCTTGAGCAGCTTCTTTATGGTTTTCATTTTACCCCTCCCGTTTGGTTAACTGTACTCCCAACAAAGCTATCTCATTATTTATCCCGTTTTTATTGGATTAAGATTCCTCCACCGCATCAGCCAAGCCGACACTCGCCTCATTATCCCCAGTTTCCTCCCCGGGATTGGCTGCGGAATCTCCGGCATCAAGCTGTGATTCAACTCCCCCGGCAGAATCCAGCACTTCCTCATTTCCGCCGGTATCTGTTGCTAATTCCTCCACCAGCTGGATCTCAGACTCCCCAGCCAAAATATCAGAGTTTTCGGCACATCCTGCCAGCAGCACCTGCATGAGTCCCCCGTATATGGCAAAATGCTGGAGGGCTTCATTCCTCTGGAAAACATAATCGAAATTGGCCAGGATATCGCTGCCTGCCCGGGCAATCTCGTCATCTTCCGCTGCCCCTTCCGCCCCGGAAGCGGTTATCGCCCAGGTTTTCACGTCTCCATTGGCCAGGAATACCAAACCGCTGTTCTGAATCTGCTCCCCTTCTTGAGCATTTCCGGAACATTGATCCAGGTAAACCTGTATGGCTGCCTGCAGTTCTTCCATTTTGGCCGGGTCTTTAATGGCCTTGGCCGCAATGTTAGGTGCTACAGTAATATTGAATGCCTGATCACATCCAGCCCCATAGCGGGAAATCCCGGTTTTGTTCCCGGGAACATTGGCCACGGAAACATTTACTGATTCCCCCACTGATTCAGCTAGCTGAGTAATTAATTCCTGAAATTTGGGAGCATTTACTGCAGTTTGCGGATTACGGGTGTGGCACTTTTTGTGTTCCCAGCCCACCATGGGGTCAGACCGTCCGCAGTCGATCAAAGCAGAATTACCAATGCCCATTTCCTGCCTCCTTTTCTCAATATTTCTTCAACAGCTACGTCTGTATATCCTAATTTGTATAAATCGCTTAATAAATTATCGACGATTGCAATACTTAACTTAATATATTATCATCCGCAGGGATGAATATGTTCATACCAAAGGCTGGTTTTGGGCCTTATGTCTTTATTTGTATTTTTTTCTATGCTAATATGTGGCCACTAGGTGAAGCAGAAAACAGTGAGAACCGCTGTGGCTGAGGAACGGGGACCCACCTTCTTGGAAGCAGCTAGTTTGAAGGAATGTCCCCATGTTCCAACTGTATGAGGAGATGATCTTTGTGAAGCATATCCGGGGTGTGGTTAAACGGTTGTGTTTTGATGAGAGCGGAGCGGTGATGGTGCTGGTAGCTCTGGCTTTAGTGGTAATTGTGGGCATGGCCGGCTTGGTAATAGACAGCGGTCGGCTTTACCTGGAAAATCAGAAGATTCAGAATGCATTGGATGCTGCGGCTCTGGCCGGAGCACAGGAACTGCCCAATACCAACGCAGCCACACTGGCGGCTTTGGAATACGCTGCTTTGAACGGGTTAAATCCTGATGAGCTGATTATAGCTTTTCCTTCCAGCAGTCTGATTACAGTGGAATACACCGAAGAGGTAAAAACTTATTTCCTGCCGGTGCTGGGTATAAATGAAATTCAGGCCGGTAAACTTGCGGGAGCATCCCAGGATTATTCCCCGGCCTGGGGGAGTTATACCCTCTTTTCCGCCAGCCCTTCCAAGGACCTGAAAATCAGTGGAAACACTTATTATATTGAGGGCTCCACTCACACTAATGATGACTTCAAGGCCAGCGGCAACACTTTGACTATTACTGGTATTTGTGATGCGGTAGGAAGTATCAGCGTTAACGGGAACAATATGGATATACCCCACCGGCGGGCATATTCCAGTCATATCGACCTGCCGGATTATTCAGAACAGGTGCGGGAGCAGGCCGAGTCCGCCGGCAACATATACCATACCAATATACATTACAACGGCAACAGCATAAATGTGGAAAACTCTATATATGTGGATGGTGAAGTGCATCTGAACGGCAATAACATTATTGGCTGCGGAGCTATACTGGCAGAAGATGACATTCACATCAACGGCAACACTATATATAACGGCAGCAGTGACGCCATCTGCCTATATTCCCTGGGAGACATCCATGTTAACGGCAATGATCTAACCATCAACGGTATTCTCTATGCACCCAATGGAGAAATTAAAATCAACGGAAATAATATCACCATCAACGGGAAGGTAATATCCAATACCATTTCTCTAAGCGGCAATACCCTGAATATTATCGATGACGATTCCGCCCTGCAGGCCCTGCCTTCCTCGGGCTGCCGGCTGGTAATCTAAACACCTTCCTGGAGCCGCTGCTCTTTATCCTCCAGTTCCTGCAGCCGGCTGTACACCTTATCCAAAAGGGCTTTTTGCTGCTGAACAAAAATCTCTTCCACCCCGGCCTGTTCATACTGTTCAATAGTCCGGGTGATAACCGGAATATTGAATTCTTTTAAGTCTCTGATCTTTTTACGGGTTTCCTGCAGGGCAACTGCCCGAAAATTTTCTCTTTCCATTTCTATCACCTGCAATATTATAATCTATAGTGTTTTTCCTGTATATTGACGCAGCAGAAGAAAAAAATACGTATATATTGTATCATAGTTAGGGAGAAAGCAAAGTCAAGTCAGAAAACAAGGGGACGGTTCTCCTGTTTTCTGTCAGATAGTATAGTTTACGAAGAAAACAGAGAGAACCCCCCTCTTGTTTTCTGAAGGAGTTTTGTATGAGCAAAGTGGAATTGATAGCTACGGCGGCGTTTGGCCTGGAGGCTATTGTGGCCCATGAATTACGCAAGCTGGGGTACGAAGAACTGAAGGTGGAGAACGGCCGGGTAAGTTTTATGGCTGACATAGCGGCCATTCCCCGCTGCAACCTGTGGCTGCGCACTGCGGATAGATTACTGATCAAGATGGGAGAATTCGAAGCCCGGACGTTTGATGAACTGTTTGAAAAAACCAAGGCCTTAAACTGGAATGATTGGATACCGGGAGACGCCCAGTTTCCGGTGGAGGGCAAGTCGATCAAGTCGCAGCTGTTCAGCGTACCGGACTGCCAGGCCATAGTTAAAAAAGCTATAGTAGAAAAAATGAAACAAAAGCATACCATCGACTGGTTCCCGGAAACCGGTCCCCGTTACCGGGTGGAAGTGGCCCTGCTTTCCGATCGGGCTACCCTCACTATCGATAGCAGCGGTGCGGGTCTGCATAAAAGAGGCTACCGGAAGTTGTCCGGGGATGCTCCTTTAAAAGAAACCCTGGCCGCCGCTCTAATAGACATCAGCCGCTGGAAACCGGACCGGGCCTTGATCGATCCATTCTGCGGCACGGGAACCATTCCTATCGAAGCTGCTTTGATAGGGCGCAATATAGCCCCCGGATTGGGCCGGGTATTTGTGGCGGAAAGCTGGCCCCAGATTCCTGCCCGAATATGGAAACAGCACCGGGATGAGGCCCGGGACATGATAGTGCAGGATCAGCCCCTGGGCATCAGGGGTATCGATATCGACCCCAACGCCATCAAGCTGGCTAATTACCACGCTAAAGAAGCCGGGATAAACAACTTGATTTCATTTCATCAGGGAGAAGCCAGGGATTTGAATTCCCGTTACAAATATGGTTATTTGATCAGCAATCCTCCCTACGGAGAACGCCTGTCGGAAAGGGATGAGGTTGAACGGCTGTACCGGGAGATGACCCCGGTTTTTCAGCGGCTGGATACCTGGTCATTCTATATCCTTACCTCGCATCCATCATTGGAAAAATTGATAAACCGGAAAAGCAGCAAAAGACGCAAGGTATATAACGGGCGTATACAGTGCACCTATTACCAGTTTTACGGCCCAAAACCGGAGAAACTGCTGGGGCCTTTTGCCCGTCCGGAATAGGAATATAGTCCCTTCCTTGACTTCTTTAATTCTTTTTACTTTTTTCCGATAACATTATTGTACCTTTTTTGCTAGTATTAATGTGGGTATCCAGAGGATGGAAGAGTTTGAATCGGGCAAACGGAAAGGTTGAGAAGTTTGGAGCAGCGCAAACAGAACAGTATTGCATTTATTTTTATGGCTGTAGTCTTTTTTCTAGTCCTTCAACTGGGCTTCTACTATTTTCATTTTAACACTTCTCTCAATGAGGCCGAGTTAATTGATACCGACACCTACATGCGGCTGGTCAGAGTGGAACAACTGGCGGAAACAGGTGACTGGTATGACTCTACCATTTACAGAAATAACTACCCCTACGGGGATACCCTGCACTGGACCCGGCCCCTGGACGTAATTCTCCTGGCCGGTGCCGCTCCTTTGATACCATGGCTGGGATTCAAAAAGGCCTTGCTGCAGTTTGGAATCGTTTTCGGTCCTTTGATGGGGATCTTATCATTAATTGCCCTGGTCTGGCTGGCCAGGCCAATTATGAGTCCCAAAGCCCGCAATCTGCTGTTGCTGATTTTCGTAGCCCAGCCTTTGCTTTTTCAGGTTTTTATGTTTGGCCGGCCTGATCACCACAGTCTGCTGGTACTCCTATTCATACTTCTGCTAGGTTCGCTGACTCATATGCTGTCAGATAAGAATTGGGAGAAATACAGCATAATGGCCGGTCTCCTGGCGGCCCTATCCACCTGGATAAGCACTGAAGCTGTTTTCGCAGTAATTATGGTTTTTATGGCCCTGACACTATTATGGATTTATTCTAGAAACAGGTATGCTGTGATGCTGAGAAATTTCAGTCTGTCTCTGCTTCTTTTCAGCAGCCTGTCTTTATTGATAGAACGTCCTGCCATGGAATTCTTCTCAGTAGTTGAGTATGACAAGATTTCTGTTGTATATATATTTGTATACCTAATGGGGGCTCTATACTCTGCAGCGCTCTCCAGGATAGAATCAAATCAGATGCAAATCAGGGCTTTATTGGCAGTGTTCCTGACTATTCCAGCAGTTGCTGCTATCTGGCTGGTTTTCCCCCTATTCTTTTACGGCCCTATGGCGGAAGTAAACCCGGCTATTGTACCGATTTGGTTAAGCAAGGTTGCGGAAGCCAAGCCCTTGTTGTTAAGTGATACCTATTTTATTGTTTCCTTTTTAGGCACCATCACTATGGTCCTGGGCTATTTAGTTTACCTATGTAAAACCGAAAATAGACAGGAACTCTCCAAACCACTAACAGTATTTTTTATTGGGTTTCTAATGTTTACAGCCTTAACGTTTTACCAGGTCCGTATGGTTTATTGCGGCCTGGTTATAATATCCATTTTATTAGCTCTCATGCTGAATGATATTATCAATTACCTGTCCAGATATCCTCAACGACTGCTTTCCCTACTTCGTCCGATTACTATTGTAGTATTTATATCATTCTTTCCTATCGTCGGCATGACGGTTTCTGCCCTCCAGTCAGAGGAAAAGGCGGATTCTGCACGTTCCTATCCCAATCTGCCTGCACTATGTGATTACTTAAACCAGTATCAGAGACTTAACCCTGAGCATCAGACTGTACTTGCACATCTGGACTTTGGCCCCCAGATTCTATACAGAACTGATTTTAATGTCATCGCCGGACCGTATCACCGCAATGACAGTGGTATCTTATATACCCATGAGGTAATGACCTCGGATGATATGGAGAAAGTAAAAGGGATGTTAGCCCACAGGCAAATCGACCTGGTGGTAATAGCCCCGAATTCGACTGAAAAGGTACTATACAGAACAGAGAATAACCCGTTAGCTTTTTATGAAAGACTGACAAACGACAACTCTCCAGACTGGTTAAAAAAATTAGAGCTCACCAAAGAAGTGCAGAAATCATTTATCATATACCGGGTTGATCGGTAAAAATAATTAATGCCTGTGCCAATCATAGAATTCAGTACAAGCATTATGTTTATTCATAAATTCATTTGCCAATAACCTAAACTTCCTATTATCTATTATCTTCCTCATGATATTCCTCTTCTGTGTTTACTTCCCACAGGTCATAATTACTGCCCTGTATGTTTTTGGCGGCCAGCAAACCGGTAAGAATGGAATGATCCATGTTGTTATAGCGATGCAGTCCATTCCTGCCAATCGACTGGAAGTTTTCCAGGCCTCCAATATAATCCATAAGAACCGGCATGCTTTTCTGGTAATCGTCATCATAGACCGGGTAAGCTTTAGGAACCCTGATAACAAAACCCCATTTAACCCAGTCTCTTTTTGCCAAACCTATATGACTTATTTCCTCTACTGCCTGTTCTATGAGGTCTTCATCAGGTGAGGACCACAGCTCATCTCCTTCGTTACAGAAATACTCCAAGCCTAGGGAACTGCATCCCTCTTCGGGAACCATTGATGGACTCCATCGTTTAAAATTCTGAATCCGTCCTAGCTTGACCTCTGGTGAATGTACATAAATCCAATTATCCGGAAAGAGAAAATCGGAATTCAATGCTATATTAACGGACAGAAAATCTCGATATTTTAAAAGGTTGCCGGCTTCCAGTACAGGCTGTTGCGGAACCGGATGAACCATGCTAATAAAATCTCTCAAAGCTAGGCTGGAAATTACATGATCAGACTCCACTTCACTTTTGCCGCCTTTATGATTTAATACGGTCACCGCAGCTATTCTATTGTCCTTTATGTCAATACCGGTAACCTTCGTATTCAACCAGACCTGCCCACCTGATGCTTTAACTACATCTGCTATTGCTTCATACATCTGTCCCGGTCCTAACCTGGGATAGTTAAACTCTTCGATAAGGGTTTTGATCTGGTTTTTACGGAATTGTTTTAATAATGCGTTCACAACCGCTGATACCAGGGACAGTCCTTTAATCCTTTGGGCTGCCCATTCGGCTTTCAGTTCGGTGCAGGAAATACCCCATACTTTTTCTGTATAAGATTTGAAAAAGTGTTCATATAAACGCCTGCCAAAACGGTTGCTTACCCAGTCTTCAAAACTCTCCTCTGGTTTAATGGGATTTATTGTTACTTTCATATAGCTTGCCAGTATCAAAATTGCTTCATATAGCCCCAAGCCAGCCAAGGCGTTAAATGGTTTGATGGGATAATCGAAAAACTTGTTACGATAGTAAATACGAGACAACCGAGGTCGCAGCAAGAATTCTTCTCCCAAAACCTCGTTCCATAGATCCTCTACTTCCTCTATCTTGGTAAAGAAACGATGGCCTCCCAGGTCAAAGCGATAACCTTTCTCCTCTACGGTTTTGCTTATTCCCCCGACCTGGGCTTCCTTCTCAATCAAGGTCACCTTATATCCTTCCCTAGCTAGGGCATAGCCAGCCGACAGACCGGCCGGTCCCGCACCCAGTATAATTACTTTCTGCATATGATGTCTCTACCTCTTCCCCAGCTTTAATGTTCAAACAGACTCCGGCGGGCAAAGAAATGAAAAAAGAAAACCGTAGCAACTGATATTGCTTTGGCATACATGTACCATAGGCCTATAATAACCAGCACATAGATAATCAAGTCATTCAGACCCAATCCCACCAGACCTATAAGAGAGTAATAAATAAATTCCTTGCTCCGAGTAAGCCTACCATTCTTAAAAACAAAGGCCCGGCCCAGGAAGTAATTAACCAGCAGTCCGCAAACAAAGGCAACGGTAGCTGCCTGCAGGTAATGCAACCTGAAGTATTCGACTAGGGTATACAAAAGACCTACATCTACCATCAGGGCGGAAAAGCTTACCAAACCATATTTGAAGATATCTCTTAGTAGAGTCACGTATTTATTCGGTAAGTATGGTACGTTCTCAATCGGGGTTTCATACTCCTTTAGGTTCATGTATAATCTCTCCATCTCATTATCTGCTTCTGTTTTCACTAATATAGTTAATATCGTCTAAGGTATTAGCATTCTTTAAATTACTCTGTTTTATATCCCCAGGGATTTGAACGGTGCCACTGCCAAGCGCTGGCAACTATGCTTTCCAAGTCGGGGTATCTTGGCCGCCAACCCAGAACGGACTTAATTTTAGCTGAACTGGCTACTAGAACAGTTGGGTCGCCCCAACGCCGGGGTGATATTTGGGCGGGTATCTCCTGACCCGTTATTCGCTCACACATCTTCAACACCTGCTGAACAGAAAAGCCTTGCTCGTTGCCTAAATTATAAATGCCTCCCGCTTCTCCGGCCGATAAGGCCTCCAGGCTAAGAACGTGAGCCCGGCTAATATCCGACACATGAATATAGTCTCTGATACAGGTTCCGTCGGGGGTTAGATAATCGTCGCCAAATATCTCCAGTCTCCGCCTCTGCCCCAGTAATGTCTGCATAATAATAGGAATCAGGTGGGTTTCCGGCTGGTGATCTTCCCCTATATTATACCCCTCAGCAGCTCCGGCAGCATTAAAATAACGCAGTGAAATCCAGCGCAAGCCATATATCTGAGCATACCATATCATCATATCTTCAAACATTATTTTGGTAGCCCCATAGACGTTGATAGGATTAAGGGGATGGGTTTCTTTTATCGGCATATCCTCGGGACTGCCGTAAACTGCAGCTGATGAAGAGAACACCAGCATTCTAACCCCTGATTTAACCAGAGTATCTAAAAACACAGCCCCTTTGCCAACATTGTTTGTAAAAAATAATCCCGGGTCCTGCATAGAAACCCCTACCGTACTCTCCGCAGCAAGATGCACAACTGCGTCAATTCCGTATTCCGAAATTAACCTGCCCACAAGTACTTCATCAGCAATATCTCCTAAAATAAGAGGGATATTGTTGACAGCTTGCCGGTGACCGGTCTGGAGGTTGTCCAATACCACTACCTGCTGCCCAGCCTGCTGTAATTCTAACACTACATGACTTCCTATGTATCCCGCTCCGCCGGCGACTAATACTTTCATGACTACCATCCTTATACTAAGACTGTCCCAATATAAAAAGCAAGCTTCATACCTTGCTCCCATTTAATTTTAGTATATTTATCGGCCAATATAAACAATGTATCCTACGGAATAAAATTATTAACAACAAAGTAACTGCTATGGGTGCTATTTGAATATGAGTCAAATGAACAATGGGCAGATTTATCATGGGCATAAAAAACAAAAACAACAATACAGCAAATTCCCCCTTTAGTAATTCTGTATTTATTATCTCTTTGCAATACCAAAATATGGGTAATGCTAGAATAACTAAATCATACTGCATTGCATAGGGCGTAGTTAACAATATCCCACTGGATAATACGATATTTCTTATTAATTTAGAGGAAATATATCTCCATACCAAACACACTATTATTATTATAATGATGGAAACGAAGGTCTGAATAATTAACGACAGTTGGTAATTATCCGTAATTAAACGACTGAAAGTATAAAAAGTTGTCTGTATACCTGAGACACTTGCCCAATCTTCAACCAAGGCTAGATTGGCGCTACTAGGTATAGTGTTCAGGTATTCTCTCCATGTTTTTAAACCAAATATAACAACAGATGTAAAAACTGAAGCACCAGCGAAAAAAACTGACCAAATAAGTGCCTTCCAATGTCTCCCTATTAGTAGTACCAACAGAGGTAAAAAAGCAAAATGAGGTTTATAGCATAATAAACCAAACATTAATCCAGATAACATCGGATTACTTTCAATGAGTAAAATTCCATTTCCGAGCAAAAAAGCAGTGAGAAAGCCATTCTGGCCCCATAATAAATTCATTAATGTCCCCGGAAATGCTAGGGCCGCCATAATAGACAACTTACCAGGCAGTATTTTGTTAACTGTAAATAGATAGGCCGATGTTGTTAACAATATCCATATAAATAAAGCATACCGGTACGATAATAAGGCAAAAGGGAAAATCATCAATAAGAAAATAGGCGGGTAGAAGAAGCCTAACAAGTAAGGAGCTTCTCTTCCCAAAACGCTTTCTATAACCGAATGATGTAAGTCTATATTATAAACCATTTCAGGTTGTCCAAATAGAGCCAGATGGGAAGCAGAATAAAAGATGCTGAAATCAACACCTAATATATCCTTTATTAATATATTCATTGTAGAAACACAAAAAAGAGCGCAACAAAATAGTATTATTCTTTTGTTCGTCAAAACTGGAATTTTTCTAATAATATCTAACGGTTCCCCCTCTATATTGATAAATCTATCACATCCTTAACTATCATAACTAATTAAGCTGCCTACCTAAAGGATTCACAGGATTACAATTACTGCTCTCTCGTATTTGTAGAAAGGATAATGCTAAGCTCTTACCACGTCCACAAACGGTAATTCTAACCCGAGGATAACGGCTTGTATTATTACTTTGTTTATACTCTTAATTTGTAACACATCATAATCTTAGAACTTATGTATTTTGGTGTCAATAATTGCTTGGCGGGTCATGAAAGTCCAAGCTAGTACAGCCTATTTAGCTCATGTTTTCAAAGCAAGTTTTCTAGAAATGAATTCTTTTCCCATTTTCTCCCTCTCCTCCAACTTATAGAATCCCATCCATTTAGCCATAATAAATAAAGTGAAGCCTGATTTCAGCCGGCATAAAAAGTGGGCTGTAATCATATACTTATTGATAGACATGACGGAGGTAAAAATGATTGCAGTAATTCTAGCGGGGGGCAAAGGACTTCGATTATGGCCGGAAAGCCGTCAGCAGAGGCCCAAGCAGCTCTGCAAGTTGGTCAATAATAGATCTATGCTGGACAATACCATTGATCGCCTGGCGGATGCCGGGGCGAGTAATATCATAATAATTACCAGTGAGGATCTCCAGCCGGGTATAGAAGAGATCGTAGAGGATCGTCCCGATGCCTATATGATCGAGATTCTGACCGAGCCGGAGGGGAAAAACACGGCACCGGCAGTGGGTTTAGTGCTGGCCCGGCTGCAGGAGGAGCATCCCGACGCGATAGTTGGCTTTTTCCCGGCCGACCACCACGTCAGTAATCCTGGGGCTTTTGCCGATAGTATAGTACGCGCCGTAAAGGCGGCCGAACAGGGGCATATCGCTACCATTGGCATCGCTCCCGACCGTCCCGAGACCGGATACGGATATATAGAGAAAACCAAATGGGAGATCGGGGAAATAGGAAACGTATACCAGGTCAACTCCTTCTGCGAAAAACCGGATCTTCCTACTGCCCAGGGTTATTTAAACTCGGGCCAATATGTTTGGAACGCCGGCATTTATGTCAGTTCCGCCCAAGTGTTAATGGATGAGTTCCAGACTCACCTGCCGGATATTTACCAGAAAATCAACAGCGGTTTGGAGGCTTATCTATCCTCTTATGCTGACCTGCCCTGCATTTCCCTGGATTATGGCATAGCGGAAAAATCAAACCGGATGGCGGTGGTCCCCGCTGATTTTGGCTGGTGCGACCTGGGCAGCTGGAATGCCCTGGCTGATATCCACAGCCAGGATGAACTGAGCAATGTTTGTACAGGCTCTGATATCGTGGTTCTGGACAGTCGGAACTGTGTGGTCAAGCAGAGCGAAAAGACCATCGTGCTTTACGGGGTGCAGGATACTCTGGTGGTGGAGACGGACGATATCATCCTGGTATCCAATCGCCATCGCTCCCAGGATATACGCAAGGTTACGGAGATACTGAAGGAGAAGGAAAGGCTGGATCTGCTGTGAGGAATTGCCCCTCTTGATCAGGCATAAAAAGTAAATGCCCTTAATATACTTACCCGTGTGCAAAAACTAATGCGAGGAGGAGATATTATCCAGCATATATTTCGCCAGTATGATATCAGGGGTGTGGTCGGAGAAGAGCTGAGCCAGGAATTGATGAGCGACATTGCCCGGGCTTTTGCGGCCATGGCTTTTCGGCAGGATCAGCATACTATCCTGGTAGGCCGGGACAACCGAAGTTCTTCGCCTTTGATGAGAGATATTGTAATAGAGTCCCTGTTGGACTCAGGTTGTGATGTTATGGATCTGGGCCTGGTTATTACCCCCATGTTTTATTACGCTGCCCGCCGCCTCAACCTCCCGGCCGGCATGATGATAACTGCCAGTCACAATCCCGGAGAATATAACGGATGCAAGATGCTGTTGGGGGATTCCACCATATACGGTGAGCAGATCCGGCAGATCTACCAGATGATTCAAAACCGGGATTTCATAAGAGGCCCCCGGGGTATGATCTATGACTATGACATAAGCGATGAGTACATCGAGATGATAAAGAACCGGGTTAGGATGGGTCCTGACATACCTGAGATTGTAGTTGATTGCGGCAACGGCAGCGCCTCTCTTTTTGCCCCCCGGGTGTTCAGAAGCCTGGGCGGTAAAGTGACTGAACTATATTGCGACTCTGATCCTACCTTTCCCCATCATCATCCTGACCCGGTCAACCCGGAGAATATGGTTGATCTGATTCGGGAAGTACAGCGCAGTGGTGCAGCTATAGGCATAGGCATCGACGGGGACGGTGACCGCCTGGGGGTGGTTGACGCCCAGGGCAATCTTATCTGGGGAGACATGTTGATGATCCTGTTCTGGCGGGATATCCTTACCCGGCATCCAGGGGCTCAGTGCATAGTAGAGGTTAAATGCTCCCAGAGCCTCATTGATGAAATCGAAAAACTGGGGGGAAAGCCTATCATTTACAAGACCGGCCATTCCCTAATCAAGGCTAAAATGAAAGAAATCGGCGCCGTATTTACCGGGGAAATGTCCGGCCATATGTTTTTTGCGGATGAATATTATGGTTATGACGATGCTCTTTACGCCGGGGCTCGTTTATTATCTCTGCTCTCCCATAGTCGGCAGAGCATCACGGAGATGCTGGCCGATATCAACAAATACTACTCGACCCCGGAAATTCGTCTGCCCAGCACCGATGAAGAGAAGTTCCGGGTAGTGGACCGAGTCCTGGACCACTTCCGGAAACAGTACCAGATAATCGATGTCGATGGAGCCAGGATAATATTTCCCCATGGATGGGCCTTGGTCCGGGCTTCCAACACCGGCCCGGAATTGATTGTCCGCTGTGAAGGGGATACTTCCGAGGCTCTGGAGAGGATAAAAAATGAATTGTTCGCTTTTCTGGAAAGGATCGGAGCAGTACCGGTATCCGCTCCCGCAGTTTAACCTGGGTATAAGCCCGGCGAACCCCCATGGTGGTGCTGCAGGGAGCTGGTGATGCTTAAAAGTATTTATGCCTGCCTGTGGAATAATGGCATTTGTTAGTTATAACAATGGTGAAGGAGTGAAAAAATGGCTGTACTAAACCTGGGAACCTATCCTCCCAAACAATGCGGCATTGCTACTTTTTCCATGGATTTGCGCAACAGCCTGCTGATCCATGGGAATGAAGTTAAGGTAATGGCTGTCTCGGAGGAGAAAAATAAATATGAATATCCGCCGGAAGTTGTCTTTGAAATAGACCGGCAGCATCGACCTGATTATTTTGCAGCGGCTTCTTTTATCAACTCAGCAGCGGACGTTGAGCTGGTGATCATACAACATGAATATGGCATCTTTGGCGGGATGGACGGTGAGTATATTATGGACCTGGTCGGCATGCTGCTCAAGCCCTATGTGCTGGTAACTCATACGGTACTGCCCAATCCCACCCGCAGCTGCAAGAACATCCTGAATTACCTGGCCGGACGGGCCTCAGCCGTAGTATCCATGACCAGAAACTCCATGATGCTGATGTCTGACCTGTATGAGGCTCCCCCGGAGCTGATCTATTTGATTGCTCACGGAGTACCCGAGTTCAAAGTTCAGGATAGTGATTTGCTCAAGAACAAATACGGACTGCAGGGTAGGGATATAATCAGTACTTTTGGTTTGATCGGACCGGGCAAAGGCCTGGAACTGGGTATTGAAGCGGTAGCGGGCCTTACTGAGGACTATCCCCGGATTATCTACCTGATCCTTGGACGAACCCATCCCATGCTGGTAGAATATGAAGGAGAGAAGTATCGTCATATGCTGGAAACAATGGTAAGCCGTCTGGGAATCGAAGATAATGTCCGCTTTGTCAATAAATATTTGAGCAATGAAGAATTGGGGGAATACCTGTATATGACCGATATCTACCTTAGTCCTTACCCCAACAAGGATCAGGCGGTGAGCGGAACCATGGCCTTTGCGGTAGGCTGCGGACGGGCTATCGTGTCCACCCCTTACTCCTATGCGGCTGAAACCCTGGCTGAAGGCCGGGGCCTGGTGGCCAATCAGGCTGATCCCTGGGAGCTGGCTGATCTCATGGAGGAGATCCTGCAGAACCCAGCCTTGAAACAGGATCTGCAGCGCAAGGCCTGGAAGTTGGGTAAAAACTGGACCTGGCCCAGTGTGGGCAGGCAGTACACGGATATGTTCAACTCGATGCTGGATGTGGATAGTGGATTATTATGGAAGGACAGAAATCTGAGTTATGCTAACTTACCGACATTTTCTTAAAATGACCGATGATACCGGCATTCTTCAGTTTTCCCGCCTGGATCAGCCTGATCCTGATAGCGGCCATACCCTGGACGATAATGCCCGGGCATTGATGCTGTCTATCTTCATGGAAGACGGGCATGATCTGGCTATGAAGTTCCTTGGCTTCATGGATGACTGTCGGCAGGAGGACGGCAGCTGGTCAAATCTGCTGCTGAAAGGACGATACAGCTCCTTGATCAATTCCGAGGACTCCATCGGCCGCGCCCTGCTGGCCTGCAGTGTGGGCTATTCCAACTGTGAGTGGGAGGATGTCAAACTTGGCTGCCGCAACATGCTGCAGGATAATCTGCCTCTAACGATAAATTTTACTTCCCCGCGGGCTGTGGCCTATACCCTGACCGCTCTGGCCCTGGGCGAGGCAGTCAAGAAGGTCCATACCATTAATACCATGGCCGAATATTTACTGAGTCTTTACCAAAATACCCGAAGCAAGGGCTGGTACTGGTTTGAAAACTATATGACCTATTGCAACGGTATTTTGCCCCAGGCCATGATAGCAGCATACGAGATTACCGGAGATAAACGGCATCTGAAGGTCGGGCTGGAAAGCCTGAACTTCCTCAATGGCACCCTTTTTCGTGACGGTTATTTAAATATCATCGGTAACCAGGGCTGGTATCAGAAGGGCCAGGCCATACCGCTGTATGACCAGCAGCCGGTGGATGCGGCGTCCATTGCCTTTGCCTGTCATCAGGCTTATACCATGACAGCCAAAACCGAGTACTTGGAACTGGCCCGAAGAGCCCACGCCTGGTATTTCGGAGCCAATGTCAACGGTGCATCCCTTTATAATACTGATACCGGCGGCTGCTATGATGCCCTGACTCCTGCCGGGGTAAACCTTAACCAGGGAGCTGAAGCAGTGCTCTCCCTGCTGCTTACCGACCGGCTTATCAGCGCTTCGGCCGCCGCTTCCGAGACGGCAGCGGGTAAAACCTCGTGATATGTGGTGTGACCGGGTTGCGGGTTGTTGCGGCCTTTTCCCCGGTCACTTTTACTAGTTGATCCGAAATTCGTCGGGTATCAATTCTCCTACCGTAGCGGTGGCTACTCCGATACTGGTATCAGCCGCTCCGTAGTAGACCAGCACTTCATCATCATCACCCAGTATTTCCTTGTCCTCTGCTCCTACTGCCCCGCAGGTAAAGACAACATTAGGCACCCAGGCTCCGCTTAAGCCTATCTCGTAGTCCTCCTCGGGTTCCAGGATAGGGTTGGGAGAACGGTAAATAACTTTTTGGGGGTTTTCCAGATCTACCAGCAATACTCCCAGGCTGTAAACATAATTGTAATCAACGCCATGGTAAATCAGAAGCCAGCCATGTCTGGTCTTTATGGGCTGGGCGCCGGCTCCAATTTTCAATGAGTCCCACATGCGGCCGGGCCGGGGGCCTGCTATAATGGCATGTTTCTCTTTTATGGGAAATTTTATATCGTGCATATAAGTGACCCAGATACTGGGTTCTATCCGGTGATAAATGACATACTTGCCATTGATCCGATCCGGGAAAAGTATAGCATCTTTATCCCAAATGTTTTTAAAGGCCAGGCCGTCCCGTCTCCAGGCTCGGTATCTTTCGTTAAGCAGGTCATCCACAGCAATGGAAGCAGCTGCGATTTGAGCAATATTGCCGTCATAGGCCGTATAGAGCATGTATATTCTATCTCCCACCCTGATCAGGCGAGGATCTTCACACCCCATTCTCTCTTCCGGGGTGACGGGTGAAAATATAGGTTCGGGCAGCCTTTTCACCACCTCATAGCCATCGGTTACCGCCAGACCTATGTGAGAGACATCATCATCCCCTACTGCCCGGTAGAACAAATAAACCTGATCGCCGATCCGTAGTGAACCAGGATTCAATACGTATTTGGATTCCCAGTAGTGTTCTTTTATTGGTTCCAGGATGGGGTTGCGCTGATAGCGGACCAGGTGTTTACTTGGTTTATCGGTGGGTTCCTGCACCACCACGTCAACATCTTTGGGCCGGGCAGGCAGCAGCGTATCCAGCAGGTTATGAGTGCTTTCTCCGGATTGGATCAGGCGGTGTACTATTTGTATTATACTGTCTACATCATAACCCAAGTTCTGATACAGTTTCTCCAGAAAATGGTGGTTGAACCATCGGCTCTCCACCGTGGTGGTCCAGGGACCGGGGATGGTCTGCCCTCCTTTGAAATTGTAACTGGCCCAGCTCCAGGCTGAACAAGTTAGGAAGCTGTTATCTTCCATTACCTGGGCCAAACTGTAGCCATCCGCAGTCAGACGCAGCAGCCGGGCTGGTTCCGCCTGCCCCTCGGCCCCCAGTTTATCGGCCAGATAGCGTATTTTCTCCACCAGACCCCGGTGGTGACTGTTTTCAAAGATGGTATGGGCGGAGAAGTCATCTCCTTTGGTCCATCCTACAAGAGAATTATACAATCTCCGTCCTATGTTTTTCCTTTCCGACACTATGCCCCGAAACAGGCTGGAGTAGTGTTCGGCTGCTACCATGCGCCGCAGAATACTCATAAAATATCTTATCCGGGCATACTGCCCTCCGCTGTCATACTCCAAAGGCTTAATGGGAATCCGGGCGGTAATATGGTTGGAATGGGATATTTTGCCCCGGGCGAGTATTCCCATATGCAGGTTCTCATTCAGTATGATCGGCTTGATTTCCACCCATTCAAAGCTTTCGGGTTTCAGGGTGTCAGCCAGCCATTCCAGATCCCGATCGGTATAGGAGCGACTCTCGATCAGATTGGAGAAGGTCACGGCATCCCGGGTGCCCATGGCATCTATAAGGTCGGCTGGTTTATAAAATCCCAGAGGAATCATCAGGTTTACCGGGGGGAATCTAACCAGCATTTCCCGCAGAACATCGGAGTGAATGGTGAACATCCGGTGCCGGGGCAGCAGGTTGAACAGGGTATCCACAAACTGGCTCACCCCATCCCGTTTATGCAGATCGCCTGGCAGCAGCTCTTCCAGCATCCCTTCCAGGTCGGCCATAAAATTCTCCACCCCCAGGCTCATTTCCTGGGGCGAAGCATCGGGGGCCAGACCCAGGCCTTCACTGGCAAAGCGGTTAAAAGACTCTCCATACTGCTTGCGCAGATCCTTAAATATATGATCAGTCTCTACCACTCTCCTGTCTTTGCCCACAATTTTCTTGGGAATTACTATGGGTTTACCGGGCACATATTCCATATAGCCCAGGGGCACCAGGGGCGGGCGGGACTGTTCACTGCGGTGGACCCATTCCCGAACAAAATCACCTTTCATGCTCCATACTACATCGGTTAACCGTTGACGCACCGCCTCTATTTTGCGGATCAGCAATTCATCTTTTCCTTCCAAACTGGATTCTTTTAGTTGCTGATTAAACTGCCGCAGTTCCAGAGCATAGCTGGCTACCCGTCCGTTGTATAAGGAAGTAAAGGCCGCACATAGATCCATCTGTTCCTCTTCCGGGCCAAAGGTGTAGGCAAACATGAAATCATACAGCAGGGAAATCCACAGCTCATCATCGAAATTAAATTTCATTTCCGGTCGGCTGAGCAAATCCTGAAGCCTGTGATCATGATCATGGCGCTCAAAGATAGGCTTGTAGGCTTGATACCCGGCTCTGAATTTATCAATGAGCTGGGGCATTGAATGGGTTATCCCTTCTGATTTCTTGCGGGTGCTGCGGGACAGCATATCAGCTACCTTGAGTACCAGTTTATCCTGCATCCAGATGGCGCTGTCCCGTTTAATGGCTTCAAACATGGTTAATATGGTGTCATAGAAGATCTGGTTCCTTTTTTCCAGGCTATGAGGCGCCTGTTCACTGCCGATATTTATCTCACAGGTGCATTTGTTCCAGCACAAAGCCCGGGTGAGTATCCAGAAGTCAATCCCATAACCCTGTATCCAGTTGCTCCAGAAGATAGCTTCATGGGCCAGTTCCTCCACCAGCTCATGGGATATGGCATAAATCCCCCCCAGAGGTTCCGACATGCGATAGCCATAGAAGCTTTCCAGTATGGGAGCCGCCAGCATATGAGCTACACTGTCTATTCCCAGGTAGCGGCGCAGGCTGCCCAAAACCAAATCGTAATTCCCCTGAATGGGAGTAAGCAAGCTTTCCAGCCAGGTAGTGTCAATGCCCGGACCCTCTGGAGTTGCCATTTTGGCACTGAATATTAGCAAATCCGCCTCCAGACGCTTGCTGATTTCCAGCATGGCCCGGATAGCTGTTCCCCGGCCGCTTATTTCCAGGGGCAGAACAAATTCCAGGTGTGGATGCTTCATTTTCAGACCTTGAATCAGGTCCAGGGTCTCCCGGGCTGAATAGTCACCTGCACAAACAATCAACTGCCGGCGTCCGATCCAGGAGTTCAGGACTTCGTCAATGGATTCCAGTACCTTCAGCAGCTGATGGCTCTCTTCATTAAAGGGTATGCCTATCACCATATCATAACTGGCCAGCTGCTTAAGCCGGGGATAGATTTCCTCCATGGTTTGGTCAAATATCTCTTCGCTATTTAAATGGGTCAACTTTTTTCCCCCCTGTTAACTTGGATAATCTTTAGATAATATACGCATTTTGAGGCTTTATTATTTAAGCTGACCCGATTTAATTATTATTCCAGGGAGCCAAGTAGCTGCCACCCCAGAAGCAATGACAACCTCCCCTGCCCTTAGATCATGGATTCCAGCTCAGCAACCAGACGGCCAAAATACTGCAGGGCTTTGTCCACCGGTTCCGGTGTAGTCAGGTCCACCCCGGCTTTTTGCAGCAGGTTGAGGGGATAATCACTGGAACCTGAACTCAAAAACTGCAGATAACGTTGAACTGCACTCTGTCCTTCTTCCATGATCATTTCCTTAATGGCAGTAGCGGCAGAAAAGCCGGTAGCATATTTATACACGTAGAAAGCTGAATAAAAATGAGGTATGCGGGACCACTCCATATCGATTTCCTGATCCAGTACTACCTGGGGTCCGTAGTAGAGTGCGTTCAGGTCCCGGTAAATCCGGGACAGAGCCTCGGGAGTCAGGGCCGTGCCTGCTTCTGCCTGTTCATGGACGATTTTTTCAAATTCAGCGAACATGGTCTGCCGATATACCGTACCCCGAAACTGTTCCAGATAATGGTTGATCAAAAACATCTTTTCTCGGGGGTCAGTGCTGTTTTTCAGCAGGTAGTCAATAAGCAATGATTCATTAACGGTGGAAGCTACCTCGGCTACGAAAATGGTATACTGGCTGTAGATGTAAGGCTGGGCTTTGTTGGAGTAATAGCTGTGCATGGAATGTCCCATCTCATGGGCCAGGGTGAAAACATCATCCAGTTTGTTGTCATAATTAAGCAGAACATAGGGGTGACTGTCATAGGAACCCCAGGAATAAGCCCCGCTAGTCTTGCCTTCATTTTCATAAACATCGATCCAGCCTGAATCCAATCCGGCTTTAAGAGCGGCCAGGTATTCGTCGCCCAGGGGCATCAAGCCCTGCAGCACCTTGTTTTTAGCCTCCTCATAGTCAACCTGGGCATTGTATTCTGCTACCAAAGGGGTGTAAATATCATACATATGAAGTTCGTCCAGCCCCAGCATCTTTTGACGCAGTTTCATATAGCGGTACATATAATCCAGGTTATCATGCACTGATTTGATAAGATTATCATAGACTTCCGGCGAAATATTGTCTGCATCCAGGGAAGCCTGCAGAGCGGAATCATATTTGCGGGCGCGGGCATAGAAGATATCGCTTTTTACGCTGGAACTGAGAGTGCTGGCCAGGGTGTTGCTCATCTTGGTATATGAGGAATAGAGTCCGGAAAAAGCCTCCTGCCTTACCCGGCGATCCTTGCTTTCCATCAGCCGGCCGTAACGCCCCTTGGTCAGTTCTATATCCTCACCCTTTTCGTCTTTGATCACCGGAAATTTTATATCGGCATTGTTGAACATGGTAAAGATGTTGCGGGGAGCAACCGAAAGGTCTGCCGACATGGCCAGCAGCTTTTCTTCCGCTGGGGATAGTATGTGTTCTTTCTGCCGCAGCAGTTCATCAAAAAATTTCCGGTAAAGCCCCAGATCCGAGTTCTGGCTGATAAATTCCTGCAGTTTATCCTCGGGAATGGCAATTATTTCCGGGATCACATAGGACGTAGCACTGCCTACCTGCACCATTATCCCCTGGGCCCGATCAAACAGGGTTTGATAATGGGTGTTGGTGTTGTCTTCATCCTTGTGCATCCTGGCATACACATACAGTCCCTCGATTTTGCGGTTAATTGTTTCCAGCAGGCCAAGGGTCGACAGCAGTTGTTCGGGTGAATCCCCCAGGCTGCCCATCCGCCTTTCTATCTCCTGCATCTGTATTTTGAGTTCAGCGAAATCTTTTTCCCAATCCTCTTCCCGGCTGTATATGTCTTCCAGCTTCCACTTGTACCTGGCTTCTATTTCTTCTCTTTTTCTGGCTGCACCACTCACGATATTCCTCCTCTATAATATATTAGGATTAACAGGTTTAAGATTATCCGTTATTGGCATAATTATACCAGAAAACAGCAGAAAACAAGGGGACGGTTCTTTTGTTTGCTGGTATGCCAGAAAACAAAAGAACCGTCCCCTTGTTTTCTGTTAGGGGGGGTTGGGGTATGGATGGACCGGGGCAGTTTTTTTCCAGCCGGGTTTTGCGACTGCAGGTTCCCTACCAGAAGGGGCTGGATGTGATAATCCTGCAGTCTCTTCTGAACCTGCTGCCGGAGCATATTATCCGCAAATCCTTGGAGGTTGACGGCGTCTTCGGCCTCGATACCCGGGCGGCGGTAAGGAGCTTTCAGAAGTATTTCAAGCTGGACCAACGGGGTATAGTAAATGATGAGACCTACTACTGCCTGGGACATTGCTGTGGTAAGTACTCTCGAAACAAAATTGTTTTTTCTTCCCGGATAATTGAAGAGAAAAGTGAGGGGCAGGATGTCAAGATCCTGCAAAACCGGCTTTCTGCTTATAAAAAGACTTGCTTGAATCGGCCCGGCAGCGGCAAATTCGATCCTTATACCGCCGGGGCGGTTGGACAGCTGCAGGAAGATTTTTCCCTGATAGAGGAAAAGGGCTGGGTTGGCCCCCGTACCTGTGCTCTCATACTTCTGCTGTCTCCTCTGGGCGGAAGGGTGCTGCTGAAGGGCCGCCATGGCCTGGATACCTATTTTTTGCAGCTCTGCCTTCACCGTCTGGGTTATTATCCTGATACTCCGGATGGTTTTTTCGGGAGCACTGCCTTTAAGGCTCTGAGCAGCTTCCAAAGAGATGCTGATATTCGGGTTGATGGAATAGCCGGACCCCAGACCTTTCTGGCCCTGGGCCACTCCCTTGCTTTTCCTTCCCTGGACTTTGTCTATTGGAGCCAGAACCGGGATTCCCTATCCCGGTTGGCCGATTTCTTCAGTTGCAGCAAGTCTGACTTGGTCAAGGCTAATCCGTCTATAGCCGAACGCAAAGGAATTAGGCCCGGTCAAGGACTGAAACTGCCGGTTCCGCTGGCGTTTCACCTGCTGCAAAGAGGAGAGAGTATAGGTGATATAGCTGCGAGATATGGAATAACTCCGATGGACATTAAGCAAGCCAACCGCCTGCAGCTGGATCAGGGACTGATCCCGGGCGATACCCTGCTGCTGCCGGCTT
>CAZCTN010000002.1:32726-126255 GCA_964501655.1 uncultured Syntrophomonas sp.
AGTCCAGGCAATAGGAGAGAACAGTTCACTCCAGGGGAAGAAAATATGGCTCTCTCCCCGGCGGTGGTCTCCAGCATAAAACAGCGTTTGCAAGAGCGGGGTACAGCTGAATTCCGCTTCAGCCCAGATGGCAAGTGTTTGCTGCTTTTTGCCGCTGTGCCTCCGGCTCGCACGACGGCGGCCTGCTGGTATAATATTGAGACCGAACAACTGCGCCAAATCAGTGCAAAGGCTTGTGACGGCCTATTCAGCACTGACGGCAGCAAGTTCCTGCTTATCGAGCGGGAGGAGTACGGCGCCTGCTATCCCTGGTTTTATCTGAGGATAAATCTCTTTTCTTCCCGAGGCTGCTGCTTGAGCCAGGAAATAATGAGCCGCTCGGCAGAAATTCGCCCATACTGTTTTAACCGTGATAATACGGCATTTGTCCTGAGGATTCACAGCCCCAATACTTTCTATCCCATGCCTGAACACCAAAGCAATCTGTATATCAAGCTGCTAAACTCGCCGTTGGTGTTTCAGCTTACCCGGGATGAGAAGCCCTTTTCTCCCCTATGGATTTAATCCTTAAGCTTTGCCGACTGAAATTATCCTGCTAAAGCGTTAAGATTTTGGATAAATTTTCTTAGTATTGGTATATAATCTAGTAGGTAAGTTCTTATCGTATTTTGAAAAATCCTGGACGGAGGTACTGTCAATGAAGCGGATTCTCTCCCTGTTCGTGGCTGGATTGGCCACTCTATTACCGATTTACATATCTATCTGGATAATCATCTGGTTGTTCAACCTGTTGGACAATATTTTGAAACCCCTCCTGGAACCCATTTTCGGTTTTGCTGTACCTGGATTGGGATTCATAATCATTATTTCTTTCATCATCCTGCTGGGCTTCATCTCCAGCCACTACCTGGGTAATAAAATTCTGGGCTGGTGGGAAAAGGTCATGCGCAAAATCCCCCTGCTGGGCAAGGTATATGGAACCACCAAGAGAATTACCGATTCTCTGTTTTCCTCCAATAAAAGCGCTTTTAAGAAGGTGGGCCTGATTGAGTTTCCCCGCCCGGGCATCTATTCCCTGGGCTTCGTCACCAATGATGAATTCCCGTATGTGGAAAGGGATACTTACTCTCTTTTTATCCCCACTACCCCCAATCCTACCTCGGGCTGGTTCGTGGTGCTGCCCCGGGAGGACGTCAAAATCCTGGACATCACTGTGGATCAGGGTATGGAGATCATAATATCTGCCGGTATGGTAGCTTCTGAAAACGGGCGCAACGGACTTAACGGCAACTGTGGGTTGGAAGCGGAGGAGCCGTAAGTTTTATGTATATGTACTTTAAGTATAAAGTACAATAATAATATAACAAACATAAGGAGGCACTCTTCGAGCACCACAATTTGGGTTCACTCAGGCTCAGAAGTATAAGGAGGGAAATCGACAGATGTCAGACCAGTTAATTTACAGTACCATGGCCCGGGAAATGCTGGAACAGTTGCCGCGCGGGGCTTTTCTCTCGGTTCGGGCGGAGGATAGGATAAATACTATGACCATTGGCTGGGGAGCAATCGGTTATTTCTGGAATAGGCCGGTGCTAATAGTAGGAGTGAGGTATTCACGATATACTTTTGACCTTATAGAAGCAGCCCGTGATTTCTCGGTTACACTTCCTTTAAGCCCTGATTTCAAAAAATCTCTGGCCGGTACCGGCGCCCAATCCGGTCGGGATATTGACAAGTTCAAGGTGTTCAGCCTTAAAGCGGATAACGCCAAAGAGATTGAAAGCCCGGTAATCGGTGGATGCGGACTGGTCTACGAGTGCCGGCTGATTTTTAAGCAGGCTATGGACCCGGAGCTTTTGGAACCGGAACTGCGGCAAAAATTCTATCCCCAGGAAGATTATCATGTAATGTATTACGGGGAAATAGTCTCTACTTACGTGAACAGTTGACAGACCGGGGAGGCGGATAACTATCACGGACCTGCCGGGCCGTTAGTTTTGCAGGGCATTGGGAAGGGGGCCGCTCTCACCGCTGATTCTGTTGACAGAAACCCCACCGTTCCAAAGTAGAGGACTTATTTTCGCCTCGTCATAGGGGCTTTAATAGGCGGGTGAAAGCTGGTACCTTTCACCCGCTCTATCAAAGTAGGGGTAATTTATTATTATTAAAGGGGGTACTGTTTAATTACCTAGACTATTTTGTTGCTCCTTACCCAAATATTCATACGTTCTGCTTCCTTAATCAACTCATCCCGCAGGTCCGGGTGAGCAATGTTAATCAAGGCTTCCGCCCGTTGCCAGGTTGACTTGGCTTTGAGCATGGCGATGCCGTATTCGGTAACTACATAGAAATTGACACTCCTGGGTACGGTCACTACCGCTCCCGGAGTTAATATGGGCTTGATTCTGGACTGCAGCTGTCCTTCTTTATCCTTGAAGGTAGAGGTCAGACAAATCAAACCTTTACCTTCCCGAGAATAATATGACCCAAAGATAAAATCAAACTGCCCGCCAGTACCGGAAATATGGCGTATTCCCGATGATTCCGAGGCCACCTGGCCATAGAGGTCAACCTCAATAGCATTGTTGATAGCCATTACTTTGTCGTTTTGCCCGATAATAAACGGGTCATTGGTATAACTTACCGGGGAGATGGCACATACCGGATTCATGTCCAGGAATTCATACAATTTATTGGTGCCCATGGCAAAGGTATATACCATTTTGCATTTGTCTATTTGCTTGCGCCGGCCGGTTATCCGCCCGGCTTCATACATGTCGACAAATGAATCCACCAGCATCTCGGTATGAACCCCCAGGTCTTTCAAGTCCGACTGGGCAATCATGGCCCCCACCGCATTAGGCATAGCTCCTATTCCCAACTGCAGGCAGGCTCCGTCTTCAATCTCTCCCAGCACTATGCCGGCGATCTTCTTGTCTATATCGGAAATGGGCAGTTCAGGCAGCTGGATCATGGGTTTATTGTCGCCTTCCACGATATAGTCAATCTCGGATACGTGAATGGACTCACGGTTGCCGCCCAGGCAGACTGGAACCTTCTCATTGACTTCGACAATGACGGTTTTGGCTGTATCGCAATACGAAGGAGTCAATGAAACCGAAGTGCCAAAGTTGAAGAAGCCATGCCTGTCCATGGGTGCCACCTTGATCAAGGCCACATCGGCGGCAATATAGCCACGCTCATAGAAAGACGGTCCCTCATGGTAAGTCAAAGGCACATAATTGCAAAGATTCTTGTCGTGCAATTTACGGCTGGCGGCACTCATATGCCAGTCGTTATAGATAAAATGTTTTCTGTCCGGATCAGCCAGGACCGCCTGCGGGGGAAACGGGCAAGTAGTGGTAAATATATTGACGTTTTCCAGCTCATCAACCCGTTTGGCCAGGGCAGCATCCAGGTAACTGGAATTCATTACAAATTCACCGAAGTGTACCAGGTCTCCTGATTTAACTACCTTTACGGCTTCATCCACCGGCGTCAATTTGCGCCGGTATTCCGCGCTATAATCCAAGGGATAATCCCTCCTTACCTTCTAGTATTCAAAGACATCAACCGGAACATCGATAGCTGAGCTATCACCATCGATTACTATCTCGGCAGTTGCCCATACATTAGGTACCACATTGCGCAGATAGTATCTGGCAGTGGCTACTTTACCGGTATAGAAATTATAATCATAATGATCTGCTCCCAACTCTTTGGCCTTCTTATCCGCCAGCAGGGCCTGGTCAAGAATCAGACGCCCGCAGTACAGCTGGGCGGAAGCAGTCAATACTCGACGAGAATACAAAGGAACCAGGCTGGCATTGCTCTTGAAATACCCGCTCAGAGCAGCAGTCATTTCCTTATAGGCGTTTAGTGCCCGGCCCAAGTTGGCAAATTCCTTGCCCAGAGTTTCACTGCCTTTATTGGCTTCATAGAAATCGACCATTTCCTGCACCCATGCGGCGAAAACCGATCCGCCCCGCATGCTCATCTTGCGCCCTACCAGATCCATGGACTGAATGAAATTTGTTCCTTCCCAGATGGAGTAGATCTTCATATCACAGGCCAGTTGTGCCACCGGGTATTCTGAACAATAGCCGTATCCGCCATAGGCCTGAATGGCCTCGCCGCATAGCCACCAGCCTTCATCGGAAGGATAGGCTTTACACAGCGGGGTACACATTTCAATCAGGTCACTGGCTGCTTTTCTGACTTCCGGATCGGGGTCCCGGTGCCTCTGGTCGAAGGCCAGGTAAATTCGGTACATCATGGCCCGGATGGCTTCGATATGGGCTTTGCCCATCATCAGGGTGCGCTTGATATCTTCGTGGTTAATGATGGCTACCCGCCCTGCCTTGGGATCGGTCATCAGGCGGCCTTGAATTCTGTCCTTACCGTAGTCGCGGGCATTGGCAAAGGCATTTATGACGCAGGATAGGGCCATGTGGCCGGTCTCCATGCGGGCCAGATTCATCATTTGGAACATCTGGGCCATACCTTCGCCCTTGCCTTCATTCTCCCGAGGGTCCTTGCCCAAAAGCCAACCACGGCAGCCGTCATTTTCCCCGGCAGCCAGAGAGGCGGTTACCGATCCGTGCAAGCCCATCTTATGTTCGGCACCGGTAGTCTGGAAATCATTGTCAGTGAGGCTGCCATCTTCATTGACCCAATATTTGGGGACTACGAACAAGGAAATACCGGCTGTTCCTGGCCGTGAGCCTTCAATGCGGGCCAGATACAGGTGAATGATATTTTCCGTAAAATCATTATCCCCCCCGGTTATAAAAATCTTATTGCCTTTGATCATAAATATCCGGGGATCATCGGTGGGATAGGCTTTGGACAGTATATCGCCCACATCAGATCCGGCGCTGGGCTCGGTCAGGCACATGGTTCCCGCCCAGGTTCCATCCATCATTTTGGGCAGAAACGTGGCTTTAAGCTTTTCATCGCCATAACTCTGAATCAAATCGGCGGCTCCGCTGGTCAGGAGTATATAGGGCATAAAAGCCGGGTTGGCGGCACAGATCAACTCCCAAACCGCAGCATACAGCATTTCCGGCAGCACCATGGCATCTGCGGAATTATCTATATTGCTGGTACCCCAGCCTTCGCTCTGCAGCTGGTGGAAAAGAGGCCCGAAACTGGGCGGAGTTGTTACCTTGCCGTTTTCAAAGCTTACCGGGTTGTTCTCACCATCATCATTGGTGGGTTCTATCACTTCTTTACACATTTTAAGGATAGGCCCCAGTACCGATTTTATATCATCTCTGGAGTAGTAGTCGGCAAATTGGGGGTAGTTAAAAACCTCATCCGTTGGAAGCCATTCCTGGATGATAAACTCAAAATCTCTTATATTATTAACCGCAAAATTAGCAGCCATTTAAACATTCCCTCCTTTTTTTATCCTGTGTTTAATATTCTTAAAGAGGCAGGTGATGGCTTGGGCAAACCACCACCTTTAAAAATAGAATGGTTAGAAGAATATATTTAAATATCTCTAGTCCATAATGAACAGTAAGCCGGTCCGCCACCTACACAAAGAGACGCTCCTCCTATGGTTTTACCCTGTTTTTCCAGCTCATAGTACAGGGAGACTACAATACGCAGGGCGGTGCATCCCACCGGATGACCCAGACCGATACCAGAGCCATTGACATTGACCTTGCTTAGATCCATATCAATACCAAAGTCTTCTTTGAGCATTCTGCCTACGCCTATAAATTGAGGAGCAAAGGCTTCGTTGATTTCCCAGTATTCCACGTCTTCATATTTCATGCCTGCTTCTTTCAGGCATTTGGGAATGGCAACTGCCGGACCCAGACCCATTACTTCCGGGGCTACGCCTTCAGCACATATGTTGATCAATTTCATTAGGGGTTTAAGTCCCAGTTCTTGGGCTTTAGCCTTGGACATGACAATTACCGCGGCGGCAGCATCATTGATACCGGAAGCATTGGCTGCAGTGACTACGCCACCTTTTTTGAATGCCGTACCCAGTTTGGCCATAGATTCCAAGCTGGCATCTGGAATCATATGTTCATCCTGGGAATAGAATTTGCTTCCTTTCTTGCTCTTGATTTCTACCGGTACTATTTCTCTTTCGAAGGTGCCGTCCTGGTTAGCGCGAGTACTGCGTTGATGGCTCAAAAGTGCCAGTTCATCACATTCTTCACGGGTGATGCCGTATTTTTCCGCGATATTTTCGGCGGTCAGGCCCATATGTCCGGGCACCAGGCGATCCACCAGACCGTCATGCAGCATGGAGTCCTCGATCTGACCGGGGCCCATTCTATAGCCCATTCTGGCTTTGGGGATCATGTAGGGCGCATTGGTCATGCTTTCTGCGCCCACTACCAGACCGATATCAATTTTGCCTAATTGAATATGGCTTATTACTACGTCCAGAGCCCGCATACCGGAGGCACAGTTCTGGTTTACATTGCAGGCATTGCTTCTGTCTGGAAGACCGACAGCTTTTCCGACCTGACGGGCGGGCAGAGATCCTTGCATATGGGGATAGACTTCACCCATAACTATTTCATCAATAGCATCCGGGGCAACACCCGCTCTTTTTATAGCTTCCTTAGCTACCGTGATGGCTAAGTCTAAGGCCTGGACATCCTTTAGGCTGCCTTGAAATCTAGCAATAGGCGTTCTACAGGCACTTACTATTACTACATCTTGTATTTCCTTCATCATCTTACGAAAACCTCCCATTTTTTCATTTAGCTTTTAATTCCCTTGAAACAGGGGCTTCCTTTTATCCATGAAAGCGCCCATTCCCTCTTTTTGGTCGTGGGTTGAACAGCACATGCCGAACATGTCGGACTCGATGCTCATAGCAGTATCCAGGTCGGCCTGCATACCTTTGCCGATGGCAAATTTGGCAAATCCTACTGCCAGGCAAGCCTTGGCAGCAATTTCCCGGGCAATCTTTTTGGCTTCATCCATTAGTTGTTCGGCGGGATAAACATGGTTGACCAGACCGATACGATAAGCCTCCTGGGCATTGATGGTATTAGCCCGGTAGGTCAGTTCCTTGGCCCGCCCTTCCCCGACCAGGCGAGGGAGCCGCTGGGTGCCGCCGAAACCCGGAATAACCCCCAGCCCCACTTCCGGCTGGGCAAATAGAGCATTATCAGCTGCCAGCCTGATGTCACAGGCCATGGCCAGTTCACAGCCGCCCCCCAGGGCAAAGCCTTTGATAACTGCAATAACCGGTTTTTCCAGTAGTTCCAGCATACGCATGGTTTTCTCTCCGTAATCTGAAAACTCCCGGCCTTCCACTGCTGACAGGGGCTGCATGTAAGCGATGTCAGCTCCGGCTACAAAAGCCTTTTCACCTGCACCGGTAACAATTACAACTTTTATGTTTTTGTCTTCGGCGATGTTCTGAACAGCTGCCCTGATTTCACATAAAGTATCTTTATTCAGTGCATTGAGTGCCTTAGGTCGGTTAATATATAAAGTTGCCAGATAGTCTTCCTTTTCCAAAATGATGTTTTCGAAGCTCATTCCTTTTTCTCCCTTCCTCAGGGTCATAAGTTCACTGTTTCAGGCCCCAGATGGGTCTTAGTAGGTGTAGAAGCCCTTTTTGGTTTTCATTCCCAGCCATCCGGCCCGCACATATTGTTTAAGCAGTCCGGAGGGGCGGTATTTCGGATCTCCGGTCTCATTATACAGAGTATTCATTACCGCCAGGGCAATATCCCCGCCTACCAGATCGCAGAGAGTCAGCGGCCCCATAGGCCATCCGGCGCCGAACTTCATAGCCGTATCAATGTCTTCAGCGCTGGCCAGTCCTTCCTGCAGGATGAAACAGCCCTCGTTAATGGTGGGAACCAGGATGCGGTTCACCACAAAACCCGGACCTTCTTTAACTCTTATAGGTTTCTTGCCAATCTCAATAGATAAATCAGTAACTATTTTCATGGTTTCTTCCGAGGTCTGCAGAGCGGGAATAACTTCGATCAATTTCATTACATTAGCCGGATTGAAGAAATGCATACCCACAACTTTGTCCGCTCTATTGGTAATAGCAGCGATTTCGGTAATGGAAAGAGAAGAGGTGTTGGTAGCAATAATTACTTCCGGTTTTAACAAAGCATCCAATTTGGTGTAGACGTCCTTTTTTACTTCCATGTTTTCAAAAACAGCCTCTATTACAAAGTCTACATCTTTTATGGAATCCAATTCGCTGACCCCAATAATATTACCCAGAACCGCTTCTGCAGTTCCCGGAGCCGCCTTGCCCTTTTCTTCAGCTTTGGCCAGACTTTTTCCAATGGAAGCAATTGCCCGGTCGATCAATTCCTGTTTGATATCGTATAACACGACCTTCTTCCCAGCAGCGGCCAGGGCCCAAACAATACCCTGTCCCATGGTACCTGCTCCCAGCATTGCAATTGTATTAATAGCCATTACTTATACCTCCTTTAATCAATCAACAAAATTCCTCGATGAATACGGCGAAAGGTTTTTCACCTCCTAATCCTTGCAAGATTATTTAGCTACACTGCATTTGATGCAGCAGATTATCTTGTAAAGGTTATATAGCAAAATAGATGCCAGGAAGTTTTTTATGAGCAGAAAAAGGCGGCATACCGCAATTTTGCGGTATACCGCCAATTTTATCAGGCAAGTTACGGGAGGCCCGGCTATATCAAAACAGCATAGCAGCTGAAGTTCAATCGCAGCTGCTATGCCGACAATTTCCGCATTCATAGCCATTCCTAAAATAAGAGAGCAAAGCTGTTTTGCCCTATAAGCAAAATATTGCGGCTGCATGGGCAGCACTCCTGGGAATACCGCCATTGGGTCTCGCCAGGTATAAAAAAGTATGAGAAAGACTCCGGGGAGCAGTTAAAACCCGCCGCCGCAGGGAGGTGAAGATCAGAATCCGCCGCAGGTTTTGTTTATAAAAATTCCATTTTGTGAAATTTCTCAAAATAGGAGAGTTGCCAAAATTTGACCCCTTGGCTCTATCAAAGAGCAAAAAAGAAGGTTAAACCGCCAGCTATAACTGATCAAGGCCATATTTGCTCAGTTTGCGGTACAAGGCTGAAGTGTGAATGCCCAGGGCTTTAGCAGTATGCACTTTGTTGCCGCCGCTCTTCTTCAATGCCTCGATAATAAACTGCTTTTCCAGCTGTTCAATAGCATCGGGAAGAGTCAGGGAATCGGCAACAGAGGGTTCGGCGGGGAAATAGGTATTTTCCACCAGCAGCGGAAAGTGCTTGATGGTAATGCTGTTTTCTCGATTCATATCAGCCATGTTGATAGCTCTTTCCAGCAGATTCTCCAGTTCCCGTATGTTGCCGGGCCAATCATAATATTGCATTAGTTCGATGGCTTTATGAGATACTTTGGTAATATCGGTACCCAGTTTGCTGTTTATTTTGCGAATCAGGGTATTTACCAGCAGAGGAATGTCTTCGCTGCGTTCTTCAAGGCGAGGAATGTCCAGCCTTACTACATTAAGACGGTAGAAAAGATCCTGGCGGAACTTCTGCTCGGCTACTAATTGTTCCAGGTTGCAGTTGGTGGCGGCAATTACTCGTACGTTGACGAAAATAGGTTTGGTGCCGCCTACTCTTTCCACTACTCTGTCCTGCAGAACGGTCAGGAGTTTGGTCTGCATAGTCAGGGGCATGTCTCCAATTTCATCCAGGAAGACTGTCCCCCCCATGGCCAGTTCAAATTTGCCATGTTTTCCCCCCTTGCGAGCGCCGGTAAAAGCACCTTCTTCATAGCCAAAGAGCTCGGATTCCAAAAGGTTTTCGGGCAGCGCGGCACAGTTTATTTTAACAAAGGGATGATTGCTGCGATTGCTGGAGTTATGAATGGCATGGGCAAACAGTTCTTTGCCGGTTCCGCTTTCTCCGGTAATAAGTACGGTGGAAACAGTATGAGACAGTTGTTCAGCTACGGATTTGACCTTGATAAAGGCTAAACTTTCTCCGATTAAATCCTTGAACTGCCATTGGGCCTGGTAACCCTGGCGGATCTCCTCTTTGTACAGATTCAATTCCCTTTCAGTTTCCTGCAGTTTATTCATCAGGATTTTGGCGCCGGACATATCCATAAAAAGGCTCCGGGCAACAGCTCCTATTATTTCACCATCCTTAATGATGGGCAGACGGGTGACAATAGTGTTGCGTCCGTTGATAGAATATATATCTGCTTCATCTATCCGACCGGTTCGCAGGGTTTCCGGCAACAGTGAATTGGGAGTGATGTCCAGAATATGCTTCCCTACCACCTGGCTTTTCTCCAAACCCAGCTGTTCCAGATAAGTAGGGTTCATGGCGGTAATTATACCTTCCTTGTCTACAATAACGTAAACCATATACGGGCTTTCAATCAAAGCCTCGGATATAGCCCGGAATTCCTTCTCGGTTTCCTGCAGTTTTTGCATAAATATCTTGGCTCCGGACATATCCAGAAAAAGACTCTTGGCAATGGCGCCGATAATTTTGCCGTCCTTCATAACCGGCATGCGGCTCATAATGGTGTCCCGCCCATTAATAGGCCAGATGACTGCTTCATCAATACGTCCTGTTTTAAGGATTACCGGCAGATCCGAGGTAGGTGTAATCTCATGAATGTGCTTGCCTACCACTTCTTCTTTGGTAAAGCCCAGGATATCCAGGTAGGTACGGTTCATTGCCGTAACAATGCCATCTTTGTCCACTATGACGTAAACCATGTAAGGGCTTTCAATTAAGGCTTCTGAAAGAGCACGAAATTCCTTTTCCGTTTCCTGCATCTTCTGCATCATAATTTTTACCCCGGAAACATCCAGAAAAAGACTCTTGCCAATGGCACCGATTATCTCCCCATTTTTTATTATCGGCAGGCGGGTTACAATGGTATCTCTTCCGTTTATGGGCCATATATCGGCTTTATCTACCCGCCCGGTGTTCAATACTTCCGGAAGCTGGGAAGTAGGTGTGATCTCTGAAATATGCTTTCCTATAACGTCCTTTTTTTCCAGCTTCAGTTCATCCAGATAGGTCTGGTTCATCATGGTGATATAACCCTCTTTGTTTACGCTCACATAAACCATGTAAGGGCTTTCAATCATAGCCTCGGAATAGGCCCGGAATTCTTCTTCGGTTTCCTGCAGCCTCTGCATTAAAATCCGGGCGCCGGACATATCCAGGAAGAAGCTCTGGCCTATGGCCCCAATGATTTCTCCGTTCTTTACTATGGGAAAACGAGTCACCACCGTATCCCTTCCGTTTAGAGGCCATATGTCGGCTTTATCAATCCTTCCTGTTTTCAGTACTTCGGGGAGTTCCGAGTTAGGGAGTACTTCCAGCACATATTTGCCAATAGCTTCATCCCTGCTTAAACCCAGCAAATCAAGAAAAACTTGATTCATTACCGTGATATATCCATCTTTATCAACAATCACCAATGCCATATAGGGACTTTCTACTAGTAATCCATCTATGCTGTCAATACTAAAACCTAACATATTAACGGCCTCCATTTTATGCACCATTATTTGCGGGAGAATCTGCATTTTAGCAGCTGTTTATTGATATAACTGCAAAAACCTGCCACCGGCTTCTTGGCATATATAATTATTGCATTGGCGTACCAGAAACCCTTACTCTTCACCTTCCGGGTATCACTGAGGTTCCCATTGCTTACTATTGAGGCTGCGGGTAAAATGTATACCCTCCTCGGGTTGTTTTCAATATAGTTAATCATACTTTTGGCAGTGGAATCTATATTAGATTATATAATGGAGCATCTGGTAAAGTCTATGGGCAGCAGTCAGAAACAGAACGGCTAATCAAGATCCAGCCTTTGCCTTATTGCTTGCAATAGTTTCTTTAGTCCCTGGCCGCTCCGGGCGGAGAGATATACCGCCCCATGCCCGACTGTCTGGGGCTCCTGCTCCAGCAAATCAACCTTGTTGAATACATTTAGAATGGTTTCTTTTTCTGCACCCAGTTCTTCCAATACTTCTTCCACTACCCGAATCTTATCCAGGTACTGCCGGTCAGATATGTCTATCACATGCAGCAGCAGGTCGGCATCAACGGCCTCTTCCAGGGTAGAGTGAAAGGCGGCTACCAGAGCTGGCGGGAGCTCCTGTATAAATCCGACGGTATCAGTAAGCAATACCTGCTGATGCCGCGACAGATCCAGACGTCGGGTAGTGGTATCCAGGGTTTGAAATAAACGCTGATCGGCTTGTACCTGTTCCGACCCGCTTTTATGGGCTATGCAGCACAGGGCGTTAAACAGGGTTGATTTGCCGGCGTTGGTGTATCCGACCAGGGACACGGTTTTGATCCCAGAACGCTGTCTTTGTTTTCGATGCAGTTCCCGGGTTGCCTCCAGTTTTTCAATCTGCTTTTTTATTTCCTGGATACGCCTCCTAATGTAGCGGCGGTCCAGTTCCAGCTTCTGTTCACCTGCTCCCCGGGTGCCGATGCCGGCTCCCAGACGGCTCAACTGAGTACCGATACCGCGCAAACGGGGCAAGCGGTACTGCAGCATAGCCAGTTCTACCTGCAGCTTGCCTTCCCGGGACCTGGCCCGTTGGGCAAATATGTCCAGAATCAGCATAGTACGATCAATCACCTTAATATCCAGGGCTTGCTCCAGGTTGCGGAGCTGTATGGGCGAAAGCTCCCGGTCAAACACTACTGCATCCGGGTCCAGCTCTTGGGCCAGATGCTTCAGTTCTTCCACCTTGCCCCGGCCGATATAACTGGCTGATTCCGGCTTCCTGCGGGCCTGTACCAGGCTGGCCAGCACCTGCCCCCCGGCAGCTTCGATCAGTCCCCGGAGTTCTTCCAGATATTCTTCAAAACCTGAACTGCCGGCTCCGTCTAATTTCATACCTACCATTATTACCTTTTCCTGGTTGTTACTGTTTATAAGCTTGACCTCCTGTTTTTTCCTGGAATTGATCGATTTCTTCCAGCAGCTCTTCCCAGGCTTTATAAGCCTGAGCAATTTCGTCCTTGGCTTTCTCATATTCATTCAGGCAATACTGGGATTTTTCCTGATCACTGTATATATCGGGACTCACCAGCAATTCTTCCAGTTCCGCCTTCCTGCTTTCCAGATGGTGGATCTTTTCTTCTAGTTGGTTCAGCTGATTATCCAGCATTTTACGGTTTCTTTCTTGTTCCTTCTGTCTCAGCCTGAACTCCTGCTGCCGGGTAATTGGTTTTGCTCCTGCCAGGCCTGGGTTATCACCGGGCTCCAGCTCTTTCCGTTTTTCCAGATAATAGCTGAAGCTGCCGGGATAGTCTTTTACCACCCCGTCATGCAGGGCCAGTACCCGGTCAGCTACCTGTTCGATCAATAAACGATCATGGGAGACCAGCAGCAAGGTTCCGGTGTATGCTTGCAGCATAGCCTCCACTGCCTGCCGGCTTTCTATATCCAGGTGATTGGTGGGTTCATCCAGGATAAGGAAATTGGCCCCGCTCAGAATAACTTTCAGCATGGCCAGCCTTCCTTTTTCACCTCCACTCAAGTCCGCAACAGTTTTAAAGACCTGGTCTCCTCGAAACAGCATCCTTCCCAGCAAGCTGCGGGCCTGCCCCATGGTAAGCTCAGAATTGAACACTATCTCCTCCAGGACCGTATTGCCAGGCTCCAGATCTTCATATTGCTGGTCGAAATAGGCTGTCTGTACCCGGCTTCCCCACCTTGCCTGTCCTGCATCGGCCGGCTCTTGTCCGCTTATAATTTTCAGCAGGGTAGTCTTGCCGCTGCCATTTGGTCCAATTAAGGCGACTTTTTCACCCTTGCGCAGCTCCAGATCCAACCGGGAAAAAAGCTCCAGGTTTTCATAGGCCTTGGATACTCCCTGCAGGCTGAGGACATTATGTCCGCTCTCGTATGCCAGGGGAATGTCCCAGGAGCCAATAGTGGCTGTATACTGCGGGTTTTCCAGCCGCTCCAGTCTTTCCAGGCGGGTCTCCCGTCCCCGGGCCTGCTTGGATTTTATCCCCGCTTTGAATCTGCGAATGTATTCTTCCGTTTCTTTTATATATTCCTGCTGTTTTTCATAGGCCTTTCTTTCCGTTTCTTCCTCTGCCGCTTTTGTTCTGACATAGGTGCTGAAGTTCCCCGGATAGGACCTGAGTCTGCCATTTTTTAATTCAACAATCCGGTTGACCACCCGATCCAGTAACCAGCGGTCATGGGATACGATCAGTATAGTACCCGGGTAGTCCTTCAAAAAGTCCTCCAGCCACTCCACTGATTCCAGGTCCAGGTGGTTGGTGGGTTCATCCAGCAGGAGCAGATCCGGGGCCAGTGCCAGAAGGCGCCCCAGGTTGATGCGGGTTATTTGTCCGCCGCTGAAACTGCACACCGGTCGACTAAAGTCTTCATTTTTGAACCCCAGTCCTGCCAGTATTCTACGGGCCAGATTCTCACAGGCATAACCGTTGTTTCTTTCATATTCTTCGGTTAAGGCCGCGTAGCGTTCCATCAAGGGATCCAAATTATAGCCCTGACTAATTTGTTGTTCCAGGTCAGCTATTTTACCGCGCAAGGCCAGCAGATGAGAATAACTGCTCATAACCATTTCCCAGGCAGTGCTGTCTGGGTCCGGTGCAGGCATTTGTTCCAGGTAAGCCAGGGATAAGGAAGCCCCTTTAATGACTTCCCCGCTGTCATACTCCAACCGTCCGCTGATACAATTTAACAGGGTGCTTTTGCCGGTGCCGTTGGCGCCGACTAGGCCTACCCTTTCTCTTTCATTAAGCAGCAGGGTGGCAGATTTCAAAATATGTTGATCGCCATAATACTTGCTAAGATTACGGGCCTGAAGTGCTATCACACCAATCACCTGCCATGTACAAATATTTTATCTTCTTGCAAGCAATCTTTTCACGTTCTAATATAACATTTTCCGGCCGGTGGGTCATCTGTTCCCGTGACCGTGACCATCCATCCGATTAAAAATCCGCCGCCGGGATAATAATAAGCCCAGGCAGTAATCTGATAAGGAAGTGATAAAATAATGTCAGCCTGGGAAGGTTTCAAGCCCGGACCATGGACAGCACGCATTGAAGTAAGAGACTTTATTCAGAAGAACTATCGGCCTTACGATGGAGATAACAGCTTTTTATCCGGCCCCTCGGACAAAACTTCCCGCCTGTGGAAGAAATGCCAGGCCTTGTTGAAAGCTGAATTTGACCAAGGCGGAGTCCTGGAAGTTGATGCCTCTGTACCGATTACCATAACCAGCCATCCTCCCGGATATATTGATGCAGAACTGGAAACTATAGTCGGACTGCAGACTGATCAGCCTTTGAAGCGGGCTATAAACGTATTCGGGGGATTGAATCCCAGCATCAAAGCCTGTCAGGCCTATGGCTGCGAACCTGATCCCCAGGTGGCGGATTTCTTTCGCAAGTATCGTCCCACTCACAACGACGGAGTATTTGCGGCCTACACCCCGGAGATGAAACTGGCCCGAAGGGTGGGCATTATCACCGGCCTGCCTGATTCCTATGGCCGAGGCAGGATCATCGGAGATTATCGGCGAGTTTCCCTTTATGGAACCAAGCGGCTGCTGGAGGCGAAAAAAAGAGACCTGCAGCTGATGGGCCGGGAAATGAGTGGGGCATCCATACAGCTGCGGGAGGATATTTATTTGCAGATGAAAGCCCTGGAGGAGATGAAGGAGATGGCAGGCGGCTATGGATTCGATATTTCCCATCCCGCCCGGGATGCCCTCCAAGCTGTGCAATGGTTGTATTTCGCCTATCTGGCGGCAGTCAAGGAACAAAACGGAGCCGCCATGAGCCTGGGCCGAATCGCCAACTTCCTGGATATCTATATTGAACGAGATCTGGCCCAGGGCCAAATAGCAGAAAGGGAAGCCCAGGAACTAATCGACCAGCTGGTGATAAAACTGCGCCTGGTGAGACATCTGCGCTCTCCGGAATACAATGAACTTTTCGCCGGTGATCCCAACTGGGTAACGGAATCCCTGGGGGGCATAGGGCTGGATTGCCGGCATCTGGTCACCCGCACTTCCTACCGTCTGCTCAACAGCCTGTACAACCTGGGACCGGCTCCCGAACCCAACATGACCATCCTCTGGTCCGAGGGTCTGCCGGATAATTTTAAGCGTTTCTGCAGCGAGCTCTCGATTAACACCAGCACCTTACAGTACGAGAACGATGATGTGATGCGCAGGTATTACGGGGATGATTATGCCATCGCCTGCTGTGTCTCAGCCATGAGGATCGGGCAGGAAACTCAGTTTTTCGGAGCCCGATGCAACCTGGCTAAACTGCTGTTGTACGCCTTAAACGGAGGCCGGGATGAGATCACCGGAGAACAGGCAGGAGCAGAAACACCCATATACCCCGGGGATATCCTGGAATACGATGAGGTAATGCGCCGCTTGGAAATACAGCTGGAGTGGCTGTGCGAACTATATGTTAATACTATGAATGTCATTCACTATATGCACGACAAATATGCCTATGAAGCCCTGCAATTCGCTCTGCATGACAGCAGCATCCATACTTACATGGCCTTTGGCATCGCGGGCCTGTCAGTTGCGGCAGATTCCCTGAGCGCGATCAAGTATGCCCGGGTCCGGGGGATTAAAGATGAGCGGGGCATCATCACCGATTTCACTATTGAAGGAGATTTTCCCAAATTCGGCAACGATGAGGTCAGAGTAGACCGGATTTCCTCCTACCTGGTGGAGGACTTCATAAACAATCTGAAAAAGCATCCTACCTATAAAAATGCCCAGCATACCCTTTCCATATTAACCATAACTTCTAATGTTATGTACGGGAAACATACCGGCACCACCCCTGATGGCCGCCAGGCAGGTCAGCCCCTGGCTCCGGGCGCCAATCCCTTGCATGGCCGGGAAGAACGTGGGGCTCTGGCAGCCTTGAATTCTGTGGCCCAGCTGAACTATCATCATGCCCGGGATGGAATATCCTTCACCTTCTCCACTGTTCCCAGCGCCCTGGGGGCCGGCCGAGAGGAACAGATTTCCAACCTGACCGCTCTCTTGAGCGGCTATTTCCGGCAGGATGCCCATCATATGAATGTCAACGTGTTAAGATTGGAAACCCTGCAGGAAGCCATGGAGCACCCGGAAAAATACCCCGACCTTACTATCAGGATATCCGGCTATGCAGTCCATTTCATCAAGCTTACCCGGGAGCAGCAGGAAGAAGTTATCCTGCGCACCTTTTTTAAGAGGATGTAGCCCGATGTTAGGAAGGGTTCACTCCATCGACACCTTTTCTGCCCTGGATGGCCCGGGCATCAGAACCGTCATTTTTATGCAGGGCTGCTGCCTGAGATGTAAATACTGTCATAATCCTGATACCTGGAGCAGGGAAAATACTGATTCCCAGGAATTTTCACCCGAGGAATTAATGGATATTATAAACCGGGGCCGGCCTTATTTTGAAGCCAGCGGAGGGGGCGTCACCTTCAGCGGCGGCGAACCCCTTTTGCAGCACCGTTTTATCCGGGAGATATTTATATGCTGCCGGGAAACCGGGATTTCAACCGCTTTTGACTCTTCATTGTATGTATCCACCCGGATGGTAGAGAACTTGCTGGAATACACCGACCTGGTCCTGGCCGACATCAAGCAGATGAACCCGGGCAGAAGCCTGGAACTGGTAGGAGCAGACAATGAACTAAACCTCGCCAATATAGCACTGATCAATGATTATCAAGTACCGATATGGATACGTTATGTAGTGGTGCCAGGCTGGACTGATTCCGTCGACGAGGTAAAAGCCATGGCCGGCTTTATTGCTTCCCTGGCCTGGGTGCAGCGGGTAGACCTGCTGCCCTATCACGCCTTGGGGCGACATAAATGGGCTATACTGGGGATGGAATATGAACTGGGAGATCTTCATCCGCCCCCTCCGGAAAAGATGGCCCAGCTGAAAGATCTGATCCGGGCATACAGCGGCAAACCAGTAATAGTCCATGAATGATTTCGGGATGGTTTCGATTATCATCCCATCTGTTTGCCTGGGCTTAGACAGATTAAAAGGCTACCCTTCCTGTCCTCAGATGGGTGGCCGGGCAAAGTCTTAAAGTCTATATTTCCAGACTCATAATACTTGACAGGGCACTGTTGCAGGGATCTCTGCTCTCCATAGGGATGAAAGTTATCTGAACACTGTACCGTCCCGGGGGTACCGGTACTCCGGTTTTATCCTTCAAATCCCATATTACCTGGCCGGACAGGGATTCTCCGGCACCAATGGTTTTCCCGGTTATCACCTGGGCAAACATCATATTATCCGAATGCCGATATACTTCCTGCCCCAGCCGGTCAGTAACTGCTACCTCGAAAATCTGCCCGGAGGCAAAGGTTAACTCCTGTTCTATGCCGGATCGATTGAGCAGCTTGAAATTGAATTTATAGCTGGCTTCCTGTTTTACCGCCTCACTTTCTACGTAAAAGGCGTCTTCAGCCACCATACTATCCAAACGGCTTATCAGCACCAGTGTTTCCGCATAGGTCAGGCTGGCAGCCGGATGCATGAGATTGTCCCCTCGCCCTTTGAGCAATCCGCTGCTGTAAGCATACATAATGTTTCGGGTATACTCGGGACGAATCTGGTCAAAATCCTTAAAAGGCACCAGGGCCACAAACAGAACTTCATCCAGATTAATGCCGGTTCGGGCCGAAAAGATATCCACCATTTTGCTGACTACCTCCTGTCGGCTGGTGGATGACAGTTTAACCTCGGTATTCATGGTGCATTGCAGTAGTTTTTCCAGATCACCCCGGCTTATATAAGCATTATAATCATAATCACCCAGGGTTTCACTCAGCGGATAACGGCTTTGCAGCTCATCCGCATAGGTCTGAGCCCAGTGGGTTTTGTCTGCGGCCAGACCAGAAATCGGGCTCAGACCAACCACCATGAAAGTCAGGGGCAATAAAATCGCTATAAACCTTTTCATATTTCAATCCTCCTCCTGCCGCCAGCTGCCTCTTTTACTCATCATTACGCCAGCTCCCGGCTGCTCCTTACAGTCTACCCCAAAATTGCCGATACCACATCAAGGAATTTCTTAGGCAGTTGTTTCTCAAAATCCCCTCCACATTCGGCCCCCCCAGTGATAAAGTGGTATAATTAGTAGTAATTGAAATCAGCCGGGGAGGAAGATAAATGAGCAATATAAGTGGTTTTGATGTCAGTAAAACAGCCATGGCGACTTTGGGAATAGAGCTGGTGGAATACACTCGGGATAGAGTAGTGGCTTCCATGCCGGTAACCTGGAAAACCCACAATCCCTTTGGCATTTTGCACGGGGGAGTATCGGTGGTAATGGCTGAAACGGTAGCATCAGCCGGTAGTTACCTGTTCATCGACCGGGAACGGCAAAGTGCTGTTGGGCTGGAGATTAATGCCAATCATATAAAAAGTGTAGCCGGTGGAGTAGTCAGAGCGGTGGGCAAACCGGTCCATGTTGGGAAAAAAACCCTGGTGTGGGAGGTACGGATTTTGGACGAAACGGATGATCTGGTCTGCATATCACGCTGTACTGTGGCTGTACTTGATTCAAACAGAACCGGAGATACTATCAGCAAATAATACCGGTCCGGAATTGGCCCTCCCCAACTGCAAGTGTTTATCGGGGGTCAGGCTATTAGCCCGCCCCCCGGTTTCTAGAAAACGAAGAACTGCGGATCGCTAATAATTTCCTCCAGGTACTTTTCCATATCCTCGCTTAATCCCGTACCCGAATCTCTATTATTCCAGCGGTCATCTACAGCCGGTTGTCTGCCCTGGGGCCTAAAATAATTGTGGTTCATCTTTTTATCCCCTCTTTTCTTTTGACTTAGCTTGTGTAGTACCAAGCTCATTATGCTGGGGATTTTGACCATAGCACCTGGGGCTGATCCAATCCAAACAGAAAATGGAATACAGTGAGAAATCATGGCCTGCGCCTATAGTGCCTAAGCTGACTTTCCGACTTTAGCTTCCGGTTAAGGGACTAAATTCCAGTAAAAAGATCTTCCAAGGCTATCTGCAGGTCACCAAAAACAGCTGATTTAATCATATCTGCTTCCATAAGGATGGTTAGGCTGTCAATATCTCTGTCTGCAGTAAAGGAGTATTGAACAATATTTCTGCTCTCCAGGTTCACAATCCAGTATTCGGCAACACCGCTTTTCATATACAGGTGTAATTTTGCTGCCAGGTCCTTGCCTTTCGTTGATGGAGAAAGAACTTCCACAATCAATGTGGGTATGCCCTCATACTTGTTGTCGATGATCTTGTTCAAATCGCAGATTACAATCACATCCGGCTGGACCACATTAGGGTCTTCCTCGAACTTGGTCGCATACCCGAATAACCTTACATCTAATGGCGCAGTTAATGATTTACATGGATGTTTCCTAAAATAGTTATTGAAATGCCATGCTATTTCGTTTACCACTACCTGATGCTGAAAACTGGGAGAAGCCATCAGATAAATCTCGCCGTCAATAAGTTCGTAACGTTGATCAGACGAATTGGTTATTGCCGTATATTCTTCATAGCTGATCCTCCTGGTGGATTTATAGTTGCCCATTTCTTCATGCAGCAGAAAATAATCGGGTTCACTATAGTGAATAAGCTTGGCCACATTCTTGCCATTTTTGGTAATAATAATATCTTCCTTCTCAACCAGGGCCAAATATTTACCGAAAGCATTCTGCAAATCAGTGGTATTAATCCGCATAAAAACCCCCACGCTATTTTATTAAGTGTAATTATATTAATTTTTTAGCTATTTTGTCAATATTTTTTAGCTATTTTAATGGCCACTTATAGGGATACGCATTGCATCCTTTTCTGCAAAAGACCAGGCATTGGCAGTTTACATTCCACTGTTCTTCTGGCAGGAGATTATAAGCCGCCGCCTGCTTGGTTACTAGGAACCGATCACTTAAAGAAGCGGGGGAAGTGCTTTCGCCGGGTTATAAACTGAAGATTATTTCCCTTGCGTCTCCAGCGCTGGAAACTTATAATTATTAATGGATTTATCTTTGAAACAGATCTAATTGATTTATGGGGGCGTGGCTCAGCTGGGAGAGCACCTCGTTCGCAACGAGGGGGTCGGGGGTTCGAGTCCCCCCGTCTCCACCAGGAAATCAGCCAGGCATTGATACAATGCCTGGTTTATTTTTTTTATTATTCGTTTGCGGAAACGCTTATAACACAAAGAAAAGCAAGACAGGTGGGTGCAGAAACGCCCAGACTGCCTTGCTTTTTCGTTTTTGGAGATTACCGTCACTTAAGCATCGGTAACAGCTTAATGCACCCACCCTGAGTCGTAAGCAAGAAAAATTAAAGGGTTAAGAGAAAAATTAATCAGTATGATCTGTGTTGCCTTATCAGGGATTATTGAATTATATGAAACTCCCTCACTACTTTTCACTTATGGTCGTTTCAGCACCGCAAACTTTCAGCACACTAAGTTTTTCATTAAGTGCCGCGCGGTTTTTCTTATTTAACTCGCATTCCCAGATACGGAGAACTGTCCAACCTCTACTCTCAAAATTTTTCGTTACAATTTTATCCCGTTCAACGTTGTCACTGATTTTCTTCGCCCAGAAATCTTCGTTGTCTTTAGGTTTTGTATTCCGGCAATCGTGGCCGTGCCAGAAACACCCGTCTACAAATACGGCAATTCTTTCTTTGAGGAAAACAAAATCAGGGTGCCCTTTGACCGGGTATCCTCGTCGCCAACCGTTCAAGCCTTGCTCACGAAAGATAGCGATAAGTGCCAACTCGGTGGATTTATTGCCTTTTCCCTTAATATTCCGCATCACGGCGGAGCGCTTTTCTTTATCATACACGTCCGCCATATGCCACACCTCGCTTTCGTACCGTGTACTAGCTATTCGTCTCCCTGGCCATACGGTGCGGGAGTTTCTGCGACTTTCAGAGTATCGCCGTATGAAGGCAAGACCTTTTCGAAAGTTTTCGTGAATTCACTCATCCTGTTCTGCTGATTGTAGAATGGGAAGCCCCATACGTAATATTTGTTGTCGTCTGCAAATGTTTTTTTCGGAATCCCGCGACTCTCAATCTGCAAGAGGAAGTCCTCTTTCCATTTATCTTGTGCTATTAGGTGATTGCCTTTCGGTTCAACGAAAATTTGGTACTGCTCAGATGCAGTACTATTTCGACGGCGTAGGAACATCAAATAGTCCGGCTCGAAACGCTCGCCGCCGTCAAAGGAATATAGAACAAGCTGTCTTTCATTTCGTACAAGATAGACCGTTTCATATTCCTTTTTCAAGGCCTCCACATAAGAGGCAAAGTACGCCACAAACGCTTTCTCCTCGGTTGTGCCAAAGTTATCGTTGAATATAAACCAATCGGCAACACCAAGGTTGATTTTCCATTCGGGGCGGATGGACGGGGCATTTTGCGAGATGCCTTCGCCCTCTCCGTGCGGGTCTGTTATATGCAGTGTCTTGCTGCGGAAGACCTCACTGAATTTCTTATCTCTGAAATCCGTCGTCCCCTCGTAGGTTTCCTTGATGGCTGAAATCTCGCCCCCAATTTTCGTCAGGACGTACATACAGGCTTCGTAGTAGGTTCCGGGTGCAGGTGTTTCGTCACGACTTTCGATGAGCATTCTCACACCACCGAGATATGCATCATCCGTGATAAACTCCCTTAGCGATTTCAGGTTTGGAAAGTAGCTGCGCAGGATGCTAAATTTAAAGACGTCGATACGACGGAGCGCGCTATGAACAATCGAGTAGTTGTAAGCTGCTACCTTCCTGATGGTCGTTCTGTGCTGAAACGTCTTAACGGTAGTGTTCGAGTGCACGTTCATCATCATGGTGTCCATCGCTGTCTTGCCCGTATTTACGGTTATTGTGTATTCCTTATCGCGGACGGATGGCAACAACTCTACAATATCTTTGCGACTTTTAACCTCACGCTTGTTGAGAAATACGATACCCGTTTTATAAAGTTCGTCCTGCTTGAAGGATTCTTTCAGTACGTAATGAACCTCGGTCTGGCTCTCCGGCATGATGCCAGTGGCAATCAATGCCTTATTCAACTCGTCGATGTAACGGCTATCGTACTGGCAATGATAGTATAACTCCTCACAGACTCGGAGCGGGTTGTCTACATCTCCGTCATATTTGCGCTTATATTTTTCATCGTCCTCATCGATGATGAACGGGCAGTACCTAGCGCCTCTCCCAATTAACTGCGCCTCGGCGATGGTACTTGCACCAGGTTTGCCCTTGGAAGCATCTCGAGTTTCGTAAAGGCGCACGATGTCAAAGAGGTTCAGGACATCCCAACCCTCATCCAGTTTCTTGACCTCGAAAATAGCCCTGTATGGATTGTCACGACTTTCGAGGGAGTTAAGCAGAATCTGCCGCTCGTTTGCCTCCTTGTCATCGTTGACCGAGATACAGTGGTCGGGATTAAATTCTTCGCGCAATTCCTGCGCCAACTCCTCAAAGTCGATGCTCTTGGAAGCGTAATAGTCCGCCATACGCTTGACCTCCGCGAGCGGTGAAGCTGAAACAATGCGCTCCAAGGTCGTGCCAGTGAGCGCACGAATCATCTCGTAAAAAGTTTGTTCAAACCCCTTGCTCTCGGCGATAGTTTTCGCCTTGAAAAGCACTACAGGTTTAATGTAGAGTCGATGGTCTTGGAACACCTTCAAGCGGTATTGGCTGAACAACAAAGCCGTCAGCATACGATCTGTATAGCCAATATCTGCTCGGATTGCCCGTACCTGCTTCGAATACTTCTCCTCGCGGAATTTGCGGAGCGGGTAATCAAATATAATCTTGTTCTCGTACTCGCCTAATATGAAAGGGTTCTGCAAGTCACAGGTGGCCGTGAATTCAAGCAGTAGGTTATTACGGTTTGCTTCGAAAATACGGCGAACCGTCGTTTCCCAACTCTGCCGTAGGGAGTCCTCCGCTGCATCCACTTTGCCACGTCGCGTATCCACGTTGAGATGGTGCGCTTCGTCAGCAATCAAGACAGTCTTTGAATCGGCGAAGTCATCAAAGGACGGCGAGTTTTCTTTCGGAAACCACATATACGAGTGAAGCCCCTGCGTGGTCGTAAAGCAGATGTTAATGGCATCCGGACTTGCACCTTGGAAGTTGCTTACCTCGTTGACTTTGACCGTTTCGCTATCAATGACAATTTGCTCCGCAAACAGATATTTTGCCGAAGCAGCGTTCAAAAAGTTGTCCTTCGTTTTCTTGACGATGTTATCAAGGTTTACAAAAAAGAGGAAGTTACGGTATCCCCGTTGAAATAGGTACACAATTAGTCCCGCCATGATGAGCGTCTTGCCGCTGCCAGTCGCCATATGAAACAATACCTGTGTCGGATTCGGACATTTGTCGCTCTCATAAAACGTGATAAAATTGCGGAAAGCATCGCTCTGATAAGGGCGCAGCTCGAACGCTGGATTAAGGTTTTGCGGGATTATGTCAGGCAATTCCTTAAATGCAATCGGCGAAAAGTCTCGGATGGAGTCCATTTGCTGAAAAAGGAACATTAATTTCCCTCCAATCCGTAGAAGCTGCGTGTGAAAGCCTTGTCTATGTCGCTTATGGCGTACTCCTCATCGTCCAGCTCTGAAAGATTCACATAAAGCATATTTTTATCGAGCAGCTCTATAAAAAGCCTCTTCTTGTTGTTAAATGATAGTGCCTTGAAATCTTCTGCATTTTCATCTATTTCTTTAGGATTTATGTAATGGCTTATAAACCCGCTTGCTTTCATTTCATGCCATATTGGGGCTAACTCACTGTCATCTTTTGCAGCCATTATGCGTTCAACATAGTGCTGATTACATTTTGCCAACTCACAGTAGGTAAACGAACCCCCACCTTTCCATTCGACGGCTTTAGAAATACCCCCTTGTTCACCTTCGACAACCTTCTTCATTCTGGCAATGATAAAGTCGTCGATATAGTCCATCTGCTCACACAGTATATACTGACGCTTCATCTTGTGAGCGACAGCGCCCGTTGTTCCACTTCCACCAAAAAAGTCAATTACAATATCTCCTTCAAATGTTGCTATTCGTAGTATCTTTTCAATGACCTTTTCCGGTTTAGGTGTCTTGAATAGGTCGCTTGTAGTTACGCCGGGATACAGCTTTTTCTGTTCGTACTTTGCTTGTCGAGTATGACCTGTTTCTTCAATGTCAGTCCACATACAGTCTTCGCAAATGTCCCAAAGCGAAGATGGAGGCAACCCGCCCTGTTCATTAAGATAGGTGCGTCTGACTATATTTGTGTTACTGGCATTAAACCGAATTTCTCCAGTTTCCATTCGCCGCTGGAGTTCTTTTTTATCCCATCGCCAACCGTTAGCAGGCGGGTTGATGATGTTGCCATTCGGAGCGGTAATCGTATATGTTAGGTTAGGGCGTGGGTTGGGGGAGTTCACAGGATTTCCGTCAAACCAAGGACCGCGTGGGTCGTTGTCTGGGTTTTTGTAGTGCTTCGCCTGTTCTGATGTTCTGTCTAATTTTAGGCTTTCCCACTTTGGGTTCTTTGAGTAGACAAGGATATAGTTATGGTCTTGGGAAAATTGTTTTGCATCGTTATTACTGTTGTCACAGTTTTTCCAAATTATTGTCTGTATAAAAGATTCCCGTTCAAAGATTTCATCGGCCAAAACACGTAAATAAGCCTGTTCGCTATCGTCGCAGAAAATGAATATAGTGCCATTTTGTGAAAGCAGTCTCCGAGACACTTCAAGCCGTGTTTTCATAAATACAAGCCAAGTAGAGTGGTTAAAGTTATCGTTATATCCAAATTCATCGGTGCCTTTGTTGTATGGCGGGTCAATACAAATACATTTAACCCTGCCCTCGTACCGCTTCAAGAGCGACGAGATAGCAAGGAGATTATTCCCCTTAATGATGAGATTGTCGCCATCGCCGAATGTCACGCCTTCTTCAATGCCGCTTGCCGTATATCTCCGCGACCTGACCAACACTTTCGGATAGAGCAGTCTATCCACCTCGTCTGGGGCGAGGGTGGCATTATAGAAAACCTCATTGCGCTTCTGGTCGTCATTTGTCTGCCCGCCCTCAAGGACGCAATCCTTGTAGGGGAAGGAAAGTATCACGTCGTTGGTTGTCGAAATCAGATCACCCCGCGAGTCTATCAAGCCAATGCGGTTCTTATAGCGCGTGTAACTATCGGGCAAAAATTGGCGGTTGTTGACCACCCATCCAAAACCGACTTTATCGAAAACAAACGTGCCGTTCAGCTCGACAAAAAACCGTTTTTTCGTGTCGTCGTTGCCAAGAAGCAAGCCGATAAGCTCAGCATCCATATTCATAGCGGATTCATAAACCTTATTACGAAGCAGCGTTCCGTCCTCTGTAAAGAAACGCTCATCTGTTTTAAGGACCTCCACTAGTATTTGAAAAAAGTTAGCCATGTTTTTCCTTGCTCCTTTTCGCCTTAATGATATACATTGCCTGTTTCAGCACATTCCCGCTCGCCCTAACGAGATCAATCGGCACGGCGTTTCCAATTTGCAAAGCCGCCGCTGTCAGCGAGTCACTGAATATAAAATCGTCCGGGAATGTCTGTAACCGCGCCGCTTCCCGAACTGAGATAGCCCTATCTTGTTCGTAATGCCCGTACCGCCCTTTGGAATAACAAAGACAGCCGCCCGTCATCGTTGGGGAGGGTTTGCCCGCATCCATAATACCGTAAACATCTTTATGTCCTGAGAACACGTTGCCCTCAGCATCCGTTTTTTTGTGGCACTCCAAAATCAAATCGTCCGGCAAGCCGACGCGAGAACCCCCGTTAGCACGGATCGCCCGAATACGTCTAATGTTAATGTCATCCAGATTCGCACACTTATGATTGTGTATTCGCCCTTCGGGGTCTTCGTATGTTTCACCTGCTCCGATTGCCGGTAAGTCGCCAATGGACTCCCGCACGGTTTTCCACGGGAGCAAGCCGTCGCCTTCTTTGCCGGAATGGGTCGGTTTCGGAAGACTGAAATCAAAGCCGCTTTCTTTCAATTCCTTGTCGATGTCGTTCCGCACGGCGTGAAGCACAAACCGTTTACGTATTTGCGGTACACCATAATCGGCGGAGTTAAGGATGCCATCTATCACGACATATTTCTTTTTCAGGCGGGAGAGAAATTCGTCGAGGATTTCCTTGTTACTGTCCGTCTTAATGCCAGGTACGTTTTCCATCAGGATAAACGGTGGCTCTAACTCTTCGATAATTCGTAAAAACTCGAACAGCAGCTTCTTGCGCTCCTCAAGGGGCTTTTTTGCATTGTTCGGGTTTTGCCGCGAGAAATTCTGGCACGGCGGACAACCTGCGAAAAGGTAAATGTCATCTTTCTTTATTCCGGCGGCTTCGAGAATAGCGGTACCTCTAATTTTGCAGATGTCACCGTTTTCTGTTCCTCTCAGCACGTTAACATGCGCAAGCGGAAGATAGCTAAGGTAGGTATCTACGGCATTATCTTCAATTTCTACGGCGGCTTTCACCTTGAATCCTGCGGAGGTCAGACCGCAGGACACACCGCCGCAACCCGAAAATATATCTATTGCTTCAAACTTAAACCTCATACACCACCGCCCCCGTCGTTGTTTTCAAAAGCGGCTATTGTTTTTAACCCTGCAGGGGTGTTGATTTGCGGGGGGTGTGCTTCGTTTTTGAACGCCTGCCTTTTTTGCGCGCACATTGCCTTAAAATCGCAACTCCCGCAGTTTTGCGGGCAGGCTCGCATTGGGAAATCTCCGTCGAGAATTCCTCTGACAGCCCATTCGATTACGCCGATGGCGCTATCCACCGACTCATTATCCACGGGGACGGATGTCCTTCGGTTGTCTTTAAGAGTGTGGATAAACCCTGTTTCCACGTTCTCGCCGATGACTTCTTTCGCTGCTTGGGAGTACAATTGCACCTGAATGGACATATCGCGCCAGTCATAGGCGGCGACATCCTCCGGCGTTTCCATTGACTTAAAGTCGATAACGTCAGCCGTGACAATTCCACGCTGCGGGTCTTCCATCAATAAGAGGTCTATCGCACCCGTTATAAGAGCGTCTTTAACCGAAATTTCAAATCGTGCCTCGTCCTGCCGCAGGCGACCGAAGTCGGCGGAGTACCTTTGCGAGTATTCCGTCAAGATTCTCTGTACAAGAGTTTTTGCCCGCTCATACGATCCGGGACGGTTTATAGGGTCATTACTTGGGAAAACGTGCTTCAGCATAAAGGTGGACTCGACAATCTCCGCCACTTCCTCCGCAGAAGGTGCTCTGTCCTTGAACCGCTGATGCAGGCGTTCCAAAATAGTATGGCTCGTTTTGCCGAAACCGAAAAGTTCAGGAACAGCGGCATTGTAGCCCATTATCGTGGCGAGTTTGTATGAGTAGGGGCAGGTTAAATAACTCTTTACCGAGGAGTAATCCGTCGGGAATTCACTCTCGTCAAAGCGCGGTTGCGGCTCGATTTCCTCGGCAAGCGCATCAAGTGTCTTATCATCCTCGCGTAATCTGGGGTGCGTAAAGTCCGCGATAAACGCCGAGCGCTTACATGCTCGTTTCAAATCAGGGTGGTGAGTACTGCCCGAAAGGTAGAGACACCTCTCGGCCCGAGTGATCGCCGTGTAAAATAAGCGCGCCTCGTCCTCAAGCCTCGTACCATAGGCCCCGCGGTCAATGGCCTCAAGCATAAGGTCATGCGGAAGTTTACCATTGTAGGTAGCATTCCTGTGCGGAAAACGACTCGCTATTAAATCGACGACAAAGACCACAGGATATTCAAGCCCTTTAACTTTATGTATCGTGGAAATGTCCACCGCATTTTCTTTCACGAGGTAATCAATCGACTCCAACTCATAGCTGTTCATAGCGATATTGGAGATGAAGTTTAGCATTTCCGCATACCTATATGAGGAATCGATACTGGTATAGGTTTTCTCGACGTCAAGGATGATTTTGCTAAAAAGGCCAAGGTCGCGCAATGCGGTTTCGTCCTCAAAATCACGCACGTTAAAAACGTCGACAAGATCGTGCAGAAACTCCTGTGGGTACACCTTGCGGCGAGCAGAGGATGTCGAGGCATGGATGTTTTGATGCCACTTGTTTAGCACCGCGATAAACTTGCTCTCATTGGCGTGTGGAAATATCGGCAGTATGGTTTTGTCAAAAAAGTCCAACGCCGTCTCTCTCGGTATGCCCGCCTCACGAAGTAATTCCATTGATTGTTGAACACAAATTGCATATGGCCGGTCAAAGATGCCCCCTTCGCCAGTCGTTTTAAACGGGATACCATGCCGTATTAATGCCTCGGCAAATTGCTTGTCCCTATTATCTCCATTGCTGTTATGTATCGACCTCAGTAAAATAGCGAAGTCGCCGTATGTAAGACCGCGGCACTTTTCCGAACCGTCCGGGTTGAAGCCTTCCACATATTTTGTTCCAATGAGACTCTCAATACGTTGTGCTACCCACTCAGCTTCCTCTTCGCGGTCGTTGAACCAAAGTTTACGCAAATCCTGGATATTGCCGTCGGAATGCGATTTGATTTCCTTGCCCAGACGTACAAGGCTTATAGTGCGCTGAACAAAGTTATTCGCACCATCGACGATAGCGGCTGTGCTTCTGAAATTTACTAAAAGGCGATGGATGGCGACATCTGAATAGCGTTTATTGAATGTCAGGATGTTCTGTACGTTTGCGCCTCGCCAACCATAAATGGACTGGTCATCGTCGCCCACCACGAGAAGCATATCGAGGTGGCTCGCCAACGTCTTAATAAAGTCCTCTTGAATAGGATTGATATCCTGGTACTCATCGACAAGGAGGTATTTGAATTTTGCGATATAGGAATTCGCCTTGTCAGTTATCTTTTTTAACTCATGTACACCGAGTCGAATGGCAAATGAAAAATCCATATAGCCGTCGCGGTCAAGGACTTCTCCAAGCTTTGTCAGACGCTTAAACAGCGTGGCATCGTACTGCTCGATATCTGCCAAGTCAATGTTCTCGTTGTTCATCGTCTGCCACGCGTCGGCAATCGGAAGAATATTCTCTTTGAAGTAGCGTCCTTCGCCATGTTTCAGCCCTATTTGATGGAATCTCGACATTAAGAAGAGAATGAGCCCGTTTCTATCTAGGATGTCATACTGCCGATATTTGGCGTTGATATCTCCGAGTAGCTTTTGGCAAAAAGAATCCAATGTGCCAATAAACATCGCACCTATAAAGTTTTCGGACAACCCAAAATTTCGCAGAGCCTCGGCGACTCTGCGTTTAATGGACTCAGCAGCCTTCTCAGTGAAGGTGAAGGCAACGATGGATTCAGGTGTCTCTCCTTTGGACACCAAGTAGGCAATTTTATAAGCTAGCGTACGAGACTTCCCAGAACCGGCGCATGCCAAACATAGAATGTTCTGAGACTCGTCCACTACAGCATCATATTGATCGTCTGTTAGATTTGAACGTAGAATTTCCTCAATGGTCATATGTGCTCCTTTCTCGACGTATAAAGCATAAATTATCTCCCGAAACGATTTTTACTTAGCCGGTTCGTCTGGTAATAATTCCATAATCTCCGAGATGTCGCAATCGAGTGTCTTGCATATTTTCACAAGCACATCCGTAGTGACATTTTGCCCTTTCCCAAGTTTGGCGATCGTATTTGAACTGAGACCGCACTTTTTCCTGAAAGTTTCCTTTGTCATTTGTTTACTCAATAAAATGTGCCATAGTTTCTCATAGCTCACACGCATTTTTTATCTCCTTGCTATTTGTTTAGAACTAATAAAACTAAATGTCTTCCGTGTTATAGATGTCATTCAAGAATCCGTATCTACCGACATTGCGATTTCTTGAAAACTCAACTACATGGATACCTTTTTCTTCATTTTCTTGGGGGATAAAAGGCACACGCTTTTTTTGCTCTATGATTATTACCTGTCGCTCAAGGGCGTGATCAATCAAATATTGAATAAAATTGTATTTGATTGTATCCCGTTGTTCAATATGTTCTGCCTCCGACAATTGGGTGAGAGGAGAGTCGGCAGCGAAAAATCCGGGTGATTTACATTCACGCTCAATAAGATAAGAACCCATCGCGAATGCGGTAATTGTGTTCAAGAGTCCACAGAATCCGCCACCCATTGAAACAGCTTTTTTAAGCCCACCAATCTCGATATCAAAGTTTGTCATATTGAGCCGAGCAGTTGTTGCACCACCTATTTTTGATGCACTTAAGACCTCGATTAATTTTTTTTCAAAACCATGGACTAATTCATAATCATAATAACCCATAATGTTATATTTTGGATTATCCGGCGTTTCCTCAGTTTCCTTCTCAAAAAGCTCGCTTCGATATTGAGTTTCGCTTTGGCGTACGGACTCAAGTTCTCCGGTAAGTCTCATCAGCAGGAGGTTGTCTTCAAGTTGTTCCTTGAATACGGCCAGTTTGGGATGGAGTTGATCGGATATTAAAGAATCAACCTGTTCTTTCTCCCTTTCAAGGTTCTCAATGGTGCTATGTATCACTTTCTGCTGCTTATCGATGGCGGCTTTGGCTTCTTCAAGCTCTGATAGGTGTCCTTTAATTTTAGCAAGCTCCGCTGATGATGCTTCAATGTACTGCTGACTAGGCGGTGCAGTGATCTCACTATCGCAGAATGGGCAAAGTTTTTTTGCGGTTAAAGACGACTGGCTGATTTTCCCGTCAACAATAAAACCGAGACGTCTGATATCTGACTGATACTGTTGCCGGAGAACTGAAAAGTTATGAATAACAGTATTGCATTCAGACAATTTCCCGTTTTGTTCATATATTTTAGACATGAGCTTTTGACTTTCGCTTGCAGCTTCGTCGAGTTCTTTTTGTATAGCATTGATTTCTTCATAAATCTTATCTACAGCCTCATAGACATTTGCACTACCAATATCGGAAAGAGTCCCTTCCAGCTCTTCACGTCGCTTGGAAAACCGTTCTGCTTTATCACGGATGTATTCTGTTAATGCCTTTCTTTTTGCTTTGCTTATTTCCGGGTCCTCGGGCTTTTCGAGATTATTCGCATCTTGACCGGTCAAAAGATAAAGCAATACCGCAGGCGATGCAGTCTTACCGTATCCTCCCGGGGCTTTAAGTGCAGATGTTTCTCTCGCAATATCCGCTTGCCGAATGAAAAACAAATGCAGCATACTTCTCCATGTTAACGCTTGTGTACCTCCGCTTTCATTGGAAAGGACCTTATGAGGCTTATCTATTCCAAGCAGCTGCAAAAAAACGGTGTTTATGCTTTTCTTTGCGGTGTTACTTACACTGTAGGTATCATGCTCAATGGTAGGATCCGTACCGCTGACAGTAATCTTGGTGTCACCAATCTTACGTTCGAGAACGACAGATCCTGCATTGCTTCTCAAATGCATAGATATCTTTTCGTAGCCATTACTATTGTCTACTATTTTTGATGGCCTATCAGGCTTCGGAGTAAATCCAAAGGCATAGTCGATGCAGTCCATGATAAGACTTTTTCCGGTGTTGGATGGGCCGACAACGAGGTTAAACCCCGGCACAAATTCAATCACAGAGTTTTCATGGCCTCCACCCGAAACGACCAGTTTTTCTATATAGAATCTATTCATCATCGACCTCCTGCAAAGAATGGAGTGTGTGGCGATTGATATCATTTAGCAGGGCTTTTCCACTTGATAAGTCATATTTGCTACTGACCATTCTTACGGCAATCCTATACTCCTCAGCATACGAGTAAGTAAGGCTCTGGCACACTTTACTCCCAGATTTGCTAATTTTATACGTAAAGCCATTTTTGTTCGGGTAAAAAGAAACCGTACCGTCAAGAACGAGGATTTTCAATGCATCCTTCGCTAAGTTCTTTCGGGCGGGATATTCGCTATAACGGTAATTACCATACCCATGAAGATTTTCGTCAAGTAGTTTAAAATCTGCAGCATATACGGATATAAAATCTATGGCACAGATTCGTTGCTCGTCCAATTCAAAATTAGTCAACTCATCCAGCATAAGAAGAATGCGCAGAGACATCTCAAAAGGTGAGCCGATAACTGTTGTGTTGGTCATCTTTTCTTTTTCACCCACCTTATTTTTCCGTCATTAACCAAATGGTGGCATACGCCTTTTTTGATTTTACCGCTTATCCAATATGGCGATTCACTTAACAAATAATCCTTCAAAGGAGCATTGACAGCCTGCTCCATGACGGCGAGCATTCTCTGGTATCCATCTGGATGGGTGCGCCTTTCAGTGTCTTTCACGCCATCGTAGGTTTCACCTTTTAGCACGTCAAACTGATTGGACAATCCGCCTCGCCCAAGTTCCATCACCCCGCGACGTATTGTATCTGCAGCATAAAAATCAATTCGTCTATCTGCGAGGTCTTCTTCGTACTCCGGGAAATTAGTCATGTCTTCTTTTGCAAATGGAGTCATGCTTTCAGCATCACCATAAGCATTATATAGTTCATTAATATAGTCCTGTTCTTCATTAGTCGCTTCCTGCGGTATTGGCACTTCAGCCGGCCGAGGAAGTGACTTTATTTTTTCTTGGATTTCCTCAACCAGTTTGAAGTCATATTCGGAACTTTCGGGGTTATTGTCTGATGTAATCGTACCAGTAATGGTTTCCAGCAATATACTTTCTAGCAAAGTCGAACATGCATCAGCAACACTGTATTTATCGTGTTCTATCTCGCATTTCGTAAGCCACACAGAAACCGCATCGAAAGAATCTGAGTTGTCCATCTGATCACTTAGCCAATCGGAATACTTGTCCATATCACGATGGTCGTAAATATACTGGGCGTCTTTGGCCTGAATATCTCTACCACCTTTTATATAGCGATATCGGGTGTCTGGTTTTCGTTTTAGAACCGCACACGCATCCATTGCAGCATCCTGTATAAAATTCCCGATTATCTCCGTGAAGAAAACCGGTTCACTTGCCCCTCCGGAAATGTATGGGAGTAGACCTTGGGCATAGTCGGAGAATTTCAAATTGACGTCACCTCCTGCAATGAATAAGACAATATTTTTTCCTGTCCGAGAGCGTCCGAAGGCGTCCGCCCAGTCCGCTTTTCAAAAGCCTTGTTTTGATAAAATTTGATTGACCCAATGAGAAGGGCACTCAAGCAAAAGTACCAAGAATCATATTTGGTAATTATATCAAGAATCTTGGCGAAAAGCAAGATTTTCTGTAGATAAAGGGGGTGAGAAAAATGGCTAAAAATTCTAAGCAGACTTCCAAGGCAGTGGCTTCCAAGGCAAGCAAAATTCTCAATGATAATCGATATAGCAGTAACTCGAAGTCGGTTGCAGGCAGCGCTTTAAGTCAAACAAAACCTGGCAGGAAGAAGTAATCTGCCTAAGCACGGGACAGGCAGTGACGGATAACAATCAGCCTGCCTGTTCTCCACTTAAGGGGAATTGATAAACAACATTAATGCTCACTAAATAAATCTCAATGTCCGAGATGCGCATTAGGACGGCGGGATGCATAAGAGTTAACGGCACAGCAATAAAAGCTGTGTCAGGAACGAAGATGCACCCACCGCGATTTCGTGCGCCCATTTTTGGACAAGCGGGGTCTGTGGACATCTTCACCACAGGCTCTTTTTTGTATTCCGCCGCCCTTTGCTCGGACGGAAAGGAATACAAAATGAAAATCAGGGTGCTGTATGAAGACAACATCAAGAACGGTCATCCGTTCTACACAACCATTGAAATCCCGGACGGCGATTACAGCGTAATGCTGGACACCGACTATGAACAGCGGCTTACGGCGGCAAAGCCGGAAAAGCGCGGCGAGGTCAAACGCTGCGAAACCGTTCAGGAGGTTTTCGACCTCATGAACAAGCGTGAGTACAACAACTGGCGTCAGCACAACCGACATTGGGACGCCAATGCTGTCCCCAAGCACATTAACGGCAAGAGTGGCAAAGCCCTCCGAAAGGAGGAACAGCCGGAGCCCGGCGATGAAGGCTCAAAGATTCCAAACTATGTCGACGCTTTCCCGGACTTCACCGATGAGGAGCATCGTGAGCATCAGTATGACTACGAAAACTGGTGCTATCTCATCCGCGGCGCGATGAAGCCGGACTACGCCGAGATGATAATCGCCATCCACCTTGACGGCATGAAGCCGGGGGAATACGCGGAGTCCATCGGCGAAAAGCCGAACACGCTGAATCATCGTCTGCAGCGCGCAGAAAAGAAATTTAAAGAACTTTTTCCGAAAACGTCCTTTTCGCCCATCTCCCGTGGCTACAAGGCAGAGGGACAACCCTCAAATCAAAATTGAGGAGGTAATTCGTTATGGAATTACAGGTTTTCAGAAATGCCGAGTTCGGCTCGGTGCGTACAACGGTCATCGAAGGCGAGCCGTATGTTGTCGGCAAGGACGTAGCGGAGGCGCTTGGATATACCAATACCCGCGATGCACTTGCCAAGCATGTGGATGAGGAAGACAAGGGAGTAGCGAAATGCGACACCCTTGGCGGAAGTCAGGATTTCATCGTTATCAATGAATCCGGCTTATACAGCCTCATCTTATCCAGCAAACTCCCGTCTGCGAAAAAGTTCAAACGCTGGGTAACAAGCGATGTGCTTCCGGCAATCCGTAGACATGGCATCTACGCTGCCGATGAGCTTCTTGCCAATCCCGACCTTGCCATTGCCGCCTTCACGGCATTGAAAGAGGAACGGCAAAAGGTCAAGGCGCTTTCGGAACAGGTAGCCGTGCAACAGCAGCAGATAACTGAAATGAGACCTAAGGCTTCATATTACGATGTAGTTCTGAATTGCAAAGACCTTGTCGCGATTTCGGTTATCGCCAAGGACTACGGATGGAGCGCAAACAGGCTCAACAGCTATCTGAATGATAAGGGAGTCCAGTATAAGCAGGGCAGGATTTGGCTTTTGTATCAGAAATACGCTGAAAAGGGATACACCAGCACCAAGACCTTCAGTTCTCCCGGCGGCAACGGCGAGATACACAGCCATGTTCATACCTATTGGACCCAGGGCGGGCGGCTGTTCATCTATCATGCGCTTAAGGCGGACGGCATTCTCCCTTTAATCGAACAGGAGGCGTGAGTGATGGAACGGAATGAACGATTCAATGCCTCCGGCTGTTACGACCCCGTACCCTATGAAGTCATGAGCAAAATGGAGCGTGAGGAGCAAAAGGCGGCAAAGTCCGCCTTCCTCCCGCTCGTGTATATCTGCTGCCCATACAGAAATGATCCCGCCGGCAACAGCGAAAAGGCGCGCAGATTCTGTCGCTTCGCCGTAGACCGGGGATATATACCGCTCTGCACTATACTGCATTTTCCTCAGTTTATGTCGGATAAAGATCCGGAGGAACTTGAACTTGCCCTCTTTATGGACATCGTGCTTATGGGCAAATGCCAGGAGGTCTGGGTGCTCGGCGAAACAATCACCGAGGGCATGAGCCGCGAACTGCATAAGGCGGAGCGCCGCAGACAGCCTGTCCGTTATTTCAATAATGACTTTGAGGAGGTTGAGCGTCATGCGTGAACTGCCTATTGCATACGGCGGCAGCTGCTTTGCCAGGAAATGGTCTAATAAAAAGATTACGTTTGACGACCTCTGCGAAAGGCTCAAAACGACCATACGTACCCTAGAGACCGCCGAGGAATATCCGAAGCTGCCGAAAGCGGAGCGGGACAGAACCAAAGACAAGGGCGGCTTTGTCGGCGGCATATTGAAGGACGGCAGGCGCAAGCGTGAAACGGTAGTCTGCCGCTCCATGCTATCCCTCGATGGCGACCATGCCGATAAGGATTTCATCGACCGTTATGAGATGTTCGGTAAATACGAATCCTGTCTTTACACAACCCACGGCCATGTGCCGGACGCGCCGAGGGTGAGACTGCTCGTTCCGATGGCGAGGGATGTAACGCCGGACGAGTATTCCGCCATCGCCCGGTTCTTCACCGATGAATGGGGCATCGGCCAGTTTGACGAGTGTTCCTACCGTCCGCATCAGCTGATGTACTGGCCGACCACGCCCTCAAACGGAGAATACATTTTCAGGCGTTTCAGCGGCAAATGGCTTGATCCCGACGAGGTATTGTCGGCTCACCCCAATTGGCGGGATTGCTCTCAGCTTCCCACATCATCCCGTGAAAGTTCGGTCACAAACAGAAGCGAAAAACGCCAGCAGAACCCTCTTGAAAAAGGCGGTGTTGTCGGCGCCTTTTGCCGTGCCTACACCATTCAGGCGGCAATTGACAAATTCCTGTCCACGGTATATGAGCCTTCCGCCATACCCGGACGCTATGACTACATTTCCGCCGACAGTTCCGCCGGCGTAGTCGTCTATGATGATAAGTTTGCCTATTCCCACCACGCTACAGATCCCGCATGCGAAAAGGAGCTGAACGCCTTCGACCTCGTCCGTATCCATAAATTCGGCGGTGATGATGAGAAGAAATCATTTAAGGAAATGTCGGAGTTTTCTGTGCGGGACGACAAGGTCAAACGGCTCCTTGTCCAGGAGAAAACCGAGCAGGCGTCAGCTGAGTTTGACGACGAGGATTGGCAGGACGCTCTGGAACTGGACAAGGGCGGAAACATCAAGGACACACTCGACAACCTGGTTCTCATTCTCCGCCACGACTGTGAGCTGCGTCATATCGCCTTCAACTGCCATCGGGACGGCATCGACGCAAAGGACGGCCTTCCGTGGGAGCAGATCAAGCCCGGCTGGAACGATTCGGACATAGCGGCTCTTAAGGTCTACCTCTCAAACAAATACAGACTTTACTCCCCGACAAAAACAAAAGACGCCATTCTTGCGGTCGCAGCCGAGAGAGCCTATCACCCCATCAAGGAATATCTCGAATCTCTGCCCGAATGGGACAGAGTTCCAAGAGTGGATACGCTGTATATCGACTATTTCGGTGCGAACGACACTTCATATACCAGGTCGGTCAGCCGGAAATCCATGACGGCGGCTGTGGCGCGCATATACAGACCCGGCACGAAGTTCGATTCCGTTCCAATCCTCAACGGTCCCCAGGGCATCGGTAAAAGCACCTTCTACGCCAAACTCGCCGGGGACTGGTTCTCCGACAGTTTAACGCTAACGGATATGAAGGATAAAGCCGGCCCCGAAAAACTGCAGGGATACTGGATTCTTGAACTTGGCGAACTTGCCGGTATGCGGAAAGCCGATGTGGAGACAGTGAAATCCTTTATCTCCCGTTTGGACGACAAGTACCGCGCCTCCTACGGCGTGACCGTGGAAAACCATCCCCGTCAGTGCGTCATCGTCGGCTCTACCAACGCCGAGAGCGGTTTTCTCCGCGATATCACAGGAAACCGCCGCTTCTGGCCCGTCCGCGTCAGCGGTGAAAGTAAAAAGAAATCATGGCAGCTTACCAAAACCGAGGTCGAGCAGATATGGGCGGAGACCCTTGTTATCTACCGAAAAGGCGAAAAGCTGTATCTCGACGGTGAGGACGCGCAGATCGCCATCACCGAACAGGCCAACGCTATGGAATCCGATGAGCGTGAAGGTCTGGTACGGGCTTACCTTGAAACCCTGCTGCCTGAAACCTGGGATACCATGTCCCTTTATGAGCGCAGGAACTTCCTGAACGGTTCGGAGTTCGGCGGTGATCAGCACACCGGCACGGTGCGGCGGGAATACACCTGCAACATGGAGATATGGTGCGAGTGTTTCGGCAAGGAGGGGCCCTCCATGCAGTCAAAGGACACCTACGCTATCGCGGCTATCATGCGGAAGATCGAGGGCTGGGATAAATCAGACCGCAAAAACTACCCGATCTACGGACGACAGCGCGGGTACAGGCGCAGCTTGTCCGAGTGATTGTCCCAACCCAAGGCAGACAAGCGGCAGGCTGTCCTCAAAGCTGTCCTGCCGCTCGTCCTTGTAAGAACCCTTGCAGTCAGGGAAAAAGCGACTGTACAGGACAAGCGGACAACCTTGAACCTATGAGCATAAAAAATGAAAAAAGAAAGTGCTTTGGGTGCGTAAGCGTATATGTACGCGCGTATAGGAGTTTTTTGACTGTTGTCCGTCACTTGTCCGGATTGGAGCGAATATGCGAGAAAAATATGTTGAACAGGCTCTGGTGAAGGCCGTGAGAAAGATGGAAGGTCTGGCGCTGAAATTCGCAAGTCCGGGTTTAGATGGAGTGCCAGACCGGATACTGCTTTTCCCCGGCGGCAGAATCGCCTTCGTTGAAACCAAAGCCGATGGAATGAAACTCCGGCCTTTGCAGGCAAGGCGAAAAAGGCAGCTTGAGGAGCTTGGTTTTTCGGTTTACTGCATTGACCGGAAAGAGCAGATCGGAGGGATCATCAATGAAATACTCTCCACATGAATATCAGACCTTTGCGACGGAGTTTATCCTGAACCATCCCGTGTCGGCAGTACTGCTTGAAATGGGTCTGGGTAAGAGCGTGATAACGCTGACCGCCATCTTCGACCTCTGCCTTGACAGTTTTCTCATCCGGAAAGTCCTGGTCATCGCTCCTCTGAGGGTGGCGAGAGATACATGGCCCGCAGAAATCAAAAAGTGGGATCATCTGTACGGACTGACATACGCCGTGGCTGTCGGCACAGAGCAGGAACGGCTCTCGGCTCTTAAGGAGAAAACCGATATACACATCATCAACCGTGAAAACGTGGACTGGCTCGTAAATAAAAGCGGCATTATATTTGACTACGATATGGTGGTCATCGATGAGCTGTCCTCCTTCAAATCTTATCAGGCCAAGCGGTTCAAAAGCCTTCTGAAAGTCAGACCCTTTGCTAAAAGAATTGTAGGTCTGACCGGAACGCCTTCGTCAAACGGGCTTATGGATCTGTGGGCGGAGTTTCGTATTCTTGACCTTGGCAAAAGACTCGGCAGATACATAACTCACTACCGCAGCCGCTATTTTACCCCGGATAAGCGCAACGGACAGGTCGTGTTCTCATATAAGCCGATGGAGGGCGCGGAACAGAAAATCTATGACGCCATATCCGACATTACCATCTCCATGCGGTCGGCGGATTACCTCAAACTGCCGGAATACGTTTTAATCGAAGTCCCTGCGTACCTTTCCGAAAAAGAACGGTCTGTGTACGACACTTTCCGCGAGGATATGGTGGTCAAGCTGAAAAACGTGGAGATCGACGCGCTGAACGCCGCCGTCCTTTCCGGCAAACTCCTGCAGATGGCGAACGGCGCTGTCTACGGCGAGGATAACCGGGTTCAATATCTTCATGACCGCAAACTGGATGCTCTAGAGGATCTGATTGAGGGCGCAAACGGAAAACCCGTTCTCATTGCCTATTGGTATCAGCACGACCTCGACCGCATCAAAGAACGATTGTGCAGACTTCATATCCCCTTTTTGGAAATGAAAGCTCCTGGCGCTATCGAAAGGTGGAACAGCGGCGAGATTCCCGTGGCGCTTATCCATCCGGCGTCTGCCGGACACGGGCTGAATCTCCAAGCCGGAGGCTCAACCTTGATATGGTTCGGTCTGACGTGGTCACTGGAGCTGTATCAGCAGACGAACGCCCGGCTCTGGCGGCAGGGACAGCAAAACACGGTTGTGCTTCACCACATTATCGCCAAAGGTACGATTGATGAGGACGTTATGAAGGCACTGAAACGCAAGGAGAAAACGCAGTCGTCTCTAATAGACGCCGTCAAGGCGAATATGGAGGTGAGGCGTTGAGTGAACCTTATGAGAAGCTTGCCGCCGCTATAATCCTGAAAGCCGTCAAGGATTACAGGGACGCATTAAAAAAGCACCGAAAACGGCCGAAATACCAGCCCGCCATTGAAATGATAGCCGAGGTGGAGAGGTTCTTCCGCTCCGAGTGGTATAGAGAACTTACCTCTGTTGACGGTGATATGTTGATCAGAAAACTGAAATCGGAGGTGGAAAGAGAATGAAACCAAAAGAGTATCTTCACCAGGCATACCGGCTCGACCACAGAATCAACTCGGACATTGAGGAAATGGAGCGCCTTCGCGAGATGGCCTACAACGTTTCCGCTCCCAACTGGGGCGAAAAGGTCAGCACCTCAAGGAATACCGACCCGCCTTTTGTCCGCTGCATTGAACGCATCATGGCGCTTGATGAGAAGATAAACGCGGAAATAGATAAGTTCGTTGCTCTGAAGGAACAGATCAGAGGCGTCATCGACAAAGTAACTGACACCGATGAGCGTATGGTACTTCGGTACCGGTATGTACACAATTACACCTGGGAACAGATCGGTGATGAACTGAACGCCGACAAAAGCACAGTCCGCCGCTGGCACGGAAATGCTTTGCTTCATGTGGTGATGCCTGATGACCCTATCATTATCTGCAAGCCGCAACGAAATGAGCAGCTTTGAGCAGAGATAAGCACCTGCCATTCAGGTTATAGTATAACCAGCAAAAAATACAATGCGAGAGCCTTCGAAGGTACATCCTTCCGGGGGCTTTTCTCATGCAAGGAACCGGAGGTGAAACGAGTGCCGAAAAAACCAAAAAGACCCTGCCGGATGAACGGCTGCCCAAACTTTGCCGGAGACGGTGAGATTTACTGCCCGGAACATAAAACGGAAGCCGAACAATTCTACAACCGATACCAGCGGCCCACCGACAAGAATGTTTACGGGCGCGCCTGGAAACGGATCAGGGACAGAAAAATCCGTGAGTCCCCCGTGTGCGAGGAGTGCTTGAAGCACGGCATTTACCGTCCGGCAGAGGAAGTCCACCATCGTGTCCCGCTCTCGGAGGGCGGTACGCATGAGCGTTCAAACCTCGTGTCCCTCTGCCGTTCCTGCCATATGAAGGCGCACGGCGAACTTGGAACGCGAAAGCCGCACAGCTATGACAACTAACGCACCCGGTGGGGCGTTCGAATCTCTGCGGCTTTTAATTCAGGGCAACGGCCTGGGGTCACGTGTGAACAAAATGCGAATTCAAAAGGGTGATAAAGGAAGGCGGTGAGAAAAATACCAACAAAATCGAATAACACCGGCGGTCAGGGCGGAAAAAGGCCCGGTGCCGGACGCAAGAAAAAAGCCGTGACCGAAAAAGCGTTAAGCGGCAATCCGGGCGGCAGGAAGCTTACCGTTATGGACATTCCAGATGTTGAGGGCACAGCGATGCCGAAACCGAAAGACATCCTCTCGGCAAAACAGCGTGACGGCACGGAGCTCCGTGCGAAGTCAGTATACGAAGAAACATGGCAGTGGCTCAGCAATATCGGCTGCGCCGCCTATGTGTCTCCCCAGACAATAGAGCGGTACGCCATGTGCGTAGCGCGATGGATTCAGTGCGAGGAGATGACCAACGAGCTCGGTTTCCTCTCGAAACATCCGACGACCGGAAAACCCATCACTTCTCCGTTTATAAACATCGGCATCAACTATATGAATCAGGCAGCCCGCCAGTGGGATGCCATTATGCAAATCGTCAAGGAGAACTGTACCGTGGATTTCAGCGGCGCAAACCCTAATGATGATTTGGAACGACTGCTTCATCAGAGAAAGGGATTTTGATATGACATCATATAAAACCTGCGAAAGCGTATGCATAGGTCACCCGGACAAACTGTGCGACCTTATTGCCGACAGCATTCTGGATGAGTGCCTGCGGCTCGATAAATCCTCCCGCGTAGCCTGCGAGGTCATGGCGACAGGACATAAAATCATCGTAGCTGGTGAAATCACCTGCTCAAAGCGTGTGGATATCCGATTTATTACACGACAGGCGCTGCGGAAAGCCGGATATAATCCTCTGAAGCACCTCATTTATGTATATGTACATAAACAATCGGAGGACATCGACGGCGGCGTGTCCAGAGCCCTTGAATCAAGGAATGGAGATACCTCCTGGTATTCCACCATCGGCGCCGGAGATCAGGGCACCGTTTACGGCTACGCCACCAATGAAACCAAAAGCCTTATACCTCTGCCTCTTGAACTTGCTCATCAGATTTGCAAACGGGTCGACAAGGTTCGCTCGGACGGTACTGTCAAGGGGATTTTCTCCGACGGCAAGGCGCAGGTGACCATTCAGTATGAGGACGGAAAGCCTGTGCGTGTGAAGACCATCGTAGTTTCCGTTCAGCATTCCGAGTGCAAGGACCTCGATGTTCTCCGCAGTGAGATTATATCCAATGTGCTGTGGCCAGTTTTCGAAGCCTTTCCCTTTGATAAGGATACGGAAATCCTCGTCAATCCCTCCGGGAGATTTGTGAAGGGCGGTCCCGCCGCTGACACGGGTCTCACCGGCAGAAAAATCATCGTGGATACCTACGGCGGCGAGGGTGCGCACGGCGGCGGAGCGTTTTCCGGCAAAGACCCCACGAAGGTCGACCGCTCGGCTGCCTATATGGCGAGATGCGTCGCCGTGTCCATTGTGCAGAACGGTCTGGCGGATAAATGCCAGGTGGCTGTCTCCTATGCCATTGGCAAGGCTGACCCTGTCGCCGTTCAGGTAGACACCTTCGGCACAGGCAAGTATTCCGATACGGTAATCAGAAACGCCGTCATTGATACATTCAACTTTCGTCCGGCCGCCATCATCGAATTCCTTAAACTGAGGGACACGGATTATTCCGCGACCTCAACCTACGGTCACTTCGGCGGCTGCGAGAGATGGGAGTGGAATCACTGTTGGCAGGAACTCCGGGAGGCGGTGAAAAAACATGAGCAAGACAACGACTGAGATGCAGCTTGTGCCCATCGCCAAGCTGGTGCCTTATCAGAATAACGCGAGAACACATTCGGCGGAGCAGATAAAAAAGCTCCGCTCTTCTTTACGGGAATTCGGCTTTGTGAACCCCGTCCTCATCGACCGCAGCTGCGGCGTCATTGCCGGACACGGCAGAATCCAGGCGGCCATGGAGGAAGGCATCACCGAGGTGCCGTGCGTATATGTCGACCACCTCACCGAGGCGCAGAAAAAGGCATATATCCTCGCAGACAACCGTATGGCGCTAGACGCCGGATGGGACGAGGAACTTCTGAGAATAGAGTTGGAAGAACTGGAGGGGCTCGGCTTCGACCTTGGCCTTACAGGTTTCGATGAAAAAGAGCTGACGGAATTGTTCGGTAAGGATACCGAGGTTAAAGATGACGATTTCGACGTCGATGCGGAACTGCAAAAACCGACGTTCTCAAAATCCGGAGATATATGGACGCTCGGACGACACAGGCTTATCTGCGGCGATTCCACAAAAAAGGAGACCTATGATATCCTCGTCGGCGACCATCGCGTCAATCTTACAGTGACCGATCCTCCGTATAACGTCAATTACGAAGGGGCCGCCGGAAAAATCAAGAACGACAATATGGCGAACGAGAAGTTCTATCAGTTCCTCCTGGATGCCTTTGTCAATATGGAAAGCCGCATGGCGGATGACGCCAGCATATATGTTTTCCACTCGGACACCGAGGGGTTGAATTTCCGCCGCGCCTTTGCCGATGCGGGGTTTTATCTCTCCGGATGCTGTATCTGGAAGAAGCAGTCTCTGGTACTCGGACGCTCTCCGTATCAGTGGCAGCATGAGCCGGTGCTGTACGGCTGGAAGAAAAGCGGCAAGCACCAATGGTACACCGGCAGAAAGGAAACCACCATCTGGGAGTTTGACAAGCCAAAGAAAAACGGCGACCATCCCACGATGAAGCCGATACCTCTCCTGGCTTACCCTATAATGAACTCCTCGCTGACGAATTCCATTGTCCTCGACCCCTTCGGCGGCAGCGGATCCACGCTGATCGCCTGTGAGCAGTCCGGACGTATCTGTTTTACAGCCGAACTCGATGAAAAGTACTGCGATGTGATTGTGAAACGATACATTGAACAGGTCGGCACGAGCGAGAACGTATCGGTCATCCGGAACGGCGAGAGCCTCAGATTTGAGGAGGTGCAGACGGATGGAACTGAATAAGCCTTTAACCCTCGGCAGCCTGTTTGATGGCTCCGGGGGTTTTCCTTTGGGAGGACTTCTTTCCGGCATTCAGCCTGTCTGGGCATCGGAAGTCGAGCCTTTCCCCATTCGGGTAACCACAAAACGACTGCCGTTCATAAAGCACTACGGTGATGTCAGTAAAATGAACGGCGGCGAGATCGAACCGGTGGACATTATCACCTTCGGCAGTCCCTGCCAGGATATGTCCGTTGCCGGTAAAAGAGCGGGATTGGACGGCAGCCGCTCCAACCTTTTTTATGAAGCTGTCCGAATTGTAAAAGAAATGAGGTGCTCGACCGATGGAAAATATCCGAGATGGATCTGCTGGGAGAATGTCCCCGGCGCCTTCTCCTCGAATAAGGGGGAAGACTTCAAGGCAGTCCTCGACTCGATCTGCAAAATCAAAGACGAAGCCTGCGATATTCCTGAACATAATAAGTGGGAATCCGCAGGCGAAATACTGGGAGATGATTTTTCCATCGCATGGAGAGTTCTCGATGCGCAGTTTTGGGGAGTTCCCCAACGAAGAAAACGCATCTTCCTTGTCGTGGATTTTGCAGGCCGGAGTGCCGGACAAATACTATTTGAGTCCGAAGGCCTGTCAGGGTATTCTGGGGAGGGCTTCCGTGCGTGGCAAAGAGCTGCCGGAAGTGCTGGAAACGGCGCTGACAAGACAGGCTTCAACTGCGGAATAAGCAAAGTGGTGCTTAACGATCAGGGCGGAAACCGCATGGATGTAACTGATGACTTGACCAGTACGCTCCGAGAGGAAGCGCACCATCCACCCTGCGTTATGGAGTCAGCCGGGTTCTGTACCGAGCATTCGGCGAAGGCCAGGTCGATAGGATATGAGGAGGAGATGTCCCCAACACTTCGCGCCGGCGTCGTTCCCGCGGCAGTCGCACTGGAAAACCATCCTACCGACAGCCGTATCAGAATCTCTGGTGATAATAAGGTTCAGACGCTGACATCGCGTATGGGAACAGGCGGCAATAACGTACCGCTTCTTATGAAGATAAGATGCGGCTGTGAGGGAGGCGGAAAAGGCGCTCTGATTCAAGAGAACAGGTCGGCAACGCTGTCCTGTAACAATGACCAGACACTTTTCGAGCCAAAAGCATGGGATGGCGGTGATGTATCTCCCACGCTCACCGCGAACAATGCCGGGGGCAGTCAGCGGATGCCGGATAAAGACAACTTCAACTGCGTAGTTGAGGCTTACGGAATCTGCTCAAAGGACTCCAATTCCATGAAATCAGACAATCCGAACAGCGGTTTTTATAAAGCCGACTCCTCCCGCTGTCTTGACAGGGGCGGCGGAAACCCCACATGCAACCAGGGAGGAATCGCAGTGGTGGAGGGTATCCCGTTTACGCAGAACCAGCGTGATGAAGTCCGCATTCTTGGTGATAAGAGCGGTGCGTTATGCAGGGCAGCAACGAAGCAGCAAACCTATGTGCTTCAAGGTTCGATGATCGGGCGAAAAGATGGGAACGGTCCGCAGGGCAACGGCGTGAACGAGGACGTCTCATTCACCCTCAACACCGCAGACCGCCACGCGGTTTATGCCATGACCGCCGGTTCCTTTGCCAATATCGGAGAGGAGCAGACGCCCACGCTTCTGGCACGGGATTATAAGGACCCGACGTTTATCGCTGAACCTGCCTATGGTATCGGCAGGGACGCCTTCAACCAGGGACAAAATGCTCAGTACAGACCTACTGTCGTGGAGGAAATTCAACCGACCCTGGTGGCGAAAGGACCCGGAGCCGTTGCGAAAGCCGACCCGGAATACGCTGTCCGCCGCCTTACTCCGACCGAATGCGCCAGGCTGCAGGGATTTCCGGACTGGTGGTGCGCGGATCTGGGAACAGCTGATCCAACGTACGGGGAGATTGCATTCTGGACGGATGTGTTTGAGACCCACAGGCTGATTTGCGGAACCTCCTCAAAACCGAAATCGCAGAAACAGATACTTGCATGGCTGAAAAACCCATATTCCGATGCAGCGGAGTATAAGATGTGGGGCAACGGAATCGCTCTCCCGTGCGTATATTTCCTGCTTACAGGTATAGTGTGGTCTGCCTGTAATGAGAATAGAAAAACCTCCGGATAATTGTGTGATATATTTCGCAGAAATGACTGGATATATCCGAACACTGACGGTAATATCACACTACCAAATTGAAGGAGGAATTGCACATGGCGACATTAAAATTCAACGTGGCCGGCACGGAACGCAAAAGGCTCGTAGGAGCAATCAGTGAAATTACCGGAGCCGAGGGGAAATACCTCGGGATGCCATCGGCGGCATATCAGGTGGACTGCTTCACCGTTGACAGGAACGGCGAGGTCATCTTCGCCGACCACGATGACAGTGAAAAAACTGAGAACCTACTGGCACGGCTTGCCGACCAAGGGTTTGAGCCTGAACCATCTGAAAATAGCACGGTGGTAAATAACTCCGACACGGGCGAACAGTGTTTTGAAGACGACGATGAAACGGGACTTACGATATCTCTTCCGCTTGACAAGGTATCCGTCGAAAATCTTACGAAGCTACTTGATGCCAAAGGAAGTCTCATCAGCAAGGCGCTCAAAATTCCGGCAACGCCCATCGAAGTCAACGAGGATACGATATCCTTCCCCTGGTTTGATACGATACCTTGCCCGGACGAGGTCAGCGCCTTCAGTCGGTTCATTGGTGCACTGTGTGCCATGAGCAAGAATCAGAAACGGATCAATGCCACTGAAAAAGAAATCGAAAACGAGAAATACGCATTCCGTTGTTTTCTGCTTCGTCTCGGTTTTATAGGTGAGCCGTACAAAAAAGAGCGGAAAATCCTGCTGCAGAATCTGACAGGATCATCTGCTTTCAAAGGAGGAACGAAAGATGCTGTTTCCAAGTAAAGAAATTGTGGATTTGGTACGCAGACAATTTCCGAAGGACTGCCGTGTGGAGCTTGTCCGCATGGATGATGCCCAGGCTCCGCCGATAGGTACGAAAGGAACTGTCATAGGTGTAGACGATACGGCGAGCGTCATGGTGAAATGGGATAATGGATGCGGTCTGAACGTGGTCTACGGTGAGGATTTATGCAGCAGAATTGAGGAATAATATACACAATTGCTGCGCCGCATCAATTACTAAGTAATATAAAAAAGCATCAGAGCCGGAGGGCTCTCTTGCTCGTAGTACGGCACCTGTCGAGGGTGTCTTTTATTTTGCCCGGAAGGAGGCGGAAACCTTGAGAAAGCTTAAAAAATACAAGCCCACACGGTTCATGGCAGAAGAAAGTTATTATGACAAGGACGCCGCCGACCACGCTGTGTGCTTTATAGAAAACTTCTGCTGCCATACAAAAGGCACCTGGGACGGCAAGCCTTTCGAGCTTATCGACTGGCAGGAACAGATCATCCGGGATATATTTGGAATTCTGAAACCAAACGGATATAGGCAGTTTAACACAGCATATATCGAGATACCGAAAAAGCAAGGCAAGAGTGAACTCGCCGCGGCTGTCGCGCTATATCTTCTATGTGCGGATTTCGAACCCGGCGCCGAGGTCTACGGCTGTGCTGCGGATAAAGACCAGGCACGTATCGTATTCGATGTGGCGATGGATATGGTCAAACGCTGTCCTCATTTGTTCAGTAAAATGGGGATTCAGGCAAGCCTGAAAACCATGAATTATCTTCCGACCGGCAGCAGATACAAGGCGCTGTCAGCTGATGTGGCGAACAAGCACGGTTTTAACACCCACGGCGTTATCTTTGATGAGCTGCATACCCAGCCGAATAGAAGACTGTACGATGTCATGCTCCAAGGCAGCGGAGACGCGAGAATGCAGCCGCTGTATTTTCTTATTACAACCGCCGGAAACAATCAGAACAGCATATGCTGGGAGGTTCACCAGAAGGCTCTGGATATTATAGACGGCAGAAAGTGCGATTCTACCTTCTACCCGGTGATTTACGGCGCAGCGCAGGAAGACGACTGGGCAGATCCCAAAGTGTGGAAAAAGGCCAATCCCTCCCTCGGTATCACGGTTGGCATAGATAAAGTCAAAGCGGCTTTTGAATCGGCACGGCAGAATCCCGCCGAGGAGAACAGTTTCCGTCAGCTGCGCTTGAATCAGTGGGTCAAGCAATCTGTACGCTGGATGCCGATGGACAAATGGGATGTCTGCGCTTTCGCGGTTGATCCGGAAACTTTGCGAGGAAGAGCATGCTACGGCGGCCTTGACCTATCCTCCTCTACAGATATCACAGCATTCGTTCTGGTGTTCCCGCCCGGGGATGAGGAGGAAAAATATATTGTACTGCCTTATTTCTGGATACCGGAAGACAACATTGATTTGCGTGTGCGCAGAGACCATGTGAATTATGATGTCTGGAGGAAGCAAGGCTATCTGCAGACTACCGAAGGCAATGTCGTCCATTACGGATTCATAGAAAAGTTCATCGAGGAACTCGGCACCAAATACAACATTCGCGAGATTGCCTTCGACCGCTGGGGTGCTGTACAAATGACACAGAACCTTGAAAACCTAGGTTTCACGGTCGTACCATTCGGCCAGGGCTTTAAAGACATGAGTCCTCCGACCAAAGAACTGATGAAACTGACCCTGGAACAGAAAATTGCCCACGGAGGTCACCCGGTTTTACGGTGGATGATGGATAACATCTACATCCGGACTGACCCTGCCGGAAACATCAAGGCCGATAAAGAAAAATCCACCGAGAAGATCGACGGCGCAGTCGCTACAATTATGGCGCTTGACCGGGCGATTCGCTGTGGAAATGATAGTTCAGCTTCGGTATATGATGATCGCGGACTCATTATCTTTTAATAATTTACCTATGAGGTTAATTTGTGGATTGACTTTTTCATCTGCTCGTGCTACAATAAATTTACCTCAAAGGTAAATGACAAGGAGAGGTGATGGGTTGCAGATAGAGTACAAAAGCCGTGGACTCGAAAAGGTGTGTACAAACGCTCACGAGGCCGAAAAGAAACACGGGAAAAATATGGCGGCGAAGATACATCAACGAATAGATGAAATAACGGCTGCGGATTCTGTTGAAATGCTGATTCAATATAAAATCGGCGGCTGCCATATACTAAAGGGAGATAGAAAGAAACAATATGCCATGGTCTTAATTCAGCCCTACCGCCTCGTCTTTGAGATGAATGGTTCTGAGGTTCAAATTGTCCGTGTCATAGAAATCATTGACTATCATTAAATCTGTGGCACAAGAAGAAGGAGGTAGCACAGATGGTGAGAAGCCGTACAATAATTGCATCACCACCAGGCGCGACCATAAAGGAGCAGCTTGTTGACAGAGGAATGAGCCAGAAGGAGTTTGCTCTTAGAATGGATATGTCTGAAAAGCATATCAGCAGACTTATCAATGGTGAAGTCCAGTTAACCCCTGATATGGCCATGCGTCTTGAGCTGGTGCTTGGGGTTCCTGCACAGTTTTGGAGCAGGCTAGAGTCCGTCTATCGTGAGAAGCTGGCGAAGGCCAACGCTGAGAACGAGATGGACGCAGATATAGAAATAGCTAAAAAATTTCCTTACAAAGAGATGTCTAAAAACGGATGGGTTCCGGAAACAAGCAAATCTACAGAAAAGGTAATCCATCTTCGTAAACACTTTGAAGTGGTTCAGCTTGGTTTGCTCCAAGGCGCTTTAATTCCTGGTATAGCCTGCAGACGCTTAGCTGACCATGAAAAAGCTGATTACGCTTTGTTTGCATGGGCTCAGAAAGCTAAGCTTGAGGCAAGAAAAATTGATACGAAACCAATAGATATAAACAAGCTATCGAATATAATACCGAATATCAGGAAGATGACGCGGGAGAATCCGGAGACGTTTTGCGGTGAATTAGTGGGCACACTTGCTGACTGCGGTATAGCGATTGTTTTTCTTCCGCATATTGGCGGATCATTTCTGCATGGCGCTACATTCTATGACGGAGGAAAAATCGTCGTGGGGCTGACTGTGCGAGGTAAAGATGCGGACCGCTTTTGGTTTAGCCTTTTCCATGAAATTGCGCATATTATTTATGGACACATTGGTCAGCCGAATGGTACTTCAGATGCAGATGAGTCTGCTGCGGATGAATTTGCAAAAGAAACACTGATTCCAAGCAAAGAATTCGAGCCGTTTATTGCAAAGAAAGATTTTTCTAAATCATCGATAGTTCAATTTGCTGATGCGGTTGAAATCGATGCTGGCATTGTGGTTGGAAGGCTGCAAAAAGAAGGTTATATCGAATATAGCTGGTACAACGACTTAAAAACCAAATATAAAATTACTGCATAGAACAAAGCTACGCGATTAGAAAGCATCTATTTCAGGATAGGTGCTTTTTTCATGCCCATTTTAAGGAGGAGGATGTCTATGGGAATTCTAAAGGGAATATTCAAGGCCCGTGACAAGCCGCAAAATACGCTCAACAGCAGCTGGTACACATTCTTTTTCGGGACTGCCAGTTCCGGAAAGCCGGTAAACGAAACGACAGCAATGCAGATGACAGCGGTGTATTCATGCGTGAGGATACTGTCCGAAACCGTGGCGGGACTTCCGCTTCATGTGTACAAATACAATGACAGCGGAGGCAAGGAGAAAAACCTCAAGCATCCGCTATATAAACTGCTTCATGACGAACCCAACCCCGAGATGACTTCCTTTGCGTTTAGGGAAACACTGATGAGCCATCTCTTGTTATGGGGCAACGCTTACGCGCAGATTATCCGAAACGCCCGAGGGGAGGTAATAGCACTCTACCCGCTGATGCCCAACAAAATGACAGTCGACCGTGATAAAAACGGCCGGCTTTTTTATTTGTACCAGCAAAATTCAGAGGATGCTCCCGCACAGGGCAAACACGGACAGGTCTACCTTTCCCCGTCTGATGTTCTGCATATTCCCGGTCTTGGCTTTGACGGCCTAGTCGGTTACTCGCCAATAGCAATGGCGAAGAATGCTGTGGGACTTGCGATTGCCACCGAGGAATATGGAGCGAAGTTCTTCGCCAACGGCGCGGCTCCCGGCGGCGTATTGGAACACCCCGGTACCATCAAAGACCCGCAGAAGGTAAAAGAATCCTGGAACTCGGCGTATCAGGGCAGCAACAATGCGCACCGGGTGGCTGTCCTTGAAGAAGGCATGAAATACCAGGCTATCGGCATTTCTCCGGAGCAGGCGCAGTTTTTGGAAACACGAAAGTTCCAGATCAATGAGATTGCCCGCATTTTCAGAGTACCGCCCCATATGCTTGCCGACCTGGAGAAATCATCCTTCAGCAATATCGAACAGCAATCACTGGAGTTTGTGAAATACACCCTCGATCCCTGGGTGGTGCGCTGGGAGCAGACAATGTGCCGGGCGCTGCTTTCATCCAGCGAGAAACCGAATGTGTTTATCAAATTCAATGTTGATGGACTACTTCGGGGTGATTATGTAAGCCGTATGAATGGTTACGCTACCGCCCGCCAAAACGGCTGGATGAGCGCCAACGACATACGGGAGCTTGAGAACCTGGATAGAATCCCGGCGGAACTTGGCGGAGACCTGTACCTCATCAACGGTGCAATGACAAAGCTGCAGGATGCCGGGGCATTCGCAGATATCAAAGAAACGGAGGAACCCGAATGAAGAAATTCTGGAACTGGGTGCGGGACGAAGATTCCGGCGCCCGAACACTTTACCTTGACGGCGTGATAGCCGAAGACTCATGGTTCGATGACGATGTTACCCCAAAGGCATTTAAAGCAGAACTTGCTGCCGGAGAGGGTGACATTGTTATTTGGCTCAATTCACCCGGCGGTGACTGCATTGCGGCAAGCCAGATATACGCCATGCTAATGGATTACAAAGGCAAAGTTACCGTAAAAATCGACGGTATTGCCGCTTCCGCCGCATCAGTGATCGCCATGGCGGGAACAACCGTACTGATGGCTCCGACAGCACTCATGATGGTGCATAATCCTTTGACGGTAGCCATCGGAGACAGCGATGAAATGCAAAAAGCCATTGCCATGCTCTCGGAAGTCAAGGAAAGCATCATCAACGCCTATGAAATAAAAACAGGCCAGACAAGGGCGAAGCTTTCCCATCTGATGGATGCAGAAACCTGGCTGAATGCCAAAAAAGCCATTGAACTCGGATTTGCCGACAGGATCTTGGAAGATGACAAAAAACGACAACAGACAGATGACGCCACCTATGCTTTCAGCCGCAGGGCGGTGACAAACTCGCTGCTGGACAAAGTCAAACCCAAACTCCCAAAACAGAAAACAGGCACACCGATTGAGTCGCTGGAGAAGCGGCTCTCTTTGATTCAACACTAAATTTTAGGAGGACAATGATATGAGTAAAATTCTTGAACTGCGTGAAAAACGCGCAAAGGCATGGGAAACAGCAAAGGCGTTTCTGGATGCCAAACGTGGATCGGACGGCCTGGTTTCTGCAGAGGACACGGCAGTCTATGACAAAATGGAGGCAGATGTTGTAGCGCTCGGCAATGAAATCGACAGGCTTGAAAAGCAGGAAGCGCTTGACCGTGAGCTTTCCAAACCTCTTAACATGCCGCTAACCGGAAAACCTTCTGTACCGGGCATGGAAACAAAAAAAGGAAGGGCGTCCGACGAGTACAGGAAGGCTTTCTGGAATGCCATGCGTACCCGTGCCGGAGAGGGTCTCGACCCGGTCATTAAAAATGCCCTGCAGATCGGTACCGATACCGAGGGCGGTTACCTTGTCCCTGATGAATTCGAAAGGACTCTGGTTGAGGCCCTTGATGAGGAGAACATTTTCAGAAAACTGGCGAATGTCATCACCACTTCTTCCGGCGATAGAAAAATCCCGGTTGTGGCATCAAAAGGCACCGCTTCCTGGATTGATGAGGAAGGTGCTATTCCCGAAAGCGATGACAGTTTTGGGCAGGTTTCCATCGGAGCCTACAAACTTGGAACCATGATCAAGGTATCCGAGGAACTTTTGAATGACAGTGTATTCAATGTTGAATCCTACATTTCAAGAGAATTTGCAAGACGCATCGGAAGCAAGGAAGAAGACGCGTTTTTCACCGGCGACGGGTCCGGCAAACCTACCGGCATCCTTGCTGCAAGCGGAGGCGCACAGCTCGGTGTAACCACATCAAGCGCCACAGCCATCAGTATCGACGAGGTACTTGATCTGTTTTATTCACTGAAGGCTCCTTACCGCAACAAGGCGGTATTTATCATGAACGACGCTACTGTCAAAGCGATCCGAAAATTGAAAGACGGCCAAGGACAATACCTCTGGCAGCCTTCCTTGCAGGCGGGAACTCCCGACACAATCATGAACCGCCCGCTGTATACCTCGGCATACGTTCCCGCAATTGCCGCAAGCGCCAAGTCCATCGTTTTCGGTGACTTCAGCTACTACTGGGTAGCTGACCGTCAGGGACGTGTATTTAAGAGACTCAATGAACTCTATGCCGCAACCGGCCAGGTTGGTTTTGTCGCAACCCAGCGTGTCGACGGAAAACTGATTCTGCCTGAAGCCATCAAGGTTCTTCAACAGAAAGCGTAATGGAGGTGCTATATGAGTTATAACGCAAAGAACTATACCGAACAGGGCGGCGAGAAAACCGTCATAGGCGGCACATTGGAAATCAAGGAGGGAGCCTTGGTAACGGGACTCCCTTCCCTTTTCACACCGGCTGAAAACCAAAGCGCCAGTACGGCTGAAGATTTGGCGGGACTGCTTGTTGATTTCAACGCGCTGCTGACTAAGCTGAAAGCTGCCGGACTTATGACTGCCGACGCATAATGTTGGCGAAAGGATGGTGGCGGTGTGACATTGCTTGAAAAAGTCAAAGCAAACCTCATTCTCGAACACTCGGCAGATGATGAGCTTCTGCAGATGTATGTTGCCGCTGCTGTGAAATATGCGGAAAGCTACCAACATCTGACAGAGGATTTCTACACCGACAACCCGATGCCGGCAACCACGGAACAAGCCGTCATAATGCTGTCGTCCCACTTTTATGAGTCAAGGGACGGCAGCACCGGCGGTTTTTTTGCCGACAATGTGCAGGCAGGTCAGCAGGTGTGGAATACTGTCAACCTGCTATTGCGGCTTGACCGTGACTGGAGGGTGTGAAGATGAGCTATGGAAAGATGAACACTTTTGTTGACATCATCGAGAAAGTGAATACAAAGGATGCGGAGGGATTCCGTACAGAAGCGGACAATATTATTGCTTCCGTTAAAGCTTATCGGGAAGGTCGGCATGGCAATGAGAAATGGGCAAACAGGGCTGCGTTCTCGGAAGCTACCGACCTTTTCCGCTTCCGACGTATCCCCGATATTGAGATAACGACAGCAATGCTGCTTGTTTGTGGTGACAGACGGTTTGAAATCACTTCGATTGAGGATGTTAAAGGACGCGGTATGTATATCGAGGTTCTTGCCAAGGAGGTGGTTTCCGGTGGCTAAAGCAACAATCAAGATGCCGGAAGATTTCCTGTTAAAGCTATCCCGGCTCGGCGAAAAGACGGATGAAATAATTCCACGGATTCTCGAAGCGGGCGGCGAAGTTGTGGAGGCGAAAGTGAAAAGCAACCTCCAAAGTGCAATCGGCGGAGGGACAAAAGAAGACAGCCGCTCCACAGGCGAACTTGCATCAGCGCTTGGTATTTCTTCCGCCAGACAGGACAGGGACGGAAACTTCAATGTCAAAGTCGGCTTTTCCGAGCCGCGTTCCGACGGAAAAAGCAACGCCATGATTGCAGGTGTTTTGGAATACGGAAAGCATGGGCAGCCGCCCAAGCCTTTTATGAAACCTGCGAAATCGGCAAGCAAAAAAGCCTGCATTGATAGGATGGTATCCGAGTTTGAGAAGGAGGTTGAAAAGATATGAACCTGCTTCAGGAACTGAACAACATACTTGCTCCAATTATCCCGGTAGAGACGGGCGTTTTTTCCGAACCTGCACCGGAAAGATACATTGTCATCACTCCGATGGCGGACACCTTCGATTTGTTCACAGACGACAAACCCCGGCATGAAACACAGGAAGCGCGCTTATCCCTATTTGACAAGGGAAACTGTATGTCTCTGAAAAACCAAATAATCCGCAGCCTTCTGGAAACGGATTTTACAATAACCGACTGCCGGTATCTTGGGCACGAGGATGATACCGGCTACCACCATTACGCCATTGATGTGGCGAAAAACTATGAATTGGAGGAATAACTTATGGCAACAATCGGTCTGGATAAACTCTATTATGCCAAAATCACCGAGGATACCAGCGGCAATGAAACCTACGGTACGCCTATTCCGCTTGCAAAGGCGATGAAAGCGGACCTGTCTGTTGAGCTCGCTGAAGCAACCCTATATGCGGATGACAGTGCTGCGGAAATCGTAAAGGAATTTAAAAACGGCACCCTTTCCCTTGGAATTGACGATATCGGCGTAACGGCAGCCGAAGATCTGACTGGAGCAACGCTCGATGACAACAATGTCGTCATTTCCGGCAGCGAGGATGGCGGCAGTCCTGTCGCGGTTGGCTTTCGCGCAAAGAAAGCAAATGGCAACTACCGCTATTTCTGGCTGTACCGTGTGGTTTTCGGCATCCCGGCAACCAATCTCTCTACAAAGGGTGATTCTATTACCTTTTCCACTCCGACCATCGAGGGTACTGTTCTGCGCAGGAACAAGCTCGATGACAACGGCAAGCATCCCTGGAAATCGGAGGTCAATGAGGATGATGTGAGCGTTCCGGCTTCCGTTATTACCGGTTGGTACACGCAGGTCTATGAACCGGTATTCGCTGTTTAAGATTACTGGAGGTTTAGCAAATGGATAAAGAACGAAGCGCAGTTATTACGATCGGCGGTCAGGAATATGAAATGCTTCTGACCACCAAGGCTACTAAGGAGATCGCCAAGAGATATGGCGGTCTTTCTAATTTGGGCGAAAAGCTCATGAAAACCGAGAACTTTGAAATGGCTCTGGATGAGGTGGTATGGCTTATCACCCTGCTTGCCAATCAATCGGTGCTAGTGCACAACCTGCAGAGCCCTTCTAAAAAGAAAACCCTTCTTACTGAGGAGGCGGTCGAGCTGTTGACCTCTCCCTTCGAACTGGCGGATTACAAAAACGCCATCATGGAGGCTATGTACAAAGGAACGAAGCGCGAGGTTGAAAGCGAGGAGAAAGCCTCAAAAAACGCGCAGGTCGGGTAAGCGACGAGGAGTTGTTTGCCCGGCTGATTTTTTATGGCGTGTCCCTCCTGCACCGCTCTGAGCAGGAGGTCTGGCTGATGCCGATAGGCCATCTACTGGACCAGTGGGAGGTTTACAAGCAGTTCAACGGTCTTTCAAAAGCAAAACGGGAGTATTACATCGACGAAATCATACCAAATGGGATCTAAGGAAGTGGTGAGAATATGGCGGATAACTTCGGACTGAAAATCGGCGTCGAGGGCGAGAAAGAATTTAAACGAGCCCTTTCAGATATCAATCAGTCGTTTAAGGTGCTCGGCTCAGAGATGAAGCTTGTCGAGTCTGAATTTGGCAAAAACGAAAGCAGTGTCCAGTCCCTCACCGCCAAAAACGAGGTGCTCACCAAGCAGATCGATGCGCAGAAGGACAAAATTGAAACCTTGCAAAAGGCGCTGAAGAACGCTTCGGATTCCTTTGGTGAAAATGACCGCCGAACCCAGAACTGGGCGGTTCAGCTTAATAACGCCAAAGCCGAGCTAAACGGCATGGAGCGTGAGCTGGCACAGTCCGCCGAGGAAGCGGATAAGCTCGGCGATGAGCTGAAGAAATCCGGGAATGAGGCTGAAAATTCCGGCGGTAAATTTGATAAGCTGGGCGGCATCTTAAAGGGTGTCGGTGCAGCCATGGGTACCGTGGCGATCGCTGCTGGAGCAGCCGCATTTAAACTGGGCAAGGAGGTTGTGCAGCAGTTCGGTGAGCTAGAACAGAACCTCGGCGGCTCCGAGGCGGTGTTCGGTAAATATGCAGCTTTTATTCAGAAAACCGGCGAGGAAGCGTATAAAAACCTGGGTTTATCTCAAAGTGATTACCTGGCAACCGCCAATAAGATGGGCGCACTCTTTCAAGGCTCCGGCATTGAACAACAGAAGTCACTCGATCTGACAGAAAAAGCCATGCAGCGTGCTGCGGATATGGCCTCGGTCATGGGCATCGACATGTCAATGGCCATGGAATCCGTGGCAGGTGCCGCGAAGGGCAACTTCACCATGATGGACAACCTCGGTGTCTCCATGAACGCCACCAACATCCAAGCCTATGCTCTTGCCAAGGGTCTGGACTTCACGTGGGCCTCGGCGACTAACGCTGAAAAAGCCGAGGTTGCGATGCAGATGTTCTTTGAGAACACAGAGCAGTACGCTGGCAACTTTGCCCGCGAGTCCACTCAGACCATATCCGGCTCCATCGGACTTTTGCAGGCCGCACTCGGCTCCTTTACTGCGGGGCTTGGCAATGCCGACGCCGACATGACGAACCTGACACAAAATCTGGTGGATGCTTTTCAAGCGGTAGTGAAAAACATCGTACCGGTTATCGAAAACATTGTTTCTGCGCTTCCTATGGCAATGGATGCGATTCTTTCTGCAATCGGTGAGCTGCTGCCAACCCTGCTGAGCACCGTCACAGAGCTGTTCACCCAGGTGCTGGAGACTTTATTGGGCCTGTTGCCGGAGCTGATCCCTGCTGCAGTTGATGCGGTTATGACCATTGTCGGGGCGCTCATTGACAATCTTCCTCTGCTGATTGAGGCGGCGGTGCAGCTTATAACTGCGCTTGTGGAGGGCATCGGCACAGCCTTGCCGGAGCTAATTCCCGCTGCAGTTGGCGCTGTCATCACGATTGTCACCGGTCTGATAGACAACCTAGACATGATTCTCGCTGCAGCCTTTTCAATCATTCAGGGTCTGGCCGAGGGTCTCTTAAATGCCCTGCCCCAGCTGATGGAAGCACTGCCGCAGATCATCTTGACGATTATCAATTTCATCACCGATAATTTGCCTGCCATTATCCAGATGGGTATCGAGCTTACCGTTCAGCTTGCACTTGGTTTAATCAAGGCAATACCTCAGCTTGTAGCAAAGCTACCGGAAATTATCACTGCTATCGTAACAGGCTTGGGTGAAGCGGTCGGTTCGGTATTTGAAATCGGTAAAAACATCGTTTCTGGTCTTTGGGATGGCATTAAATCCATGGGCAGCTGGCTTGGAGATAAAATCAGCGGCTTCTTTTCCGGCATTGTGGACGGGGCTAAAAACCTGCTTGGTATCCATTCTCCTTCGACTGTGTTTGCCGGGATTGGCGAAAATATGGGTGCTGGCATCGGCGTTGGCTTTGCCGATGCTATGAAGCTTGTTGAAGAGGATATGAAAAAAGCGATCCCGACAGAGTTTGACGGGCTGAATATAGACGTTGATGCGGTCAACCGATTTGCCTCAGCCTCAAATGCAGCTCCATCTGAAGGACAGGCCGGGAACGTGGAAAACAAATATGAAATAGTAATTAATAATCCAAAGCCGGAAGCCGCTTCAGACAGCATACGAACCACCCTGCTGAAGCATTCATATGGCTTGGCTTAAGGAGGTGTATACATCTTGACTGAAAATTGGTCATTTAACGGCTGTGCTCTAAGCTCAAGAGGAAAATGGGATGTGGAAGCCGTCATCGAGGGTATCGGCATTCCTAAATTCAGGGGCAGTGACCTACAGGTTCCGTTCCAGCACGGTAAACGCTGGATAAAGAAACGCTTCGACAGAAGAAAGCTTGTCCTCTCCATGTGGATTAAAGGAGCAGACCGGGCTGAGCTGGATGATAATATTGATGCGTTCCTGAAAGCCATCGGGAATCCGGGCCTTCATGTACTCAATCGCACGATGAGGAGCGGAGAAACCAGGCAGGCACAAGCCGAGCTTTGCTCAGAGATAAATTTCGTCAGGAAGAACCCCGGCTATGCCAAGTTTGCTCTGGAGCTTGAATTGGCTGATCCTTTCTTCTACGCGATAGAAAAGACCACGGATACCAGGATGGTTACTTCCTCTCCCTTTGCCTGGACGCATTCCAGTGCTGACTCCGCTCCGGCAACAGCAATGATTATCACCTTGGAAGGCCCACTGAGCAATCCGGTCCTTAGAAATCAGAGCAACGGGGTCTGGCTTCAGTACCTCGGCACAATTGCAAGCGGTGAAGCCGTGGTTTTAGATACAAAATATTACACGTGTCTGCAGGGTGATGAAAATATGATTTCAATTGTCAAGCATGGCGGCGATGCCTACTGGATGATCCTCAATGCGGGAAATAACAGCATGGAGCTTGAAACAGACACGCTTGGCGGCAGGGTTACACTTGAGTATTACCCTGCCTTTTATTAGGAGGTGTAGCAAATGCCCTATCCAACCTTACCCGGACGAAAGTTTGAATATGACGTAGGCGGAGGTTCTGTCTACTATGGGAATAGTCCAACTGATATTACGGCACCGATAACCACAGAGCAGATGGCTAAGCTAAATGGGATAGGCAATACATCGGCAGTGCTTTCAACAAACGTGTGGGCCGGGAATGGCAGCAGAACTCTCTGGGTGTTTTTGCCTGAGAAGTATGTGGTCGCTGGACTTGGCATGATTCACTATGTTTATTGCACAGACAGCACTCCGGTGTCAGTGACAGTTGCTGGAAGCGCAGACAGTACAAACGGACTTGACGGCACATGGATAAATGCGACATTGCCGAACGGCGCAATACCAACGTATATGATGGATGACGATGTGTGGAGGGACAGTATTCAACCATGCACATTCTCGGAAGCAATAAAAGTACTGCGCGTTCATTACAGTGCGCCTAATGCAGGCGCTGATTATTCTTCAGTAAATATCTATGCACTGCATATTTATGGTGTAAAAGCCGATGGACAAATACCAGATGACATTCTGTTTTTAGACGATGATGAATCCGGAGACCCGGAGTTTATTAGAGATCTTGATTTCGGCGACCGACCGGAAGGCACAACGGTAACGCACAGAATGAAGCTTTTTAACAGCAGCACGACAAAGATCGCCAACAACCTGACGCTGTCTCTAATTGATACCGATTTCACCTTCAGCATGGATGAAGGCACTACCTGGGTGACCGGTGCAACAATCACCTCCCTTGCCCCACAGGGGACAAGCAGCAGCATTATTATCAAGAATACAATACCACCGCCGACACAACTGCTCGGGCCAAGAGCGCCAAGGCTTGAGGTAACAATCGGAAGCTGGTCGTAATGAGGAGGCGATAATATGCCGGACAGAATAAGGCTAATCACGCCTCAAAACGAAGCAGTAACCAGCAGTCTGGCACTAACGGCAAAATGGGTACGCACTTATGAGGAGCTTGTCAAAGAAGACTTCGATGAAACCGGGGCGTTCACCCAAGTCGTTACCCGTGAAGACTATGTAGATAATGTGCTGACCTTTTTGGGGCTACAATTGGACAAAGACCCCAACTCGACTCCAAAAGGCTATACTCCGGGAACGGACTGCGTTCCGCTTATGACCGCAACAACAACAGACGGCGTCACAGTGAATGACAGCGGCAACCTTGGAACAGGCTACGAGGGATGGCGAGCCTTCGATAACAACAGTGATACCCGTTGGGGCGTGGCTTCGACATCCGGTATTCTTACTGTGAACTTGGCGGAAGCAAAGAATGTCGCCGGGTATTCCATCAGGGCAAGAAACGACTCATATTTGATTGACAGCCCGAAAGATTGGACCTTTGAAGGCAATAACGACGGTACAAACTGGACCGTACTGGATACGCAGACCGGCCAGACCTCCTGGAGCACGAAGGAACGCAAGGAGTTTACAGTATCATGCCCCGCCTCGTATCTTTACTATCGGCTGAATATCAGTTCAAACCAGAGCGGCACCGATACGTCGGTTTCCGAAGTGGAGCTGCTGGAGGGCGTTCCCTATGGACTTGACTATTACAGCAGCGGAAACCGCGTGGTCGGGCCGATTACTTTAAGCGGGACTGCCTATGGGGACGAAGTCCTGCAGTGGACATTTGGCGATATGCCTGCTGGAACAAGTATAGTCATAAGCTGTGCTCTGACAACTGATGCGACACCTCCTTCTTCTTATACGGTTGCAACAAACGGCGCTCAATGCCCGGTGATCGCAGAAAACGATGATATGACTGGCAAGTACCTGTGGATTAAGCAGGAGCTTGCCACCTCGGATATTGAGGCAACACCGTCTCTGATTGCTATGGAAATGCAGCTTGTTTTGGCTGCGTCAGCTGACCTTACGATTGAAATTGACAGAACCACCATGTTCAGCGGGATGAACTATCGATCCAATACGGTGTCAGCGCTGCCCTGTGGCGAGCTGACGACCTTTGAACCGTACGATGTATACGATGGATTCCTGTATTGGAGAGCAAGAGCAATCAATGAAGCCCTTGGCATTGACACGGGTTGGAGTACGCCAAACACCTTCAATCTAATGGGCGGCCCCTTTCCTTTACCGCGATTTTTCACGCTTCTTGAAAACAGGCAGTTTGGCAAACAAAGAGACAAACGCGCTTTATCTGTTCAAGAGAATATTGGCTTTGGAAAGTCACGGGAAAGGCGAACACTGTACGTCCCGGAGAACCGGGCGTTCGGCAAGCTGAGAGCAACAAGGACGATTTACACGGAGCTTAATGTGACCGACGATCCTCCATTCCCATGGAACAGCTCGATTTCCGTAACCAGGGGTCAATCAGGCTCTGTGTTGACCCTACAAGGCAGCGGTTTTGGTTATACACACACAGCGGTAGACCTCGGTAATACCGACAGATATCTAAGAAGTTACGGCGGCTTTGTCTACATCAATGATATGCTGTGCAACGTACTTGAATGGTCATGGACAGAGATCACCTTCCAGCTTCCCCTTTCTGCTACAACCGGGCCAATAAAGGTGCAGCTGACAGCGCCGGAGATTCAGGACAGTAATTCCATTGGCTTTGAAGTATATGCCGGTTTGCCTGCAGACGATGTGGGCATTGAGCTTTTCATCTGCGATAGAGCAAATCCGAATGTGCTCGTGAAACTGCTTGACGGCGCTTGGAACAAGGCATTCCAAATGGCCCAGAACAACCCTGGCAGCGGAAGCTTCAGGATAAGCCGTTACGATGATATCGGTGGAAACAGGGATTATATTGCTGATGACAATCTGGTGCTGGTAAAGCTCGATGGGAATCCACTCTTCAAATGGATCATTGAAGCAAGAAAGCCAAACTATGTGGATTCCAGCGAACAGCAGATAATCGAAGTCAGCGGACGCGGCGTCCTTTCCATGCTTGGCTGGGCTGTGGTTTACCCGGAGGAAATGGGGACGCCTGTTTTAGACCGGCAGTTTACCGGGACTGCAAGCAAAGTATTACGGACACTGATACTGGAAGCGCAGGCAAGAGGCGGTCTCGTAGGGGTAACCGTGGACTGGCAGGACGATAAAGACAGCCTTGGGAATACATTCACTGAGAATATTAATCTGTCCTTTCATGTTGGAACACCGTTATTGGAGGTCGCGACGAAGTTTACCGAGGGACTTGGTTACTTCAACATCGAAATGACACCCGAGCTTGTGCTCAAAATTTACAAAACCAGAGGCTTAGACCTGCATGAAACGGTTATTTACAGGCCGGGGCAAGCGGTCATCAGCCATCATAACCAAAGTGATGCAACAGGCTTAGTCAATGAAGTGCTCGTCGAAGGCGGAGATAAACTTTTAGCGATCGCTTCGCATTCCGCAAGCCAAGCTGTTTATGGCAGGCGTGAAGGCTACTTGTCAGCAAGCAACATTCAAGATGGCCTTAGCGAATACGGACAGGCGTATTTAAGTAGAGTCGCCTACCCGACTTGGGGTATCCAGGGAACCGTTACGAAGTTTTACGATGATCAGGGCAACCATATGAAACCCTTTGAAACCTATTTGATCGGCGACTGGATCGGTTGGAAAATCGCGCCAGAAGGCTCTGATGACATCGGCTTTGACGGTGTGCTGAGAGTCCGTGGAATCACGGTCAGTGAAGACGACGACACCGGTGCCCTGTCCTATACACTTGAATTGCACAACCTGATGCTGGAGCATGAGATTAAGCTGAACCAGAAGGTCGAGCGGATGTCCCAGTACAGTGGATCAGATGTTTTGTCCGTGGCTCCATCAAGCAGCGGCGGCTATTCCACCTCGGAAGTAAATGCCATGCTTGCAGCCAAGGCGAACACAAACCACCTGCATACCAGCGTTTACTCGGAGCTTGATCACACTCATGACTTTTTAGAGCTGACGGATACTCCTGACAGCTACTTGGGGCAAGGAACTAAAGTGGTAGCTGTCAAAGCAGACGGCACCGGCCTTGAGTTTGTGACCGGCGGCAGTGGCAGTAGCAGTATTGCCAAAGACCGAATTTGGGTCCCAGCCGGAATAAATTTAGGTTATGATGATGAATTCGATGACGGGACTATTGACTCCGCATTGATTCATGTTGATGTTTCCGGATATGCGAATAGCTGGTATGAAGCGAGAGATACCCATGGCATTAGTTGTTATGCGCCATCCGGAAAAGGTTCTATGAAGTTGGCGGGATTATTGAAACCTATTAATGGATTGACACCACCATTTTATATAGAAACGGCAGTTCGTATTTGGTCAAGAAGCCAGAACTATCCAGGAGCTGGGTTGATTTTCTCTGACGGTGTTACTGTTGGTTCTGGAATACAAGTGGTCGGGCAATATCTTACCGATGGTCCCATACAATTATCCAGATGGACCGGATTTAATTCTCGTGCTGTAAATAATGAAGTATCTTGGGAAGGCGGGAATCGTGCTCCTTGGGTTCATCTGAGACTTGTTTATGAATCAACAAATACGTTTAGATTCCTGACAAGCATGGATGGAGTCACTTGGATTGACATGAACGGAACACTTTCATACACTTTTACACCAACATATTTTGGAATAATGCAGACAACACATGACAGCAATAGTTATCCCATGACATCGAGGTATAGCTACTTTCGTGTGCGTAATGGATTATCATCAAACGGGTAAACAGTATTGCGTTGAGTTACTATTTATCACTTCAAAGAGCCTTCGGGCTCTTCTTATTTTTATCAAGGAGGTTTAGAAAATGAAAGACATTATTAACACGCTTCAGATTGTCGTAGCCGCTGTTGGCGGCTACATCGGGTACTTCCTGGGCGGCTGGGATGGTTTCCTATACGCTTTGGTTGCCTTTGTCGTCATCGATTATCTAACTGGGATCATGGTGGCTATTTTAGAGAAGCGCCTTTCAAGTGAGGTTGGATTTAGAGGCATCTTTAAGAAGGTGCTGATTTTCTCGTTGGTAGCAGTGGCGCATATCGTGGATTCGCAGCTTATTCAAACCGGAAGCGCCGTCCGAACCGCTGTCATTTTCTTCTATTTATCAAATGAAGGGATAAGCATTATTGAGAATACGGCAAAAATCGGTCTGCCTATTCCCGAAAAACTAAAAACGGTCTTGGAACAGCTGAACAAGGAGGACAAGTAAATGAATCTGCACAAGCTCATTCTCACCAACAACGCTTGCTACAAAGCAGGAAAAACTGTCACACCGAAGGGCATCATGGTCCATTCCACCGGGGCAAACAACCCAAACCTCAAACGCTATGTCGGACCCGATGACGGCCTGCTCGGCAAGAACCAGTACAACAACCACTGGAACCAGGACAAGCCGGACGGTCGGCAGGTCTGTGTCCATGGCTTCATAGGAAAACTGGTGGATGGCAACATCGCCACTTATCAAACCTTGCCCTGGAATCATAGGGGGTGGCATGCTGGTGGCTCTGCCAATGATACACATATTGGCTTTGAAATATGCGAGGATGGTCTGACGGACGCCTCGTATTTTTCTGCCGTATACAAGGAAGCCGTGGAGCTATGTGCTTACCTCTGCAAGCAGTATGGACTCACCGAAAAGAACATCATCTGCCATAGCGAAGGAGCCAAGATTGGCATTGCCAGCAACCACAGCGATGTGATGCACTGGTTCCCAAAGCACGGCAAGAGCATGGATACCTTTCGAACTGAGGTCGGAAAGCTGCTCGAGACATCCGCTTCCATAAAGGTCTCGACTGATACCAATAAAAAATACTACCGTGTCCAACTTGGTGCGTTTTCAGTCAAAGCGAATGCCGACGCCCTGCTCAGCAAGGTAAAGTCTGCCGGCTTTACCGATGCTTTCATAAAATACAGCGAATAAAGCTCTGCAATTTACGCCCGTCGAGGAATTTTTCTTCGGCGGGCTTATTTTTTTATGGAAACGTCCTTTTCCGTATCCTCTCGTGGCTATAAGACAGAGGGCAAACGACAAAGACGCTCTCGGAAAGAGGTGAAGGTTATGAAACACAGCCTGAAAATCAGTGTTTCCAGACAGCCGCAGAACGGCGGAATCGTTACCTGCCGCAATGTAACCGTAAGAGAGCGAATTCTGCGTTTTCTCCTCGGCAACAAGCAGAGGGTGACCATCCTGGTGCCCGGAGATTCCGTACAGGAACTTGCCATCTGCGAGATAGACGAAGGAGGTGAAAAGAACCATGAGCAAAATCAAGTTACTGCTTGATGTGGTAGAGGATATCCGATCACTTGCCGACAGCCTGCAGGCTTTGTGCGATGCGGCGGATCAGGAAAAACCGGATACCGGGAAGACACAGCATGCCGAGCCGGAAATGCCTGGACCGACGGATATCTCACTTGAGCAGGTCAGAATCGTTCTCGCGGACAAAAGCAGAAACGGACTGACAGCCGAGGTGCGGGAACTCATTCGAAAATACGGAGCGGACAAGCTCTCGGAGATCAAGCCGGAGCATTTCGGCGCTGTGCTGAAAGAGGCGGAGGTGCTGGGCAATGGGTAATCACGCAGTTCTTTCCGCATCGAGTTCACACAGATGGCTCAACTGTATGCCGTCTGCAAGGCTGGAACTGGAGTTCGAGAACAAGTCCTCGTACGCTGCTGAAGAAGGTACGGCGGCACATGCTCTGTGCGAACACAAGCTGAAGAAATCACTTCATATGCGGTCGAAAAGGCCGGTGTCGGACTATAACTCCGATGAAATGGAGGAATGCACCGATGCTTATGCAGAGTTTGTTATGGAGCAGTTTGAGGCGGCAAGGCAGGTCTGCAAAGACCCGCTTGTACTAATCGAACAGCGGCTGGACTTTTCCTGCTATGTTCCGGACGGCTTCGGAACGGGAGACTGTCTGATTATTTCAGACCGCAGACTTCATATCATCGATTTCAAGTATGGCATGGGCGTGCTGGTGGAAGCGGAGAGCAATCCGCAGATGAAACTTTATGCCCTTGGCGCTCTTGAGATTTATGACAGCCTGTATGACTTTGAAGAGGTCTCTATGACCATCTTTCAGCCGAGAAGAGAAAACGTCAGTACATGGACGATTTCGGCATCTGAACTAAAGGAATGGGCGTCAAACGAACTCAAACCGAAAGCGAAAAAAGCCTATAATGGCGAAGGCGAGTATATCCTCGGAGAATGGTGTACCTTCTGCCGCGCGGCGGTCAAGTGCCGTGCGAGAGCCGATGAAAAACTCAGGCTGGCACAGTCGGAGTTCAGACTTCCACCGCTTCTTACTGATACGGAGATCGAGGAGATTCTGAGCGTCCTGCCCGGACTCACGAAATGGGCTAATGAAATTATATCTTACGCGACCGACGCCGCTGTCAGCCACGGTAAAGAGTGGAACGGCTTCAAGGTAGTCGAAGGGCGATCCGTCCGCAAGTACCGTGATGAAGTGCAGGTGGCAGAAAAAGCAAAGCAGCACGGTTATATCGATATCTACCGTCAGAGTCTTCTCCCGATGACGGAGATGCAGAAACTCATGGGTAAGACAAAATTTGAGGAAATACTCGGTGACCTCATCTACAAACCACCGGGCAAGCCGACTCTGGTCCCGAAATCGGACAAAAGACCGGCTATGAACGTTTCAGACGCTAAAAACGACTTTTACGAAATTATGGAGGTAAATTATCATGACTAACGCGAATTCTAAAACCAAGATTATCACCGGCACAAATACCCGTCTCTCCTATTTTCACGGCTGGGAGCCCGTTTCAATCAACGGCGGCGCTGAGAAGTACAGCGTATCTGTCCTAATTCCCAAGAGTGATACCGAAACGGTGAACGCAATCAATAACGCAATCGATGCTGCGATTGAGGAAGGCATCGCTAAGTTCAGCGGCAAGAAACCCAACAAAGCCACCATCAAGCTGCCCTTGAGAGACGGTGACGTGGAGCGAGATGACGAAGCGTACAAGGGGCACTGGTTCATTAACGCCAACAGCACGACCGCACCCCAGATCGTAGACCGCACCGTGAAACCCATACTCGATAAAAGCGAAGTATACAGCGGCTGCTACGGCAGGGTTTCCCTGAACTTCTACGCCTTTAACTCGAACGGTAATAAGGGCGTTGCCGCAGGACTCGGCAACATACAGAAAATCCGTGACGGTGAACCTCTCGGCGGCAGAACCAACGCAGCTGACGATTTCACCACTCTGGATGACGAGGATTTCCTCGCATAATCCGGAAGCACAACACACGGGCGGCAGGGGGCGACTTCTGCCGCCTGTTCCCTTATATGACAGGCGGTGAATTGATGAAAACGATATCCATAGACATTGAAACCTACTCCTCGGTCAACCTTGCTAAAAGCGGAGTATACCGCTACGCCGAGAGCGAGGACTTTGAGATACTGCTTTTCGGATACAGCATTGATGGCGGAGAGATTTCCGTCATCGATCTAGCACAGGGTGAACATATACCGGAGAAGGTTCTTGAAGCTCTGACTGATGATGCTGTTCTGAAATGGGCGTTCAATGCTCAGTTTGAGCGCGTCTGTTTATCAAGATATCTTACAGACAGAGGCATAAGCCTTGATTATTTCAATGACTCAACGGAATGCTCCAGATTTCTAAACCCGTCCTCCTGGCGTTGCTCAATGGTCTGGTCAGCGTATATGGGACTGCCGCTGTCCCTTGAGGGTGTCGGCGCAGTTCTCGGTCTGGAAAAACAAAAGCTGAAGGAAGGTAAAGACCTTATAAAATATTTCTCCATGCCTTGCGCTCCCACCAAAGCCAACGGCAGCCGCGCCCGCAATCTTCCTTTTAATGCCCCTGACAAATGGGCGGATTTTAAAGCGTATAACAAACGGGATGTTGAAACCGAGATGCAGATTCAACAGAAGATTGCCCGATTCCCTGTTCCTGATTTTGTATGGGACGAATATCATCTCGACCAGGAAATAAACGACCGTGGTATCGGTGTGGATATGGACTTTGTACGGCAGGCTGTTCGTATAGACGGCAAATCAAGAGAAGTTCTTTCGGCCGCAATGCGGAATCTGACAGACCTCGACAACCCCAACTCCGTGCAGCAGATGAAACAATGGCTTGCCTGCAACGGTCTGGAAGTGGAATCTCTTGGCAAAAAAGATGTTGCGGCGCTTATAAAGACAGTGCCGGACGAACTGCGAGAAGTGCTGACTCTCAGGCAACAGCTTGCAAAATCCTCGGTAAAGAAATATACGGCTATGGAAAACGCCGTCTGCGGGGACAGCAGAGCGAGAGGAATGTTTCAGTTTTACGGTGCCAACCGCACAGGCCGGTTCGCCGGGAGGCTTGTTCAATTGCAGAACCTTCCGCAGAACCATATGCCGGATTTGGCGGAAGCAAGATCCCTTGTGCGGATCGGGAACTATGAAGCACTGCAGATGCTTTATGAGGATATCCCGGATACGCTTTCACAGCTTATCCGTACAGCATTCGTGCCAAAAAATGAAAGAAAGTTCATTGTGGCGGACTTCTCTGCGATTGAGGCGCGTGTGATCGCCTGGTTTGCCGGAGAAAAATGGCGCGATGAGGTATTTGCAAAAGGAGGTGACATTTACTGTGCTTCGGCATCTCAGATGTTCAGAGTTCCTGTGGAAAAGCACGGCATCAACGGTCACCTCCGGCAGAAAGGCAAAATAGCGGAACTGGCACTCGGTTACGGAGGTTCTGTGGGCGCTCTTAAAGCAATGGGTGCGCTCGATATGGGACTTGCCGAGGAGGAACTTCAGCCGCTTGTAACCGCTTGGAGACAGTCCAATCCCAATATCGTAAAGTTCTGGTGGGATGTCGATTCGGCAGTCAAGAAGTGCGTCAAAGAGAAAACATTTTCCGATAGCCACGGGGTGAAGTTCGATTACCAGAGCGGGTTTCTTTTCATTACGCTGCCTTCTGGAAGACAACTTGCCTATGTTAAGCCAAGAATCGGAGAGAATGCCTTCGGCGGCGAGTCCGTTACCTATGAGGGCGTAGGCGGCACAAAAAAATGGGAAAGACTCGAAAGTTATGGTCCCAAGTTCGTGGAGAACATCGTCCAGGCAATGAGCAGGGATATTCTGATGTACGCAATGCGGACACTCCGGTGCTGTTCCATCGTTGCTCATGTGCATGACGAAATCATTATCGAAGCGGACAACACTATGTCCCTCGCAGCGGTCTGTGAACTGATGGGTCGGGTGCCTCCCTGGACTCCGGGACTTTTGCTCCGGGCTGACGGCTATGAATGTGAATTTTATAAAAAGGACTGAAAACGTCCTTTTCCACCTCCTCCCAAGGCTACAAGGCAGGAGGTGGTTTTCTTATGACGGATAACCAGAAAGAACAGATCAGGGCCCTGCGTCTGCAGGGATTTGGCTATACGACTGTAGCGAACAGACTCGGCATTTCAAAGGATACGGTGAAAAGCTACTGCCAGCGGAATGGCCTGGCGGGAAAGCGGAGCAATTCTGACGCAGAAAGCGTTTGTCCTCAGTGCGGAAAAACGATAGTTCAGTCCGGGAAATATAAAAGGCGGCGTTTTTGCACGGATGGATGCCGTAAGGCATGGTGGGCAAAACACCACGCAGATATTAAGAATGGAGCCGTTCACAGTTATGTATGTGAAGCCTGCGGAGAGCCGTTCAAGGCTTATGGTAATTCCCTGCGGAAATATTGTTCCCACAGCTGCTATGTATCGGTGCGCTTCAAAAGCGGTGATTCGGCATGACAAAGGAGCAGATGGATACAGAACTGCTGTATCATGCAAGCCTATCGCCTTTCAAATGTATGCTTTCCGAAGGGCTAATATCTGAAGACGACTACAGGGTAATTGATACAATTCTGAGGGCCAAATATTCTCCTGTATTTGTGTGCGATAGTATTCAAATATGACTGGATAATAACAAACATTGACGGTAATATGTCCACTACCAAAGGAGGTTCTATATGCAAAAACGAATCATAAACATCACTCCCGAGGCAAGGCTTATCACCGTTAAAAAGCGTGTGGCGGCATATGCCAGAGTGTCGTGTGACAAGGAGACCATGCTCCATTCCCTGGCGGCGCAGATAGACTTTTACCGCAATTACATCATTAATAACCCTGAATGGGAATTTGCAGGGGTATACGCCGATGAGGCGAAGACCGGAACAAAAGACAGACGCGAACAGTTTCAGCAGCTCCTTGCAGACTGCCGGAGCGGACATATTGACATGGTGGTTACGAAATCCATTTCACGGTTTGCCCGCAACACGGTAACTCTTCTGGAAACCACACGGGAACTAAGGGAACGCGGAATCAACGTTTTCTTTGAAGACCAGAATATGGACTCAATCAGCGAAGAGGGCGAACTCATGCTAACGCTGATGGCTTCGGTTGCACAGGAAGAAAGCCTCTCGTGCAGTGAAAACTGTAAATGGAGGATTCGCAAGGGTTTTGAGAAGGGACAACCCAATACCTGCACGATGCTCGGCTACCGTCTGGTCAATGGTGTAATCACAGTAATCCCGGATGAAGCAATCATTGTAAAAAAGATTTTTAACCTCTTCCTTTCCGGCTGCGGAATGCAGGGAATCGCCAACACACTAAATAAAAACGGCATTGCTTCGGAGAAAATTTCAATCTGGCATCCTGACACCATCCGTAATATTCTGCGTAATGAAAAGTATATGGGGGATCTTCTCCTGCAGAAAAAGGTTAGTTCAGACCATCTATCGAAACGGCAGTCCCTGAATACCGGACAACTTCCCCAATACTACGTTTCTGATAATTATGAACCAATCGTGTCGAAAAAGACTTTTGAAGCAGTTCAAAAAGAAATTGCGTTCAGGGCTGAAAAGTACACTCAGAAGCGCGGTACAGCAAGCGTTTTCACTAAGAAGATACGCTGCGGAATTTGTGGAAAAAACTACCGCCGCAAAACAACTCCGTATAACATCGTATGGTGCTGTTCGACATTCAATGCAAATGGCAAAGACTACTGCGCGTCAAAAGCCATCCCGGAGCAAACGCTTAAAAGCCTGATAGCCGACGCTCTTGGGGAGGAATCCTTTACCGACTACTGTTTCACGACAAGGGTTGAACGCATTGAAGCGATGCCGGGCAATATTTTACGGTTGATTTTCAAAGACGGATCCGTAGCTGAATACATCTGGCAGGACAGATCGCGCAGTGAAAGCTGGACTCCGGAGATGCGGGAAAAAGCGCGTCAAGCCGCAGCAAGGAGGAATAATCAGTGAGTGGAAAAACAATAACCGTCATTCCGGCCAAGCCCAGCAGTTTATCAGCATCATTGCCAGGTATGATAAAAAGGAAAAAAGTTGCTGCCTATGCTCGTGTTTCGACTGACAAGGACGAGCAGATAAGCAGCTATGATGCACAGGTCGATTACTACACCCAATACATCAAATCCAACCCCGAATGGGAATTCGTCGAGGTTTACGCAGACGAGGGAATCACCGGCACCAATATGAAAAAGCGTGACGGTTTCAACCGCATGGTTCAGGATGCTCTTGACGGCAGGATTGACCTCATCCTTACAAAATCGGTCAGCCGATTTGCCCGCAACACAGTTGATAGCCTTACCACAGTCCGTTCCCTGAAGGACAAGGGCGTGGAGATTTTCTTCGAGAAGGAGAACATTTATACTCTCGATTCCAAGGGAGAATTGTTACTAACGATTCTTTCCAGTTTGGCACAGGAAGAGGCGCGAAACATTGCCTCCAATACTGCGTGGGGTCGCAGAAAAACATTTGCGGACGGAAAAGTGACGTTTGCCTACAGTTCTTTTCTCGGATATGAGATGGGCGAAGACAGCAATTTGCGAATTGTTGAGGAGCAGGCGGAAATCATCCGACATATTTACAGCGAATTTCTTGCCGGAAAGACTGCCTTCGATATAGCCGCCCGCCTCACCGAGGAAGGCATACCGACGCCGATGAAAAAGAAAATATGGCAGGCAAGCGTAGTAAACAGCATCCTGCATAACGAGAAGTATAAGGGGGACGCAATACTTCAAAAACGCTTTACCGTAGATTTTCTTACTAAGAGGACTAAATTAAACGAAGGCGAATATCCCCAATACTATATTGAAAACAATCATCCTCCCATCGTTTCAGCAGAGACTTTTGAGATGGTGCAGGAGGAGTTCGCCAGACGGAAAGCCGCCGGCGGATTTATGCGATGCGTTTCGCCTTTCTCCGGCAGAATTATCTGCGGAGACTGCGGAGGTTTCTACGGTCGGAAAGTATGGCACAGCAATACGGCATACCGCACATATGAGTGGCACTGCAACAACAAGTTTACTAAGCGGAAATACTGCACCACACCGACAGTCAAGACCGAATCAATCGAGAAATGCTTTATGGACGCCTTCAACAGCCTGCTTGCCCGAAAGGACGATATTGCCGAAAACTACCGTCTCTGCATTGCCGCCATCACCGATGATTCCGAATATGTCCGCCGCCGCGATGAACTGGATAAGCGCATCGAGGAAGAAACCGAACGGACACGGGAATTTCTGTTCAAGCGGAGTAAAAGCGACAGTGACCTTGATAAGGTAAACGAGCAGTACAACAAATACATCGCCGTTCTGGACGATCTCCAAAGGGAGCGTCAGGAAATGAACTCAAAAATCGCCTTGTGCGCTGCGAAAAAGAGCCAGGTCAAGGGTTTTCTGAAACTGCTGAAAAAGCAGAAAACCCTGCTTACACAGTTCGATCCGCTTTTATGGCAGGCTGCGGTCAACCACATGATCATCTACCATGATTTGACCGTAAAATTCATTCTGCGGGACGGCTCCGAACTCCCATGGACGATAGAAAGGGGTGTGAGAAGCTATGTCAAAAAAGAAAGTACAGGCATCAACTCCGGAGAAGCCGAAAACACCGACTCGTAATATGAAAGAAAGAAAAATCACTCCCATTTTCCGTTCTATCGTAAAGCCGGACGATCCGAAGAAACGGATGGCTGCATACTGCCGGGTATCCAGTCAAAATGATGAGCAGCTACACAGCCTTGCGGCGCAGATGCGTTTTTATGAGGATTTACTTTCCCAGGATGAAAACTGCGTGTTTGCCGGTATCTATGCGGATGAAGGCATCTCGGGAACACGGACGAAAAACAGGACGGAATTTCTTCGATTGATTGAGGACTGCCGGGGCGGGAAGGTCGACGGTATCATTACAAAAAGCGTGTCACGGTTCGGAAGAAACACCGTGGACACGCTTGTTTTTACCAGAGAACTCCGCAGCCTTGGTGTTGACGTCTTCTTCGAAAAAGAGAATCTGCATTCCTGTTCTCCTGAAGGAGAACTGCTTCTGACACTCATGGCAGCTCTTGCGGAATCGGAAGCGGTCAGTATGTCCGACAATATCAAATGGGGCAAGCGGCGCCGGTTTGAAAAAGGTCTGGTTGGAAGCCTCGCCATCGCCAATATATACGGATACTGTAAACTGAACGGTGAGGTAGCGATCAACGAGCAGGAGGCGGCCGTCGTAAGACGTATTTTCAAAGAATTCATAGATGGCTTCAACTATAATGAGATAACTGACGGACTGCTCTCTGACAGTATACCGACAAGGCGGGCCGGTGCTACATGGGCGAACACTACGGTTAAAAACATACTCAGCAATGAAAAATACTGCGGCGATTGCCGGTTTCAAAAAACCTTCATTCAGGACCCCATTTCACACAAAAGCGTTCCCAATCGAGGAGAGCTTCCTCAGTTCCTGGTCGAGGACTGTCTCCCGGATATCATAGATAAAGAGATATGGAATGTCGCCCAGGAAATACGAAAGCGGCATACGCAGGAAACGAAACCTCCGTGCAGAGAAAGTCCTTTCCGGGGAATCATGTACTGCAACGTCTGCGGGAAGCCCTTCGGTTCATATTATTATCATGGCGTGGGTCGGGAGCTGATACCAGGTTTCCGCTGCGTAAGCCGGCACGATAAAAGCGGCGTAGAGATTTCCGGGATGACGTATACTCCGCCGCACAAGGCAACCTATACCAAAAATCCTACGCCAAAGTTGGAGGAATATCGCAAGCGGTATTGCAAAGGGGCTCAACCGCGGCAGATGCTATGCTCTGATATACGCATCCCGATTGACAGACCGGAGAAAGCATTTGTCCAGGCATGGAATCTGATGGTCAGCAAGAAAGCCCGTTATCAGGCCACGCTGCGGCGAACCGCTGATACTTCGGATGACGCCCTCATGCGTTACCGAGCCAATGAGATGCTTGGCCTGCTTGATGAGGTGGGGAAAATTCCTGATTTCAGCTATCCGATGATGCTGAAAACCCTGGACAGAATCGAGGTAACTCCGTCTGGAAAGCTGACCTTCCTGTTTCAGTCAGGCATACGGGTAACGGTCTGAATTCTCAATAATAAAAGAATCACCTGCAGATCATTTCGACCAGCAGGCTTTTCTTTGAAAGGAAAATTATGAATCTATCAATCATCGAACAGAGGGCAGCTTGACTGGCAGTCAGGGTATGCCGGATTACCGCAGGCGGCGCATCCCTCTGGGATATCATCATCACCTAAAAACTTCTTGAGAAACCTTTCGTTCTGTTCCTCAAGTTTTGCATATTTTGCTTTCAGCTTGAAATGGCCGCATTCTGGGCAATCCCAGAAGGTTTCATAATTATTCAGCTTTGCGCCGCATTCAGGACATTTCATATCAGTAGCCTCCTCATAAACGCTCTGAATCAGGCGCAGTTCTTTAAGTAGTTTTCGACCCATGTCTGGTGTTCTCTCAGTTCAATGCCGTGTTCCAATGCCAGAGCAATCTTCCCCGCTGAAGCATTCCGGCCATTTGAAAGATTACGTGGGTGTCCGCAAACTCCGAACGGCTCGCCGTTATTGATAATTTTACTGACCGCTTCTGTTGAGATTTCTGGAATGACATCCACAACGGGCATTGAAGCCATAACAGATGCAGGTGGGGTGTTGATCGCAACAGGCCCAGGCTTAACAGCTTTGAATATGGAAGTTATCGAGTCCCAATTCTTATAGACCACACAACCTGCTCCAATAGCAACGATGGCACCTTCGGCAATGAGGATGCCTTTTTTGTGTTTTTTTACCCACCCAACAAACGTGCTATATTCAAAATTCTCATTTGAGGACGTATGTTGATTTCTGGGGTCCGATTCTATGTTCATGTTTTCTTCTCTCATCGTTTTCCTCCTGAATTTATGTAAGGTTCTTTACATCTTTTGTTTATGGTGTTATTATTTCATAATATAAAAGAGCATACAATACTTAAATGCATAATACACAGTTCTAATTTGCAGAATATGCTTTATAAAAAAGAATGATATATTCTTTTTGGAGGACAATATGGCATACATTAATAATATAAGTGCAGATAACACTTTCTTTCAAAACAGATTAATAGGTTTAATGAAAGAGCAAGGAATAAAAAGCGCATCCGACTTTGCGCATAAACTAAAGGAAAAACATATTCTGTCTCATATGAAAGAAAGCAGCATTGAAAAAACCATTCAGAGACATCTTAGCTTTGAAAGCACAGATAAGGGATCGCTTCCGGATACTTTGCACGCTCCGCACATTAAGGCGTATTGTGATTTTTTCGATTGTTCCACAGATTATCTTCTTGGCAAAACGGATGTAAAATCGAGTGATATCGAGATAAGGCGAATTTGTGATAGATTAGGCCTAACCGAAGAAGCTGTTAATGCCATAATCAAAATGACAGGTGAAAAAACGGCCATCCCGACTGTTTGGATGATGCCAGAAGAATCCAGGGCAATTCTAAGCAAGATATTGACCGCAGTCAAGTTTAAAGACTTTATCACAAGTATTAAGCATCTAGATGAAGCATACGGTGAAACGGAAGAAAAAGAGCTATGGGATAAATTAGAAAAGAAAATCGGTAAGAAAAGATTATCTACAGCAAGTGAGTGGTCTGATAAACTTGACCCCTTATATGACGGACCAGACCCGGGCCAAGAAATATTGGATGATGTAAAGTTGTTTAATGAAGTATTGGACGCAGGGTATGGAATACAGTGTAAAAACGAATATAACCGGAAGGTCTACAAGTTTGAACTTCACGAAATATACTCTTCAATAATCAACGAAATGTACCCGTAATAACAAAGTGTGACTATGAATATACCCGGCTTTTTCAGGGTGATTATCATAGCCACACTTTTTGCTTTGACCAAGTTTGCCGATTGATTTCAATCCGGGAATCGGTACTGATTCCGAGATAGGTCAACGAAAACGGCCATCTTATAAACGGCAAAAAAGCCTCGAAGTCGGCACTTTTGGCGTGTTGCACCCACCCTGTGAATTTGCACCCATCCTTGTATTCTTCAACCGAGAAAAATTAAATTGTATCAATGCCTTGTTGCGGATGCAGTGTCTGACACAGTTGCAGTAACTTTTCTGCAACCGTACTGCTGTTGCTGTTGCTAGATGCATTTTTTATTTTATAATAACAGCCACCTGTGATAACAGGTGACTGTTGCATAAGTTATTAACTTTATACATTAGTTGTTTACAATAAATTTTACCTGTTTAGCACTGGTCTGGTCGAGAATATTAGTATCCACTACGATAAGGGTATGTTCCCCATTGCTCAATGCTGTTGTATCCAAAGTGTAATGGAATCCTGAGTTCCCATTGTTGTATTCCGGGTACGCTGTCTGTACATCAGGACGGGAATCCCCATACACAGCCTCTCCGAGTATAATTCCATCTATTCTTATTTCTACCTTTGATACTCCTGCACCGTCCAGGTACCAACCGTGTACATTATAGTTGGTGCCACTGATAGTTGCTCCCAAGGCAGGGACGTCTATCCAGCCTATCGCAGGCAGGGCATCAGAGTTGCTTACATTAAACGTTATATTCCTGGAACTGCTCTGATCGAGAGTATTAGTCTCCACAATAGTCAGGGTATGTTCACCGTTGCTCAGTGCTGTTGTATCCAAGGTATAATGGAATCCGGAATTAGCGTTATTATAATCCGGATATGCTGCCTGAACGTCGAGACGCTGGTCACCATAGACTGCTTGACCTACCGTAGTACCGTCTACCTGGATTTCTATCATAGAGACTCCTGCACCGTCCAGATACCAACCGTGTACATTGTAATTGACACCGCTTATGGTTGCTCCTGATGCAGGGGCGTCAATCCAGCTTCTGGCCGGTAAGACACCAGGGTTTTCAATATTAAATGTTACCGCTTTGGAACTGGTTTGGTCGAGAGTATTGGTTTCCACTACGGTTAAGGTATGTTCTCCATTACTAAAAGCTGTTGTATCTAAGGTATAATGGAAACCGGAATTGGCATCGTTATAATCCGGATAGGCTGCTTGCACATCTAAGCGCTGGTCACCGTAAACGGCTTGACCTACTGTAATGCCATCAAGCATAATATCAATTTTAGATACTCCTACACCATCCAGGTACCAGCCCTGTACATTGTAATTGGCACCGCTTATGGTCGCTCCCGAGGCAGGTGCATCGATCCAGCCCCTGGCAGGTAGAACTCCGGGGTTTTCAACATTAAACGTTACCTCTTTGGAACTGGTTTGATTGAGAGTATTGGTTTCCACTACGGTTAATGTATGTTCACCATTGCTCAGTGCTGTCGTATCTAAAGTATAATGAAAGCCGGCATTGGCGTTATTATAATCCGGATAGGCTGCCTGTACGTCCAGCCGCTGGTCACCGTAAACGGCTTGACCTACTGTGGTGCCGTCTATCTTAATTTCTAGGTTGGTAACTCCCGCACCATCCAGGTACCAACCATGAACGTTATAGTGTGCACCGCAGATGGCAGCTCCGGCAGCAGGGGCGTCGATCCAGCTCCGGGCAGGAAGGTCAGGGTTTATCTCAGCAGCGGTAAGGGATTGAACCTCTCCGGGAATCCAGCCCAGGGAGTTATGTGCCATAGCCCGATAAAGGTAGGATGTACCTGGTATCAAGCTTGTAATGTAATCACTAAACGACCCTATGCCAAATGACCCACTTTGGATGGAGGTGTCAATCCATTCGCTGCCTTCCTGTTCCTTATACTGGAACTTGATCTGATCGCAGTTTTCTTCATTAGCCAGGCCGCTGATTGTTCCATTTAAGATGACTCCTATCTGGTGAACATTCGCAGCACTTTCAGTTACTACGGTCAGGGTGTTAGCACTGGTGGTAAAGCTGAAGGTTAATTCCTGGTTGGGTTCATTATCCGGGTTCTGCACCGCCCCGGCGGGAATATATACCGTATATATTGTACTTATATCAAGAATACCATTGGGCTGGACAGATAATGTCTTATCGGCAATGCTGGTAGCGATGTTAACCGGATCGTCTCCCTGTTTGAGACTGATGTTATCAATGTTATTTGCAGCAGTAATAGTCTGGTTGAAATTAATATGAATGACTTTATTTATGGGTACTTCAGTTTGCTGAGTAACCGGATCGGTGGATAACACTGTCAGCACAATTTTACTGGTGGACTGAAGCATGTTGCCCCCGCTGTCATAGGTATAGGTGTTATTCACCCCGTTGCCGTAGGTAACAGATGTAAGTCTCCCCAATTCATCATATTCATAGTGTATATGTCCGGCGTTAACCGGAATTACAGCCGCAAGCAGGATAAACACCACGCACAGTGCCAACCCTACTGCTTTTTTCGAGTAATCTCTAAAATTCATTTTTACTCTCCTTCCCCAATGTCTTAAAAATTGCTCATAGTGTTGGAAAAGTTCCTTAGATATTATTAACGTCATTTACTTTTGAATATACTATGCTGTAATATCTACTGAAGCTTTTCCTCGTTATCACATTCTACTTTTCCTTACCCTAACCCAGCGTGATTTGGTCAAATTCGATTTTTCAAGTTTTAATATATTATGGTATATATGATTCCATTTTTCTGGTAAGCAAGCGCTTCACTTGATGACAGTTGCACTATATTCTTGATAAGTATTTTAGGAATAAGCCTACTACTACTAAAATTATCCCTAGCACTATCAAGAAGTAATTTTCCTTCTTATTGCTGTTGAATACCCCAAATGACTTTACGACTCTAAATCCAACAACATTTCCCCAAATCCCTACAATATTAGTCCATATTCCTGTAGATATAAAAATGCCTCCTGTATCAATAGCAATTATGGGGATTATATAAATTAAATATAGATAAGTAAAGAGAATTACTAGTATGAAATTAATTATTTCCTTAATTGTCTGTTTATTCATATCACACACCTCTATCTATCTACGAATACTCCTTTAATCGGGTCATTACTCGTTGCATCAATAACCGCATCATATGTACCATAAATAGGGATTAGGTCCAGCAACCATGAAATATCAGGATCTTTCTGAGACACATAGACGTCTACACCAAATCCATACGCATCAGATATATCGGGAGAAAATAATTCCCGAATTTTTGATGATGCCTTTGCAGCTTTGTATGTTCTAGCAATAGCTACCACATCAGAAGCACCGCTTACTAGCACATTACTCCATTTCCACATACTATCATTTCTATGTAGAAAATCTAAATATGCTAAATCTGCTATAGTGCTATATTCGTAGTAGTATCCTTTAGGAATAAAGGCTTGCGTTTTTCCCTCATAAGCTTTTCTTCTTTCAAGATGAAACTTTCTTCCGTTATCATTAAGCTGGTCGTTCATACTAGTTTCTGATGTTTCATATACAACTATATTCAAATTAGTAAATGTATGTTTTCTTACAATTGCATCAACATAATTATATGGATAACCAAACGGATCGGAATTATCATTATAGTCTACATACCAGTATTCGAAAATACAATACGAAACTATATGCTCATGCCCCGTCGGGTCTATACTATTTACCGGATTATTACTGCAATACGTATACCTGTTCAAGCTCAGCGGGTCGCTGATATTTCCTTCCAGTATATCCGTTGAAACAAATCTATGCACGTCCGGATTATAGTACCTGGCCCGCATGTAAACGAGTCCGTTGCCATCGGTCATGATTCCGTACTGGCCGTTGTAAAGGAATGCGGTATTGCTGCTGCCGGTATGATCAGTTAGTTTTCCGTACACATCGTATTGGAAGCTGTCGGTGACACTGCCTGCGGCATCGGTCAGCTTAACTGTGCTGCCTCTGAGGTCGTAATGGTAGACCTTATAGTTACCCTGCTTTTCTTCCCCGATGAGCCCCAGGCCGTAGACATAGAAGGTCTGGCTGTTATCCGCTGCGGTCCTGACCAGCACCTGGCTCAAGGAGGAATGGGGGTTTATTATGTAATCATATTGTTCTCCATTTATGTTAACCCCGGTGCGGTTGCCTTCAGCATCGTAGGTATAGCTGCTGTTTCCTGCTGCGGTAAGGCGGTTGCTGGAATCGAAGCTGTAGGAAGTCATTTGACCGTCCAAAGGTCCGTAAGTTATGTTGCCGTCGGCATCATAGCTGACTATCTGTCCATTGTAGGTGGCCAGACGGTTGTCACTGGTACAGGTGATCTCACTGCTCTGCCCGGTATTTGTGGGATCGGAAAGATTCGAGTATTCATCGGTGATGTTTCCCGCAGCATCATAATTAATATCAAATCGGGTTATAATGGTGCCACCCTGGTTTTTATCCAAGATCTGGATTAAGCTTCCGGCTTCATTGTAGGTTCTGCTTTCTACCGAGCCATCGGGCCTATGGGTTTCAAGCAGCCGGCCATTGGCATCGTAACTGTAGCTGGTTACGTGATTAGCCCAGTCGCTTACCTGGGTGAGGCGGTTGGCGGCGTCATACGTATATTGAACCTGTTTTCCGCCGGGGTAGGTTAAAGTGATGAGATTGCCGGCTTCGTCGTAAGTATAGCCGATGGTGTTGCCTCTGGCGTCGGTATAGCTGGTAACGCGGTTTAAGGCGTCGTGTTGACGGGTTATGGTGCCGCTGCTATCGGTTACGGTAAGCAAGTTGCCGTTGTCGTCGTAGGTGCAGGAGATGAACCCGTCGGGGTCGTTTTGTGAGACCAGTCGACCCGCATCATCGTACTGCCAGGTCCGTTGCTGATTTCTCCCATTGGTGAAGCCAGATAATAGTCCGATTTGGTTGTATGCGTACTGGTGGCTGCCGGTAGTCGAAGTGCTGCCAGTAAGACGACCGGCCAGGTCGAAGCTATATTGCCTCTGGTTGCTGTTGGTATCTATTAGTACTTCGCGGTTCCCTAATGCATCAAATCCCTGGGTTGCCTGACCCTGCATTGTATCTGTGGTTTGTATATGCCGGTCCAGATCGTCATAATTATACTGGGTACTCTGGTTTAGAGGATCGGTAGTTTGGGTTAACCGGCCCAGGGTGTCATACTGCCCGGAGACATCATTCCCCAAGGCGTCCTGGATTGAGGTAAGCAGGTATTTTTGCGGGTCATAAGTACAGCTGGCCGTGGTATTCCCCATTGCGTCTACAATCTGGGTGATGTTTCCTACTTCATCATAGCTGTAGTTCCAGGTGTTCACTAAAGGATCGGTAACAGAAACCACCCGGCCGTTAAGATCATAGGTGTAGTAAGTGGTGCTGCCGCGGGGATCGGTGATCCCAACCAGCTGATTTTCGCTGTCATAAGTGTAGGTGGTTGTATTATTCAAGGCATCGGTAACCTGCATCAGGCTGCCGTTATTGTCATACTCATACTGGGTGGTGTTATAGTTGGCGTCTGTTGCACTGATTAACCGGTAGTTGGCATCATACTGATAGCTCCAGGAATGACCCAGTGAGTCGGTGATGCTCAGCAGGTTGCCGGCAGTATCATAACTATAACTGGTAGTCTTGCCCCCGTTGTTAGTTATACTGAGTAAACGTCCGACCTGATCATAGGAGCAGGTGGTAATCATGCCGACAGCATCGTTAATAGTATAGGGCAACCCACCTGAGTAGGTATAGCTGATTGAACCGATGCCGCTTCCAATCTCCGGGTTGGTTTGGGTCTGAAGCTGGCCGTCAGAATAATAGGTATATGAAGTAGTGGCACCCAGGGCGTCGGTGATGCTGCTTAAGTTGTTATTAACATCATATGATAACTGGGTAGTCCTGGCACCCGGATCAGTAATCAGGATCAGGTTGTCGTTTTCATCATACTGGTACTGGGTGGTGCCAAAAGCATTGGTAAGGGAAATAACATTACCGTTGGCATCATACTGATATGTTACCTGGTTATTATTGGGGTCGGTGATGCCGGTGCAGTTGTTGTTATCATCATAGGTAAAGCTGGTAAGATTATTTAACGGGTCAAGTAAACTTATACCCTGGTAGTTTGCGTCACGGCCGCAAACGGTGATGTCCCCCAGGGGGCCGGTTAAGGAAGTGTGAACATCATTATACGTATACTGCCAGGTGTTGTTTTCTCCATCCGCCTGTTGAGTTACCCGGTTGCTTCCATCATAGGTATTAGTCAAGGTTGTGCTGCCATCCGGGCTGGTTATTGAGGTCAAACCGTAGGAATCGTACTGATAAGTGGTAGTGCCACTGTTCAGATTCTCGACTGTAGTCAGGTTTCCGTTGGAATCATAGCTGTAATATACTGTTCTCCCGGCAGGGTCGGTTACGCTGCTTAGATCATTATTGGCATCATAGGAAAAACACAAGCTTTTGCCGGTGGTCTGGTTAGTGGCTGCTGCCAACATGTCACTGCTGTAGGTAAGGAGGATGATGTTGTTATTCTGGTCGATAATATTAAGCAGGTTTCCATAACTGTCAAAAACATACTGGGTGTGATTCTTAAAGGTCAGGGTATATCCATCATCTGGACCGCTGGTTAGAATTTCATAACAGCCGGCCGGTGAAGTATAATCCGAACCGTCATAATTAAAGGTATATACATGTCCGTCAGCATAGGCTGCACTGATACTGCCATCCTGGTTTGCTGTTAAATGCACATTATAGTTATTGGTCCAGCCTTTTCCCTGTGGTCCTTCATAATCATCCAGGGAGTTGTAGAAACGGGTGAAATGAAGCCCCGGACCAGGCCCGGGAATTAAAACATCGGTCTCCTGCCGGATGAAGTTGCCGGTAGATAAATTAACGGAGTTGTTGCCGTAGAAACAGTAGGGGCGTTTACCCAGGAGATCTTTGGGGATAATTTCTCCTATCGACAAGGTTGGATAACCATCGTTAGTGCTGGGGCTGATAGCCCAGGTATTATTAAAATCCCAGCCTTCGTATGTACTCTGGGTTTTCATTTCTGATGTTGTCCGAGGTGCACCGCGGCCATCGTTGTCCCTATGACCGGAGGTTTGAGAGTCATAATAACAGTGAGTAATAATAGATGAGTTTTCGCTGTTTTCACCGAGGAATCCCCCTGATGTTCCAATGATGGGTACTAACCCAGTACTATAACAATTGGTAAGTTCAATATTATCCTCACAAGATCCTGCAAATCCCCCTACTGTAAAAGATTCTTCTATATCCCCCAGGATAGATCCCCTGGCATAGCAATCACTGATATTTGCGTATCCGTCAATGATACCGACAAAACCTCCCATATAACCTCCTGAATCGTCGGGATCAGATACATAACTAAGATCGCCGGTAGCATAACACTTGCTTAGTGTTGTTTCTTCATCCTGGTAGCCGCTGATACTAGAGGCGAAACTGCCGCTGAAAGTATATGATGTTACCGTAAGCGATGATGAGGTGCTGCAATTTACAAGAATGCTTGCAGATATATATTCGGCAAATCCCCCGGCCCAACCGCCTGAATTTATGCTTCCGGAAACATGGCAACCCTCTATGTTCACATTATCTGCATATTGAATCAGTCCTCCGACCCACCCCCCGGCATTTATGCTTTCTGTAACATGACAGTTGACAATGGTAGCGTCACAGCAATATTGTGCCAAACCACCCGCGAATCCTGTGGTGGTATCTATGCTGCCGGATATAACACAGTTTTCAATTGTAGAGTCCCAAACATACTGAATTAATCCTCCCACAAATCCATCGGTCGTGGTTATATCTGCAGTTACATCACAATTTAAAATCGTAACATTATCGCCTAACTGAACCAACCCGCCTACAAATCCATCGACGGTTATTATCCCGGCTGAAACTTGGGAATTGCTTATCATAGTATTATCGGCATAATAAACCAACCCTCCCACAAACCCGTCGTCAGTAATTATATCTCCAAAAACGCGGCAGTTTTCAATCGTAGCATTTTCTGCGAACCCGCATAAAACTCCAATATCACTTACTATCTGAATATCTACATCTTCCAGATATACATTTTTCACCGTACCCCCGGCTATATGGGAAAACAATCCATAAGCATCATCTAGTTCGTTCATGGACTCGGTGACAGTCAATCCTATGAGTTTATAGTTATTACCATCATATGTACCGGAAAAATCACAATCTATTCCGGCCCAATCTGGGTGACCGCTCAAGTCTATGTCAACCATCTGCACATAAGTGAAACCGGGGTCTGTGCAGATACTATCCAAATCCTCAAATGTCCAGATTTCAATTATTTCTGAGCTTGCTGCCAAAGCCCGCATAGTCAAGCTGCTTGCGGTTGTTGCAGCATCTTGCGCCTCGCTGGATTTATACTTCTGGCGTATTTCTTCCATACGATTTTTCAATGAATTTATTACATCCTGATGCTGGGCCTTGATAATCTCTGCAGTAATATTTTCCTGCTGCACAACCTGATTAGTGGAAATAACAATAGTATCCTGCTGAAATGGTTCAACTGAAGCTGCGGTCAGGGCATAACCATTGAAGAAGACCATACAGCCTAGTATGAGAATGAGTGTAAAAACAGTTATAGGGAAAACAAAAAAATTCTTTTTCACGACCTGCCTATACCTCCTATATTTGTTTTATATTTCTAATTAATGCTAATATTAGACATAAATAATTACTTTTCCTTTTTAAAGCCATTTGGTAAAAGCAGGAACAAAGAACACATATTTCGCAACGAGGGGGTCGGGGGTTCGAGTCCCCCCGTCTCCACCAGTGTCTGAACCGTTGCAGTAACGCTGCGGTCGCGCCCCTACTGCTTCGCTAATTAATACATTCAGCGAGTTTGCACTTATTGACGTGTATTTTCATTAATCATAAAAGGAGTTGCCGCTTTTCGACTGGCGGCAGGTCCGATAAGGAACTTAGACCGCCTTACGCAAAGGCGGTCTCGTTATTTCTTATGTTTGCTTTGATTATTATCTATAATTGTTCATATATTAGTGTTTCAAACTGTGAGAATAAATCCATGACCTGCTCATCGGCGAAGGGGAAGACTTGAGTCAGCAAGATGCCTGCTACTTCCTTGACCGGATCGATCCAGAAGAACGAGTTGGCCAGCCCTACCCAGGACATGCTTCCCGCGCTCCTTCCAGTGGGAGCATCCTCAGTAATGAGCATGAATCCCAATCCCCACTTCTTTATTATGCCGGGAAAGAATTCGGCGTCCTGGCTAATGCTGGGCATGGTAGTTTTTAATGGGAGAACATTGACATCACCAATTTGATTGCGGCCCATTTCCTTGATAGTCTCCGGCTGCAAAATACGAACTTCATTATATGTACCGCCGTTTAAAATTATCATAAGAAATTTCAGATAATCACCGGCGGTAGAATAGAGTCCGCCACCGCCCATGAAAAACTCCGGCTCATGGGGCATCAGAAAACCTGTCCGGGTGAGAGATCCACTAGCTTCCCGTTGATGGATCATGGCTAGGCGGGAGTACATTTCTGCTGATAAAGTAAATGCCGTATCGTTCATGTCCAGCAATGGGAACAGTTGGTCTTTAAAATAATCACTGAGCGATTGGCCGCTCACAGCTTCGATGGCTTTGCCCACCCAATCCACACTGGTGCCATATTCCCATCTTTGGCCCGGTTCATGAACCAATGGGGTTCTTAGCGAAATGTTCATACAAGCAATTACTGATGGCATTTGGTTCTGTGACATGTAATTCAATATGTCTTGGTTAAAAAACTCATAGGCAAAACCAGCCGTATGGGTAAGAAGATGTCGCAGGGTAACTGCTGTCCCGGGTTTCCTCCATTGGGGCTGGCCATCTGCATTGAATCCTTCCAGGATATCCACCGAGCCCAATTCCGGCAACAGGCTATATATGGGCTCATCCAGGTGTAATAGGCCTTTCTCAACCAACTGCATCGCGGCTGTTGTTGTGATCGCCTTTGACATTGAAGCAATCCAAAACACCGAGTCCATAGTCATTGGCAAATCCTTATCCATATCCCGGCATCCAAATGCACCTTGATATATAATCCCTTTCCGGTTTGCTGCCAGTCCTACCGCACCTGGTACTGTACCCTCTGATACAGCCCTCTGCAGCAAGGTATCAATCTTTTTAGTGCCCAATACAAGTCCCCCTTTTCCGTAATTAATTATTTACGACAGTAGTTCTGTGTATAAAAAACTGGATATAAATATAAACATTGGGCATTTAGGAATATTATACCATTTATTGTCGGCCATTGATATTAGAAAAGGATTTTAACTTTCGTTGTGTTCCTGATCCGAACATAACTGTAAGCTAAATCTTATGTAAAGAATCATCTTACCTGTTAGATTAGAAATGATTTTACTTACTTATACGTATAACAATAACACGCTCCCCGATAAGCAACTAAGCGACAGGGGGCCTCACCTTACTAAGACAAGATACCCCATTAAATCACCAACTATATAATAACCACTATTTAAGCCCCATTATTTACCTGAGAAAAAGGATATAATAATTTTCAGGGGAGTGATCACCATGTACAAAATCTTAATCGTGGAAGATGACCATACCATATCTTCCATAATGCAGGATCGGCTGAATAAATGGGGTTATGAAACTCTTGCTGTCCGTGAGTTTAATGATGTGTTGTCAATCTACATTACCTTTCAGCCTCATCTGGTATTGATGGATATTAACCTGCCATTTTTCGATGGCTTTTATTGGTGTGCAAAAATTCGAGAAATAGGAAAAATTCCCATCGTATTCATCTCTTCCAGGGATACTGATGGAGACAAGATACGAGCCATAAGCCAGGGTGGTGATGATTACCTAGAAAAGCCCTTTTCCCTGGATCTCCTTATCGCCAAGGTACAGGCGGTGTTGCGCAGAGCGTATTCCTACAGTGATCAGACTCTAAACGTTATCGGACATAAGGATATGCTATTGAATTTGGAAAATTCACGGGTCTTATATCAAGATAAGTCGGTTTCTCTGACTCAAAACGAATGCAAGATACTGGCCTTGCTCATAAGAAATGGGGGCAAAACTGTCACTCGCACCCGTATGATCAAGGTATTATGGGACGATGAGAGTTTTGTGGATGACAATACTCTCACTGTCAATGTCAATCGCCTGCGCAAAAAATTAAACAGCATCGGATTTGATGATTATATCGAAACCCTTAAAGGTGAAGGGTATAGATTGATATGAATATAAAAGCTTATCTAAAGGAAAAATGGCTTACCTATATTTTCGCTGCGGCGGGTTTCGGTTTTGCCGCTGCTGTCTATAAATTAGATACTGATCTCAACCTCACGGCCTCCAATGCTGCCTATATAATAAGCGGACTGGGTCTGCTGTTTATAGTTTTTGTGGTGATTGATTATACTGTTATGAACTGGCGCCTGGAAAAATTTAAGAGTTTCTGTGATCTCAATGCTCCCCCGGATATCATGGATGAGTTCTTTTACCCATTGGATAGAGAATATGCCAAATTTGTCCATACCAAATCTCAGGAATTTGAGAAACACAAAGCAGAGATGCATACCAGATCATCGGAGGATCTGGATTTTGTGACTAAGTGGGCCCATGATATCAAGGTGCCCATTTCTGCATTACGATTGATTTTGGAAAGCTATGAAAGCCATTTGCCCCAGGAATTTTATCAGAAGATGGATACAGAGATCTCAAAAATCCAGCAGGGTACTCAAACCATATTATATAACATCAAGTCCAATACTTTTTATCATGATTACAGTATATCCAGGGTGAGGACGAAGAAATTGATTGCCGATGTACTAAAAGAATATTCCAATTTTTTCAGCTACAAGAAGATCAATATATTGATTACAGGTGAAGATCATCTGGTTTTAACCGATGAAAAATGGAGCTCCTATATCATCTCCCAGATAATATCCAATGCGGTCAAGTATACTCCGGATAATGGAGATATAACGATTGTTACCCGCAGGGACCACAGGAAAACTACCATATCCATAAGAAACAGCGGAATGGGGATAAGCCAGAGAGATATAGGACAGGTATTTGCGGAAGGATATACTTCATCCCTTGACCGAAGCGGCATGAAGGCCACCGGGTATGGTATGTATCTGGCCAAGAAACTCAGTGATAAGCTGGGCCATGAGCTGCTGGTGGTATCTGAACCCGGACAGTATGCTCAGTTTGACATAAGCTTCTTTAATGATAATGATACTGCAGCTTACAAAAATGTAAGATGAAATGCGGGTATTGTAAGGTGATTCGATTTTTCCATTTGTTTATCGGAGATATTATATAGTCGTGAGAATCAATAATTAATGTCAGGAAAGGATAGAAGCAAATGGAAATATTAAAGACCCAAAACATATCCAAAATATACGGATCACGAAAAGGCAGCAAGCAGTACACGGCCATAAAAAACATCAGTTTTACTGTGAATGAAGGCGAATTTATCGGAGTAATGGGTGCTTCCGGTTCCGGGAAAACAACCTTGCTGAACATTCTGGGCAGTATTGACCGTGCTACCACCGGCAGATTGTTCATAGCCGGCCAGGATATCAGCAGTCTTAAGCAGAAGCAGCTGGCCAGGCATCGGATGGAGAATATCGGTTTCATATTTCAGGATTATAATCTGCTGGAGACTATGACTATAAAAGAGAATATTATTTTGCCCCTGGCCTTGTCCGGCTGCCGGGCTGAGATCATGGAACAGGAAGCTGCCCGGTTAGCTGATGACCTGGGTATCGCCAGCATACTCGACAAATACTCCTATGAAGTATCCGGGGGGGAACAGCAGCGTGCTGCTGCCTGCCGGGCGCTGATAAGCAATCCCAAAATAATACTGGCTGATGAACCCACCGGAAATCTGGATTCCAAGTCCGGCCGGGATTTACTCCAGCTCCTTGCTTTTATCAACCAGGAGCACCGGGCTACCATAATCATGGTCACCCACGATGCATTTGCCGCCAGTTATTGCCGGAGGATTCTGTTCATAAGGGATGGTGAGATTTATAACCAGCTCCATGCCGGTGAAAGCAAGAAAGAATTTTTCGACTCCATAATAGACGTTATGAGCGTGCTCGGGGGTGAAGAAAAATGAAGCTGTCCACACTAGCCTGGCGAAATATAAAGAGGAATTTTGATAAGTACAAGATGTATTTCTTCTCACTCAGCTTCAGTGTATTTACCGCCTATTCATTCCTGGCTCTCATGCATAATGAATATGTCCAAATGGCATTTACCTATGATGCTCGATATCAATCACTGTTAACCGGATTTGGCATTGTAATAATGGTGTTCGTCATGTTTTTTTTGCTGAGTTCAAACAGCAGCTTCATCCGGGCCAGGAAAAAGGAGATCTCCACCTACGCATTATTCGGGATGAGCAACGCCAAAATCGGTCAACTGCTGTTCATGGAAACCATGCTGGTAGGTCTTGCGGCACTTGTCATCGGTATAAGCGCCGGGGTCTTTTTTTCCAAACTCACAGCTATGATCCTGCTGGATATGACTCTGGCGTCCTTTACCGGTGAACTGGCCTTCACTATTGATCCCAGATCCATCTATATCACCGCGGGATTGTTTATAGTGGTGTTTGCTGTTATGGGTTTATCCGGATTAAGAGTTATCAGCAAATTTGAACTGGCAGATCTGTTCAAGGCCGAGAAGATAGCCGAAGGCAGGTCGAAGGGTTCTTTAATTGTTCTGCTCATATCCCTGGTATTGGTCGGTGCCGGTTATTATTTGGCCTCCACCCCTGAGCCGGCAGTTGTTGTTCCAGCCTCCATCCCGGTCCTGGTACTGGTAATACTAGGAACCTATCTGTTCTTCTGGCAAGGTCTGGCGGTGATATTAAATGTGATCAAGAAGAGTAAAGGACGTTATTACCAGGCCGCAAATCTCATATCTGTCTCTGCTTTTTCCCACCGAATGGGGACCATAGGATCGGTGATGGCAACTATAGCCATACTCTCCGCAGTAGCTACAACAGGCATCGCCACGGGATACACCTTGTACAGCAGTGCCGAGACTAATACCTATGAAAATATAGGCTACGATTTATATTTCTATGGCGGGCAGGATGAACTCTCAGATGATATAAAGAAGGCTTTTGACACCCACAACACTCGGGTCATTCAAGAGTATACCACCCCCTTGTATATCTGCCAGCCCCGGATGGATACCTTTATAGTAAAAGGGGCCTATCGCTTATCAGGTGAGAACGACTATTTCCGGGTTTACTCCCAATCCGTCTACAACAAACTGGCCACCATATCCAAAACCAGGCATCAAGCAATTGCGGTCAACCCGGGAGAGGCATTATATATTTATCCCTATATGACCGATGATATAGCCAAAGAAATAGATGGGCAGGTACTCGCCTTTTCCCATGGCAATATAAGTGTAACTTCCATACTACGGGCCAATTTCGTCAGCTTCGGCGCCCTCCACACTATCGTCATCAATGACCGTGATTTCGAAGCCCTGATAAACACCGGAGATATTAAGGGCCGGGATGAAGACGGGATACCTAATGATAAAGTAAGCGTGTTCATATATGATGATCCTCTGGGCTCTGCAGAACTGGACCGTGATTTACAGGGTATTCTTGCCGGCAGAACCGGTAATTTCAGAACGGCATACACCCTTTACGAGGAAAGCCTGCAGGTATTTGGACTGCTGTGTTTTATCGGATTCTTTATGAGTGCGGTATTCATATTGATGACTGCCAGCCTGTTATATTTCAAGCAGGTTATGGCCGCTGAAGAGGAACGACATCAATACCAGATCCTTAGAAAAATAGGTATGGACGATTCATTGGAGAAAAGAGTAGTGAGCAGCAGACTGCTGCCTGTCTTTCTTATCCCCTTGGCGGTAGGTATCATTCATTCCATATTTGCTATGAAGGCAGCGGATACGGTAATGTTTCACAACATGATACCGGTTGGCAACTCCTATATTACGGTACTCGCTTATTCAGCGGTGATGTACGGATTATATGCTCTGGTATACGGTGGGTTTTATCTAATTACCAGGGAACAGTATTCCCGCATAGTGAAATAGCAGAGACTGTTGCTTTTTACTAGTTTGGTGCCGCTAGCTCTTTCTCCATAGGCAGCAGGACAATTCCTAAACCGCTTTACTGGATATTAATATGATGATACTGTAAATAAAGCAAGTCCATTCCCAGCCAACTATTAAATATTCGAGGTGCCCATAACGTCTTCATGAAAGGAAGGATTAATATGAGTAAAGCAGTTCTGTTCACCGGTTCAGCGGTAGCAATCATTACGCCCTTTAAAAATGAGGCTATAGATTACGATAAACTGGCGGAACTAATTGAATTCCAAATCAATAATGGCAGTGATGCTATTGTCATTTGCGGAACTACCGGTGAAGTGAGTACTCTGCCGGACGAGGAACATGTAGCTGCGGTAAAATTCACGGTTGAGCAGGTAGGCCAGAGAGTCCCGGTTATTGCTGGAGCGGGAAGCAACCATACCCATCACGGGATCAAATTATCCCAGGCCGTGGAAGCAGCCGGGGCTGATGGTATTCTATCGGTCAGCCCTTACTATAACAAAACTACTCAAAAGGGACTTTACGAGCATTATAAGGCTATAGCCCAGAGTATTAAAATCCCCATCATACTATACAACGTACCCACCAGAACCGGCCTAAACATCGATCCCGGGACAATCAGAAATCTGTCTTTGATTGACAATATTGTTGCCATTAAGGAATGTAATTTCAGTCAAGTTGGGGATATTGTAAATTTGTGCGGAGATGATTTCACGATTTACTCAGGTGAAGACGGAATTGTGGT
>CAZCTN010000002.1:126355-157216 GCA_964501655.1 uncultured Syntrophomonas sp.
AAAGAAGGCAACCAAGAAGCTTCCCGGCCCTTTACCGGCTGCCTTCAATATTACTTAACTAATAAAACCGTTCCCGCTTATATACTGACAAAAAATAATTTAGCCAGGGTGTTAACCCTGGCTAAACATTTAAAGCTCCAACGAACCTTTATCAACTTCCAACCTCTCATTACCTTCTGCTTTCGTTTCCCATCTCCAACTTCTCTTCGTACCTTCGTCTAACAGGTTTTCCAGTTACTCATTGCCCACAACAGCTGTACTTCACTTTCATTCTTCTTCACTTGATCTTTTCAGACCTTTGCGATTCAAACTTCCATGTTGCCAGACCCATCATAAACTTCTTTCTCTGAATTCCTCTTGGATATAGTGAATTTTACTTCACCCGGTACTTCAGATCCGTTGTTATGTTCTGTTTCGGCTTCCGGCTCTGAAGGTCTTCCATCTTAGGAATTCCTTGGAGCTTGTCTTAATAATACAAGAAATACTATAAGTTATCAATCCCCCAATTGGTCCGTATAGATGCACTGTAATTCCCATTCTTGACTATAGTCAATATTTCTTGCTCTTTCGCCGCTTTTGCAATATTCTGATTATTTTTTCTCTTACTCCCGTTCCATTTGCCGTTCCCGTGCAAGCCCTTGGAGGTCCTGGGGCTGTCATGGTATACTAGAGTCAAATCCCGGCTGTTATTATGTTCAAATAGCCCATGTATTACGGAATGGCGGCAAGAGGTGACTTATTTGTTATTCATAACCGTTTCCAGACAAACCGGAAGCCTGGGTAAGGAGATCACTGAACTGCTGGCGGAAAAGCTGGAGCTTCCGCTTATAACCCGTGACCTGGTTATGAATCAGTGGTTCCCCGAAATAGCCAGTAAACATGAATTACATATGCTCTCGGAAAGCCCGGGTTTCTTCTTAACTCCCAGTAAACTGGGGATCAGTTTTGCCGAATACCTGGAAAACCGGTTAAAAGATTATATAGCAGAACAACCTGCGGTAATCTTTGGTTTGGGTTCTCAGATCATATTTTCCCAAAACCCGGCCGCACTTCATGTTAGAATCATGGCCTCGCGGGAGGTTCGCACCCAACGCATTATGCACACTCATTGCCTGGAGGAAAAGGATGCCGAGAGGTTCCTCGAACTTACGGATCGCAAACATAAACGCTATATAGCTGCCATTTATAATAAAGACTGGTCTGATCCGACACTATATCACCTTACCCTGAATACCGACCTATTGAACATTGAAGAGGCCGCCTGCCTGCTCTATCATGTGGCCCGAAACAAGCAGATAAGCTGTGCGATACCAGAGCAGGTTGAAGATGCTAATGATAATACTATAATCTTCAAACATCCCTCGGAAGAAGAATTTGCCAAAATCCTGGATATGCACAGTATAGAATGGGAATACGAACCCAGAACCTTCCCTACCAGGTGGGATACCGAGGGCAATGTAACCCAGGCCTTCTCTCCCGATTTCTATCTGCCCCGATTCAATACCTACATCGAGTTGACCACTATGAACCAGAAATATGTTTCGGAGAAGAAAAAGAAGGTTGCTCTGCTCAAAAAGCTTTATCCGGGCACCAATATCAATATAGTCTTCAAGGATGACTTTAACACCCTGGTTAAGCGATTTAAGTTAAAGGATGATGCTGAATGAAAATACCGGGACTGGGCAAAATTATCTATACCCAGGAGCAGATTCAGCAGCGCATAGCTCAAGTGGGGAAGGAAATAAGTCAGGACTACCAGGGCCAAGAACTGGTAGTTGTCAGCGTTCTTAAAGGTTCCCTCTATTTTGTTGCCGACTTGACCCGTCAGCTTAACCTTCCTTTGAAAATTGATTTCCTCTCCATTGGGGTATCGTCGGAAGCCAGCAGCCAACCGGGAGCAGTACACTTCACCAAGGATCTGGACCTAAGTTTGACCGGACAGCACGTGCTTATGGTAGAAGATGTCATCGGCACCGGACTCACCCTGGGCTATATCTGTCAGCATCTGGAGGCAGCCCGTCCGGCCAGCCTAAAGATCTGCACTCTGCTGGATAACCCGGCTGAACGTTTGATCACTATAGATATTCATTATCGCTGCTTTGTTATGCCGAATGTTTTTCTGGTGGGTTATGGTCTGGATTACAAGGAGAAATATCGAAATCTTCCCTATATAGCAGAGTTTAAAGCTGAGAAACAGTAAGTATCTTCCTGGCCCAGATGGCACTCTGGCAGGCTTTTTCTATAAATTTTGCAGGCGAACCTTTTAGATCATCCTCCCCGGGATATACCTCCAGGGTAATATTCCCCTTATATGTATCCCTGGGAAACGTTTTGTTTATTTGCTGCCAATCGATAATTCCTTCTCCCGGCAGCCAGTGCCGGTCTTTTTCCAGGTCATTGTCGGACAGGTGCAGGTGTTGTAATCTTAGACCCTGTTTTTTTAATATAGCTGCTTTTTCGGTACTGTAGATGAAATCGTGAGAACTATCATAACAGAATACTAGATGATCAGATACCAACTCCCTTAAAACAAAATCGATATAATCTACACTGCCGGTATTTTCTAGAGCTATCTTCAACTTCAGGTCCTCAGCAATTTTCAATAATCGACTAATGCTCTCAATGCCCCATTTATTTGGGTTAGGAGGGAACTTCCTATCTATGATGTGCATAAGCATTACCGGTATATCTAGTTCAGCACAATCATTAAGCCACGCTGTATGCCGTTTTACTATTTTATCCCGCAGGTTCTTTGATTCACTCCATAAATCGTCGATGTCAGCATAGGGAACATGGATATTTTCCAGCATCAGACCGGACTCCCTTACTATGCCCGGCATATCTTCTTTCCTTATCCAAGGGGAGCCGATTTCATCTTCCCACCAGATGGTAGTTGCGTCAAAGCCGGCTTTTTTAATTAGTTCCAATCTTTGTGGCAAGGGCATGACAAATCCAAACCACGAAAATATCCCCAATTTATTATTCAAGTAATTCATAATTCAGCCCATCCCTGGTCATCAGTATTATTCCGGCCCCAATTAAACAAGCAATCCGGTATTTAGCAGGCTATAGTTCCCATCCTTATATTCAATAAAAGTCATCGATCCCGGATCGACCCCGGTTTTCCATATGTCTATGGAGGAGTCTATATAACCTAGTAAGGTTTTTACAACTCCTCCATGGGTAACTACCAGCACGGTATCACTATGCCGTTGGATGATTTCTCGAATGGCCTGGCAAACTCGTTCTAATACTTCCGAAAAAGTTTCCCCCTCAGGCATCTTATAGGTCCATATATCCCGGTACCATTCATTAAAGTCCTCCGGATATTTTTCAAACACTTCACTGAATGTCATCCCTTCCCAGATCCCAAAAGAAGCTTCTCTAAAACGGGAGTCATAATAAACCGGCACTTTCAGTTTATGGGCTGCTATTTCAGCAGTTTCACGGGTCCGGGATAAATCACTGCAGTAGATAGTCTGCACCTCCTCATGCTTTAACAGGTATTCAGCGGCCCTTTTTGCCTGCTGCCTACCGTTATCATTTAATGGAATATCGGTCTGCCCCTGGTACCTTTGCAAGGCGTTCCATTCGGTCTGTCCATGCCTTAAAAATATTAGTCTCATCTTTATCCATCCTTTTCTGTATGAGAAATGTGCATATTTATAGAATTCACCTTGAATAAGCTCGATATATTGAATTACCATCATGTTCCCGCTGCTCGAATCCCTTTTACCCTGCGCTAACCATTAGCCTTCATCCCACCAAGGTGTGTTTTCTAATGAACTCTCCTATGGTGAAGTTATATTCCTGCAAACAAAGTCATAGCGATTACCGTGATTAAGATAAACAGTGTTTCCGCAACTTCACAAAGAGCACCATAGGTATCACCGGTCAAGCCCCCCAAACTGCCAGCCATCCATCTGGCGATTAGAAGAACTATGGCAGCCGTTAAGAATAAGATAAATATCCCCTCCCACTTCATGAGCAGGAATGTCGCTACCAATATTGTTAAGGAAGCTGTGATTATTCGGCCGGAGCCATTAAGATTTCCAAAAGACTTACCCAGACCGGGACCAGAACGAGCGTAAGGAAAGTATGATGCCGCGTATACCATAGCCCATCTCCCGACTGCCGGTGAGATTAATAAGACTCCTAATTTATCAATATAAGTGAGGGTAGTTAGAAATGAAAATTTCAAGAGCATTAGTCCAACTAATGATATAACACCCATCGCTCCTACCCGGCTGTCCCTCATTATTTCCAGTTTTCTCTCCCGATCCCGGCCGCTGAACAATCCATCGGCAGAATCCATCAAGCCGTCCAGATGCAGCGCTCCGGTTATTATTATCCATACGACGATAATAATTGCATCTCCTGCCCATCCCAGGGATAAGATCTCCGCAAGGTAAGCGGCAGCAGCCAGCAATAGCCCGATTAATATACCAGTCAAGGAATAGAAGTATAATGAATCAGCCATGTCTTTTTCTCCAGCTTTTCGGTTTCCGTATACTGGGATTATGGTCAGAAAGCTTATGGCCAACCGCAGACTGTTCATGGTTAGATCCTCCCGTTTTTAGTAATTCATCTTTCGCAGTCCGACGTTTAAGCAGCGGAAGCACTCTGCCTCCCTTGCTCAGACAAAATATAATACTCGCTCGCAAGTATGACAGTTAGTTATTGCAATTACTTTATTCTCAACTCTATGCCGCATACTACCATATAAACCTGCCGCGCCTTAGCAGCTAGCTTCTGGTTGGTCATACCATTCAAATCTCTGAATATCCTGCCTTCCTGGCTGACCGGAACTACATCCATACCAACTTCATCAGCTACCAGAATTACAGTTCCATTAGCATTTTCCAGGGACTCTGCCAGTAATTCCAGCTGGATAAGAAAAGCCTGTTCTTTGTTCTCATCCCAACTGAAGTTGGTCACATTGTCCCGGTACATTATATTGCTTACCCAGGTTCCCAGGCTGTCCAGCAGATATATTTGAGCTTGGTCTATGTACTCATTAAATATTCTACTTAAATCACAGGGTTCTTCAACAGTGTGCCAGGAACTTGGCCTTCTGAGACGATGTTTTTCCACCCGGAGGGCAAATTCTTCATCCCAGATAGTACCAGTAGCTATATATATCACAGGATAGCCCAGCTTTTTCTCGCAGTTCGCAGCCAATTTTTCAGCCGAGGAACTCTTACCGCTGCGGCTTCCTCCCACCACCATAAATATTTCGGCCATATACGATCACCTCCAATAGCCTTGGTATTATTGCAGCGTAGAATTTACGTGTATTCCTGTTAATCCAGGGTTCACTCCTTGCCTGCAGTCATTATTTAAATCATAATGCCCACAAATCCATCAGCGCAATCAAAATTAATCTTTATTGCTCACCCCGGCTTCCTCGAAAGTAGCCATTTCAGTAATTATCTTAACCGCCGCTTCGATCAGGTTAAAAGCCAGGACCGCACCGGTCCCCTCTCCCAGTCTTAGATCAAGCTGCAGGATTGCTTTCAAACCCATTTCCCCCAGCACTATCTTATGCCCAGGTTCCTGGGACAGGTGGGAAGCAATCATATGATACTGGCAGTGATGGTGCAGTTTGTGAGCCACCAGAGCTGCTGTGCTGGATATGAAACCATCCAGTACTACCGGCACCTTCCTGGACACAGCCCCGAGAATTACTCCGGTTAAGGCGGCTATCTCCAGACCCCCTACTTTTCTCAACACATCCAGGGGATCTGCAGCAACCGGACTATTTACTTCTATAGCCTTCCTTATCGCTGCTCTTTTCCTTATTAGCCCTTCATCGTCTATTCCTGTCCCCCGCCCAGTAATAAGTTCCAGGTCTTTACCAGTCAGGCAGGCCAGTATGGCCGCACTGGAAGTAGTATTACCTATTCCCATCTCACCGATTGCCACTATAGTGGCTCCCCTATCGATCTCCAGGTTAACCATTTCTATTCCTACTTCTACCGCAGCTATTACTTCTGCTTCGGTCATAGCCGCTTCTTGCACCATGTTCCTGGTACCCGGACTGATTTTACGATTGTTTAATTCCGGGTGTTCAACCGGGTCCCCTTTGATACCCACATCCGTTACTACTACTCTGGTATCGGCTTGATTGGCCAAAACGTTTATGGCCGCCCCGTGATGCAAAAAATTTATTACCATTTGCCGGGTTACCTCCTGGGGGAAGGCACTAACCCCTTCTTCTACCACTCCATGGTCAGCGGCCATTACCATAACCACTTTCGGCCCCAGACCCGGTATAGCCTTGCCCTGAATGGCAGCCAGCTGTACCGCGATATCTTCCAGGACCCCCAGACTCCCCGGCGGTTTGGTAAGACTGTCCAGCCGCTTCTTAGCTTGTTCTCCTGCCTGCCGGTCTACGTCACTTATTGCCGTTAAAGTGTTTGTTAATAGTTCCACTTTGGATTACCCTCCTCTTTTTTAGATCATTTGAACTTCAGCATTAAATTTATAAAAAAAAGTTCTCAAGCCAAAATAGCTCAAGAACTTTTCCATCATCCTCAATATGCTTAATACTTCCCGGCAGGTTTCCTGACTTCCGACTCCAACGCCTTTTGGCCAGCCTTCCCAGATTAAACCCAGTGACTTCATTGGCCAGGCTTGTCGGTTACAGTGGCGGGACCGTTCAGGACTTGCACCTGGATTCCCTTTTACCCCTTATACGGGCACCCGGAGTATTTATTCCTTATATTAACTAATTTATTATATACTGGGGTTTATTGCAAGGGCATTTTCCATATTACTATCGGACAGCTTTACTTTTCCCTCCCAAGATGTTTATAGTAATAATTGAGAATCAGTCAGGGGATGTTTCCAGGACTCACTGAAAAAGAGTAAGGAAACTCTCCCCTGACTCATATGGGGGTTGAGATAATGTGTATGGTTCTTTGGGCCAGCGACTGTCATGATGAATACAAGCTGGTGGTGGCTGCTAACCGGGATGAATTTTATAAGCGTCCCACTCTGCCGGCAGCCTTCTGGCCTGATAATCCACAGTTGTTGGCGGGAAAAGATATGCAGCATGGCGGCACCTGGATGGGGATCACCACTACCGGACGTTTTGCCACCTTAACCAATTATCGCGATCCTTCCAACCACAATCCCCATGCCATATCCCGGGGACAGCTGGTGCAAAAATATCTGGAAGGCAACCTGGCTCCGGCAAGCTACCTGGAAAAACTGGTAGATATGAAAGAAAACTTCAATGGCTTTAATCTCCTGGCAGGTACCCTGGATGATCTATATTACTTTTCCAACCTGGAAAAAGTGGTCCGCAAAGTAGAAAAAGGCTGTCATGGCCTGAGCAATAATCTGCTGGATGTACCCTGGCCCAAGGTTACCCGGGGAAAAGAAGCTCTCGCAACCTGCTTGCAGAAGCCTGATATCGGCCTGGAGAAGTTGTTTGAAATAATGGCGGATAAGTATATGCCACCTGACCATGAGTTGCCCCAAACTGGTGTCAGTCTCGAGTTGGAAAGGCTGCTGGCACCAGCTTTTGTGGAGATGCCGGATTATGGCACCCGAACCACTACCGTGATACTGATAGACCGCAGCAATTATGTGCAATTCTGGGAGCGCAGTTTTATTCCCGGGCAAAAAGACACCCGGTCCCAAGTATACTATGAGTTCCGGGTGGATACTGAACCGGCTCTCTGATTTCTTACGCTCGCACCATTTCCTTAATGGCCCCCCTGCTCCAGTGCCGATGCTGAGCAACGGCCTCGATAAATTCTCCGGCGAATTCCCTCATCTGGCCGGTGTTTCTTACTGTTACTACTCCTGCATCCGAAAATATTTGGCTGCCGTCGCTGCTTCCGGCCAGTGAAATCTCGCCCAGGTTGCATTCCATCAGCATATCTACCCCTTCATTGGAGGCCCCGATAGCCTTACAATGTTTAAAGGCCTCGTTAATAAAATTCAGTGCATCACCATGGGTCATCAAGCTTGCAATACTCTGTTGGCCTCCCGGTATATAGATCGCATCATATAGAACCGACGCGGTGGTATAATAGTTTTCTTGCACCTCCAACTGGTGGCTGTCGCTGCTGCTGAGCATACCCTGTTGTTTGCTGATTATGGCCGGGTGTACCGCAGCTGATTGGCAAGCCTCTAGAAACTGCTGCAGTTCATCATGATTATATCCGTTTTCCGCCAATACGGCTACTCGGCGACTATTAGCCAGTTTAATGGTATTTCCCTGACTAACTGCCGGTGAGGAGTCGGAGGTTCCCGTTTCAGCTGGAACGGTGGGGGCGGAAACTCCGATCCCGGCTGCTATATCTGCAGCCAGCTGACCGTTTACCTGGTTGAACATATCTACTACCCGCTGCCGGATGGTCTTATCCTTGACTTTGCCCACCTCGAAATGAAAAGCTTCGATAATATGCTGTTTTTCCGGATCGGACATACTGTTCCAGAAAAGGCCGGCCTGACTGTAATGGTCCATAAAGCTGCTGCTGCGCTCCCGCACTTTACGGCCGTCAACTTTTTCTTCATAGTGTACATAGCCCCCTTCCGCAGGGGGAGCCGGATGGGGTTCATTCCCCTGCAGTGAATTGGGCGAATAACTGATCTTGCCGCGGTCGATAGTCATCCGGTGGTATCCATCCCGCTGGTTGTTATGCACCGGAGCTACAGATCTGTTTATAGGGATTTCATGGAAATTCGGTCCTCCCAGGCGTATCAGCTGAGTGTCCAGATAAGAAAACAGCCGCCCTTGCAAGAGCGGATCATTGGTAAAATCGATGCCAGGTACTACGTTGGCCGGGTGAAAGGCCACCTGTTCCGTTTCGGCAAAGAAATTGTCAACGTTGCGGTTTAAGGTCATCTTTCCGATAGGCTGTACGGGAATAAGTTCTTCCGGCCAGAACTTGGTAGGGTCAAGTATATCGAAATTAAAATCGAACTCCTGATCCTCTTCCAGCACCTGTATCCCCAGTTCATATTCCGGGAATTCTCCATCCTCAATAGCATTCCACAGGTCTCCCCGGTGAAAGTCCGGGTCCTTGCCGGCAATTTTCTGAGCTTCGTCCCAGACCAGGGAGTGTACCCCCAGCAATGGTTTCCAGTGAAATTTTACGAATCGGGCTTGACCCTGCTCATTAACCAGACGAAAAGTATTAACCCCGAATCCCTCCATCATACGAAAACTGCGAGGTATAGCCCGGTCGGAGAGCAGCCACATGATCATGTGGGCCAATTCCGGCGTACACACTACAAAATCCCAGAAAGTATCGTGTGCTGCAGAGGCCTGTGGTATTTCGTTATGTGGTTCCGGCTTTATGGAATGAACTATATCAGGAAACTTAATAGCATCATGAATGAAAAATATCGGAATATTATTACCCACCAGATCGTAATTACCCTCTTCAGTATAGAATTTAGTAGCGAAACCCCGTACATCCCGCACCGTATCAGCTGATCCACGGGAACCAACTACGGTGGAAAAGCGGACAAATACCGGGGTGGTGACTGCAGGGTCTTGGAGGAATTTAGCTTTAGTCAATTCGGCCAAAGACTCATAAACCTGAAAATAACCATGGGCTCCGAATCCACGAGCATGAACCACCCGCTCGGGAATTCTTTCATGATCAAAATGAGTCATTTTTTCCCGGAAGTGGAAGTCTTCCATCAAGGTAGGTCCCCGGGATCCTGCTTTAAGTGAATTATCAGTATCGGCCATCCTCAAACCCTGGTTAGTGGTAAGAGCCTCCTGTTCATGACCCGCACGAAAGATTTCCAACTGATTATTTTTAGTATTTTCATTTACCCCGTTCAAGTTTTTTTGTACTGTATCCATTATTTGCCACCCTTTCTAAATTGCAAACAGCAATTTTTTTGTCAACTTGGTTAAAGCAGGCACATTATTCTTTGCATAGTTGATGAATATATCAACAACATGATTAGTGTTCCGCTGAGAACCATCCAATATACTTTAAAAGGAAGAAGAAAGGCGAAATAAGCAGCAGCTTTTCCTTGAATGATTACGCTGTCTGTTTGCCCGGTTTTGCAAATTATCTTCCCATGCATCTTCCACTATGGTAAATTTATACAGGAGTAAAAAATCTCTAGTTTGATTCTAGTTCCGGAAAAGCTTACCGCAAGGGAACCGGGGATTAAGCTACTGCATCTTGGTACAGATAAAATAAGAAATTGGGAGGGTTTCAGATGAGTAATAACCGGCGAAAGAGGTTAATCAAGCTGATTGGGCCGATGCTAATTATGCTGCTGTTTCTGACTGGTCCGATTGGGTCTGCCAGCGGTACTCAGAATATAACAGTCAACATTGATGGCCTGAGCTTGAAGACAGATGTTGCTCCGGTAGTTGTCAACAGTCGCACTATGGTGCCTTTCCGGGCTGTCTCAGAAGCGTTGGGCCTGGAAGTGAGCTGGGATGCCGGGCAGCAAAGAGTCACAGTCATCGGGGATGGTTTAACTGTAGAAATGATGATAGGGGATAATCAAGCTTATGTCAACGGTGCAGCCCGTACCCTGGACTCCGCTCCCATAATTGTTGGGGGAAGAACTATGGTGCCCTTGCGCTTTATAGGTGAGAGCTTTGGATGTACCGTACAATGGAATCAAAGCTCCAGAGAAGTGACTATCCAGACTCCGCCCCGGGAAATGGAACTTACCGGTTTTTATGCCCTGGGGGATCAGTCCACCAGCAGTTGGACCAATCTTTTTGGCCGGTCTTATCCCGATCGGGCGAAGGGTAATACCGACCTGGTTGATACCATAGCATTAGGCTGGTATACCCTGGATGAAGAGGGAAATCTATTAACCCAAAGTGCCAGCGGATGGCAGCGTCCCCAGGGTTGGGAGGAAGTACTGGCGGCAGCGGATGATTATGGGCTGCGAACCGAAATGCTGGTGCATATGACCGACAGCAATGCCCGTATCCGCAGCTTGATAGGCAGCACTTCCGCAGTACAGCAGGCCATTGGCCAAATCGCAGCTGAAGCAGTACAATATGATGCGGTCAATCTGGACCTGGAAGGACTGGGCTGGAATGATACCCCGGATGAACTGATGCAAGTGAGGCAGGATTTTACCAACTTTGTGAAGGCCCTTTCCAGCGAGTTAAAAAAATCGGGAGTGGAATTGACCCTCTGCCTGCATCCTTCCAACAGTGCTTATCCTGGCTATGACTATCAGGCATTGGGGAAAACAGCGGACCGGATCATAATCATGGCTTACGACTATGGAGCTAAACCCGAGCCCACCGACCTGGTGTATCAGGCAGTTGAAGCCGCAGCAGCTCAGGTCCCCCCGGAGAAATTGATCCTGGGAATTTCCCTGGCCAGCGAAAATGCGGATAGCATACGAACTAAGATAGGTATAGCCAAACAGTTTCAACTCCAGGGGGTAGCCCTATGGAGACTGGGCCTGATATCCGAAGATGTGTGGCAGGAACTCCGCAGCAACATAACTGCCAACTAACAGACGCCCCGTGAGCCAAGTAATAAAAATATTACTCAGCCCACGGGGTTAGTGTTTTTATCTCGCCTTAACCTGAAGAGATATATCCGAGTATTGGAATATTCTAACGCTACGCCTAGATAACCAATATCTTAACCTCAGACTCTACTTCATCAATGATCACGGTAAAGTAGTAGCTTCCCTCTTGTGTCGATTCTGTAGCACTGAGGTTTAATGTTAACTCATTGGACAATATCGTTCCTGCAGGTTCTATCGTTATGCCTGCCGGAGGGGTATTGCCATTATCTGCCTTCTCTTCGCTTCCATACCAGGCTACTGTTCCTTCCTCACCGTCTGCTATATTGCTGGTGGTTACGGTATAGGTTCGGCCGGTTGCTGGTATTCCTGCCTGGATTGCTCCACCCTGCAGGTCTCCGATGGTTACGGTCTTTGGCATTTCCTCGGTTGCCGGGAATACCGCCGTTACCACTCCGGAATCTGCCGCATTACTAGCTGTCACCCCAGCCACCGTAAAGAAGTCTGCTGCAACTCCGGTCAGAGTAAACCCGGCTTTGGGGGTCAGGGTTATGGTTGCTGTATATACCGTACCGGCAGCAAAGGGATTATCATCCGGAGTCCAGCTTACCGTTCCGGTGTACTGATTGGTTTCGCTTATTGCCGTTACCGGCGTTTCTCCTTTGACCGGCTGGCTTACACCTTCTATTGTTGATATGGTAATCGTTGCTTCTACGGCAAAGTTGATGGTGTAGGTCCTGCTTGTAATCCCGTCTTCGGCGGTTACGACTACCGTTGTTGAACCCGGCAGGCTATCGGCACTATTTAGAACCACACTAGCCAGTTCATCACTCTTCGTATATGTTACGGCTGGTACCTGAGTTGTTCCATATGACAGAACTACGTCATAGTCAATGGTATTCGGACTGAAATCAGGTACAGAACCCCCATCGTATTTCAATTCACTTAGACTGGCATCATTACTGGCGGCAGCGGTTGCCGGGAATACCGCCGTTACCACTCCGGAATCTGCCGCATTGTTAGCTGTCACCCCAGCTACCTCAAAGAAGTTTTCAGATACTCCGATAAACGTAAACCCTGCTTTGGGAGTAAGGGTTATGGTTGCTTCGTATACCGTACCGGCAGCAAAGGGATTATCATCCGGAGTCCAGCTTACCGTTCCGGTGTACTGATTGGTTTCGCTTATTGCCGTTACCGGCGTTTCTCCTTTGACCGGCTGGCTTACACCTTCTATTGTTGATATGGTAATCGTTGCTTCTACGGCAAAGTTGATGGTGTAGGTCCTGCTTGTAATCCCGTCTTCGGCGGTTACGACTACCGTTGTTGAACCCGGCAGGCTATCGGCACTATTTAGAACCACACTAGCCAGTTCATCACTCTTCGTATATGTTACGGCTGGTACCTGAGTTGTTCCATATGACAGAACTACGTCATAGTCAATGGTATTCGGACTGAAATCAGGTACAGAACCCCCATCGTATTTCAATTCACTTAGACTGGCATCATTACTGGCGGCAGCGGTTGCCGGGAATTCCGCCGTTACCACTCCGGAATCTGCCGCGTTGCTTACAGATGTTGCTCCAGCTACCTCAAAGAAGTTTTCAGATACTCCGATAAACGTAAACCCGGCTTTGGGGGTAAGGGTTATGGTTGCTTCGTATACTGTACTGGCAGCAAAGGGATTATGGGTTGGTGACCAGCTTACTATTCCTGTATATTGGTCAGTCTCGCTTATTGCCGTTACCGGTGTTTCTCCTTTGACTGGCGGGGTTGCCCCTGCTATGGCGGCAATACTAATTGGTTCAGCTTCCGTCTCTGGAAATACCGCGGTTACCACTCCGGAATTGGCAGCATTGCTTACAGATGTTGCTCCGTCTACTGTGAAGAAGTTTGCAGCTACCCCGGTCAGAGTAAACCCGACTTTGGGGGTAAGGGTTATGGTTGCTTCGTATACTGTACTGGCAGCAAAGGGATTATGGGTTGGCGACCAGCTTACCGTTCCAGTGTACTGTGCATTCTGAGTTATCTCCGTTACTGGAGCTGCTCCTCTTACCGGCGGGGTTACTCCTCCTATTGCTGATATATCAATTTCTACCGGGACTGCTTGGGTGGCAGGGAATATTGCTGTTACTATTCCTGAATTCTCGGCATTCACATCCGAATTAGCCCCGTCTACCGTAAAGAAGTTTGCAGCTACCCCGGTCAGTGTAAACCCGGCTTTGGGGGTCAGGGTTATGGTGGCTGTGTATACTGTGCTGGCCTGAAAAGGATTATGTCCCGGTGACCAGCTTATAGTCCCTGTATATTGAGCTGTTTCGGTTATGGTGGTCTTGGGAACCTCTCCTGTTTTCGGAACTGTAACACCTGGAATAGCTTTAATATTTATTACTGTTTCAGCGGCTATCGGTCCTTTTGCCGCACTGGTTACTTGTCCGGTATAGCTTCCGCTGCCTGTTGCTGAAACTTTTAGGTATTGGCCAATGTCCCCGGTAGATGGTATGTAGGTTTTGGTGGTTGCATCGCTAATCTCAGCATATTCTCCATCTGCTGCATCAGAAATGCTCCACTGATACTTTGCCGTGGCAGCGGAAGGTATCGGTGCTGCTGTCAGCGGAACGCCAACCACAGCATTTCCTGTTATGGCAACACTGGTGATGGCAGTTGTGCCTCCACCGCCACCACCTCCACCGCCGCCACCTCCACCGCCGCCTCCGCCTCCACTGGGAGTAGTGACGGTGGGGGTAGTTGGGGGAGTATATACCAGCACTGGTGGAGTTGCTACCTCCTCCTCTTTTGGCAGATCACCCGAGGTTAAACCTGCCTTGGCCTGCAAACTGCGCTGCAGTATTACTGCGGCCTGGGCACGGGTAACTTTGGCTTTGGGTTTAAAGCTGCCATCGGGATAGCCGCTCAGAATTCCCTGGGCTGAAGCAGATTTGACTGCGTCAAGGGCCCATGACGATATGGCCCCGGCATCCACAAAATCCTGGCCGTTACCTTTACTAATTTTCAGAGCTTTGACTAAAATGACTGCGGCCTGCTCCCGGGTGATGGGATCATCCGGACCGAATTTACCCTCATCATAACCGGTAATAATGCCATGCTGGCAAGCTGTCTTAATGGACTTTTCCGCCCAGTGACCGGCTATGTCATCAAATCCTTTGCCGTCAATCTGGGGCAAAGCTAGAGAAACTACGATTAAATGAGCAAATTCCGCCCGGGATATTCCAGCGTCAGGACGGAAAGTGCCGTCCCCATACCCATTTATCATTCCTTTATCAGCCATATCCTGAATGCTGTTCCTGGCCCAGTGATCCTTGATATCACTGAGATTTGAAGATCCCTGAACTTCCGGCACTACTCCTATCAAACTGGTAACGACAAGCAGGGTGGTCAAGAGCAAAGCCGGGTAAAGCTTGTTTTTCATCCAAGGCTTAAACAAATTGTAACCTCCTATCCTGAAACTATATCAGGTTCTCTAATCTATAGGGTTTTATTTTTCTAGACTTTGTTGGTAATCGTTCCTGCTTATTGAACCCATAAGAAACCTTCCTTATTATTGGGTCACAATAGAACCGACTTTAATTCAAAACTCACCTCCAGGTACAATTTTTCATCCTGGCGCTTTTCTCTCCGACCTCCTCCGCCATAGATTTGGCACCTATAACCATGATTGGTATTTACTTCATTATATTATTGATTATAATATATCAAGCTCAGCCCTGCCCGCACAATGTCATAAGGTTTGATCCTGTTCTGAGATTTAGAGACAAGCTATGCAGCAGCAGAGGGATCCCCGCCTTGCTGCATGAATACAAAGGGGACTGATTGGCAAACTAATGTATATATCCCATATCAGGATAGTTTTTAGAAGGAGTCTTTATGCGCTATATAAACCAGAAGTATCAGGTCAGGTCAGGAGTCCCAGCCGAACAGGCTGCGAATCAAGTAATATCTGAGAATATCCGGGAAAATACTGACCGGATGAAAGTCTTGCTGGAAAGATGTTCTGACGCAGTTATAAGGGAGTTTTCCTTTGGCGGGGAGCATATTATCCCCTGTGTCCTTCTGTTCTTTGACGGTTTATCAGATAAAGCTGAAATCGAAGATCATCTGCTCAAATCATTGCTCCTGGAGTTAAACATGCTGGAGGAATCTCCCTTACGTGACAATATAGATTACTTTACATTTTTGCAAGAGCGGGTTTTGACTCTTTCCCAGCTGAACTGTCTGAACACCCTGGAAGAAGTCTGCTATTCTTTGAATTCCGGAGACGCAGTCCTGCTAATAGATGGCTGCTCTCAAGGTCTGGCTGCCGGCACCCGTTTTTGGCAGAGCCGCGGCATACAGACCCCGGAAAACGAGCTGACTATACATGGACCTAAAGACGGCTTTAATGAAACCCTGCGTTATAATTCGGCCCTGATCAGGCGTCGCCTGAAGTCTACCCAACTGAAAAATGAAATTATCATAATCGGACGAATTAGTAAAACCGATGTGATGATAAGCTATATCGAAGATATTGCTCCTGGAACCCTGGTCGATGAGGTAAAATCACGGCTGACCAAAGTCGATATCGACGGTATCCTGGACGCCGGTTACCTGGAAATATATCTGACCGACACCAAATGGACTATTTTTTCCCAGGTTGAATATACTGAGCGTCCCGACCGGGTTTGTGCCCACCTGCTGGAGGGTGGAGTGGCTATTATGGCAGATGGCTCTCCTATGGCTTTATTGGCTCCTGTTTCCTTTCCCCAGTTTATGATATCTGCTGAAGACTACTACCAGAACTTTATCTTTGGTTCGAGTTATCGCATTTTGCGTTTTCTGGCCTTCTTTGCCGCCTTGACCCTGCCATCCTTTTATGTAGCCGTCATATCCTTTCATCACGAAATGATTCCTACCAATCTGTACCTTACTATTGCTTCCACCCGGGAAGGAGTTCCATTTCCTGCCGTGATAGAAGCTTTGCTGCTGGAGCTGACTTTCGAACTGCTCCGGGAAGCTGGATTGAGGCTTCCCCGGGCTATTGGCCCGGCAGTGAGCATAGTTGGAGCTTTGATTATAGGGGAGGCGGCGGTCAGAGCCGGTCTGGTATCTGGTTTAATGGTGGTAGTGGTTGCCTTTACCGGTATTGCTTCCTTTGTTATACCAGCTTATAACGCAAGCGTTATAATTCGCATAGCCCGGTTTGGCATTTTAATTTCGGCCGGCCTTCTGGGTTTGCCTGGAATGATTATGGCCCTGCTGCTTATGTTAATTAGAATGGAAAACATCCAGTCTTTGGGGAAACCTTATCTTTCACCCCTTTCTCCCATCAATCTGGCCCAACTTTCAGATGTTCTGGTGCGCCGTCCCTGGACTTTGAATACTCGTCGTCCCTATCTGCCTGGAATGCTGAATAAAACCAGGCAGAGAACCTAAGCAGGAAAGAGAGGGTGTTTATGGGTAAAAAGCCACTTATCATTCTGCTTCTGATTGGCGCCCTTTTGCTTTCTGGATGTTATGATAAATTTGAAATGGGCGAGACCATGGTTGTTGTTGCCCACGGATTGGATACGGACGGAAACAGCAAGCTGATCTCCGCGCAATTGGCTCTAACCCCGCCTCGGGAAGGACAATTGGAACCCGGACCCAAGTTCATTGTGGTATCCTCCAGTGCTCTCTCCTTTGCCGAGGCCGGGCGAATACTATCCCTCTCACTGCCCCGTCGGCCTCTGTGGTCCATGGCGGACACCATTATAATCGGCGAAAAGCTGGCAGAGCTGGATAGCGGCCTATTTACCGATCTCCTGCTCCGCAATCCCCGCTTACGCTATAATGTCCAGTTGTTTGTGGCCAAGGGAGTCTTCCCATCAGAGATATTGGAGGCAGAAGTATTCCCGGAGGATTATTCGGGAACTGCCCTGGAAAACATCATTGATAATCAGAGAGGACAGGCCGGCATTTATATACCGGTTGATATAAAAGATTTTCTATTCAAAACCGGTACGGCAGGAATTGAACCTGTCTTACCGCAGATAATAATGGAAAAAAGCGAAAATCAGGCAAAGCTTAAGCTTCAGGGTACGGCGGTATTTAAAGGCCGTCAAATGGTGGGATCTTTGGATGAACAGCAGACCCGGGGCCTGGCACTATTAAATCCCAAGTCAATCCATAGAACGGTTTTTAATATAAAAAGCCCGGGACATGGAGAAGAAACGTCGGAGTTGAAGCTGTATGATACTATGGCCATGGAATTAACTTCATACCAGATTCAGGTTAAACCATTAATAAATGGCAACAATATAACTATGAATATTATCATGGAAGCGAAAGGAAACATAATTGAGGATAATAACAACCATAATATATCTGATCCAGAAATGGTTAGCAGCATTGAACGGGAGGCAGCAAGGGTTCTGCGCCAGTATATACACAGCTGCATAGAACAAGCTCAGTCCTTAAACAGCGACATACTAGGCTGGGGTCTGGCTATCAGCCGCAGCCATCCCAAAACCTGGATGGAAATCGAAGCAAGCTGGCCGGATATGTTCGCCGGAATATCCAGTAACATACAGGTAAAATATGAACTGCAACAGAGTTACCTGCTGAACGATGCCTTCCCGTTTAAGTAATACAGACGGCAAAACCAATCCTGTAAAGGAGCGCACACCATTGATCTGGCTTTTTCTTATCCTTGTAATCAGTATATTGGTCCTGGATACTCCCCCTCTAATCAAAGCAAGGGCTTATAATGAACTGATTGTCTTCAGCGTTATTTTACTGGTGGGCATATATCTGGCTATGGTACAGTTATATAATCTACCTTTTTTCAATATTCTGGGCGAATGAACTGTACCGCTGCAATACCGGTAATTTCCTGGAGTTCATACTAGATATATCAATTCTGGTACACAAGGAGGATTCTCTATGCCGCTGATAAACAACCGCCAGATATTCAGCATATTGTTTTTAAGCATAGTACCATGTTTTCTGGTATTTTGACCGAGTGTTCTGGCAGAAGTTTCTGGCCACAACTCCTGGATATCGGTTTTAGCTACCTTCTTCCCTGGATTGGTGATCATTTATATACATATCTGTCTGCTGAAAAAGAGCTCCCAGGCCTTTCCCGGCATGCTGGAAGAACACCTGGGTATGGTCGGCAGGATTATTGCTCTGCTATACATTATTATTTTTTTACTCGTAGCTTCTCTCTACCTGCGTATATTTATAGATTTCCTGACGATCACCGTACTCAACAATACGCCCGCCACTTTGATCATACTGTGTTTGCTGATACCTGGCGTCTATGCTGTCCGCAGCGGTGCAGAGGTTTTCGCCCGGACCAGTGAGGTAATCCTGGTGGTCTTCCTTCCCCTGGCTATAATACTGCTTCTGGCTGCTGCCACCGAAAATCCTGATTGGAGAAATCTCATGCCGGTTGGTTTTATAAGTATGCGGGATTTAACCCATGCAGTATATTTAAACCTGTGGCATTTCGCCAATGTTATATTGGTATTGAACCTGGCGTATTTCTCCCCCCGGCGGGAGCAAATTCCCCGCTTGCTGCTCATCTTTTTAGTAGTATTAACCGTTTTTCTGTCTATTGCCCTTTTGGTTACTATTATTACTCTGGGAGTTGCTATTACCTCCCGTTCAACATTTCCCCTGTTTGAAATTGCCCGTTCCGCTTCATACGCAGGCTTTATAAGAAATACCGAGCCACTATTTGTATCTATATTCATGTTGGGGATCTTCGTATCGGTTGTCTCCTTCTGGATAATAGCCTGTTATAGTACCCAGCAGGTTTTTCGCTTGAAAGATTATCGGTTCCTGGCCGCGCCATCTGCAATAATAATAGCATTTCAGGCGGTTTTAATTGCCCCTAATACCTTCGGCGTCTTCAGGATTCTTCGTCATTCTGCTCCTTTACTCTTTGGCTTCTTCTTCGTACTTATCCCTTTCCTCCTATATATACTGCTTCTATTCAAACCTGAACTGGAACAAAAATCCAACAGCGGCCTGCAGAATGAGACTGAATCTTGATTATCCCTGACCCTGAAAATAAATGCTTAGGGGGGTTTGGCTGCTGCTTTCAGTCCAATAGAGCAGCCGTATATACCTTAAGAAGTAATCAGGAACAAGAATTTTCATCTGTCCGGCCAATAATATCTCATCACTTTGCCCTGCCTGCACCCAGTCTGTTCCATTAGGACTTAATTCTAATTGGGTCCGGACTTCGCAGGCCCCATGGTTAATAACACAAAAGGAGTAAGTGCTGAGCTCTAAAACATCCTGTATTCCGCTGGCATTAAGTTCAGAATCGGCTACTACCTCTTCCCGGATATCCCGCCCTCTTTTCCTGTATTCAATACTCCCGGTAACCGACACCGGTTCAGCAATTTTTTTTATCACATTTACTGTATTGATGTTCAGGCGACCCCGGGGATCACTATCGTACTGAGCTGCAGGGAAAACCCGCTTGAACACTACCTGGGAAATCCAAAGGGTACCCGCTTCTTTGGTCCCCAGTTCCAAACAAGCATAATCTACTCCGTCCGGAACAGTCAGCAAAGCGCTATAGTAATCTTCACCTGGCAGTACTTCAAACCTTAGACTGGAGGATACTACCCGTACCGAAGAATGGCTGATGAAATGCACTTTAATAGTGGAAGTAAGGTCTTGGTGAGCCTTGAAAACAGCTCCCACTTCCCATACCTGTTTTCCGTATACCCCTATAGCATATGCGCGTTCCTGGCGTATACTGGCCAGGCGGCCGGGAAGACGGCTGCTGATCTTGATACTGCAAGTATTTTTATCCTCTTCTTCCCAGGAAAAAGCAGCCGTCTTACTTTCTCTGCCCTTTTGCCAGCCAGTGGGAAAATCCCCATGGAAATTGGCATAAACAAAATGGCAATTAAAAATCTGGTTCTTGGCTTCGCTATTATAGCAATCACCAGGTATGATATACTGAATGTTTTCGTCTTTTAAACTTGAATTCATCTTATTTTCCCTATTCCTCCAGGCTTTTCGCCGGTCTGCCTTGATTACCCGTAGTAAAACACAGAACAAGTCTCCTAGGTATAATATTCAAATCACTCTATTTTAGTTATAGGGCAAAACTACTATGAATATATTTTTATCAGCCGTAGTACTTTTTCTTCTTAGGAGGTAAGCTTTGAGTCTGAATAGTTTGAAAATCCTCTTAACCGGAGCTGATGGGTTTCTGGGTTCACATTTGGCTGAAGCCCTGGTTTGCTCGGGTTATCGGGTGAAGGCTTTTGTTTTTTATAATTCATTAAACACCTGGGGATGGCTGGACCATGTGCCCCGGGAGATAATAAACCAGCTGGAAGTTTTTCCCGGGGACATTCGAGATTCCCACCGGGTAACCCAGGCCATGGCAGGTTGCGGAGCAGTCATCCACCTGGCCGCCCTGGTAGGCATTCCCTATTCCTACCTCTCGCCTGGGGCCTATGTGGATACTAACGTTACTGGAACTTTAAACATACTTCAAGCGGCACGAGACCTGGGGGTGGAAAAGGTGATTCACACCTCCAGCAGTGAAGTATACGGATCTGCCCGGTATGTACCGATTGATGAGGAACATCCCCTGCAGGGGCAATCACCCTACTCAGCTAGCAAGATAGCTGCCGATCAGTTGGCCGGTTCGTTTTATCGTTCCTTCGATTTGCCTTTGGTCATAGTTAGACCTTTTAACACCTATGGTCCCAGGCAGTCAGCCCGGGCAATAATTCCCAGCATAATCACCCAGATTGCCAGCGGCCAGCACCAAATTAAACTGGGATCTGTTCATCCTACCAGAGATTTCAATTATATTGCAGATACGGTACGGGGATTTATGGCTGCAGCAGAATCGGACGCCTCGGTAGGTTCGATAATAAATATTGGCGGCAGCTGTGAGATATCCATAGGCAAGCTGGTTGAAGTCATAGCCGGTATCATGCAGGTAGAAGTTGAAATAGTAAGTGAACAGCAGCGACTAAGACCGGAAAAGAGTGAAGTACAGCGTTTATGGGCCGACAACCGCAAGGCCCGGGAGTTAATGGGTTGGGCACCTGAATTCGCAGGTCTGGATGGACTGCAGCGCGGCCTGGAACATACCATCGAGTGGTTCCGTAATCCCGATAATCTGAGCAAATACCGCAGCAGCAGGTATAACTTGTGAAAAATGAATTCAACCCGGCTGCCGTTATTGAAGCCCTGCAGAATATCCTGCCCCGGGAACGGGATGTTATTGCCCTGCATGAACCTTATTTTAACGGGCAGGAGTGGTCTTTTGTAAAAGATTGCCTGGACAGCGGCTGGGTGTCTTCCCGCGGCCGGTATGTAGATAGGCTGGAAAAACAGCTGGAGGAATATACCGGAGCATCCTATGCTCTGGCGGTGGTTAATGGTACGGCTGCCTTGCATATTTGCCTGCTGCTTGCAGGAGTATCAGCAAATGATGAAGTTTTGATTCCTGCACTAACTTTTGTGGCTACCGCCAATGCAGTCAGCTACTGTGGGGCCGTTCCCCATTTTATTGACAGTGAGGAAAGAACTCTTGGGGCAGACCCTTATAAGCTGGATAAATATTTGCAGGAAATAGCAGTTGTAAGATCCGGAATTTGCATTAATAAAAAAACTGGCCGGACTATAAAAGCCCTGATACCCATGCATACCTTCGGACATCCGGCAGATATGGACCCTCTAGCAGACCTGGGCAGAACGTTCAATCTGGAATTAATCGAAGATGCAGCCGAGTCTTTAGGCTCTTATTATAAAGGCCAACATACCGGCAGTATAGGTAAAGCAGCAATTTTGAGCTTTAATGGCAATAAAATCATTACTACCGGTGGGGGCGGAGCCATATTGACTAATGATAAATCAGTATTTGACTTAGCCCGACATCTGGCTGCACAAGCCAAACTTCCCCATCAATGGTCGTTCCATCACGATATGGTAGCTTATAACTATCGTATGCCCAATATAAATGCCGCTCTGGGTTGTGCCCAGTTGGAGCAATTACCCGCCTTCATTGAAAAGAAAAGAGCGCTGGCCCTGCGCTATCAGGAGGCATTGGCCGGGATTGATGGAATCAAAGTATTCCAAGAGGCAGATTATGCTCGCAGCAACTACTGGCTAAATGTTCTTATACTTGATGAAGAACATGCATGCCACCGGGATAGGCTGCTGGAATTAACTAATAAAAATGGCATCATGACCCGTCCAGCCTGGACCTTGATGAACAAATTGCCCATGTATCAAAGCTGTCCCCATATGGATTTGAGTGGGGCTGAGAGTCTGGAACGCAGAATTATTAATCTGCCCAGCAGCGTCTTTCTTTAGTCATAACTGTTACCCCTTAATGATGTGGGGAAAGGATTCTGCTTTGAGATGAATGCCATATCCTCTAAAAATTGAATATTTATACTGATACCTAGCAGTATCCACATAGAAGGTCCACAGGAGGTATTATGTACGAAATTCTAATAAATGATCGTAAAGTAGGAAATAATCATCCCTGCTTCATAATTGCTGAAGCAGGAATTAATCACAATGGCAGCCTGGAAATGGCTTTGCGCCTGGTAGATGCTGCCGTCGCCGCTGGAGCAGACGGAGTAAAATTTCAGCTGTATCAAGTCGAAGAGCAGGTATCTCATACAGCTACTGCTGCTGTTTATCAGAATAAGCAAACCCCAAGCAGCAGCATGCTGGAAATGAGTAAAAATTATGACCTGCCCTGGGAAAACCACCACATAATTGCCAAATACTGCAGCAGCTCAGGTATCGCCTATATTGCTTCCTGCTTTGATCCACTAGCAGTCCAATTTCTAATAGATCTAAATGGCAGCTGTATTAAGGTTGGATCAGGGGAAATTACTAATTATCCATTATTAAAGTGTATAGCGGCCAGCGGCCTGCCGGTTCTGTTGAGCACCGGCATGAGTACCCTGCAGGATGTGGCCGGAGCGGTGGAACATATTCGACAGCAGGGTGACAACAAGATTGTTTTATTCCAATGTGTTTCCAATTACCCGGCAGAACCATCTTCGATTAATCTGAGAGCTATGTCTGCCATGGCTTCCGCCCTGGGAACCTTAGCTGCTTACAGCGATCATACTGAAGGCAGTACTGTGGCGGTAGCGGCTGTTGCCCTGGGCGCATGTATGATTGAAAAACATTTCACCCTGGATAAAACCCTGCCCGGGCCCGATCATGCCATGTCCCTTTCCCCCCCGGAACTAAAACAGTTCGTAGAAAACATCCGTATCGCGGAATCTTGCCTGGGGGATGGTATCAAACGTCCACATCCCAGCGAAATACCGATAAGAACAGCGGCCCGCCGCAGCCTGGTATCTGCCCGCACCATATTGGCCGGGGAAATATTGAACGATACTAATGTAACCTTCAAACGTCCTGCCACTGGTATCGATCCCCGTTTATGGGATGCAGCAAAGGGCAGAACCGCCAAACACAATATTGATGGCGATACACCCATAACCTGGGAGATGCTTTTATGATAAATATACTATACATCAGTGGTTCCCGGGCCGATTATGGTCCCCTGCGCAGAACCCTGCAAGCTATACAGGCAGAGCCGGACCTTACTCTAAGCATCCTGCCAACCGGCATGCATCTGGACCCGGCCCATGGCGAAACCTGGAGGGAGATTGTCCGGGACGGGTTCACCCTAACCGCTCCCGTATACGGCCATCTAAAGGGGGATTCCCTGGCGGCTATGGCTTCCTCCGCCGGACTTTATCTATATGGTATGAGTCAGATTATGGCATCAGTTAAACCTGATATTGTTATTGTTCTGGGGGACCGCGCTGAACAACTGGCCGGAGCCATGGCAGCCGCTTTTCAGAATATTGTAGTGCTTCACCTCTGTGGCGGCAGCTTATCCGGCTCTATTGATGATTCCATACGACATGCCATAACAAAATTTGCTCATTATCATCTCCCTGCATCTGAGGAACATGGCCGAAGGATCAGACAGATGGGCGAATGCTCATCCAGGATAAAGGTGGTTGGCCTGCCTGGAGGTAATATTAAGCCAGATGTTGTTTATCCTCGATCAGCTATCTGCCAGGAGCTGGATTTACCCGAAGATGTTCCTTATCTGCTGGTAAACCAGCATGCAGTTACTCACTCCCAGGATAAAGCTGCAGAGCAAATCACGGAAACACTTGAGGCATTAGCTTTACTAAAATACCCGGTATTACTGGCCAATCCCAATAATGATGCCGGTGGACAGCTGATATTATCCAAAATGAACCAATACGCAGACATCCATCCTCATGTTAAAGTTCTGCCGCCGGTGTGCAGTCGGGAGCTTTTTGCCAGCATTATGGCCCAGGCCGGAGCCATGATTGGAAATTCCAGCTCCGGTATAGCTGAAGCTATGAGTATAAATCTTCCAGTAATAAATGTAGGTGATCGCCAGCGGGGCAGAGAGCATCTGGCCTGCCTTATAAATGTTGATTATGATCGAGAACAGATAAAAAAAGCAGTACATACTGCCCTCTATGATCCGGTTTACCGGAAGCGTCTGGCTGAGTTCAAAAGCCCTCTTATTAGGAGCGACACCGAGCATCTAATCGTTGATTATCTTAATGAAATTGATCTACATGCAGCATCACGCCCCAAGATCTTTGCGGATATGTAATACCCGCGCGCAAGTGGGGACGGTTATTAAAGAGGTCAATCGGAAGTTTTGCGCACAAATATTCTGAGATGATGGTTGAGCTTTTAGAATAATCTGCACCAAATTTTTGATTGCCTGGAAGAATGAAGTGCTGCGCCTGCCACAATTGAGCTTCTCTTGCAAAATAATATTATTCAAAACGACTTGGAAAAGGAGGAAAAACTAGGAGTACAAGGAATTCCTACCGTATACATCAATGCCAGGGAAGTCCTGGGGATACAAGATTACGATACATATGCAAAAATCATTGAGGAAGAGTTGGACTAGAAAACCGGCACTCAAAGACCATGGGTGATATTTTCGAAGAAGAAAGGAGTCGAATGATGTCGTACCAAAGCAGGGGCAACTCCACTCAAAGACTGGCGGTAGTCTTAATTCTGATCTTTTTTATCGCCAGTTTAACAGGATGTGGGGGAGTAAAACAAACATCCGATAAACTGCTGGAGAATAGAGCCCAGAACCAGGATTCGGGCGGACATACCGGGGAGTTCCTGGGTTCAATAACGGACGGAAAACTGGTTCCGGTTGAGTTGCCGGAAGGTTCCGCCATGCTTTATTGCCAATGGTCTCCGGATGGGCAGTGGCTTGCATACAGCAGTGATGGGGATATATTTCTTTACAACAGTGCGACAGGCCAGCATCATAATCTCACTAGTACCCCGGACAGATGGGAATTGATGCCTTCCTGGTCACCGGATGGTTCCATGCTGTGCTTTACCAGCAGACCCTTGTACGGGCGTGAGGGGCAGCCATCGCCAACCGGCCATGAGGTGATGGCTGGTGCCTGGGGAGGCTGTCCGACTGTTATTAATTTGGACGGCACCGGTTATAACATCCTGGAAGCAGGATTGGTTACAAACCCGGGCTGGTCTGCTGATGGAAAAAAGGTTGTCTATGGCTGTCAAGGCAGTATTCACCTGTTTAATCTTGAGGACCGTACAGCGAGAGTTATAACCGCCAAGGAGATAGACTTGCAGTCCAGGTATATCGGTTCACCCTCCTGGTCTCCGACCAGGTCCGAAATAGCCTTTTTCTTTTACAATGATGACAGAGAAACGACCCGTCAGGAAGCTATAGAGGAAAATGTTGTAACCACGGAGCAGGGCTATGCATTATTGGATCTACAGACGAGTGAGGTTCGGATTCTCTATGCATATGAAAGCCGGTATATAAATAGACCTCCCGCTCTTTGGAATGCCGACGGGAGCAAACTAATCTTTAATATGAAGCCTGAGGGATATGTATACAGCCCCGAAGGTATAATGTTAACTAACCGTCAAGGGGGAAAGGTGGAAAACATCGGGACAGCTTATCAAGTTGTCTGGGCCCCTGACGGAAAGCAGCTGGCCTACATGGTTGCCAGTGATTACCAAGTGGTAAAGATGGTTACTTTTACGAAAGATACTTATAATAGCCAGACTATAGCAAACAAAACTGGGTTGATTGAAGGAATTGCATGGCGGCCTGCTCCAAAAAGGCAGAATGAATAGCAGAACACATAACCTGGTCTTCTATTTTCGTAAATGCCTTTATTTTTTATCATAGCTTCCGCAACACATCAAACTACACTTAATAAGCAGATTCAAGAAACCAAAGATATAAGTAACACTAAGTCTAAAAGTTCTGTAACACCATTACTTGGCGGAGACTTTTGGGAAAATCAAAACAATAACAATGTTATTAAAAAATGATACACGTCATAAAATATTTTATACAAGTCGAGAGCCGTTCCCACTTGCACGACAAGAGAGGTGAAACTGATTAATATCTATGGCAAATATGTTACCCTGCGAGCTATCGAGCCTGAAGACCTGCCCTGGCTGCAGCAGTGGAGCAATGATCCGGAGATACAATATATGCTGGGGGGATGGCACTTTCCCAGCTCTTCCCTGGTAATGGAAAAATGGCTGAACAATCTGCAGTCAGACCATTTAAACCAGCGCTTCGCCATTGTCAGCAAACAAGGTGAACTAATCGGCACCACCAACCTGGTAAATATTAATTGGAAGGACCGCAACGCCTTTACCGGGATAGTGCTTAGCCCGGAAGCACGCGGAAAAGGCTATGGTACAGATACGGTACTGGCAATCATGCGCTATGCTTTTGAAGAACTGGCTTTTGAACGCCTGGATACTACCATAATAGAATATAATGAACCTTCCTACCGCATGTATACCAAGAGCTGCAGCTGGAAAGAAGAAGGCCGCAAGAAAAATTACTACTGGAGAAAAAACCGCTTCTGGGATCAGATTATCGTTGGTATCAATCGGGATGATTATTTCGCATTTATGGAAAAATAAGTCACCCGGTGTTCCTGTTTCCCTGCCCCATTATAAATCACAATATTAATGAAACAAGATTATTCGCTGGTTTTCCTCCAAAGGGGGGTCTCTATGTCAGCTTATATCATCGGCGGAGAATTCGGCCTATCAGAGGATGTCTTTCTGCAAGCCAAGACAGACAACAGCCATATACGCTATGCGAGAAAGCATCATATTTATGTGGATACAGGAAGGTCCGCACTCCTTCTGGCTCTGACCGGTATTATCCAGCAGGGCGGAAAAAAGGAAGCCTGGCTGCCCTATTACTGCTGTTCTTCCGCAATCACTCCCTTTAGGCAGCTGGATTTTAAAATTAATTATTATTCCATGGGGGATGATCTGCAAAATCCCCAACTGCTCCCGGACAGCCTGGATGGTGAGGTATTCCTGTTTATAAATTACTTCGGCAAAGAAAATTACGGAATTACAGGCTGGCTGGATAAGCTCTCCGAAGATGGTCCAGGGTTTATTATCGAAGACAATGTACAATCTTTATTAAGCACCCATTTAGGCAGATATGGCGATTTTATTATAAACAGCTATAGAAAATTTCTGCCCCAACCGGATGGTGCTGTGCTGGCCTGTGATATCCCCATAGAATACAGCCTCCAGCCAGCTGACGAAACCTTCATATCAAAAAAATTAATCGCCAAGATCATCCGGGAAAATCATGGGGATTCCAAATCTTTTTTAACCCTGCTGGCGGAAGCGGAAAACCAGCTCGATAATTATATCAGGCCCCGCTCCATGTCTTATCTTTCCAGATACATCTTAGACCGGACTGATCTTAAGGAGATAGCAGAAACCCGGCGTTTAAACTGGTTTTATTTATCGAAATTATTACAATCTATGCAGCTGACCAATGAGGAAGTTTTTCCATTGTATAATTCACTGGAAGCAGAAGAAGTGCCCCTGGGATTTCCGGTTCGAGTCCAACCGCGGCATCGGGATAAGCTTAGAGATTATCTCATGAAGCAGAATATATTCTGCCCGGTCCACTGGCCCCTTCCATCCGCAGCAAAAACAGATGCCTATGAAAATGATATAAATCTGAGCAAATCTATCCTGACCCTGCCTATCGATCAGAGGCTGGTGCCGGATGCTCTATCCTATATGGCAGAACAAATCCTGCGCTTCTATACTAAGATGTAATATGCAGGTGCTGAAATCCTGCAAAAACCAGGCTGGAATTGCTGCCCGTCAGGACAACGGGCATCCTCCCCCCTGCTGCAAGGAGGTATGAAAAATATGCTGCTCAAACTTGAGGAAGCGGTAAAGATTTTTGAGCAAATCGATAACACTATAACCGCTCCCAGCCTTCATCCACTTTATATAGCAGCTGATGCTCACCGAAACCATAAGCTGTCCCCCCGGTTTTTTGTATTCGCAAATCGCGGCGAAATCTTCTATCACGGGTTTCACCTATCTCCGATAGATGGAAGTGATTTTTTTGATATCCAATCCCCTTGTGGCTATGGGGGTCCTGCAGCAACTAGTTTAAATGAAGAATTTCTGCAAAAAGCCTGGTCCGCGTATTCTTCCTGGAGTATGGAAAACAAGATATTGGCCGAATTTGTCCGTTTCCACCCGCTCCTGGAAAACTGGCGGTATTATGATGGAAATATTATCGACAACCGGCAAACGGTCTGGATAGATCTGAGACTTGACCTGTCCTTGGCAAACTACAGTACCCGGGTAAGAACAGCTATCCGTAAAGCCATAAAAAACAAGCTCCGGATCGAATGGTGGGGCAGTGCTGATTTTATAAAGGTATTTCCCGATTTGTATCATAGTCTGATGTCAGAACTGGATGCAGATAATTTTTACTATCTGCCGGAAGAATATTTTCAAACCCTGTTAAACTGGGATAAGGTATATAATGCTGTTTGCATCTGCGAAAATCAGATAGCCGCAGGGGCAGTTTTTTTTCATAATCACCATATCACGGAATACCATCTATCGGCTGCCAATGATCAAGGCAAAAAACTCAGCGCCACCAATCTGCTGCTGCATGAAGCCGTAAGGTTAGGTCAGAAACTGGGCTGCAGATTCCTGCATCTAGGCGGAGGCACCGATAATTCTCCCGACAACCCGCTGCTTTTCTTTAAATCCGGATTCTCCAAGCAAAGAGCATCATTTAAAATCGGTACCAGAATAAACTTTAAAGAACAATATGAGCAGATGAAAGAAGACCACCTGCGCAGATACGGTGAAATCCCCGACAAATTATTATTCTATAGGTGATTGTCAGGGACATTCCCCATACCCAGGGACATTCCTGCCTCCAGGCCCTCCAAAGGTAGGTGTGTCCCTGTTCCTTACCCGGAGTGTCACCGCGTCGTCCGGGAGCAAAAATAAGTCGCTTAAAATAGCTAATCCCCTCTACTACCTAACCTACCCACTTATACCATGAATCTGTTAACAATCCATATTTGCATTATATGGATAATGCGAAGCATATCCGAAATTTTCAACATGACGTTATGCTCAATATAGGCACATGTTGTTTTTTTTCATCGCTGTTTTGCAAATCGAATACCGCTCTGGTCATCTTCCTCCTGCGGATATACTCGGAAAGAGGCAGATCCGCGAGATAGGAAAACATACGCTGAAAATGAAACGATGAACAGCGGGCGATTCGCGCGACGCGCTCCAGGTCGATTTCGTCCTCCAGGTGTTCCTCCAGGGCTTTTTGCGTGTACATATGAACAAAATCCGATTTCCCCTTTGTGCCCTCATCCGTATAAGCAGAACTTTATGTGGCGCTCAGGTCGGTCTCCACCGGAGCCCTATCCTCCACATGAAGAAGAGTATTTTCAGTATTACCAAACAAATGGTGGGTTATTCCATTTACACAGAAGGATTTACACTCCCCTCAATGATATTAAGCATCCGGGAGATTGGGGTGAACTTTATTTCCGGGACTATTTACATAAGCATCCCGATGTTGCCGGAGAATATGAAAGCCTGAAGTTGGCATTGAGAGAACAGTTTGAACACGACTGGGATGCATGAGAGCGTATGCACGACTGTGTAAATGGTAATAATCTCCATAAATAAAAATTAAGGAGATGTTATCATGAGACAGTTGAGTGACAAAGAAAAGGAGCTAGTAGCCCTGATAAGCAATGAATGTACCACCCCGGGAGATGTAACGGCAAGACTCAAAAACCTATTTGCTGGAGTGCTGGAAAAGATGCTGGAAGGAGAAATGGACGAGCATCTTGGGTATGAAAAAAACAGCGTGGCCGGCAACAACTCAGCCGGATAACAGACAAAATCATGCCAGAAGCGGCAGAATGGCAGTCACGCCCGCTGGCTGGGGTTTACCCGGTAGTGTTCTTTGAC
>CAZCTN010000003.1:0-149413 GCA_964501655.1 uncultured Syntrophomonas sp.
GCTACTAGCTCCAATATACCATTTTCAACCTGATTCATATTTGGTTGGTCGGTATATTGCATTTGATAGTTTTTTACCGCTCCCTGTTTGAATTTTTCAAAGGTAGCTTCAACCATCGAGCTATAGTCGACCTCACCCTTATATGGCCTTACTTCTATACAGACTGCATTTTGGCGAATTCTGCTCTTATTTCCATCTATAAGCAGGCAGTATTTTATACTGTTCAAATCCCATTTAAGCTTGCTGGTATCTGACCTAAGTGATCTAAATTCTTCAGATCCGCAATAATGAGTCACAAATTCACGGAAAGCCAGAAATCCTCTGGACTGCAATTCTATCTGTATCAAACAATCTGCCAGGTGATTAACTGCTTCACAGTAGATAGCTATGGCATCCAGAAACCACGCTTTCTTTTGCAATTGGTAATAGAGTTTCTCTGCTTGGTTAAGATGTTTATCCATTAATCGAAGGCCTTCAGCAAAGGATTGAACGCTATCATAAACAACCGGGTTTTCCAAATCCTTCATAATTTCTTGACGATAAACAATGATATCATGGTCTACCGAGGTATAATAGAAAGGCTTGAGATTATACTCCTGTTTATCCTGAGTAATTGCCTCTATAATCTGGTCGAGGTTCAAATCATGGAAAAAAGCCGGGGCTTCCTCCTCTAGTGGTCGGTCTTCATTTATTCCAAACAATATACTGTGGAAGGACAAAGCTTATACCTCCTGGGATGTAATCTTGGTTCAATAAAAAACTCCTACCCTATAGGATAGGAGCTATTAGCTGCAAAGCATTTAAGCCGATTTAGGCTGTAGGCGAGCACCATCACCTGTGTATTCAAATTAACTCTTTATATTATAGGAGATTTACTGCTGCATATCAAGAAAGCGACCTTACGCCTCTGTCTTCATTCCAGATTAGCTTGAGAGCAAGCTCTTTTCAACCCAACAGTCATATCTTTATAGCTGGCAGCTTTTTTGCGGCTTTGCCCATTTTACCATACGCTTATAATCAGAATTGGCAAAATTATGTTCATAAATGGACTTGTTATATCTTTAATAATCCCCTATAATATTGAGACAACGGGTGATGGTGCCCACCCGGGCTAAATAGCTCAAATGCTTTGAAAAGCTAATGGCTCCTGCTTTTGCGAGCAGGAGCTTTTTATTTGGAGGGATAGAATGAACTTTAGTTTTTTACATTCCACTGCTGTTAAATGGCATATGTCTTCTAAAATGCTTGAGATAATAAAAGGTTTGGAGCATCAATATAAGCATCAGAACTTGAATGTTGCTGTTATGGGACAGATGAAACGAGGCAAGTCCACTTTAATCAATGCTTTGCTGGGACAGGACGTGCTTCCATCGGGAGTAGTGCCGGTTACCTCCATTATTACTGCCCTCGTCTATGGGGAACAGCCCCAGGCTATAATCGAATATGACCATTACTCAACAGAGCATATAGATCCTTCCCACATCAACCAATATGTATCTGAAAGCCTGAACCCACAGAATACCAAGGGCGTTAAACTGGTTTCTTTGTTTACTTCTTCCGACTTGCTGAAGGCTGGCATAAGTATATTTGATACCCCTGGAGTAGGTTCTATTTATGCCCATAACACCCAAACCGCCACCGATTTTTTGGATGCTATCGATGTGGCAATATTTATCTTTTCAGTAGATACACCGTTGAATGAAACTGAACTTAATTTCTTGAATGACATGAACTCACGTGGGATAAGTATATTGTTTATACTCAATAAGCTGGACATGGTAAATGAGGAGGAACTAGAACAACTCCTGCAGTTTTCCCAAAGGGCTATTGAGTCACACCTGGCAATTGATGGTGTATCCATTATAGCTGTTTCAGCATTGCAAGGACTGGATGGCAAACTAAATAATAATCCTGATTTAATGAAAAGCAGTGGGATAGAAGAATTGGAGCATTATCTATATCAGCGCTTGGCCCTTAGAAAGAGCGAATTGCTCAATACATCACTGGAAAAACGGGCAAACAAGACTGTCCTTCAACTAATACAAATGCTGGAACTGCAAAGACAGGCTTTGCTAACACCCCTGGAAATACTGACGGCAAATATAGGTGCCTTTCAGCGCTTTATAGAAAACGTTGCCTTGACCAAAAAGGAACTGGAAAGCCTGCTGGATAGCAGTATTAAATCTATTCTGCGAGATTATGACGACCTTTCATCAGCCTTTCAAAAGGAGACCGTACCCCTGGCAAATCAAAGATTGGAAGACTTTTTTAAAACAAATCGTCAGCAAGGAAGTCATAAGTTTAAGGATCTGATAAACGAAGCCTTTGAGAAGACTATACTTGATCAGGTGATTCCTTTCCGGGATAATGTAGCTGAAAGAATTGAATATAGCTTTAATGAAGTCAGCACCCGTTTTATTAGCCGTCTGGAAGGATTGATCGAGGATATCTATCAGGAAGCGGCAGCATTATTTGGATTGAAATGGGAACAACAGGTGGATATCCCTCCCTTGGAGACCAACCGCACAGTATATTACAAGATAGGCCGGGAACCCCTGTTTTATGAGATTAATGCCTCAGCCCTGGCCGGCAAGCTGCCGGGAGCATTGCTCAACCCCATGATCTACCGTGAGGTTGTCAGCCGGATAGCTATAGATGTAGACAGGAATTGCGGCATACTGCGCCATCATTATCTGGAGTGTTTAAAAGACGGAGTCAGCGAGCTCAAATCCCTTATGAGCATTATGGTGGAAGAAGCGGTAAGTGAAATTAATGGGCAATTGCAGGAAGCTATAATCCGACGCGAAAAGGACCAGGAGGAAATTGATAATCAAGTAGCGGAGATTGAAAAGGATTTAGCGACTTTAAACCAGTTGCTGCCAAAGAGGTCTCTGGCAATTAGATAAACGGGAATTGGGTTAATGGAGTTTATTCAGTAAGTAATTGGATACAATTACTCAGCTTAGTTTTCATGCAGCGCTGATAGCTGCTGTTGCAGGTTTCGGCGTGAGCATTATCCTGCTTCCATTGTCTCTTGTATGGTTTACCTGGATTATTGAAGTTATTAGGTTTTTGGCTGCAGTCTTGTTCATTTTGGGGATCATACAGCAGGAATCGTTACTTTATCTCATTGTTTAACCAAAGTATATTAATAAATTAAAGCGTACTGGCCAGTTTACCAGTACGCTTTTTTATAATTATCTGTCTAATTACCAAACTTAAAAGAATGCACTCCTGCGAACAAGGCTGCCTGGCCAAGTTCCTCTTCAATTCGAAGCAGCTGGTTGTATTTGGCGACCCGATCAGAACGGGTCGGAGCGCCAGTTTTTATCAGGCCGGCATTTACTGCTACAGTAAAATCTGCAATAATTGGATCCTCAGTTTCGCCTGATCTGTGAGAGACCATGCATCGGTAACAAGCCTGTTCCGCCATTGATATAGTACCAAGGGTTTCAGTCAATGTCCCAATTTGATTAAGTTTGATTAAAATGCTATTGGCTACCCCAAGCTCAATGCCCTTTTTCAATCGTTCCGGATTGGTGACGAAAATATCATCCCCTACTAACAAAATTCGGTCCCGCAGCAGTTTCGTCATGTGCACCCAACCCTCCCAATCATCTTCTGCCAGCCCATCCTCAATTAGAACAATCGGATATTTATCAACCAAGCGTTCATAGTAGGCAGACATTTCTTCCGGGGATAAGGAAAGGCCTTCAGCAGCCAGGGTATAACAATTATTGCCGCTGTCATAAAATCCCGAAGCAGCAGGGTCCATGGCCAGGAATATGTCTTTACCGGGTTGATATCCAGCTTCATAAATAGCTTTCACAATTAATTCCAGGGCTTCTTCGTTGGTGTTTAAGCTGGGGGCAAAACCGCCCTCATCACCGACGGCAGTATTTAGTCCAGATTTTTTCAACACCTTTTTAAGGGTGTGATAAACCTCCGCGCCCATCCGCAGTGCTTCAGCAAAACTGATAGCTCCTGCCGGAGCAATCATAAATTCCTGGATGTCCAGATTGTTGTCTGCATGTGCACCGCCATTAAGGATATTCATCATGGGTATCGGCAGAATCCGAGCATTTATACCGCCCAGGTATCTATAAAGTGGAAGGTTCAGAGTGTTGGCAGCCGCTCTGGCCACTGCCAGGGAAACCCCTAGCATCGCATTTGCCCCTAGATTACTCTTGTTTTCAGTGCCATCGAGTTTTAGCATCAGTTCATCGATAAAAACCTGGTCCATACAATCCAGCCCTACAATTTCAGGGGCGATAATTTTATTCACATTGTTCACTGCGGTAAGGGTACCCTTTCCCATATATCGGGATTTATCATTATCTCTCAGCTCAACTGCTTCATAAATTCCGGTAGATGCTCCTGAAGGTATGGCGGCTCTTCCGCAACAACCGTTTACATATACTTCTACCTCCACGGTAGGATTTCCGCGCGAATCCAGAATCTCCCTGGCCATAACCCTGCTGATCAAAGTCATCATAATACATGTCTCCCATCTGTTTATTATTTTATACTGGCAAAATAAAATAGCCCCCATCCTTAAGATAGGAGCTATCAGCATAGGCAGTTTCGCTTATATCGCGTGGTGAGCCCCATCACCTGCTTATAGTATTATACCACCGTAACAGAATTATATGAATAATATTGTCATCTAAAGCCTGTAAATCATCCAGTTGCAGCCGCTACAATTTAATTATGCAGGGAAATTACAGATCCTGCTGTGACGGCAACCCCTGGTTGGGAGTTCGAAGCATTAACGTAAAGACTATGTTATTATATTTTTACCGCTAGTTTTCGGATTATTACCGTAAGCTTAAAATCTTTTGACAAATGACAGATGTTAATGGGAAAGGACTTGATTTATATGAACCAGCGCGAGGGAAGGGCGAATGCTTTAAGTGAAAACCATGCCCGAGTAATTGCTATTACTTTGCGTCTAATGGAAAAAGAACTGGACCAGATTGAGTCGTATATAAATAGGGGCGCAAGAGGTAGGATGTATATCATAATCGATGATTTAAGCCAGAATACCAGAGAAATATTATTGGAGAGAATCAAGATGTTAAAGGAATGTATATGTGAACTTGCTGATATACTGCACTTGCAACCAGAACCAACCAGTCTTACTGGTTTTATCAGAGGAACAATCTCGTCATGCTGGGTTAATATATGTGATATTGAACCTAAACGCTTGAAGGCCTATGGCGCCGTAGATCCAGATATTGCCTCTACCCTGGATTATTATACAGCAAAGTTGTCAGAGCTAATAAATAGTATTAAAGCATAAAAATGCGGTGAGGTTTAAAAAGAGGCTGCTCATCTACCCGGCACAGCAGATTAGGAGCAGCCTCACTCCATTATTTTGCATCACCTAAAGGAATTAGGAAACTGGATGGTCAGCCTTTAAGCTGGCAAATGGGTAGAAATTCTTTTTCATACTGGCAATTAATTCCCCGCGCAGATCAGGATGAGCGATGGCAATTAACGCTTTAGCCCGTTCCCGCCTGGTCTTGTTCCTCAAGTTGGCAATTCCATATTCGGTAATTACGTACTGGGCAAAGGTTCGGGGAACAGTAACCGGGCTTCCGACCGGTAGTTCCGGGACTATGCCGGAAACCAGGCTGCCATCTTTCATTTTTCTGGCCGAGCTTAGCAAGGTAATGCCTTTGCCCCCCGGTGACCAGTAGGAACCAATCATGAAGTCCAGTTGGCCCCCGGTGCCGCTTATCTGCTGATGTCCCAGACCTTCCGAGTTGATTTGACCGCTCAAGTCTACCATGAGTGCCATGTTCATGGCCACCATATTCGGGTGTTGAGCAACCAGAACAGGGCTGTTGGTATAGGACGCAGGGTAAAACTCGCAGGATGGATTACAGTTAACATAATCATACATATCCTGGTCTCCCATGCAGAAGGTTGCTACGGTTACCCCTTTATGAATAGGTTTTCTGTTATTAGTAATAATACCTTTCTCCACGAGATTTTGCAGCCCGATGGGAAACATCTCAGTAATAACGCCAAGATCCTTTTTCCCTTCCAGGCCGCTGACTACTGCTTCTGGAATGCCACCAATGCCCATTTGTATGGTATCTCCATCTTCAATTAACTCCAGTACATACTTGGCAATGGTTTTTTCCAATTCTGATGGTTGGCCCCGGCCAAAATTTGGCATGGGATTAGAATTCTCCACAAAATAGTCAAACTCTGAAATGTGCATCCAGTTATTTCCGAAAATAGTTGGCATTTGGTCGTTTACCTCCCCAATGGTAACTCGCTGCCTACCGGACGCTCTGCCCTGTCTAATAGTTTCCATAGTGTAAAAATTAGTTAGTCCTAGATTAACATAACCCTGGGTATTGGGCGGCGTAACCATAGCTATAAATACGTCCGACCTGTTTGAGTACTTGGTAGCTAGATCAAGAGTAGTACAGGGCAAGAAATCAGCCTGTCTGGTACTGCCCATTTTTCTGACTGCTGCCGTACCAAAACCCGGGGCATAGTTGATATGTCCGTCCATTCCCGCCATGTATTCGGGATCATAAAGTTTGGAAGGGCGTATCTGCACCGTATCACTGATCCATACATCCTGTAACTCTTCCCGCCGTTCAAATATAGCATTATACATATCGGGTGAACATGCTCCCACGGCTAGACCAGTGCCTACAAAATCGCCAGATTTTATAGTAGCAGCAGCTTCATTAAAAGAAATCACTTTGTTTTGGTATTCCTGCTCCCAAGATGACATAAATATCTCCTCCTTTGTTTCATGGTAATTTGGGTTAGCCTATTTTGGTTGAATCCGGTGAAACCAGCCACTCCTTTCCCCTTGTCAATGCGTGGTATTCTATCAATCACAGCCTCAAGACGAATGGTTTTGAGGCTGTGATGTAGGGTTCCTAATTGTCTATACTAAATACCGGCCTGGCGGCATCACCAGCAGAATACTTGTCTCCTGGGTATACTTTATGTCCTAGTCTGACTCTTTTCCCCATCAGTTCCATGTTTATTGTTCTTGGATCAAGATCAAACAGATTGCCCATGATCCATGGTCCTTCATCGAGTTCAACCATTACTATGGTTATAGGCAGTTCATTCTCGCGGCCTTCAGAATTAATAAAGGATGTAGTGAAGGTAACAACCTTCCCATCTCCCTTGAGCTCAACAATTTCTTGATTGGTACTGGCACAGTTTTGGCAAACCATCATGGGTGGACATGTGACCGCCCCACAATCATTGCACTTCAATCCCAGTAATTTGTCCTTCTTGAGTGCCTTGCTATAGTCTTTAAAAATAATCTTATATTCCACCTTAAGCCCCCCTTTATTCTGCTGAGAAGATGACGCTAACCAGCACTCCGTCTCCACCCAAAGTATCCATAAGCGCGTGCTTGGCTCCATCTACCTGTCTTCCCTGATCTGCCATTTGACCTCTTAACTGGCGGGTTAATTCATATGCCTGAGATATTCCGGTGGCTCCGATAGGATGCCCCTTGGACTTCAGTCCTCCTGACATATTAATGGGTATTTTGCCTCCCAATCTGGTTTGGCCTTTTTCCCAGGCTTCTCCGGCAGTACCGAATTCAAAGAATCCCAGTCCTTCAGCCGCAATTATGGACGCAATACTAAAGCAGTCATGAAGTTCACATACGTCTATATCCTTGGGAGTCAACCCGGCCATCTTGTAAGCCTGTTGTGACGCCAGTTCTCGGGCTCTGAGCCGGGGAAGGTACTTGTACTGGGAGCTAAGCTTACCAGAGGAGGTCTGCCCGATTCCAGTAACATACACCGGCTTATCGGTAAGTTTCTTAGCTAGCTCTTCGGAAGCCAGGATAACTGCAGCTGCTCCGTCCGAGAAGGGACAGGCATCATGTAGTTGAATTGGTGTGGTAACCATAAAACTATTAAGAACATCCTCTTTGCTTATTTCCTTATGAATCTGGGCATTGGGATTTTTCATGCCATATTCATGAGACTGAACGGATACCGCGGCCATCTGTTCTTTAAGCCTCTCCAGAGGTATTCCATATCTATCTGAATAAAGGTGGGCCAGTAAAGCAAAGGCTGCTGGAAATGTAAAGCCGGCCGGGAACTCGTAACGACTATCGCCAAACATGGCAAATGTTCGGGTCGCCAATGCAGTACCCATAGCAGTGGCTCGTTCCACACCACCTGCCAGTACGATGTCATAATAGCCTGAGGCTACCCACATAACGGCATCTCTTAAAGCTATACTTCCTGAAGCACAGGCCCCTTCAAACCTGGTGGCGGGAACATTAAAACAACCTATATCGTTGGCAAAGAATGACTGCACCATTCCCTGTCCTTCCGCAAAGTCTCCCAGGACATTTCCTACATTTATAGCTTGAATATCCTTGGGTTTTAAGTTTGATTCAATAATTGCATCCATGGCTACCTCAGACAGCATTTCTACCGAGGTTTTGGGCGAATTAAAACAAAATTTATTATGCCCTCCACCTAGCACAGCAACTTTCCTCATATTTTCTCCTCCTTTAAAATGTCGGTTCTTCAGTGATGGTTTTTCTTAATCGGATGGCAGGCATACCTAATCTATTTGGCAGCCAGACGGATGGCCCCATCCAGGCGTATTGTTTCTCCATTTAACATGGGATTTTCAATAATCTGTTGTACGAACATGGCAAATTCCTGGGGTTTTCCTAACCTGGAGGGGAAAGGTACCATTTTACCCAAAGACTCCTGAACATTTTCAGGAAGTCCGGCCATCATTGGGGTTTTGAAGATTCCCGGCGCAATGGTACAGATCCGTATTCCATCCCCGGCAAGATCCCGGGCTACGGGCAGGGTCAGGCCTACCATAGCAGCTTTGCTGGCCGCATATGCAGCTTGACCGGTTTGCCCGTCAAATGCTGCAATAGAAGCGGTATTGATGATTACCCCTCTTCCGTCTTCATCATTCAGTTCATTCTGGAGCATTTTATCTGCAGCCAACCGCATTACATCAAAAGGCCCAATCAAGTTAACTTCTATGGTTTTTCTAAACCTGTCCAGATTATGAGGTCCTTTCTTACCCGCGATTTTCATACCTGGAGCTATGCCGGCGCAATTTATAACGATATCTATCCGCTGGAATTGTTCCAATGCATAGTTGACGGCTGCCTCAACCTCCTGGGAAGCGGTAATATCTGTCTTGAGAAATGCTGCACCCTTGCCTAATTCTTTGGCCAGTGAAGTTCCTCTTTCTTCATTCAGGTCGAGCAAAACTACCTGGGCACCTTTCTCAACCAGCATCCTGGCAGCAGCTTCTCCCAGTCCTGAAGCGCCACCCGTGATAATAGCAGTTTTTCCCTCTATCTTCATGCTCCATTGCTCCTTCCTGATATTGTATTAAGATAAGGTGACTTATCATAAACTAGAGTCCCAGACCTCTGCTGATAACCAGTTTCATTACTTCGGAGGTACCCGCGTAAATGGTCTGAACTCTCGCGTCAGTCCACATCCTGGAAATCTCATATTCTTTACAGTAACCGTAACCGCCAAACAGTTGCAGACAGCGTGATGCTACCCGGTTTTCCATCTCGCAAATCCAATACTTGGCCATACTAACTTCCTGGACAACATTTTTGCCTTGCATATGTTGCAGCACCAGTTGGTCAACAAAGCTGCGGCCCACCTGAATCTCGCTGGCTATTTCAGCCAGGGTAAACTGGGTATTCTGGAATTTACTTAGAGACTTCCCAAAGAGGTTTCTTTCTTTGACATAATCCAGGGTTAACTGCAGACAGCGTTCAGCCGATACCTGTGCCACCAGGGAAACCATAATCCTTTCCTGCTGCAGTTTTTCCATGAGACATTTAAATCCGTTTCCTTCTCCACCCAGCATATTCGCCGCAGGTACACGGCAATCTTCAAAGAACAGTTCCGCAGTATCCTGGGCATGCAAGCCTACTTTAGGGATTTGTTTGCCTTTCTCAAAGCCGGGCGTACCATCTTCGACTACAAACAGGGTTATTCCTTTAGCACCGGCGCCGGGGTCAGTCTTGACTGCCAGTACTACCAGGTCGGCCAGAACCCCATTGGAGATAAAGGTTTTGGAACCATTTATTATATAGTCATTGCCGTCCTTGACAGCTCTGGTTCGCATGGCAGACAGGTCAGAACCGGCTCCTGGTTCGGTCATGGCCACCGCCAGGATTTTCTCTCCACTGGTAACACCGGGCAGCCACCTGGCTTTTTGTTCATCGGTGCCATACGTACCTATATAGGGTGCTACCAGATCACTGTGCAGCCAGGCAAAAACGCTTCTGCACCCCTGCCGGGCAATTTCTTCTGCGACTATAACCGAATAGAGAAAATCTGCTCCCGCCCCTCCGTATGCCTCATCTACCCAGGGGCAAAGAAATCCGTAATCTCCCATTTTTTTAAAGATTTCACGGGAAACTATACAATCTTCTTCCCACTGATTGTAATAGGGCACCATTTCACTGGCTACGAATTTGGAAAAAGCTTCCTGAAACATTTTGTGTTCATCAGTAAATGGCAGAATCCGGTCCATCAACTCTCCTCCTTTTATTGTTTTAATGGATCAGCGCTTATTTTTCTTGAAACTGGGGCTTTCTCTTCTCAACGAAGGCTTTCATGCCTTCCTTCTGGTCTTTCGTACTAAAGCAGAGACTGAAGATATCTGTTTCTATACTCAAAGCCCGGTCTATGTCAGTTTGCATTCCTTCATTTATAGCCGTCTTACAAAAACGTACTGCCAGCTGCCCTTTGGGAATAATCTGCCGGGCTATTCCCTTGACGTAATTTATGAGGTCGCCTGCGGATACTACCGCATTAACCAGTCCTATCCGCAGTGCTTCTTCTGCATCAATAATGGCGCCGGTATAATGCAGCTGTTTGGCCATGCCCAGTCCTATTAATCTGGGTAAACGCTGGGTACCGCCAAATCCCGCAGTTACTCCCAAGCCTACTTCAGGCTGCCCGAATTTGGCATTTAATGAAGCGATGCGGAAATCACAGGCCATAGCTAGTTCGCAGCCGCCTCCCAGGCAAAAACCATTGATAGCCGCAATCACTGGTTTTGGCAGATACTCTATCTTTCTTAGAACGCCGGTACCGAAAACAGCAAACTCCCTGGCTTCCAAAGCAGTCATATTCTCCATAAAACCGATATCTCCGCCGGCTACAAAGGCTTTTTCGCCTGCTCCGGTCAGAATTACAACTTTAACTTCATCGTCGGCTGCTACTGTATCAATGACCTGGGATAGTTCTTCGACCGTAGTTCTATCCAAAGCATTAAGAAACTTGGGGCGATTCATGGTAATAAATGCAATTCCCTCTTCCTTGCTCAGGAGAATATTTTGGTAACTCATGGAAAGATAAACCTCCTTTCTTCTACGCTCATTTACTACCGCAAAAGCTGAATAACAGAGCATAATTGTCGTTGATCACAGATGTTACCCTGTTTTTCTTAAAATCACTCCTTTCAAAAGGCTGGTACTCAAACAAGCCGGCTGTCGAAAAATATAAGCCCCGTAAAACGGGGCTCTATGGCTCTCTTGGAATTCGGCATGGTATTCTATTTAGGACATTTCTATCGAGACAGCGTACTTTTTACAAGAGATATTGGTGGTTTCTGCTGGACAAGGGAATTTATTAAACCACACCGGGGACACTTGATCTCCAACTCCTGGCATTCCCGATATTTTCCCAGGATTCTATTACACTTTTGACATCTGAAATCACGCATTGTGTTTCACCCCCCTGGATTCAGATGGTAAATTGTCATTAATCGCAAAACTTACTCCTGAAATATTTTGCAATCACCCCTTTCAACACAGCTGGCAATTAATTAAGCCAGCTGGGAAATTATCTGGTTATGACTCATAAGATCCGGCATCGCCGCCTTGGTAAAAAAAGCCCCGATAGAATAAACATCTAACGGGGCTCTACGGCTCTCTTGGAATTGAGGATAGTATGGATAAAACTTGACTGCCGGATATGATCAAGGGTTATATAGGTTTCATAATACATGCTCTTTTAAGCTGATTTGGCACGACGGCCTGGCCTGCTACAATTCTTATAATTGCAATTTTAATGCCAAAGTGATCGTGCATTTTTTAAAATGTTGCCTGAGGCAATATAAATATAGGGCGACAGCCTATAGATGATAAATACCAGCAGAGGAAAATAAAAGTGGTCTCCAGATACATTGACTGTAGACCACTTTGGTATGGGTTTAGATATGATATTTTATGGCTTAATTTTATCCAGGATATGTATAAGGTTGTGTTTCTTGTGGCAATCGTTGAGATATTGCAGCAAACAAAGTACGTTACAGAAGCTCCATGTACGGTGTGGGTGCGGGTTAAGGCAGATAAGATGGTATGGGCGGATATTGTTGCACGAATACATCACGTATCATGTTTGATATATTGGGCTAAAAGCCTGTTTGACCATAACATCATTAATCGCGATTAGCTCAATATTTACGCAACACAGGAGTGCTTTTGTCAAAATTTTACATGTTGTAATAATACAGTCTTAATGTACAGGCTATTGATGAAATAATGCAACAGAATCTGGCTTGGGAAACCCGTTTTACTTGCTTTGAGAAATACCATATTTGGCCGCTTTTCTGACAATGGTAGCAGCATCTACCTTCAATTCCTTTGCTATTTGGCGGGTAGTTCGGTATTGGGAATAAGCTTTTTGCAGAATTTGTTTTTCCACACTTTCCACTGCATCTCTTAATGGAATTATGCCAGAAACCGCTACCTTGGATCTATTATCTTGAAGTGCCTCTATTAAACAGGACGGTAGATCATCAATAGTCGGGATATCATTGAGACTGACGACTACCAATCTTTCAATGGTATTCTCCAGTTCTCTAACATTGCCAGGCCAGTTGTATTTCATAAAAACGTCAAGCAATTTGGGAGAGATTCTTTTATTTAAATTATATTGGCGGTTAAACTGCTGTGTGAAGTGCATTGCAAGTGGTGTGATGTCCTCCTTTCTGTCCCGCAGGGGAGGAACATTAACCGATACTACATTCACCCGATAATAAAGATCCTCACGAAATTCCTTCAACTCGATCATTTCCTCAAGATTCCTATTGGTAGCAGTTATAATCCGATTGTTTACTTTAAAAGGTTTTTCGCCCCCTATCCGAAAGACTTCCTTATTTTGCAATACCCGAAGGAGTTTAACCTGCAGGTTATAAGGAAGATCTCCAATTTCATCCAGGAACAAGGTTCCTCCGTTTGCCAGTTCAAAATAACCTGCTTTACCTTGCTTTTTGGCACCTGTGAATGCCCCCGATTCATATCCGAATAACTCTGATTCCAAAAGATTATCCGGAATTGCCCCGCAATTTATCCTGATAAACGGCAGGTCTTTACGAAGACTATTTTTATGAATAGCCTCGGCAATTAGTTCCTTGCCGGTGCCTGTCTCACCGGTTATCAATACAGTTGAGTCTACCTGTGCCAGCCTGATAACCATATCCAATAGATTTCTCATCTTCTTTGACTTAAGTACCAGTTTATTCATGCCTGAGTACTGTGAACGGAGGGAACGCAGTTGGCTTTCATAGTGCTGACTCAATCCCTGGGCCTGATCCAGCTGCTGTTTCAGTATGCTAAGTTCGGTAATATCACGAACATTAGATACTACCCTGAATATATCTCCTTTATCGTCGAATACCGGGACTCCAGTTGACAGAGTAATATGATTGTTCCTAGTTTCCTGTACCAGGGTTTCTATTTTCTTTGTTCTCAGTACCATAGCCGAAACCGATTCAGAAACGACTCCTTCCCCGGTCAATTCATATACGTCTCTGCCAATGCATTCACCTGCTTGTACACCGGTCAGTTTTTCAAATGCCTTATTAAGTCGTAAGGTAATTCCATTCCCATCGGTTATATAGACCCCATCGAAAAAAGACTCAATGATAGCGTCCATTTCCTTATTTAGTTCCTTAACATAATCCAACTCTTGCGATATTTTGTTAAGCTCAGACATATCCTGAAGAACAGCTACTGCACCAATAACCTTACCATCTTTTTTAATAGGGGTACGATTGGATAGAAACAGGCGATTATTTAGTATTACATCCTGCAAAGGCTGCTCGTTAGCTGTGAGGATAGTATCAATAAGACCACTGGAAGGAAATATATCCACTACATTTCTTCCCATTACCTCGTCAGCCAGCTTACCCAGTAATTTCTCGGCAGACTTGTTAAAGACCTTGATTTTTCCCTGTTCATCAACCGAGACAATCAGGTTGTGGGTTGAATCGATAATGGTAGCAAGTTCACTGGAAATATTATGGTACGAATCAAAAAAAGCCCTGGCTATATCTGTTTGAGAAATCATTCCTTCAACAAGACCATTTTCATCAATAATCGGAAGAATACTTACTTTGGTATATGGAACATCCTCAAATTCATCATTAGGATGAGCGGCAATAATATTTCTGGTCATTATTTCTTCCAGTTTGGTTTCCATGCCTATGCCCTGGGTTATCATTCGAAGGGATTTATTCTTGGTTACAAGTCCTATGAGTTTATTGTTTTCATCCACTACGGGGGCGCCGTCTATCTTCTTTTCCACAAACATTATTGCTGCTTTTTTAACTGTTTCATGGGGTTTTAGTACCGGGGGATTAGCGGTCATGATTTCCTTTAGTTTCAGGCAGACCACCTCCTTTTTATTTTGCCGCCAACACTGGGCCGGCGATGGTTTCTAATTATGCTTATCGTTGCAGTGGTTGGCAAATGGTTCATGTGGTTAACTGCTACATGTTAAATCATATTTGTGAACTGGGTCGGCACCAATTATGCCATCCAGGCTAAGTACCCTCCTACCAGGATGATTATGAAACCGGCCGCTTTTTCCAGCACCTGGTTCATGGCCGCGAAGGCCTGCATGCGGGTAAGCATGCCTGTGAAGGTGCCTGCCAATACTATTGGCACTCCTCTTCCCAATGCATAAACAAACAGTAATGTTGCTCCATAAAGCCATTTGCCGCTGGCAAAGGCCAGGGATAAAATAACCAGTAGTATTGGGGTGCCGCACTGTGATCCCACCAGACCCATTGTCATACCCAGCAGGTAACTGCCCCCCAAACCCCTTAGTTTTCCGGTACGGTTCAGCAGGTTGCCGCCAAAGTTAATATTCAGCCTGAGTATTCCCAGCAGGTTTAAACCTATGATTACGCAGACGGCAGCAACCATATAGTATATGATGCTTTTACTGGTGCCAAAAATGCCGCCGACCATGGCAATGAATATACCCAGGAGCATGAAGGTGGTGGCTGTGCCCAGCATAAAGGCCATGGATATGGCAAAGCTTTTCCTGCGGGAAGCTTCCTTCCCGGCTACGTGGGCTACTATGATTGGAACCATGCTCATATTGCATGGGCCTATGCTGGTGATAACCCCGGCCAGCAGAACCAGTCCATAACCGTACAGCGAAAAATTGCTGAGGAATCGGGGGGCGATCTCGTTGACCCAGGCTTCCATTACTGCTTCACCACCCGGTCCAGCTCTGCAGTAAGCTTATCCTGTGAAATCAACCCGACGTTATGGTAAGTTATATTCCCCTGCCCGTCCATGATATAGGAAGCGGGGACATACTGGAGCTTGTATTGCCGCAGCAGATTAACGTTGGCCCTGTCATTTACATCAACATCAATAAATCTAACTTTTCCCTCATATCCTGGTTTTAGCTCATCAAATATTTGCTGCATCTCTACGCAGGGAGCACAGGTGGCTGAACGGAATAGCAGCCATATGCTTTCGCCATTTTCCAGAGCCGTTTCTATTTCCTGCTCAGTTGGTGCCAGCACCATGGAACTTTCCTCATCCTGCCGCACCGGAGTTATATGATAGTGTTTATAAACCATTCCGCCAATCATTACCAATATTAGAGCTATTATTATTAATTGAAGGTTTCTGTTCATGGTTCCTCCTCTTGAAAGTTTCCCTTATCTGATACCAGACTTGGCTCACGGTCTTTAACTCCTTAAAAAGCGGGGGTTTTTTCTTTCCCCTTCCTTTTCACATCGGATGGAACTGCAGAGCAGTTTTAACCCACCGCCGGTTCGGGCCTGGTATGTAAGATATGCTAATGATATTAATATCATGTTTTCCTGTCAACACAAGAATAGCCTATTCTGCTTGCTCTGTATACTGGTTATTACAGCTTAGAGCATGGGTATGTAAGCATCCCCAGCCCGTTAATAATAATCCATTATGGAGTCCAGGATAGGTTCGATTAAAAATACTAACTTGATATCTCCGCTCCTTTTCCAGAATCATTATGAATACTAACTAATCCCCTAACGCATTAAGTCTAGAGAAATTAATTTACCATGAAGTTATAAATAAATCCCAATTATCATCTAATAGGAATAGCAGCGGCTATAAACTCCCGTATTTCTTCAACTGGCCGATAAAATATATTCTGAGCAGAACCCAACTGCTTTATTTCTCCTTCTGCTATCACTACTATTCTGTCTGCAAGCTCCTTGGCTTCTGCTAAATCATGAGTAACATAGAGCATGGTTAAGTTCAAGCGCTTATGAAGACTCTTTAATTCTTTACGAATGTTGTTAGCAGTAGAGGGGTCGAGACTGGACAAGGGTTCATCCAGAAGCAAAATCTTAGGTTCCATGACGATGGAGCGCGCCAGGCCAACCCGTTGTTTTTCCCCGCCACTTAGATACTTAGGATAACGGCTTTTCAAATGACTTATATTCATAAGATCCAGGGTTTCTTCAACTTTATCTTTTATTCTATCAGTCGGGTGTCCACCGGCGCGCAAACCAAAGGCAACATTTTCGAAGGTATTTAAATGGGGAAACAGATAAATGTCCTGCAGCAGATAACCGACATTTCGCCTTTCTGTCCGGATATTGTTCATATTATGCTGATTGAAACACACATCTCCCTGGTATTCTGTCAATCCCGCAATCACATTCAGCAGCGTGCTCTTGCCCGCTCCGGTAAAGCCCAGCACCGCCATGAGTTCGCCGGCCTCAATATCCAGATTCACATTTTTTAAACAGTATGGGGTAGTAATGTTTTTCAGACTAATATTTGACATGTTTACCTCCAGGCTCCAGTTGTTCTGCTTTCCAGCCACAGGAATAAACGTTCAAAAGCAGAACACATCACAGATAACACAACTAAACAGACCATAATAACATCTACCCTGATCAAGTTTTCCGCATTCATCAGCAGGGCCCCAATCCCTGTAGGGATAGCAAACATTTCTGCTGCAATGACCGTCCGCCAGACCATTCCCGCCTCCAGTCGCAGGCCGGTAATAATATTGGGGGAAGCCATTGGGAGTATGACGTGCCATAGTACATACCACGAAGATGCTCCAAGGGCACGGGCCGCTCTAATATATTCAGCTTTTACCCCTTTTATTCCGGTCAGGGTATTATAGGCAACCGGAAAGAAAGCGCAGATAAAGATGAGGATAACAGGCAATGCCTCATTGATGCCAATCCATAGCATTAGCAGCGGAAGCCATCCTAAGGTCGGGATGGGAAACAAAACACTAATCAATGGGCTTAGACTGTATTCAGCCACTTTATTAACACCCATTAAGGTTCCCACCAATAAGCCGACCAAGCTTCCAAGAATATAGCCGATAAGGACTCTTCCGAAACTTGCTCCCAGACTTTTTAGGAGTATCCCGTTGCTTAACAAAGAGCCAAATTCCCAAATCACTGTGCTCAAGGACGGCAATAACGGTGTTTGAGCTATCTGGCCTGCCATTTCCCACATAATAAGTAACAAAGCAATAGGTACAAGACATAACAATTTGTTTCTAATAAAATTTTGCTCCATCTTCAGATCATCACCTTTATGCTCAATTAGCTGCTATAATTTCCCGGGCATCAAAATGTTTCGTTAGATATCCCCAAGCGTACATTTTATCGATAATGTCCTGCACCTCTCTGATGCTGATATCCGGTGTCATTTTCAAATTCTTTATTGAAGCGGCAGCAATTTCTGTGGTAACTTCCAGGTTTGCTTCCGGGCTTTGGGTCTCTTCTTTTACCATAGCTTGGTTGATATTCAGGCTTTGAGCAACGATAGCAGCGGCGTCCTGCGGATTTCCATTCATAAGCTGAATACTCTTCTTATTAATTTCCTGCAATATTTCTACCGTCTCGGGCTGGTTTATTATTAATTCCTCAGTCACCACTAGTACGCTTCCCTGCATATCCGGCCATATATCGGCGCTTTTCAGCAGCATTTTCATGCCGGGGAATGAAGCGGCTAGGGTTGCGAAATGTTCGGGAACGAAGACGGCATCGACCTTGCCGTTGTGCAAGGCCATAAGCTGTTTAGCCGCATTCATCCTCACAGTATTGGCCATAATTTTTTCGGAATCCAGATTTTCTTTTTCTATCAAAAGCTTTTGCAAAAAATCCGTCGAGGTTCCCTGGGGGCCGTTGGCTATTTTAATTCCACTCTTCTCCAGGTCCCTTAGTCCTTTGATTTTGGTGCTGTTTACCACCAGCCCGTAGCCGTTCTTATGGGTACCGGCTACAATTTTGATAGGCACGCCCCCATTGGCATAAGTCAAAATTGCAGGAACCAAACACATATAACTGACATCGAATCCCCCTTTGGTGAAGGCTGCAGCCACACCCACGCCACTGGCGTATACTTTGACATTATTGATTGTAATACCAGCCTCAGAAAATATATTTTTTCCCTGAGCATAATAGAAAGCTGCTGCATGGTCAGTATACTCAACCGCAACATTAAGGTTAATGTCTTTCTCAAGGGTTTCGTTTTGGGTTGAAATATCTTCTTTTACAGATGTGCTTTGGGGGCAGCCGCTTAAAGCAACTCCGGTTAATAAAGCCAGAATTAACAAAAAAATGCTAACCTGTTTGGAAATTGCGTTTAACATATTAACATCCTCCTAATACATGATTAGCTTGCATGAATCCTCCGTATACTATTTGGTTAGATATAAAAATATCCCGTCAGTATAGACAGGACTTCTTTATCCTAAATAAAAACCCCCCGCTGTTAAAGCGGGGGATCCCTTTATCCCAAATCTGATAGTGCTCTTTGCTACCAACGATAAATATTTGATTCATAAGCCTAGCCTTACTTTATATCAATATTTAATAAAGCACAAGGTGTTTCTCTCCGCCAAGACATGATATGACCACAGACGGAAGACTCTTTCCGAATTTTATTTATATTGCTATTGGCTGTCAAAATAACACTTCCGGGGGTGCTCTTCCCAATCGGGGGGGAATTCTGATATAATTGTAGCGGACCTGATAACAAAGCGGGACCAGCTCTGGCAAATACTGAAATCACGTGATATTATTAAATTTAGTAATTGTGAAAGAAGATTATAATGAACAGCAGTTTTAGAGACATCGGCATTATACCGCCTATTTTAAAAGCCCTGGAAGAAATGGGCTTCGAAACACCTACGGAAGTTCAGAAAAGAGCTATCCCCCATGTTCTGAACCAGGAAGACTTAATGGTCAAATCCAAAACAGGCAGTGGAAAAACTGCTGTTTTCGGCGTATCCATGCTCCAGCTTATCGATCCGAAAGCAGAAGGTCCCCAGGGGTTAATCCTTACCCCCACCCGGGAACTGGCTGTTCAGGTGGACAGTGACATAAGACAGATGTCCAAGCATCTCCGGCATAAGACCACAGCGGTATACGGACAGCATAACATGGAAACAGAAGTACAGGCTCTGAACCAAAGACCATCCATAATTGCCGGTACTCCGGGCCGGGTTTTTGACCATATCCGGCAGGGTAATCTGAAAACCAAACATATTCGTTTTTTGGTGTTGGATGAAGCCGATCGAATGCTGGATATGGGCTTTTTGGACCAGGTTGAAAGGATAATTAAGACTATTCCCCGGGATCGGGTTACTCTGCTATTCTCCGCTACTATACCGGCGGAGATCCAAAAGATCTGCAGTGTATATATGAAAAATCCCGCCACCATTGAGATTGAATCCGATACCATGACCGTAGATACCACTCAGCAGGCATATTACCGGGTGAATTATAAAGAAAAAAGCATCCAGTTAAACCGCATACTGCTGGCCAAGCAGCCGGAAAGCTGTGTAATCTTTTGCAACACCCGACACACGGTAGACAAGGTTCAGGGGTTTTTATCCCGCAAGGGCTATGCCACCCGGGCTCTGCATGGGGATATACCCCAGACGCGGCGGCTGAAAACCTTGCAACAGTTCAAACAAGGCCACTTTCACCTGCTGGTTGCAACAGACGTTGCAGCCCGGGGTATTCATATCGATGAATTGTCCCTGGTCATTAACTATGATGTCCCCCTGGAAAAGGATAGTTACGTACACAGGATTGGTCGAACAGGCAGAGCCGGTCACGGTGGTCAGGCCGTCTCTCTGGTTACCGGCGACGATATTATGAGCCTGTATGAAATAGAAGAACACATTGGGGTTATGATTCCCGAAGAGGAATTGCCATCGGATAAACTTTTGCAGGAACACCATAAATCCATCGATAAATGGATACAGGCCAACACTCAGTCTCCTCCACCTGTATCTTCTTCATTGCCCAAACCCGAAAAGTCATCCAAGCTACGCTCTAATGACAGACCGATACAGACTCGTAAAAAGACCAAGGAAAGGCCATCTGCTCCTGAGCCTGAGCGTATAGTTGCCCGGCCGGCATCTCCCCCAGGACCGGTGGAAGAGGTTAAAACCGTCCGCATTATAATAAGGCCCGCAAGTCCGCAGGAGATGCAGGAAGTTGCCATCAGGGCTGCAGCGGAGGCTGCAGAGACTAAAACTGGTGCCGCAAAGGTTCCTGCCTGGAAAAGCTTGCTTCAGCGTATATCAGGCAAATAAATCTAACTGGTTACTCTCCCAGTTCTTCCTGGATGAATTTCTTGAGATCTTGAGCCTTGGGCAATCCACCGCTGGATTTTACTTTGCCGTTAATAACCAGGGCTGGGGTCAGCATCACCTTGTAATCCATTATTCTTTTGATATCCTGGACCTTGGATACTTCAGCCGCTACATTCATTTCCGCCAGGGTATTGCAAACATCCTTCTCCAATCGATTACATTTGGCACACCCGGTACCTAACACTTCAATTTTCATTTTAATTTCCTCCCCAATGCTAATTATCTTTTATTTAAGCCCAGAACATACCATAGAGCCATCCAGTAAAGGTAGCCATTATAACTACCAGAATAAAGTAAACCGAGGTGCGTTTGAAACCCATGATCCGGTTTATGACCAGCAGGTTAGGGATACTTACTGCCGGCCCGGCCAGCAACAGTGACAGGGCTGGCCCCGGGTTCATGCCCAGATCCATCAAACCCTTTACAATCGGAACCTCAGTAAGAGTGGAAAAGTAAAACAGGGCTCCCACCAGCGATGCTGCCAAGTTGGCGGTAATGGTGTTTGATCCAACCAGACGGGCTATCCATTCCGGCGGAAGTATGGTGGTCACTGCACCAACTAAAAATACCCCGATCAACAGAGTGGGAACCACCATTTTAACCAGACTCCAGGTTTCTTCCATCCAGGATCTGAACTCCCCTTCGACAAAGTAATGATGAACCATGAAGGCCAGAGAACTTATCAATCCAAGGTCAATGGCTATTTTTAACCATGGCGCCAATTTACTGGTACTAACGATCAAAATGGCTGCCATTACCCCGAAGAAGATCCCCAGGAATATCGGCGGCTTTTCCATGCTTTCCCCGGTCAGGGCCTGACAATCAGCCATACGTGAAGCCTCACTCCGGAGAAAAACAATGGACATTATTATACCGATAACAATCGAGAACAATATAGCCCCTACACCCCGGGCTATACCCATATGCCATCCAATGGCCGCACCGGTTAGAGCGATAGCCAGGATATTGATAGCCAGTCCTGAATACAGAAAAGTAACCGCCGGTCCAATTCCCGCTCCTAGATTATAGATGCCGGCAAACAATGGCAGTATGGTACATGAACAGACCGCCAGCAACATCCCTGATATGGAGGCCACTCCATAGGAAATCCACCTTTTGGCCTGGGCCCCAAAATATTTGATAACCGCTCCTTTTGTAACCAGAACCGCCATAGCCCCGGCAATAAAAAAGGCAGGTACCAGGCAGGTGATAACATGGGCGGACAGATAATTGAGAATCTCGTTAAAGCCGCCTTTTAACATAAGAAATAGTATTTCCATACCTTCATCCTCCCCTTTTTCAATTACTGCCATTACTATATAAGTATATGCTTATCATATAAATATACTCAATGTTTGTCAAATCTATAAATCCCCTCCTGGCTAGCAGAGGCTCCTTAAAAATTTCTCAGATTATAAGAGGTATGTTATAAACCCTGCTTAAGGATTGGAATATGATGTATATTTTGGGGAGCAAATTAGTCAGTATATGAGGGATTTCAAGACATAATACCCTTCAAGCGCTATGGAGAATCTTAGGAAGTGGGCTAATTAATGAGGTTTCCAGCCTCTGATCGTTCTTCCCCTATTACCGGCAGCAGTTTTGTCATCGATGGAGGGTTAAGTGCAGACTGAAGTTACGGGGCCGGGATTACTCTTCTGGTTTCAATAGCGTATTATCATAGTCTCTCAACTCGTGCTTATTACCCAGCCAGCGATTCATTACTATGGAAGCAGTCAAATCTCCGGTCACATTCAAAGCTGTACGGCTCATGTCCAGTATACGATCAACTCCCAATATAATGGCAATCCCACTGGCCGGAATACCCACACTGCTAAGTATGCTGGCTAAAATTACGATGCCTACTCCCGGAGTAGCCGGGGAACCGATAGATGCACCCACTGAAGTAAGTAAAATAAGGAGCATGGCGGTTGGGCTAAGGTCAATCCCAAATGCCTGGGCCAGGAATACTGCTGCTACTCCCTGGTATAGGGCAGTTCCGTCCATATTGATGGTAGTTCCCAGCGGAATCAAGAATTGTACGATAGCCGGCTCAACATTCAGATCTTCTTCAGCGGTCTTCATGGAAAGGGGCATAACGGCGGCCGAGCTGGAGGTAGAAAAGGCCAAGAGCTGGACGGAGCGGATTTTTCTCAAAAAAGTTCCGGGGGGCATCTTGGCTGCGGCAAACACTATGCTGCAGTACATACATAGCAGCACCAATAGGGCTATTAAAACCGTTGCCACATAGGCAGCCATACCCAGCAGTGCTTCCAATCCCATTTTGATCGTTATCTGAGCCAGCAATCCAAACACTGCCAGGGGGGCTATCAGCATGGCCCATCGGACCACAATCATACATACTTCCTGGACCGAATCCATCAGGTCCAGCAATGGACGCGAGTTTTTAGCCTCCGTGCTCACCAGCGCAATCCCAAGGATTACCGCGAATATGACTACCTGCAGCATCTGAGTCTCTACCATGGCCTGCAGAGGATTATTCGGCAGCAGGTTGATAAAGTATTCCGGTATATTATCAAAACCGTTGCCACTAAGGGCCTGATCGGCCGACTGCTGGCTGGAAGCCAAATCCAGGTCAAACATATTCTGGTCCAGGTATTGCCCCGGTTTAATTAATAAGGTCAGGGATATTCCTATAGAGATGGCCATGCTGGTTGTGGCCACAAAATAAAGCACCAGCCGCAAGCCCATTTTCTTGATAAACTCTATATCTTCATTGCTGGCTATCCCCCGGATGATCGAGGTGAAAACCAGCGGAACTACCATCATCTGAATGAGGGTTAAGAACAATTGTCCGGGCAGAGCCAGCCAGTTGCCTATATTGTTGCCGGTTTGATAGGAAAACCAGCCGGTGGAAGGACTGATGATTAAGCCGGCGGCAACTCCAAATGCCATGGCAGCCAGCATCTTGGTCCATAGATGCTGGTTAAGCATGTCCCTTATGGGGCCTTCGATTATGCGGATAGACTTGGAAATCCTGTACAGAGGACCATTCATACCTAGCTTAACCTCCGCTGTTAACGGCCCAGGCACTGTAATTTACCGGGCAATAATTGTTTCATTAAGGTTTTTAATATATTAACAGCTTCAGGCGTCTGTGGTAAAGACCCGGACGCTGAAATCAGATAGTTTATGATTTTAGCATTCTTTAGAACTGACAGGATTTAACTGTACGGGGAAATGGTATTACATCGCGTATATTGCTTACTCCGGTTATATACATGATCAACCTTTCAAAGCCTAATCCGAAACCGGCGTGTTTCACCCCGCCATATTTTCTCAATTCCAGGTACCACCACAGATCCTCCTTGCTCATCTGCAGCTCTTCCATTCTCTTTTCCAATAATTCAGCTCGCTCTTCCCTCTGGCTGCCGCCGATTATTTCTCCAATACCGGGAACCAGCAGATCCACGGCCGCTACGGTTTTGCCATCGTCGTTCTGCCGCATATAGAAGGCTTTTATCTCCCGGGGATAGTCGGTTACGAACACCGGTTTCTTAAATATCTTCTCGGTTAAGCAGCGTTCATGTTCAGTCTGCAGATCAGAGCCCCATTCCACTTGGTACTCGAATTTCTCCCCTGACTCCTGCAGCATTTCTATAGCCCGGGTGTAAGTGATACAGGCAAAGTCAGAGTTGATAATATTCTGCAGTCTTTCCCCTAATCCTGGGTCCACGAAGTCATTGAAGAAGGCCATTTCTTCGGGAGCTTTGTCCAGTACATAGCTTATCACGAACTTGACCATTTCCTCGGCCAAGTTCATATCATCCCGCAAATCGGCGAAAGCAATTTCCGGCTCTATCATCCAAAATTCGGCTGCATGCCGGGCGGTGTTGGAATTTTCGGCTCTAAAAGTGGGGCCGAAAGTATATACATTTCGAAAAGCCAGGGCAAAGGCCTCTGCCTCCAACTGACCGGAAACCGTCAAGTTAGTGCGACGGCCAAAGAAATCCTGACCATAGTCTATCTCTCCCATTTCGTCCCGGGGAGGATTTCCGGGATCAAGGGCAGTAACCCTAAACATATCCCCTGCCCCCTCGGCATCACTGGCGGTAATGATAGGAGTATGAACATAAACAAAGCCCCGGTCCTGAAAAAACATATGGATCGCATAGGCCAGCAGGGAGCGTACCCGGAAAACGGCTGAAAACAGGTTGGTTCTGGATCGAAGATGGGCGTTCTGCCGCAGGAATTCGCGGGTATGTCTTTTAGGCTGTATGGGATAATCTTCTGCTGCATCCCCTTCCAAACACAGCTTCCTGGCTTTTATTTCAAATGCCTGCTTACCCTGGGGAGTTAGGACGACAATTCCCTGAACCCTTACCGCGGCCCCGGCCCGGTATCGGACCGCCTCCTGAAAATTCACCAGGGCCTCTTTTTCATATACGATCTGCACCGAGCTGAAATGGGTGCCGTCATTTACAGTCAGAAAGCCAAAAGATTTCTGATCCCGGTTGCTCCTGATCCAACCGCTAATAATAACCTCCTGGTCTTCATATCTTGTCAATTCCCGCATTAACTCCCTGATGGTCAGTTTTTCCATTACTTATCCCCCTTTACTTGTTCCTGGCGTAATTCCAGACGGCTAATAAATATTATACGCTATCCAGGAATAGGCTGCTTTTATTCATTTTGACCTTATTCCCATTATCCTATCAAAGAAATCACTCCGGTCAGCCGCCAACCGGATTATTGATGTTTTGAGATGCCCGCCCTTGGGGTCATGAACTTCTCATCCGTTCCAACCAAGGAAACAAGCATCGAACCTGAACTGAGCTGAAGTTTCCAGCTGTCCCAGTCCTGAATCCGCCTCAAGTCTGAATTTATCCCGCCTGGTTTTAGTTTAAATGCGAAGATATTTATGATAAAATACAACCTTGATGCAATAAATAACAGAGAGGGAATATTAATGTGAATATGTTATGTGAAGATATAAGGTCCCAGGTGGAAAAGCGCCGTACTTTCGCCATCATTTCCCACCCTGATGCCGGGAAAACCACCCTGACGGAAAAACTGCTGCTGTTCGGCGGAGCTATTCGTATGGCGGGTGAAGTAAAGGGCCGCAAAGCCAAGAAGTTCGCAACTTCAGACTGGATGCAGATTGAAAAGGAGCGCGGCATATCCGTTACTTCCAGCGCCATGCATTTCAACTATAAGGGTCATCATATCAACATCCTGGATACCCCCGGACATCAAGATTTCTGCGAAGATACTTACCGCACCCTGACTGCTGCAGACAGCGCGGTAATGTTGATCGATGCCGCTAAAGGCGTGGAGGCCCAAACTATCAAATTATTCAAGGTTTGTCGGCAGCGGGGCATACCCATCTTCACTTTCATCAATAAGATGGATCGCTACGGCAAAGATCCCCTGGAATTGCTGGAAGAGTTGGAGCAGGTTCTGGGAATTCGTTCCTGTCCCATGAATTGGCCAATAGGTATGGGAGATGAATTCTGCGGAGTCTACGATCGATCCAAGCAGCGCATAGAGTTGTATTCCAAAGATGAGGAGAGTAAATTCCTGAACCTTAACGAATCTGGCCTGGAAGACTCTGATCTGCAGGCTTCCATTGGGCCGCACCTTTATGCCAGACTGTGCGAGGATGTTGATCTGCTGGATATTGCCGGAGATCAGTTTGATCAGGAAAAAATCAGCCAGGGTCAGCTAACCCCGGTCTTTTTCGGCAGTGCCATTAGCAAATTTGGCGTGCAGACATTTCTGGATCATTTTTTGCAGCTGGCCCCCGCCCCTCACGCCCACAACACCAGCGCTGGGCCGGTTGACACAATAAATAGCTGCTTTTCCGGGTTTGTCTTCAAGATTCAGGCTAATATGAATCCGGCTCATCGGGACCGGATCGCTTTCTTGAGGGTTTGTTCGGGCAGATTTGAACGAGGCATGATTGTCAATCATGTCCGCAGCGGCAAAAAGATCAAACTGGCTCAGCCCCAGCAATTTCTGGCCCAAGACCGGGATATAGTTGAAATCGCCTATCCGGGAGATATCATCGGTTTGCATGACCCGGGTACATTCCGTATAGGAGACACCTTGTGTGAGGGCAGCAGCTTTGAATTTCAAGCCCTGCCCCAATTTCCGCCCGAGCACTTTGCCCGGGTGCTGAATATGAATGCCATGAAATACAAGCAATTCCAGAAAGGGGTTGCCCAACTGGTGGAGGAAGGAACCGTGCAGACCTTTCGCATCGCTAATCGTACTGAAGACTTGATCCTGGGGGTGGTAGGCGAACTTCAATTTGAGGTATTCAGCTATCGCTTAAAAAGCGAGTATGGAGCGGATGTCAGGTTGGAACCTCTGCCTTACCAGCTAGCCCGCTGGGTAGATTTCTCTTCGCCCACCGATCCCTCCAGGCTTAATACCATCAGCAGCCTGGGGGTAACTGACCAGGATGGCCGCCTGGTGGTTTTATGTGAGTATGAATCCACCCTGGACCTGCTGCAAAGACAAAATCCTGCTCTTAATTATTATACCAATCCTCAGGAAGCAATAGAGCAAACTTAGATAGCCCGCTGCCAGTTGGATTGATATTCAGCCGGCCAGCAAGCTGCCTTGCAGCAAGTGAATCAGTTGTTTTAGGGCTGCTTCAGCATCTTTCTTATTGTCCATATAACGGGTGGAGATGCATTTAACCGGGTAGAATAGCAGGGAATAAATGATAACATTATCTATATCCCTGAGTATTCCCTTCTCTTTCATATCATCAAACCGGGCGAATATCTTAACGCATCCGTCAGTTTCCCGGCAATTATCAGCCAGCGAAGGACAGCCGGCGAACTGCTCCACAAAGTAAAACACTTCTGCTTGTTCATTGATGTAGGAGTAATATCTCCTGATGATAGTCTCAATAAACTGTGCTCCCTTCATATCCTGATGGATATTTTCCAGCAGGTGGGCATATATCTGATCTGCATATTCCTGATAGATATCCTTGAGCATTTCTTCTTTGCTCTGGTAATAAATGTAGAGGGTGGCCGGCGAGACATTAGCTTCCCGTGCAATTTTGGAGATAGATGCTCCATGAAAGCCCTGTTCCAAGATCAGCTTCATTACTGCCTGCTTAATATTCTCTCGCTTTTCCTCATCTTTTCTTCTCATTGGATCACCTCAACTTTATAATAAATAAGCATTCACTTATAGTCAAGTAATCCCTTGCGCAACTTAACTGCAGTGTCCAGGCATCTGTAGTTAATCAACGGGGCACGACCGGAATGTTCTTGACAATAAATGAATGTTCATTTATTTTAAAATCCAGAACTGACTTCTTTGGCGAGGAGAGGATTCATATATGTCCATGAGCAGAAGAAATTTTATCAAACGAGCTGCTATTGCCGGTTTGGCCGCCTCAGTCACCGTCAGCGGCGCAGCTAAAGCGTCGGCAGCATTGAACAGCAGTGATGAATATGCTTCCATAATTGATCTTACCCATTGTGACGGCTGCCGGGATTTGGATATCCCCCGCTGTGTATCGGCCTGCAGAACCAGAAATGAAGACCGTTTTCCTCAACCGGAAAAACCCATTCAGGATTATTGGCCGCAAACTAAACATGAGGACTGGTCCGATAAGCAGGACTTGACCGACCGGTTAACTCCTTATAACTGGACCTATGTTCAGCATCTGCAGGTGGAACATGAGGGACAAACCCATGCAATCCACGTGCCTCGGCGCTGTCTGCATTGTGATAACCCCCCCTGCGCTTCCCTCTGTCCTTTCGGGGTCAATGAGAAGATGCCCCAGGGGCCGGTGATAATCAACCCGGATGGATGTTTCGGCGGCGCCAAGTGCAGGGACGTTTGCCCATGGGAGATTCCGCAGCGGCAGGCCGGCGTCGGTCTCTATCTGAAGGCAGCTCCAAAGTATGCCGGGGGCGGAGTCATGTACAAGTGCGATATGTGCTACGATCTGATTCAACAGGGACAGAAACCTGCCTGTGTATCCGTCTGCCCCAATAATGCTCTGGGTTTCGGCAAAAAGGATGATATCCGCCAATATGCCCTGCAGTGGGCCAGAGATAATCAGGGATACCTGTATGGGGAGACTGAGAATGGAGGCACCTCAACCTTCTATTTGTCATCGGTTCCCTTTGCAGCTATTCACCAGGCCATTATGGAACAAGAGACCGACGGAAAGCCTGGAAAACCAGGCATGCCAGTGGGTATTAGCAATATGCTGAATGAACCGGCGGGTATGGCCAAAGCTTTTTTGCTGGCTCCGGCGGCTGGTTTGTTAGGAGCCGGACTCAGTGTCTATAAAATAATGACAGGAGCTGATGAGCATGACTATTCTGAGGCATAAATGGCAGGTGCGTTTAGTACACTGGATTACTGCCCTGTCCATTTTCCTTCTATTTTTTACCGGGTTTGGCCAGATGCCGGTTTACAAAAGATACATGGTGGATCAGCTCCCCGGCCTGAGTTGGTCCAGCAACTATGCATCCACCCTTCATCTGCATTATTATGCTGCTATGGTCCTGATATTTATCAGCACCTATTATCTGCTTTACCTGGTATTAACCCGAGAAACGGATATATTGCCTCGGAAGGGGGATTTTAAAGAGACTATGATAATCTTTTTATCTATGGTGGGATTAGCCCGCGAGCCGGAAAATAACAAATATCTGGCTGAACAGAGATTGGCCTTTGCCGTAACCGCATTTTCGGTTGCCGCTCTCATAATAACCGGTCTGATCAAAGTACTAAAGAATCTGCCGGGGAGCAGTGTCCCCCTGCCGGTAAGCTTCTGGGCTACTCAGGTGCACAATATTTTTACCGTCATCTTGTTAGTATCGGTAGTAGCTCACCTGCTGGCCTTCCTGATCAAGGATAATCGTTCCCTGTTCCCCAGTATGTTTACCGGTAGGATCTCACTGGATTATGCCCGGCATCGCCACTCATTATGGATAAAGGGAATGCAGTCGGATGATGAGCTCGGTGATAAGTAAGGAATACACCGCCACAAAAGTGCTATTTCCCATTTTATTTCCAATGGTTTATAATGGTTGTGGTTTACGACTTAACCCCACGGTTAACACGTCAACCCGATATCTGGAATAAAACAGGGGAGATGGATATTTTCCATGGATGTATATGAACGCCTGAATGAAGCAGTTCGGCACTTAGAGGAATACCGAACCCTGCAGCGCCGGTTGAAATCAGCCCGGGGTATGGTCGGGTCGGCCCACAAGAATCTCAGGGAACTGGAGAAGCTTATGCAGGCCGAAGGCAGAGACCTGAAAAGGCTTGATGATGCCACCCTCACCAGCTTATGGCATCGCCTGCGGGGCACTATGGAGGAGAGCCGCAGAAAAGAGGAAATGGAATACCTGCAAGCCAAGTTAAAATACGAAGAGGCTGCTTTTCAGTTTGCTGTACTGGAGCGACAGGTTGCTGGCCTGGAATCAGAATTGGCCCGCTTTTCCGAGCCTGAGCATGAATATCAACTGGCTCTGGCAGCTAAGGAGGAATATCTGGTCAAAAATGGCGGCTCTAATTCTGAGCACATTTTTAAGCTGATTGAAAATCTGGCCCTTTTACAGGCTCGGATATGCGAACTTGAGGAAGCTATTGAAGCCGGACAGATGGCCCTGCAACAGCTGAACAAAACCGAGAAATTATGGGGCTCGGCCCAGGGCTGGGGCGCAGCAGATATACTGGGGGGCGGATTGCTGGTTACTGCAGTTAAACATTTACGAATAAACGATGCTCGAAAAGAATTTGAACTGACCCGGGATTTTCTAATTCGTTTTCATCGGGAGCTGCAGGATGTCAATTCCGATATCCTGCCAGAGAACAATAACATTTCCTTCGCGGCCGATTTCCTGCTGGACGGGATTTTGTTCGATTTAATTGTACAATCCCAGATCAACCGGGCTATTAAACGCACCCGCCGGATTAGGGAACAGATTGAGCAGGCAGTAAGCCAACTCCAGGAGTCACGTCGGGCTGCTGAGGAGAGACACAATAAGCTAATGGCTGAAAAAATCAGCGCTATACAGGACTATTAACTGCTTCCCAACGATCCATTGCCTCTTAATGCCTTTATTACCTCAATATATATGCTTTAGATATCAATTATAGTTGGTAAATATGTCGGTGATAACAACGCGGCTTGCTCTCAGAAATCCGGCTTGCTTTGACAGGCCTTTGTACTCAAGATATAATATAATTGTGTAGCGGATAATATTTAACTAATGTTATTTCAATTTATGCCGAATTCCCGCGTCGCCAGATGCCGGAAGCGGGGGAACCAAATAATGGGGTGAATCCAGTTAACTGGTAGGGCTTCCTGGCCCGAATCCGTCAGCTAACCTCGTAGGCATTGCAGGAAAAGTTGGATGAGGAGTTAATATTTAATCCTGAACAATCATCACCATCTTTTCTAATATTTCATTTACCGTAAATATATGTTGAGAAAAATTAGGGTGGGTTAATCACTTATAACTGATGAGATACATATGCAGGCTAAGATGTATCCTGGTATCCTTTTCCCTGCTTTTACAAATCATTCAAGAAACTTCTGTCGACTATTTATGACTGAATTGCTGATAAGTAGTGGACTTTCCCAAGCAAATAAGAGAAAGAGAAAAAGGAGGTATTAGTATGGGGGAAAAATACAATTTGGAACATGCCGCCGGGTTGGAGAGAGCTAAAGAATTAAAATTTCGCATCCAGGAATATCTGGATATTGAAGCAGGCATAGAAACCGGATTCAGGGTGCAGGATCGCAATAAAAAGAATAGAGATAATATTCTTAAATACTTCCAGGCTAAAGAATCTGATTGGAATAACTGGGGCTGGCAGCTGAAACACCGGATATGTGATGCAGAAACTCTTAAAGACCTGCTGCCCCTGAAGGAGTCAGAAGTTGATGAACTGAATGAGATATCACAGCATTTTCGCTGGGCTATCTCCCCTTACTACCTCAGCCTGATCGACCGAGATAATTATCATGATTCCGCTATCTTCAAGCAGGCAGTACCGGATATTAAAGAACTGCAGGACGATAGCGGTTGTGATGATCCCATGGGAGAAGCCGATACCAGTCCAGCTCCTACCATAACCAGGAGATATCCCGATCGGTTGATAATTAACGTCACCAATCAATGCGGTATGTACTGCCGGCACTGTCAGAGACGCAGAAATTTTGAGCAGAAAGATACACACGCCACCATGGCTAACTTAGTACTGGCTCTCGATTATATCCGGAACAACCCGGAGATCAGAGATGTACTGATAACCGGCGGCGATGCTCTGATGTTGAGCAACTCGGTCCTGGATTGGCTGCTCAGCGAGCTGGATAACATGGATCACATCGAGATAAAGCGGTTGGGAACCAGAACCCCGGTCACCTTGCCGCAGCGGATAACGCCGGAATTATGCGCGGTGTTGGCACGACATGAACCGTTATATATCAATACCCAGTTCAATTCTCCCCTGGAGGTTACTCCAGAAGCCAAAAAAGCCTGTGATCGGCTGGTGAAGGCCGGAGTAATTTTGGGAAACCAGGCTGTACTGCTGAAAGGGATCAACGATGATGCCCATATAATGAAAAAACTGAACCAGGAGTTGCTGAAGATCAGAGTTAGACCCTATTATTTATTCCATGCCAAACAGGTGAAGGGAACCTCCCACTTTATGACCAGTATCGACACCGGATTGGAAATCATGGAGAACCTTAGGGGTTATACCTCCGGTTTAGCCATCCCTACCTACATCATCAATGCCCCCAGGGGGTATGGCAAAACTCCTCTGTTGCCCAATTATATACTATCCTTGGATGATGAAGCCCTCACTATCCGCACCTGGGAAAACCGGGTGATAAAGTGTGAGAACTTCCCTGAGCAAGATTTGGCTTCTGCGGCCAAAAACAAATAAGCTTGCCGCTCATCCCCTGGGAAATATTCCATATTTGTAAAACAGGCAGCCATCGCATAAAGTGACGGCTGCTTTCATCTAACCTACCATGATCCGGTCTTCTGCATAACGTATCTGGCCCTTCTTCTTGCCGTTTACCATGCAATAAGCCACCGTAACCGGCCCTACCCGGCCCAGGAACATGCCGGTAATAATTATAATTTGGCCCAATGGATTCAAATCCGGAGTCAATCCCAGGCTCAAGCCCACCGTTCCTACCGCCGAAATCACTTCAAACAGAATCACATTGAAAGGTGCCTCATGTCCTATGGTAATCAAGAAAGTAAAAACAAATACCAGGCTAAGGGAGAGGAAAAATATAGCCGCTGCTTTAAGCAGATCCTCAGTCATTATCCTTCGCTCCATCACTTCTACGTCTCTTCTGCCTCTTAAAAAACTGATAACAGCCAGGCATAGTATAGCCATGGTGGTAACCTTGATTCCCCCGGCAGTAGATCCCGGCGCCCCACCTATGAACATCAGAAACATCAGCAGCATCTGGGTGGGCAATAACGAGCCGCTCAAATCAACCGTGGTAAATCCTGCCGTACGGGTAGAGGATTGAAAGAAGGAAGTTATGAGTTTTTCGTTCATGCTCAATCCCTGCAGGGTATTATGATATTCCAGCAGGAAAAACAGCAGGGTACCCCCGACAATCACAATTACAGTGGTAATGATGACCACCCGGGCATGCAGGGACAAACTGCGGTTCTGCCGGTAATTGAATATCTCATAAAATACAATGAATCCTATGCTGCCGGCAATGAACAATGATGATATGGTGAGAGAAACCACTGCGTTGCCCATAAAACCGGTAAGGCTGGAAAAGTTGCCGAACAGATCGAAGCCAGCATTATTGAAGGCTGAAATGGAATGAAAAATGCTATACCATACCGCTTGGCCGGTATCCATGGCAGGAAGCCAGTATATCAGCAGTATCCCGGCACCAATTAATTCGATGATAAATGACAGCAGCAAGAGGTACTTGAATACCCCCACTATTCCTTCCATCGAACTGCGGTTTATGGCTTGCTGCATTGCCAGTCTTTGCTTCAGCTGAATATTCTTGCCCATCAGCAGGGCGATAAAAGTGGCAAAAGCCATGATTCCCAGACCACCTATCTGGAAGAGCAGCATAATAATAAGTTGTCCGAAGGGAGTCCAGTAGCTGGCAGTATCCACTACCACCAGACCGGTGACGCATACTGCAGAAGCTGAAGTAAAAAGAGCAGTTATATAGTGGATTTTCCCGCTCTGCGTTGCCCAGGGGATGGATAGGAGAATACTTCCTGCGATTATAATTGTAAAAAATCCCAACACCAGAATTTGGGCCGGGTTAAGTCTCTGGAGCATAAGACCACCTTAATCTTCCGTAACCTGGCGCAGGCACTTCTTCTCCCCGGCGATGACCAGAATGTCCCGTTCTTTTATTACCTGCTGGGGATCGGGCGGCATCATAATCTCCTGGTCACGCTTGATAGCAATTACGGAAATATTCATTTTCTTTCTCACCTGAAGTTCAAGCAGACTGCTGTTCACCATCATCCTGGGGGCTATAATCTCTATGATACTGTAGTCTGATGACAGATCTATTTCATTCATTATATTCTGGGAAAAAGAATGGGCCAGTTTTATGGCCATATCACGCTCGGGATTAATAACGTTGTCTATGCCTATTTTATCCAGCACCTTTGCGTGCAGGGCGTTCTGAGCCTTGGCAATGACCCTTTTGACTCCCATCTCCTTCAGAATTATGGTAGTCAAAATATTTACCTGAATATTTTGGCCTATGGACACTACCACCACATCAAAGTTATCCAGGCCTAGCTTTCTCAAGGTATTTTCATCACTTGAATCAGCCTGTACCGCGTGAGTAGCTATGTCAGCATATTCCTGCACCTTCTGTTCGTCAATATCAATGGCCAGTACCTCATAACCCATATATACCAATTCCTTGATCAGACTGCCTCCAAACCTTCCCAGACCTATAACAGCAAATTGCTTGCGCTTATTTTTCATTCATTATCGCTCCCTGTTCTTTTAGCCCCACTGAATTAATAAAGCCTGTCCCGTTAAATTATAGGGTATTATCTACCCTGCGACAACCCGTTAGGTATCGGTTATGATATGATTTCCATCATTCCTGCACCCCATTAATAATCGATACAGCTATATCCAAAGTGCCGTTTCTCAGGTGCGGGTGCCGGGCCATCACCTCCCAGATCCCGTCACCGTTGAAATCCCCGGCGTACGGCTGCATATCATCATCCGCCGCCCAGGGGGCAAAAGTTTTTCCGGTAGGACTGAATGATGAACCGCTGCTGAGAGCTACCTGCCATTCACCTCGTTCAGGATTTACCAGGAGCAGATCGTCATACCCGTCACCGTTGAAGTCTCCGGTCAAAGCCTTCCATTTGAGGCCCAGCCCCCAGGGGCACAGCCAGGGTTGCGGATCAGCCCGGAATTCTTGCCCGTCACTCAGGGCTACCCGCCATTCGCCCTTCTCCGGGTTCCATATCACTACATCGCTTTTTCCATCCCCGTTAAAATCTCCGGTGAGAGCGATCCAATGGTATCCCCGCCCCCAGTCTGCCAGCCAAATATAATCACCTCGGCCAGGTGCAGGTTTAAACTGCCTGCCGTCACTCAAAGCCGCCTGCCATATCCCCTCAGGAGGATACCAGCACAATATATCGTCTTTCCCGTCACCGTTAAAATCTCCGGTGAATGTGATCCAGTCTTCGCCGCGAGCCCATGGTCTTAACCAGCTGAAATCTCCCCGCCCCGGATGCGGGATAAGCTTGACGCCATTATTAGCCGCCACCTGCCAATCTCCGCTTACCGAGTTCCATACTACTACATCATCTATACCATCCCCGTTAAAATCCCCTATCATTGGTTTCCACTCCTGACCTGCGGCCCAATTCTCCAGGGCGCATCCTCCTGAGCAGCTTGCCTCCTGTAAAGGCTGCCGATAAGGAAAATTCTCCGGCGGGCATTTTTCCAAAAACCACTTTCCAGCATCCGGCTGCCAGACAAATACGCCGGTTTTTCTGCTGTCGTCAACTCTGCCGGTAAATATTACATTTTCCTCCCCGGGATAAAAGCCCGTCCGGCGCGACCCGGGTACGAAATCGTACAAACTCAGGATAGACACAAACTGATACCCTTCCTCTATGAAACACCTTAGCAACCTTTTCAGATAGGAATTGCCATCATATATGACTTTCCCGTCCCGGCCGATATTTATGAAGGGAAAATCCAAATATGGGTGATAGAAGAACGCCGCCAGTTCGTCTTCCTGGTATCCCTTTATTTCACCGCAGATCCTTTCTGCGTCTTCATCGGCCCTATCCGGCGATACATAGTACAATGGAGTAGGAACATAAATAACTCCCCGATATAATTCATTATCCCGATCGTACAATGCAGCCCGGCGAGGATTGGAACCACAGGGAGAGTTTTCGAACAATAGCCCTGACCAGGCCTCAATAATACATCGCTGCACCCCTGAGGCAGTATAGTGAGGAGTGCTGAAACCCCAGGCAAGTCGAAGCCCGGATTCAGCCAGGGCAGTATATCCTTTTTCTAATCGGCTGGAGGCATAGGAATTACGAAAGGCATCCCCGTTCAGACATGCCTCTTCCCTATCGTCCGGGGGACAATCACTGCTGCAGGCGGAATAAGCAAATTCCCACCCGTCCCCAGTGATTGATTTACCGTATTGGTGGGTATAACCATGCATACCCAGGGCCGCACCTCTGTTGCAGCAATATCTAATGGTGTCATTGAAACCCTTCACCAAAGGATCTTCAATCATTTCAACCGATTTGTCATAGCCGGCGGCAGGATTGATAAAACGTGGGATAATTGATATGTGAAAGGGTATTTTTTCTGAGGCCAGATAATCAGCTATTACCTGCAGCTTCCGCAGAGCCGCTGCCGAAGCATAAGGACCACCAGGCCCAACATCTTCAAATCGAATCAATGCTTTTCTCATTGATATCCCCCCTGCCCAGGATCTGCTATTATCATTCTATTGGCCAGGCATATAAAGAGTGCCTGCCAGACAGTCCAATTGAGGGAATTCAAGCTGCCTAAAACGCAAATTCGGGGATACACCCCGAATTTCTGCCACATATGTGTTTATCATTGATCCCTTATTATGCCCCATTTATCAGGCAACCTCTTCAATGGCCTCAAATGGGCACATTTCCCGACACAGGCCGCACCCAACACACAAATCCTGGTTAATAATCGCCTTTCCTTCAACTAAAGATATTGCCTCAAAGTTGCAGGAATCAACACAGATCCCGCAACCTACACATTTTTCACTGATTTGCATTTAACCTTCATCTCCTATAAATAATTTGTTCTGTATATAGAACTTTCAATTCATGCCGTCCAGGGTTGCCCTAATCTTTTTCCATACCGGCAGTATCAACTCATACAGTTCTTTTTGTATAACCGGAACTCTACCAGCTGATACCTGATCTGCCAGTTGACGGCTGTAAGGTAACCGTCCAGCACAGGGTATGTTATTATCCCCAGCCCACTTTTCCATGTCATCCGCTGCTTCTGGATTTAGATCGGCTTTGTTGATCACCAGGATACTGCTCACTCCTCTTATGGCAAGGAGTTCCTGTACCCGTTCCAGGTCATGGAACCCGGAAACACTGGGTTCGGTAACTATAACCGCCAGGTTGGCTTCCACCAGGGAAGATATTACTGGGCAGCCAATTCCGGGTGATCCGTCCGATATCAGTAAAGGATACCCTCCTTCCCGGCCTTTCCGGCGGGCTTCATTCTTTACCTGGGCTACCAGTTTTCCCGAGTTTTCCTCGCCGGGACGCAATTCCGCATAAAACAGCGGTATGGTCTTCCCATTGATTTCTGCCGTACTGCTGAACCATCTGCCCGATGACCTGTCCTGCATCTTAATAGCCTCTACCGGGCATACTTCAGCACAAAAGCCGCAGCCTTCACAGGACAATGTCATAATCTGATATTCGCTGCTGATAGCATCAAACCGGCATAGATCACGACACAAACCGCAATCGATACATTTTCCCTGATCCAGCACAGCCGTTAGACCAGCGCTGAACTCCTGACCCTGAGCATTATCCGGATGGAGAAGAATCGGCAGGTTGGATGCATCAACATCATAATCACAGGCAATACAGTTTCCGGCCAGATATACAAACGATGCGGTGAGGGATGTTTTGCCTGTGCCTCCCTTGCCGCTGAGTACTAATAGCTCTTTCATCCTACTCTCTCCTTCACCTGCTCAATCACCTTTTCCAATATCCCCCTCAGTTCCGGCAAGGCCTCCAGGGGATTCTCTCCTCGGGCATAGGATTTAGCCAGTTCCATGCTGTAGGGTATACGCTCCAGGATAGGTATATCCTGATCACGGGCAATTTTCCCCACCTCACCGTCATCTTCCTGCCAGCGGTTTATTATAATACCGGTACCAAGCCCCAGCATCCTGGTTGCTTCCAGAGATAATTCCAGATCATGGGCACCAAACAAAGTCGGTTCGGTGACCAGGATACAAAAATCGCTGTCCCTTATGGATTCTATAGCCGGGCAAGTAGTTCCCGGCGGGCAATCAACCAACCGGTATTGGGCATCCTGCCCTCCGGTCTCTCGGGCGACTTTTATTAAAGGGGGACTTTGAACCTCCCCCACCAGCAAACGACCGGTAACTAATTGCCCTCCGCCGGGTAATACAGATTCCTCAATAACTCCTATTTTGTGATCCTTCTCGTTAATAGCGTCTTCCGGACAGACATAGGAGCAAAGACCGCAGGAATGGCATAATTCAGTAAATACCATAACTTCAGCCGGAAGTACTACCAGGGCATTAAAACGGCATAACTCTGCACATTTCCCGCACAGGGTACAGTTATTCATATCCACCTCCGGCACCGGTCGATAGACCGGAAAGGTTCTTCTAAGCTGGTGGGGTATAACCAGTCCTGCATTGGGCTCTTCTACATCAGCATCAATTAGTACCGGATTATGCTCAGCAAGAATTCGGGTCAGGCAGGTAGCTACCAGGGTTTTGCCGGTCCCCCCCTTGCCGCTTGCAACTGCTATTTCCATTTTGTATCTCCTTTGTCTAAAAGGACAGGCACGCTGAGAAACTAATTATTAGGCTGTTCCAACTCCTGTAGCTGCCCATCCAGGTATTTTTGCAGCAATTCTTCAACCCTAACGGTTTCCTGCCCCTGGAAGATCTTGATCCCGGCCGCTTTCAAAACCTGAAAGGCCTTGGGACCAATACGACTGGTCAGAACTACGCCAACCTGATTCTTCAGTAGTACTTGAGCTGCACCCGTGCCTGCACCATGAGCTGCATCGATACCGCTGTTATCCAGGCTCGTAAACTCAGAAGTATCCGGGTTCCATACCATAAAAAAGGAGCAGCGGCCGAATCGTCCATCTACCCTGTCCTCCGGTTTATTGCCGCTTGCACAAATAGCTATATTTTTCATAAGCCAATTCCTCTCTCTATTAGTTTTACTTCTAATATTATATATCTCCTTAACCTGGGTTCTGCATACCTTTTCGTGCTTTCCCCATACCAGAGCCGCCTGCTCCGCCGCCCTTGCCTCCACCCGGAGAAGGGCTGTTTCCGGTGGTTTTATCCCTGGGTTCATCATTCTTGCTATTTTGGCATCTGCCCAGGCCCCTTCCTGAACCTGAACCTTTTTTCCTAGGGCCGGTTCCATCTCCACAGGGCATAAGCTCAACCTCCTTTCTAATGCACCTGGTAATAATCATCCATACTGATGGTTTTCGGGCATATGTTCATTATGATTATAATATATCAACTACCAAAGCTTCTGTCAATTATCTGCCCCAAACTATAATACCCCTTAATTTACAGTTGATTATTTCTTCTGCCGGCTGGATCAAAAAAAACGGGACCGGTTTTCCCGGTCCTTTCTTGGCAGCAATAAATTTTTATCTGAGGGCAACAACACCCACCCACTTAACGCACTCTATACCCGAGCTTTCCTAATCCCAAGGAAGGCGGGTGCCATACTGCAGCTCGCGGTATACTGGCTGCCAGTCCTTTTATCTTCACCTTTTTAGCCCTCTAATAGTTGTTCCACAGGAGGTGTCACCGAATACCTTTCTATCTGCTTACTGATGCTGTTTTGCCGTATTTCCTATCACAGGCCTGGCCATCCATACACTGCAGGCGAGAAAACTCATCGGCCAATTCAGGGCTTTTATCCAGAGGCTGATCTATATAATCAATAAATCCCTGGAGGCTTTCGAGCAGCAGACTTCTATTCAAGCTGCAAACCCTGCGCTGCCCTTCCCGGCGTTCGTTAACCAGCTTAGCATGCTTCAGCACCTTAAGGTGCTGGGATATACGGGGCTGGCTGGCCTGCATTATTTCCTCCAGATCGCAAACGCATAGTTCTTTCACCGCCAGTAGCTTAAGTATTTTCAGTCGGGTAGGCTCTCCCAGGGCTTTAAACATAGTTTCAAACATTTTCTCACTCCATTCGGTATTCCTTAATCACACGATACTATAACCCTGGCCTGAAAGGAGTCAGAGCACCGCCTCAATAACATTATGCTTATATTATTATCATAATTTCACCTGCTGTCAATGATGATAAGACCGTATTTTTGAGCCGCAGCTCAGCCTATATAATTATTTGGTCAGGGCAGCCGCTACCGCAGCGCCCACACTGGAGCCATCATCAATATAGGTCAAGCCAACTGTCTGAGGTGGGAACTCCTCTTGCAGGATATCTTCTATTCCGGACATGAAGCCCGGCAAATATTTAAACAACGCCCCGTCAACAGCAATAACCCATCCTGGCTGATTAAACTGTCGGCTGTGTTTAATGACGGCCATATATGATGCTGCCAGCAGCTTAATCGCCCGTTGAATAATAGCTCTGCCCCACCGAGTGATCATCTGGTGATTTTCTTCGCTGAGGGGTATCCCATTTAGCTCCATCCAGTGATCGAGCAACTCTTTATTTACAACCTGATCCGAATACAGCCAGCCCAGGACCCTGGTATCCACTGAATAGGGCTGGGTCCAGATCCTCAATTCCCGGTCATAACCGCTCCAAACTCCCTTTTCGCCGGTTTCCCGTAGGGTTATACGCAGTAATTCTCCCAGATACTTCCCGGAAACCATCTTCTCCATTATCTGTTGCCCAGGATCTTCCGTGTCCTGGTTCAGAATCCTGTCCCAGCAATTTAGCGGCAGACGGGAAAAGTTCCCGGCTTCCATGTTAACAATCATGGGCTGACACCGCGCTCCCACTAGGCTGTGGGGGTCCAGCACACAGGTGTTATGCCCAGTGCCGCAAATGGAACCGGCACATACCGATGAGTCCTGATAGCATCCAGCCAGGAAAACCGCTGCTGTATCATTTATTATAGCCGATGGCCTTATTTCAATTCCTTTTAACCATAAAGCTCTGCTCAGCATGTCAGCCACATCTCGGCCTATAGTATCCCGGGGATTAAATTCCTTGGTCCAGCGGATCAACCGACCCGAGTCAACCTTCTGCTGATTCATGGGGTAGGAAAAGGTAAAGCCCAACCCCTGGCTTTCTGCTCCTTCCATCACTTTCGCAGTCATTTCTGCAATGAATCCGAATATTTGCTGCCCATTGATCTCCGGGGCGGTATAATCATAGCCACCTTGAGGGTCTTGCAATGACCTGCTGATTTGCTTTATTATTCGGTATTGACCCTGTCCCAGCAGTTCTATCTGCATCACCCGCAGGTTGCTGCCGCCTAAATCAATGGCAGTATAATTGCCCCGTTCATGGCCAGATGGAGCTGCCAAAAAGGAAGGCAGCATCTTTAACGAACTATTTTTCCCGGCCAGGGCCAAATCCATCTCCTGCTGGAACCGTTGGGCGGTATTCCTCATTTCTGACCTATCCAGGCGGTATGAAGCTACGGCCTCCTCCAGTATTGTCCAGTTGATAATGCCGCTCACCTCCTATAAGCTGTCCTGGTTAACTGTCAGCTTCCACTTGTTTATGGCGACTGAAACTGTTGTTTATGATTATACCAGAATAAGCAGACACCTATTCTTTTCTGAACCGGTCAAATCTTCCCGCTCCTCTGGTTCAGGCCCCCCAGTATTTCTCAAATAATCTGTAAATAACTGTTTACTCGAAGATTATTTTTAGCTATTATATACAAAACTAATTCAGCAAGGAGGTAAGGATATGGAACTAAAAGGATCAAGAACTGAACAGAATCTGTGGGCAGCATTTGCCGGTGAGTCTCAGGCCAGAAACAAATATGATTACTTTGCCAGCCAGGCCAAAAAAGAAGGTTATGAGCAAATATCGGGTTTCTTTGCTGAGACTGCACTGAATGAGAAGGAACATGCTAAATTGTTTTTCAAATACTTGATGGGCGGAGCCATCCCCGATACCATGGCCAATCTTCTGGCAGCAGCCGAGGGAGAATATGAAGAGCATTCCAGCATGTATCCGGAGTTTGAGAAAATTGCCCGGGAAGAAGGTTTCGATGAAATAGCCGACTATTTCCATGAGATAGCGGAAGTGGAAGAAGAACATGAAAAGCGATACCGGAAGTTGCTTGGCAACCTGGAAGCGGGAACGGTATTTAAAAGATCAGAGCCTATCAAATGGCGCTGCCGAAACTGCGGTTATGTGCATGAAGGAACCGAGGCTCCGGTGGAATGTCCTGCTTGCGCTCATCCTCAGGCATATTACGAAGAACTGGCGGAGAATTATTAGATTACTTGATTATCCCGTCCAGGTCCCCGATAGCTCGGGGACCTTTCTAGTTTTGAAGGCGTTCTTCCAGCACCATTTGGATTAGGTGGCTGCCTATCCCCCTAATATCAGTTATCGAGCTGGGTGAGGCACCCATAAGCTGCCCGGTCAGCAATAAAGCTTGGTAGTTATAGGGATAAAGGGAGCCAGCTTTCTGCCAACTCCCCTATTCTTCAGATCCTGCCTGCTTTCTTAGCAATAGAAAATTGCTATTAATATTAATTAATGAATATGGATTGGCTGCTTTCATCCCATTCCACCGTGTATCCGAGATACTCAGCCACCAATCTAACCGGCACATAGGTGCGGCCGTCGATAATAACCGGAGCAGTACTCATAGTCAGGGCTTGTTCTCCCTGATAATAGGTAGTGGAGTTGATTTTTAGAACCAAATCTTCTTCATATCCATTGCCCAGCACTACTGTATCAGGCGGCTGCCAGCTGACTTCACCTCCCAGATAGTCGGTGGTCTCCCGCAAAGGAAGCAGTGCCCGGGAATTGATTATCACCGGCTGGCTGTCTTCAAAATACATGGGATAGCCGTAAATATAGACTTTAACTGCTCCATCATCATATTCGTCCCATCTGTAATCATCCCAGTCGTAATCATCCCATTCTCCCCTATAGGGCAGGATGTCGGTAATATCCATTACCATACTGTTATCCTCGTTAAGTTCCGGCAGAATGATCCTGGCCTCACTCTTATAATCCATTTTGGTCTTCAAGACTATCTTGCCGCTTAGCGATTCTTCTTCGGTTTTAATACTGCCGGCCAGTTCTATGTCCATATTGCTCTTTCTGGCATCAGCAGTTGCTTTTCCTTGTAGGTTCAAGTCCATGAAAAAATCAGGACAATCTGCCAAAAAAGCCATATCAACCAGGCTGGTATAACTGTTGTTGATACCCAGTTCAGTAATGCCGCTCATTTTCAGATCCACTTTGCCATCTGTGTCATCATAGCTGAAATGGACCGAGGTTTCTAATCTGTCGGCTCTAGCCGTTATCATGAATTCATCAACGGTGAAGGGCAACTCCAAATCAGCCAGATCCGAAAGCTGTAATGAATCTATTCCCTCCACAAAGGATTCTATCATAATCTCTTTCAGTTCTTCATATTCTTCATCACTTAAGTAAGGCGGTTTACTCATAATCGCGGTAAATTTCTCAGCCAGATCCCGGCTGTTGCTCTTGAGGTTGCCGATAAAACGTGCCGATCCCAGCATTGATGGCTTAATCTCCAACACCGTATCACAGTCTTTAAAGCTAAAATAGTCAGCTGGTATAGTATTCAGCACTGCCCGGCAGAATTCTTGGATCTGCTCTGTTTTGTTGTAGATATCCATATTATAAGTTAACATCTCCTGGAAAAGAGCCGACTCTTCTTCGCTTAGAAACGGCTTAAGCACCAGATAAGCCGGCATGTCCTGAAACTCATCCTTATAAGCAGAGTCAAATTGAGCCAAGGTCTCCAGGGTTTTCCGTGGTATTATAATGCCATCGGGGCTTATGTATGCCTTGGCATCCAGGCTGTACTCCATCACCTGGCCCTCCAGGGTTATCTGAGCCTTTCCGTCCTTCTGCTTGGATATGATCTCCAGGCTTCCCCGGCAGGGCACCACACTTTTAGTATCCCCTTCACTGTCCTGATAACTACTTTCTGTCAACTCTCCATCGAAATTAAAACTTATGGTATTGCGCTTCATACTATCCATATAGGAGCTCTGTATCTTAAAACTCTTATCCAATATATTCATATAATTACGAATAAATTGCTTTTTGGCATCCTCACTGGCTACTGCCGCTCCAGGCATAGACAACAACAGAATCAATAAACACAGGGTACAGCTTATTATTCTCCGCACCTTCAATTCCCCCTTATAAGTTTTATCTTGCCGAACCATCCTACGATTACTAATTATACCATAATTATGCTTTCTGGTAAGGAATAAATTACCAAACAAGGGGACGGTTCTTTTGTTTGCTTGCGTTCAAGCAAACAAAAGAACCGTCCCCTCGTTTGGTCCGTTTTAAGATTTCAGGCCCTCCGCCTCTTCAATCCGAATTATGGCCCCCGTAATCTTCCCGTCTTCCCAGACCGGTCTGATTTTAATTTTAGCCGGTTGACTGCTGCCTTCCTTATTAGTTAATATAACGTCGTACAAATTTCCTCCGTTTGTCTGTAGATTTTCCAGTAAATTGCCACCGGTTATTTTTCCGCTGCTGTCCTCAATAATTTCCATAATATTTTTGCCGGGCAGATCATCCACTGCATAGCCAATCAAATTAGCAAACTTGAGATTTACCATCCTTATTGTTCCGCGCAGATTGCAGGTAAGAATCAAGCCTTCCAGGTTATCAATCAAGGTGAATAAACACTTGCGGTCTCGTCTGACTTTTTCTTCAGCTTCCTTCAGTTGCTGCCTGCTCTTATAGCGTTCGGTAATATCGCGCAAAGACTCGATAGCCCCGATTAGATTGCCTTTCTTATCATACCAGGGCATAGCCTGACCCCATAGGTAGTGCCCTTCCCCTCTTAGGAAAGGGGTGTCAAATTCACTGATTACCGTGTATTTATCCACCTCAACGATTGAGTAGTACTGCTGAACCTCCTCCGGCCTTAAGACCATATCAACCATGATTGGTCTTCTCTTGTTGTAAAAGGCCAGGGCATATTCATAATCTCCTTTGCCCAGCATCTCTTCTGCCTTGATATCAGTTAACTCTTCCATGGCGGTATTCCAGACTACTACTCTGCCTTCCAAATCAATGGCCATGGTGGCGTCCGGCAGGAAGGAGATGAAACTCTCCAGGTTGTCTGCGGTTTCTATAACTGCAGCTTCTTTCATCTTGCGCTGGGTAACATCCCGAGCAATGCCCTGGACTGCCACAGCCTTTCCGCCTTTATAGATAGGAGTGATATTTACATCCAAGTAGACCCTTGAATCGAATTTGGTAACAATTTCCATTTCATAATTGGTGCTTTGATCCTGAGGCATTCTCTGGTATTGAAATCCTCGCAGCAGTTTCAGGCTGTCTTCGCTGGCCAGTTGCTGAATATTCATTTTCACCAGTTCTTCTTCCCAGTAGCCGGTAATTCTCTCTCCGGCCTGGTTAACCGAAATAAAGTTGCCGGCCAAATCGTGAATAAATATCATGTCGGCCGGGTTATCGAACAATCCTTCGTAACGTTCGTATACTTCCCGCAGTTCCTTTTCCACATACTTGCGCCGGGTGATATCCTGTATCACGGCAACCACCCTAATGTCATTACCGATCTGAATCCGCCTGGATTTAAGTTCGATCCAAAAGGTGCGTCCGGTTTTATCCCGGACTTTCCATTCCATGCGCTTCACTTTGAGTTCCGCTGGTTTTTTCAGCCAGCGCAAGAAATCATCCTCGTTGAATGGCGGTTCACCCGCGGTCAGTTCTCTCATTGACAAGCTCAGGAACTCATCCCGCTCATAACCGAACATCTCACAGGCAGACTGGTTAACGTCCACAATACTGTTGTCATTTACATCATGCATAATCACAGCGTCATTTATTTCATCAAAGATTACTCGCTGATTGACAGTCAAAGATTTTACTGTTTCCTGCCAGCGTTTAAGATTGTCTATATTTTCAGCTAGAGCAATAATACCAACCGGGGTTTTAAATATCCGCTCACGATAATACTGATTTCCAATTTTCCCCTGGGCAGAAAGGGTTTTACCCGTGTCAAGAACCTCCAGGTAAGCCTGATGACATTCCTCTCCGATCTTTTCGGGAAAACTCTCCAGCAGATATTTCCCTGTTATTTCATCCACCGTAAGCCCTGCCTGTCTGGCATATGCAGGGTTGCAATACGAAACCGTCAGGTCCTCGTACATTGCTATTACCGGATTCTCAATACTGTCCAGCATGCTTTGATACTCAGTATTTTCCCCTGGCATAGTCTTCACCCCTTTTCATTGTTCATCAAAAGCTCCTGGTTAAGTACAATTCTACATACTATCATTATTACGTGAAAAGAACATAAAGGTCAATCGCTAAGGAATAAGTACATCATTTCACATTAGCGATAATACTAGTTATTAGCACAATAAGGCAGTTTTTCGGATGTTTACCATCACCTATAAATCCCCGGCAAAAAGCCGGGGATTGTGCATTCTATGAGATCAGTCATTAACTGTTATTGTTTATATTGTTTACCTTTTCTTATACTTCATTGCATAGTTCTTCAGCCAGCAGCTTGCTCTTCTCAGACAAGCGCAGGGCTAAATCAGCGGCATCTGCATGCCTTCCGGTAATCAAGGTGGAAGCCAGATCGGCCAGCAGGTTTTTAATTTCCAGGAGTAATTTGGTTATCATATAAACCACCTCTTAAAGAGTGCATTATTTCGTAAACGTAGTTTTTATATATTTTCATTTTAATACACAATAACTCCATATACAATATTATTGTTCATTAATTTTATTGCTGATCATCTGCCTATCTTAAGCATTACCACTGTCATTTATTTTCAGAACTATGGGGCAATGGTCGGAACCCGGAACCCCGTCCAGTATAACACAATCCTGCACGTGATTTATCATCTGCTTACTGACATAAAAATAGTCAATCCTCCACCCCACGTTGCGTTCCCTGGCCATAGTGCGATAACTCCACCATGAATACTGGGTCTTGTCCGGATATAAGAATCTGAACACGTCGATATAGCCCCGGGATAGAAATTCATCCAAAAGGGCTCTTTCTACCGGCAGAAATCCGGATCGATTCTCATTGGCTCTGGGATTCTTTAGATCTATTTCCCGATGAGCGGTATTAAAATCACCGCAAATTATCAGATTGGGCTGTATTATTTTCATCTGATCGCAAATATCCATTAGTTTATTATAGAAACGAAGTTTATAATCCAACCGCTCCTGGTTCTGCTGTCCATTAGGGAAATATATGTTAAGGAGGGTAAATTCTTCATAACTGCTGATGATTACCCGTCCTTCAATATCAAATTCTTCGGCCCCGAGATCATAGTCTACCGCCAGGGGCAATTTTCTGACGTAGGTTGCTACTCCGCTGTATCCTCTGCGTCGGGCCGGGTTCCAGTAGCTGGTGTAACCCTTTATCTCTACCAGTTCCTTTTCCAGTTGCTCGGGATGAGCCTTGGTTTCCTGCAGGCATAATATGTCGGGAGATTCCTCCCGCACCCAGTCCAGAAACCCTTTTTTGGCTGCCGCCCGTATACCGTTAACATTCCATGAGCATATTTTCAATGCTTCACTCTCCCCTATTCCTAACCTATAACAGAAAGGCCGGAGCTCCCTGCCCCGGCCTGGATGCATGACTCCTGAGGTTATGGAAGTTTGACCATGATTTTTCCGACAATTTCTTCCATCTGTTCGGATTTGTATTCTTCTATTCTGCCGGCGTCAACCAGCTGGTTCAGCTTGATATCCCAGGGCAGGCTTCCCAGGTAATCTATGCCAGATTCACGGGAGACGGTTTCGCCCTGATTCTGACCGAATATTTCGATAATCTCGTTGCAGTGCGGGCATATGGCATGACTCATGTTTTCTATGATACCCAGAATGGGAATATTCATCTTCTGGGTCATCTTAATGGTTTTTTTAACCACCATGAAAGCCAGATCCTGGGGGGATGATACTATAACTATTCCATTAACCGGCAGTGATTGCATTACGGTCAGGGGTACATCACCGGTGCCGGGAGGAAGGTCTACTACCATATAATCCAGGTCTCTCCAGTCAACTTCACCCCAAAATTGGTTAACTGCACCTGCCAGCAAAGGGCCTCTCCAGATTACCGGATCATCCTCATTGGGCAGAAAGAAATTTATCGACATCAGTTTGATTCCCATACGGGTGGTGGGCGGTATAATGCCGTATTCTGATGCGAGCATGCCAGCGTCCTTGCTCACTCCAAAGGCCTTGGGCTGGCTGGGACCGGTTATATCCGCATCCAGTACCCCAACTGTTTTCCCCTGCCGGGCCAGGCTGGTGGCAATCAAGCCGGTAACTGAAGATTTCCCGACTCCTCCTTTGCCGCTCATAACTACTATCACGTTGCGAACACTATTTAATGCCCCCAGGAGGCTTTTGTCCTGTTGAGTCTGCCCGCATTCTGCAGGATCCAGATTACAGTTTCCACTAGAAGCACAGCTGCCGCATTGATCCGACATATTCATTCCCCTTTCCAATAATAATTCCTTTCTATTATACACCCTACAGTCTATTTTTTAAGCATTTTTTTCGGGCATATGTCCTCTGGTTTCTTGTTATTCTACCGGCTGCCATTTATCCTTTTGCAGCATAAGCTCAATCATGTTCATCAGCCCTTGTTTAAACTCAGCATCGTCCTGAAGATTCCTTTTTTTATTCCGACCGGTTTTGTTTCTCGCCTGTCTGGCTTTCTGGTTGATATATCTCTGCATCAGAAGCGAATCGATGTTGGCTTTGGTATATATTTTACCTCCCGGATGAATCGCCCCGGTTCCCTTCTCCAGTACCATGGCTGCCAACCCGTAATCCTGGGTAACCACTATATCACCGACTGCAGCTTCATTAACAATGGCTATATCCACGGATTGGGAATAGGAATCCACGGTCATCACCCGGGCATAACTGCTGTGAAGCTGATGATTATGGTTGCTTATCATTATTACCTCTATACTATATTGTTGAGCTAGTTCCTCAATAATATTCCTTACCGGACAGGCGTCGGCATCAACTAGTATTCTCATACTCTTAGCTTTCCCAATCCAGGACTTTTACCTGCAGGTTGGGGTCTGCGATTCTCCGGACCGATATTTCATCCAACTCAAGCATCACCGCTTCCACAAGCAGATATGCCTGCAAGTCCCGGCGCAAACATCCGGTCAGTACGCTGCCGCTTCGACCTGCTGATCCGTGAATATGCAAAGACGGATTACCCTCTTCATTACGAAGGATGGTTCCAATGGCTATTAATTCTCGGCCGTCATCGAAAAATTGTTCTATTCCCCGGGGAGGTACCAGGCATTCTTCCGGTCCCAATACCATTCCCCCGCTTCTTAATGCTCCGATGAGCATAAGCACGGCTGTATTTATGTCTTCCTGTTCTGCCAGCCGGACCAATTCCGCCATTACATCGTCTCCGTGTTCCAGTTGGATAATAAAAGCCCTGCCCAGCCTGCCGACTTGATATTTCATAATCCACCTCCCAAGTATTCTGTAACAGTTTAGCATATTGCCGCCGGCTTTTCTTCTTTGAGCCAATTTTATCCTATCTCTTCCAGTCAATCTACCAAATTGCTCCGACTTAGTGTAAGCTTTAAGTGAACTTGACGTAATAATGTTGAACGGAATTGGGGAGCTGATTGTTTTGACAAGTGACGAACTACTCGCCAGTAGATCTTTAAGCGGGGATCTGGCGGCTTTTGAGGAGTTGGTTAACCGCTTCAAAAACCGGGTGTTCGCTTTAGTTTACCGGATAGTAGGCCAGCAACAAGAAGCAGAAGATGTAACCCAGGAGGTCTTTTTGACCGTTTATGAAAAGCTTTATCAATACGATAACAGCAAAAAATTTGCACCCTGGATTTTCCGTATTGCTACCAACGCAAGTATAAGTGCCTTGCGGAGGAAGAAGAAGGTGGTACTGCTTAATTTTGAGGAGAGTTATTCAAGCAATTATGATCCCAATTATTCTGCTCTTTCTACCGACCCCCAGTTTATGTTCGAACGCAAGGAATTGGAACAAGAAATATCGGCGGCCATAATGCAGCTGCCGGAAAGCTACCGAGCGGTGATTACCCTTAGATATCATCTGGACCTGGATAATCAGGAAATAGCTGATGTCCTGGGTATAAGCCGGGAAAACGTTGAAGTCAGGATTCACCGGGCCAGGAAGGCTCTCAGGAAAATTATCCTGCAGCAAAAGGAAGAAAGGGGGAGAAGCTATGAATTGTCAGCAAATAGATGAATATATATTTGCCTATTGCGATGACACCCTTTCCCCTGACCTTCGTATACTGATAGATGAGCACCTAAAAGTATGTGAGCATTGCAGAACAATGGTCAATCTGGCCCAAATGGAACAGCAAATACTATCTGAAGTTCCTGATATTCCTCCTTTAAGCGAGGATTTTAACCAGCGATTGATGGTTTCCCTGGCCGGGATTTCAGCTTCTCCTGCTGCACCTTCAGGGCCGGTGAGCTTTTTAAGCCCCTTGCGCTTTTTGGCCGGCGGCACTATAGCGGCGGCAGCTATACTACTGGCCTTGTATCTGCCGGGATTGACAAGTCTCTTTCCCGATAAGCAGTCCTTTAATATAGCTGAACAGCAGGTTCAGAATGAATCAGGAGCAGAGCAGCCTGGCGAAAGCGGGTCATCGGACCGGGGATTCTTAGAAGATAATAAGCAATATGATCAGGGCTTGTGGCCTGCCGGGGATGAGTTATCTTATGAGACTAAATCCACAACTGCGACCAACACCGACCAAGAAATGAACCGATCCTTTGGCTCGCCTGACTATAGCCAGTCCGTTTCAAGCCAGAAAAACAGCAATCGCTCATTCAGCTTAACCGTGCCCGCCGGAAATCTCACCCCAGATTTGGATTCGGAGGAGGACGAACTGGATCTGCTTTCCCTGCATCCAGGCAATATCCCCCCGGAATACAAGCTGGATAAAATAATAAATACCAGCTATAATGCCATCACCTATGTATATCGCAACTCAGGCAACAGCGAGTTGCTGGAGATAACCATAGCCTCAGCAGATGATGATGCCGCCCCGCTGATGAAGTCCTATGCAGATACGGCCGGCTTGGGCGGGATTCCGGAATCGGAATGCTCCATCCCTGAAGAAGGCCTGCTGAATACTGCTAATATCAGCACCAACTATGGAAACCAGTCCTTGACAATCAACCTGAAAGCTGCTATGCCTCTGGATCAACTGGAGGAGTTAGCCAGATCCATAACATTTGAGGAGGGATAAATTCATGAATCTTACCATCATTAAAATAAAAAAGCGGAAATATGCACTGGCCTTTACCCTTATGATAGTGTTCCTGTTTACCGTACCCGGTATAACCATAGCCCAGGAGGCTGACATTTCCACCCTGCCGGTTGTAGTGGTAAGCGCCTCCCGTACAGTAACCGTCAGTCCTGATCAGGCGGAGATCTCCATGGCGGTCATGAAAACCGATCCCAATCTTGACCTGGCCCTCAAATCCAATAACCAGTCCACTGAGCAGGTAATACAGGCCCTGGAACGGGCTGGGATAAAACCAGAGGATATCAAAACCTCCAATTTCAGTGTCTATCCGGAATATGATTACTCAGAGTCAGGCCGCAGCAGGATTACCGCCTACCAGGTGAGAAATGAAATATCGGTACTGGTGAGAGATCTGAACCTGCTGGGAGATATACTGGATACTGCCATCAGGAGCGGCGCCAACAATCTAAACTATATAAGCTTCCAGAAGGCGGATACCTCGGCCGCCGAGGACCAGGCCCTGGTTCAAGCAGTGAAAAGAGCCCGGGAGAAAGCATTGATCCTATCCAAGGCTGCCGGCATGAATCTGGGCCGTTTGTTAAGTATAAGCGAAGGGTACAGCCAGCCGGTATTATACAGCAATAAGGTATATGCGGATACCAGTGCCGGAGGAATGGGAGCATCTTCTGTTCCTATCAATCCGGGAGAACTGCAGATCAGCGCCACTGTAACCTGTATATTTGAAATGAATTGAAACCCGAGTATCTGATCCAACTGACCGGGATGATTCAGCTTACTGATTATTTACCCTGATGCTTGGGGGACTATTAGAACCCCTTCTAACTCGCTGGAGATAGAAGGGGTATTTTTTGGCTGTTCATGCTTGGCTCCTTGGTTTACCTGAATTCAAGAGGCATTCTGATTTTCCTCGTAGTGGGAGAACTGCATGGAGAAACCTGCTCTTCCCTGAGTAAGGGATCTTAATACCGTAGAATAACCAAATAACTCGGCCAGGGGAACGTAACCCTTGATAATCTGGGTATTGTTTTCCATATCCATGGAATCCAGACGTCCTCGCCGGTTGCTGATATTGTTTATTATATTGCCGGTAAACTCTTCCGGAGAAGTAATTTCCAGGCACATGATTGGTTCCAGCAGTTTGGGCCGGGCCTTCTTCATACATTCCTTGGCCGCCAGCATCGCTGCGGTCCTAAACGCAAGTTCAGAGGAATCTACTTCGTGGTAAGAACCATCCAGCAAAGCGGCCTTTACATTGACTACCGGATAACCCTCCAGAATACCTTCCTGCAGAGCCTGTTTGATTCCGGACTCAACTGCCGGGATATATTCCCGGGGAACTGCCCCTCCTACTATCTTACTTTCAAAGACAAACATTTCTTCGGAAGGTTCCAGGCTGATAACCACATGAGCATACTGACCTTTGCCTCCGGTTTGCTTGACATATCGAGTAGTATGCTGGGCAGAACCTGAAATAGTCTCCTTATAGGCTACCTGAGGCCGGCCGGTATTGAATTCAACCCCGAATTCCCGGCTCAATCTTTCAGTAATGATTTCCAGGTGCAATTCACCCATGCCTTCGATTAGCATTTGTCCGGTATCGTGATTATGGCTCACCCGGAAGGTAGGGTCCTCAGCGGATATCCTGGCCAGTGCATCTCCAATCCTGGCTTGATCAGCCTGGGTTTTGGGCTCTATAGCCACCTGAATTACAGGATCCGGGAATTCTATAGCCTCCAGCAGTACCGGTCTCCCCTCGTCACATATGGTATCCCCGGTAGTAACATCCTTCAATCCAATTACGGCCGCAATATCTCCGGCCTTAACCTCGTCAATTTCTTCCCGGTGGTTGGCGTGCATTTTTACCAAGCGCCCCACCCTTTCCTTCCTGCCGGTAGTGCTGTTGTAAACATAACTGCCAGCTTTCAGTTTACCGGAATAAATCCTGGTAAATGCAAGCTTGCCTACATGTCTGTCACTTACTATCTTAAACACTAGGGCGGAGAACTTTTCATTTACATCAGGCAGTATTTCAATGTCCTCATCCGTGTCTACCAGCCGCCCTTTAGCAGCCTCAACTTCCACCGGGGACGGGAGGTAGTTAATGATTGAATCCAGCAGCAGCTGCACTCCGATGTTTTTATAGGCACTTCCGCATACTACCGGTACTATCCGATTTTCGATGGTATTCTTCCGGATGGCTCTGATCAAGGTTTCGATAGGTATTTCCTGATCCTCGTAATATAGATCCAAAATGCTTTCGTCATTTTCGGCCAGGGTCTCGACCAAAGCATTCCTCCAGGTTTCAGCCTCTCCTCGATAATTCTCCGGTATTTCCGTTTCCATCACCTCATTACCCAACTTGCCGCTGAATGTAATATATTTCATGCAAATCAGATCGATGATGCCGCAGAACTGATCATTTTCCACCACTGGCAGCGAAGCAGGCAGAGGATTGGCCCCCAGGCGGCTTGCTATCTGCTTGACCACCCGATGATAATCTGCCCCCAGAGCATCCATTTTATTAACAAAAGCTATTCTAGGTACACGATATTTGTCCGCCTGTCTCCATACGGTTTCTGATTGCGGTTCTACCCCGCCTTTGGCACAGAAAATTACTACCGCGCCATCCAGGATGCGCAGGCTCCTTTCTACCTCTGCTGTAAAATCAACGTGCCCGGGCGTATCTATGATGTTAATATGCTTCTCTTTCCATATACACCTAGTAGCGGCAGAAGTAATGGTTATCCCCCGTTCCTTCTCATAGGCCAGATAATCCATCACGCTTTCTCCGTCATGGGTCTCGCCGATCTTATGAGTCAGACCGGTATAAAACAATATTCGTTCAGTTGTAGTAGTCTTTCCTGCATCGATATGAGCAATAATGCCTATATTACGCAAATTCTGAAGCATTTAATCTTTCACTCCTTAAAGCATCGAGGAAGCACTGCCAAGCAGTTTCAACCCGGCGCTGATTAACCACCTGTTTTCTTGGCAGGAGCCACTTAAACAAGCGGGGGCTTGGTTAATACTGGGTAAAAAATAATCGGCTCTGCAAATGCGGCCGAACCATTATCAAATGAAGTTTTCCACCCCGGTTCCTTAATTAAGCCCAACAGATAGATATTATAGTATCTCTAATGCCATTTGTCAATATCAATATCCCTTAGTATAAGGATATCCTTTTTTGAGCTAATATAAACCGCCAGGGTCCTGTTAGAATAAGCTGTTAATCTCTAAGCGCCTGCTGTTCGGGAGCTTAATACAATCTACTTAAACAAAGGTGAGATAGCCTTAAATTCAGGGCTGCCGGAACACTGCAGCAAGTCAAAAGCAATAGTCTCGGTATTGTTGATCACCGCTCCCATATTTTCCATCAGCTGCAATCCACTCAAGTAGTTGTCTTTGAATCTTGAGCATACGGCATCCCTGACCACATGAACATTATACCCGGCCTCCAGCAGGTCCCGGGTGGTCTGGAAAACACAAACATGAGTCTCGGTCCCTGTTATTAATATGGTCTTAGGGTTAATCCCCTGCAATATGGCCATGAGATCTGAACTATAGGCAGTAAAGGTGATTTTTTCCAGGCTGAAATGATTATTCGGCAGAATCCCGGCAACCTCTGGCACGGTATGCCCCAGACCGCGGGGATACTGTTCGCATTTGATAACCGGAATCTCGAATTCCCTGGCTAAAGCCATCAGAATCTGATGACTTGCATATACCTTGTCGCGATGTTTCATAGCCACCATTAATTTTTCCTGAATATCGACTATGATAAAAGCGCATTCTTCCGGTTTTAATCTGAACTTGTTATCCATCTATTCACTCCTCCTTACTGATCATCTAATCAATACCTGATATACCATATTGGATGCTGTCCGCTTTAGGTAACAAGAAGAGCTAAAATATCCAGATAATAACCTGGAACTCGGTTTTCCCCAACTGGCAGGATCAATATTCCTCCTGCCGGCATATGGCCGTCCAGGCCCAATCAAGCAGATGAATCTCCAGGGCTTCCCGTGGCTAGAGATCCTGATCAGCTGAATCAAATTCTGCCTGTACTACCGGGCTGAATACCATCTGGGCTACCTTTTGTCCGGGCGACAGGCGTACCGGCTTGTCGCTTACATTGAGCAACAACAAATGCAGTTCCGCAGTATGGTCGGAATCAACCGTCCCCGGTGCATTGGCAACTACTATCCCCTTTCTGGCCATACCGGCCCGGCTTCTTATCTGGGCCTCATAACCAGCGGGTATTTTTACCGCAAAACCCACCGGAATATTTTTGACCTCATGAGGATACAATACTATATCCCCCCTCAAGGGAAGAGCTATATCACATCCGGCAGCGAGAGCAGTCTCGTATTCAGGTAACTGAGCTCCTGCTTCCAACTGCCTGAATTTCACCTTAATCTTTTCCATGTTACACCTCCCTGATATTAGGTACCTTATATTATATCAGTTAAGGGACAAATATAATAAATTTGTTGCAGATATTGACGGGTGCAGATCATGCCAGGTACTCTTCCAGTTCCTCATCCAGAACCCTCTCGAAGACTGCCAGCAGTACCCCATCATAAATACTTCCCGCATTTTTTCTCATCTCCAGCAGGGCTTCATCTGAGGACAGGTTGCTGCGATAGGGGCGATTTGAGGTCATGGCGTCGTAGCTGTCCGCTATTCTGATGATTCTGGATATCACGGGTATATCTTCCCCGCTTAATCCATCCGGGTAACCTGAACCGTCATAGTTCTCATGGTGGTGGCGTATTATGGGAACTATGGGTCTTAGCTGGGCCAGGGGTTTGACCATATCACTGCCCCAGATGGTATGTTGCTTTACAATTGACCATTCCGCCTCAGTCAAGCTGGAAGGTTTATTCAGTATATCCCGGTCTATCTCTATTTTGCCTATGTCATGCAGGAAGGATGCATAATCTACCCAACGCATTTCTTCTTCACTCAGCCCTAGTTCATTGGCTATTTTATGGGAATAATGGGTCACCCGCTCGGAATGGCCGTAAGTATAACGATCCTTAGCATTAATAACCGATACCAGAGTGCGAATTGAATTTAGGATTTCCCTTTCATCGTTGGTAATTTCTATACTATCAAAAACCGAGAAGTATAATTCTACATTATGTCTGCTCATGCTCCTTGATTTATATAAAGCCTGTTCGGCATAAGCCTGCAGTTCTTTGCTGTTGCCGGCGTGCTGGGGATACAGAGCTATACCGCATGAAATGGTGATCTGGCCTTCCGGCTGGTACTTCTCCCCGTAAAAATGATATTCGTTAATCTTGCCTATTATCTTCTCAGCCAATTCCAGCACCGCTTCCTGCTCATATCCTTGCAGGAGAAGAGCAAATTGTCCTCCGGCATAACGGGCGGGAATGCAATTATCCGTATCTGTATCGCGGATAAAGCCAGCTATGATCTGCAGCAATTTATCCCCCATCAGATGGCCAAAACTCTCATTGTAATACTTGAAATAATCGATATCCAGCAGTATCAGCGCCAGTTGCTGATCAGGATCCGGGTTCTGGAAATATTCCTGCAGTTTATCCTGGAAATACCGATGGCTGACCAATCCGGTTAACAGATCGGTATTGGCCAGTTTTAAAAGATAAGCCCGCTGGGCTTTTTCCGAATCAGTCTGGGCACCCACAAACCATCCTATCACGAAGATGATGCAATAGTATATAATGTGAGACTCCAGGATAACGTAGAGAGATTTGCCCAGTTCGAAATAGTCAAAGAATAAAAGAATTAGGGCGCACAGACCGGCCATGGTCAGGCCCAATGCCTGTCCGCCAATAGAGGCGGCTATTATAACCGGCAACAACAGCATAACCTCAGGGTAAGCGATGTCGCTGTTATGACTCATATAGAAAATTATTATGGCTATCAACAGAGGATAGCCGATGTAGGAAATCTCTACCCAATTTAAGTGGTTCTCTTCAATCCGGGAATAGTAACTACGGTTATATAAATTAACGAGCACAAATGAAATCAGGCATCCGGCCAGAAATAAGATAGCCTCGTAATTTATCAGAGGAAGTACATTTTCTGCTAAAAGGTCGCGGCTTATCGCCAAGGCAAAGAGCATAATGAAAAGGCACAGCATATGCATTATGGTAATATTCTCAAACAGATTGCGTTTTCTATTTTCTTCATGTTCTGCCGAATTCAAAGCGGTCACCTCTAATTGTACTAATGATCGATCCATCCCACCCCAATAAGGGGGGTCCCCCCCCCTTATTGGCGCTGTCTACTTGCGCAATGTTGCTGGAACTTCTGGTTGATAATGTCCCCAAACGCAGGCTGATGCTGATGCTACGTTGGCAATGAAAATGAGTACTACTACAGCTATTCCCAGGATGGAATAAAAAGTCTTTTTCATCTTTTTCACCTCCTGTTTTTAGAATCAAGCTGGTTGTCCATCCAGGACCATAAATATGCTGCCGTGGGAGTAAGATTGAAACTAACCCATAATATGGTTAAGGCAGCACAAACCTGTAAGATCCGGGCAAGGTGCCACGAAGCTGACAATGCTTCCAGTAATATAATCCCAACCACAAAAACCATAACTACTACATAGGAATATTTTTTCAGTCTTTTCCGCCTCTCGGGCGAGATAATGGGGGCCTGTACTGAATCAACCGGAGCATAACGATGTATGGAATAAACCCCCAGCAATACCGCGGTCAGTGCTGCAAGCCGCCCGCAAACCCCAGGCCCGGCAGCTATGAACGTAGCTGCATAAGCCAGGGAGGGGAATATAGTCATAGTTGCTGCAGCGCATATCCAGGGACTGCTGGAATGGGCTCCTCCAGCGGTGTGACGATAGGAGACCGCAACCAGAATACATATTAAAGTACCCCCAAGTACCCCCAGCAGATAAGCAATAAGCATGGTAAGGAGCAAATTTAGTGTATTAATAAACAGGGTTTCCATGGCATAAGCCAAAACGGCGGTCTTTTCCCGGGGCAGGTGGTTTTTTTCCACCAGTAAAAGTGCCCAACGCTGATAGAGGTTGCCTTGCATTATTTCCTCCCCTTGGGCTCCGCCTTTCATGATAAAAGGGTATTGTCTTTGGCTTTACCCACCTCTGATTTCCAGTAGTTGACAGGCTTTAGAACCATGCGCAGCAACAACGCTAATACTACCATCAACACTGCCTGAACATAGCCCATTATCAACCAAATCTTGCTGTTTCTTGTTGCATCATCAATCTGCAACACATTCAGATACATAAAAACTTGATTCAAGCAAAACTCAATTGTAGCTAAGCAGAAAAAACTGGCAAATACCGCTAAAAACACCAATGACTTATTGGCATTGGTACTCCAAACAATAAACAAAAATATCATCAAAACACCAGCCGCTATATGTATACCAAAAACTATTGGCAGATGCCTTATCAACAGCATCATAGCTGCAATTACCGCCGCTGCCACTGTTGTTCTTCCCCATATGATCTTAACCCGGGAGAAAACTAAAGCCAATAAAATAGAACCAAGTATTTCTATTAATCCCTGTACATAATTCAAAAATATATCCAATAAAACTTCGACCCTTCATTATGTATTAACGATTATTAAGGGCTTTCGACACAAGTTATTAATAACCTGCTAATTTTTATAATTATTTGATTAATTTATTCTCAATGGCATGATTTTGCATATTTTCAAGTAACTTTCCGGCCTTTTTGTCCGTTAGTATGATATTTACCTGGCCATATTTATTAAGTCTTGAGAAAGATGCCTCCCCAGCCCATCCGTAGGGAGATAATCAGGGGTTTCTCTTCACAGGAGAATTCTGTCTATTCTAAAGGGATTAGACATGGGCAGGCAAAATATAATAAAGCCAGTCCTACGAGTATATCGTCCAACTGGCTTTAATTGCCTGCATGGTGCGGCAGAAGGGACTCGAACCCCCACCACCTTAACGGGACCAGAACCTGAATCTGGCGCGTCTGCCAATTCCGCCACTGCCGCACAAAATATAGATTTGTTTTCAACAAAATTGATTATAGTACATAGACCTGACTATTGTCAAGCCATTTGATACCTTCTGCCAGAGAGGCAGTCACAATCCTTTGCCATTATTCAATTCTAGCTGAAGCGGTCATTACGTTCCCTTCTCCACTGTATCTCTTTGATTATATTTTCCCTGCCAGCTATCTATTTCCAGCAGGCGCCGATCAATTTGATTCAGCACCTCCCACTTGTTTAAACTCCATTCCGGTCCGATCAGCAAGTGGCGGGGACTGTCGCCGGTGAGCCGGTGTATTACCATCTCTGCCGGCAGCATCTCCAGTATATCCACAACCAGGTCTGCATACTCATTTAGTTCCATGAACGGGAAGGGATCTTTTCGATAGACTTCCTCCAGCCAGGTTCCCCGCATAAGATGCAAGAGGTGGATTTTTACTCCCTGTATATCCATTCCGGCTATGGCTCTGGCCGTTCCTATCATGTCCTCCCGGCTCTCGCCCGGAAGCCCTAGTATAATATGAGCACAGGTTTCTATATTCCGAGATCTTAAACCCTTGAGCGCTTTTTCAAAGTCGTTCAGGCCGTAATGCATATTCATATTTTCGGCGGTTACGGGGTGTATGGTTTGCAGACCCAATTCAACCCACAGATAAATTTTCTTGCCTACTTGTTCCAGCAACTCTATAACCGCCGACGACACGCAATCCGGCCGGGTAGCTACAGCCAATCCTACCACTCCGGGCTGCTGCCAAGCCAGATTATAAAGGCGTTCCAATTCCTCCACCGGGGCATAGGTGTTGGTAAAAGCCTGATAGTAGGCTATATATTTTCCTTCCGCCCACTTACGGTGCATGATGTCCTTCACCTGTTCAAATTGTTGGGCTATATTAACCTGTCGATCTCCGGCAAAGTCTCCTGAACCCTTGAGGCTGCAAAAAGCACATCCTCCCACGGATTTGCTTCCGTCCCGGTTTGGACAGGTAAGTCCTGCATCCAGTGGAATCTTGAACACCTTTTGGCCAAATTTTTGACGCAAATGGTAATTTAGACTATGGTAGCGTTTGCCTGCCCATAACAGCGCCTGGTTCTTCTTTTCCACCTGTTTCACTTCCTGCCTTTTCCCTATTAAATGTTTTGCAACTGACCCAACTTACTCTATAATATTATCAGTGTTTTTAGAATGGAGGATCATATTTTGATAAAGAAAGAATACCTTTACGTCAGTCTGGTTATAATCCTGGTGATTGCCCTGGCTGTTCTGGTTGGCAGTCGAAGCCCCAGGATCGACACCGTGTACCCTGAAACCCGTCTTCATCTCCTGGCCGAAGATTTTGCTGTGGCAACTGATAAGGGACAAATAGTAGTAGGGGAAACCAACTGGGAGGAAACCCGGACCATTTTCCCCGCAGGTGAAAGACTGGGCGGTTCTACCGTATATCATCCGGATAACCTGCCGGTATATCTTACTTTTTCGGAGGATGAAGACATTTTGACAGCGGTTCATATCTATGGCGAAGGTGCTGCCACCCATCGTGGTATTGACCTGACTGATTCCCCGGCCCGGGTAGTTGAGCAGTATGGCCCTAATTACGTGCGTTTCAGCATCAAGAATTCCGATCTGGCTGATTACGATATGTTATATGGTGAAAATGACGGTAATACAGTTATTTTCCAGGTACGCGGTCATAGCTTGAGCAAAATAATTATACAGCATAGTCTGGCTGATCAGTCGTAATGCTAGGCTTTTATTACAAAGAGCAATATATAGAAGACGGCCATAAACACCAGTCCGATCGGCACTCCATAGGTGGCCCATTCTTTGCTGCCGATTCTCAATTTGGAGGCAGAAATGATATTAGGAATATTTCCTGGTATCAGCATGCCTCCGCTGATCAAAAGTCCCATAAGAATGGCTTCTACAATCAGGGGATTGACCATCATGGCTGGACTGAGTTCAGCCGCACAAAGAGTAGCATTATCCAGCACTGCTGATACCATATTGACCCAGTAGAGCAACTGGGGACTCAAGCCCAGGATATATTTGTCTATCAAGGGTTCAAACCCTTCACCCAGGAAAACCAGGGCCATTACAAACAGATAAACCTTAACCGCTCTAAGTACAACTCCATGCCAGGTATCGGCCTGTATCTCCTCTTCATCCAGAAGTGACTCATATATTTCTCCTTCATCGCCGGTGGCTGCAATTTCGTCTGCGGCATCCTCCCGTCCTGCCACCCGGGCTGCATAAATCCCAGCCATAATTGAGAATACGACTACCGCTGGGATGATGTATTTCCCCAGCAGCCGTAGCAGAAACATAAAGTCCTGGTTTAACCGGGACACGGTTATAGTTGCCAGCGGTTCGCCAATAGGGGTTAGGGCCGCTCCCAGTCCAATTGAATAACAAGCCAGGATACAGATTACTATTTTTTGTTTTCGCTCCATGGGCAGCTGAAAGATAATTTCTACCAGGATAATGGAGGCCACGATGGCGGTAATTATACTGGAGGCCAGCCCCAGTATCAGCACCACCAGAAATACCACCAATCCCAGGTGATGTTTGCTGCAGATTATTCCCATAAAGCGGGCAAACGGCTCCCGGAGCAGGAAAAAAAGAGTCCCGGCAATAAGTACTGCTCCTGCAATCATTACCGGTTCCCGTAAAGCTTCATGCACCAATTCCAGGTTCATTTTGCTGGAGGTAATGGCTGCTGCAATACCCATTGTAAACAGAAAAATCTCCAGATTTTCTTCCACCTTGTGAAAAAGAAAGGGCAACGATAGTACCATGATGAGAATAATGACCAGCCCTATTATAACCACTGTATCTCCTCCTGATTATTCCATAATTAGACTAGTTAGGTTAAATCTAATTATAGACTTTACGCTAAAGCTATAAAAAAATCAAGAAGATCCTCGCAAAAACAGAGTGAGCTGAAAAAAGCCAAGGTTAAAGAATCCAGAGTCACCCCTAATCATTTAATTTGGTATTTACAAACAGTCAAGCTCTGAAAGGGCTGAAGCAATTTAGCATCACTCGGCATTAGTTGTCAGACCAAGCTCAGAGCATAATATCCTGCCTCCTCCGGTTTATCGGCATTTCATTCCTTTCACGGACCTTAGCCGCAAACAATGGCATAGATGTTGCATTATGACAAATTAGTTCAAAGAAACTGCAGTTTTAAAACGTGCTATGAAACAAGTCAATAGCTTATTAAATCGTTCTTTGACAATTACATAAGGAGGTGAAAAGATGTTTACCATGGGTGTGGATATTGGTTCTGCCTCTTCGAAGGTAGTAATTTTGGAAAACGGGAACAGAATAGTTGGCAGGGTAGTGGTAACAGTTGGAACAGGAACATCAGGCCCCTCAAGAGCTCTCGATCAGGCTTATGCAATTTCAGGATTAAAAGCCAGCGACATAGAAAAAACTGTAGCTACAGGATATGGAAGAATGACCTTCAGGGGTTCAGATAATCAGGTTAGTGAGATTAGTTGTCATGCCAAAGGGGTTCTCCATTTTGTTCCCGAAACCAAAACAATTATTGATATTGGCGGTCAGGATGCTAAAGTAATTAAAATTGGCCCTCAAGGCACTATGAGCAATTTTATTATGAATGATAAATGTGCAGCCGGTACCGGGCGTTTTCTTGAGGTTATGTCCAGAGTCCTGGAAGTCGATGTTGCCCATTTGGGCAATCTGGCAGAAGAGTCAGTCCAACCGGTTACCATAAGCAGTACTTGCACTGTTTTTGCTGAATCTGAGGTTATTTCCCAACTGGCTTCGAATGTGTCTCGTGCCGATGTAGCAGCTGGGGTACATAAATCAGTAGCTCGCCGTGTATCTGGTCTGGCCTCCCGTATAGGCCCGGAACCGCTAATAGTCATGACCGGAGGGGTGGCCAAGAATTATGGCGTGGTTAAGGAAATAAGCAATGAACTGCAAATACCTGTACAAGTCTGCCCTGATCCCCAGATAACCGGAGCCCTGGGAGCAGCACTCCTGGCGTACCAGAGCGCCATGGCAAATCGTAGTTAATCCAGGATATTCAAAGCCCAATAGAGGAAAGCAACTAATTAATTAACCGGATATGAGTTGGTTCTAGAGTTATTATTAGGAGGTAGTTTTTATGACTAAAAGTAAACCCTCGACGGCTAAAAGTGCAGGTATGGCAACTGCATTTGGGATGGCGGCGGTATGGTTTGGAACCCATTGCGGGGGAGGATTTGCCACCGGTAATCAAGAAGTAAATTTTTATGTAAAATATGGCTGGTACGCTATACCCCTGGGGCTGGTAGCCATGCTTCTGCTGGGATATATTCACAGAAATGCCTTGATTTTTGCCAAGGATAACCACACTTACGACTATAAAAGCTATGCCAATGCCCTTTTCTATCCCTATGAGAAAATATTTTCTCCTATTTTTGAACTGGGATACATTATGCTGATCCTATGCGGCGTTAGTGCGGCCATTGCAGGGGCATCAGCCCTCTTCAGCTCAATTGTTGGAATTCCATATGGTCTCTCCATAGTAATTATCGGCTCCATTTTACTTGTAATGACCATTTTCGGAGCCCAGTTGATAATTAATGCTTCCCGCTATATGACCTATTTTCTGATAGTAGCAGTCGGGTCGGTAACTATACTGGGAATAAGCGCTGGATGGGTAAACTTCAGCCAGATCATATCTACTCAAGAAACCTTTGGCATGAGTTTCAGTGCCGCCGCCTGGAAGGCATTAGTATACGTGGGATTTCAAGCCTTTACCGTTCTTCCGATCATTTCTTGCGCCCAGAATGTTAAAACAACCGAAGAATGCAATCAATTCTTCGGTATAGGCTTTACCATTAATGCTATAATGCTTCTACTGGTATGTACCATGCTGCTGGGTTTCACCCCGGATGTACTGCAGGAAACTCTGCCGGTTCACTTTGTGGCCACCAACCTGGGTTATTCCTGGATGCAAATTCTCTACAGCGTCATTCTCTTCTTCGCATTAATATCTACCGGGGTTACCTTTGTCTTCTCTTCAGTGGCCAGATTTGAAAAGTTATGGTCTTCCGGTACAGGTATCTTCGAAAGCTTGAGAGCACGCCGAATTGCTATTTCAGTTATTACCATGGCTATCTGTACATCAATATCTATATTCGGGCTGACTAATATTGTAGTTAAAGGTTATGGCTCAGTGGGTTACCTGGGTATAGCTATAGTCATCATCCCGGGAATTTTTGTTGCCGGACATAAGAACAAAAAGGCCGCCCAACAGCGCGAAATCGATGAACCGTTGAAGGTTAGCTAATTGTGAGATAGGTTAGATGATGTTTCTACTATAATTAGGAATAGCCAATTCTACCTAGAGGATAAATATGTGAAGCAAATCAATCATGAAGTGAAGCGCGACTGCTTCACTTCATGATTTTTCTTTTAACGCTTTCCATGAATGAAGTTCTTCCCTTTCCTAAACTATAACTGTAACCGGAGGGAAATGATTATCCGAAGATACGGTCATTTCCCGGCTGTATTGCATATGGAATCTGCCTGCTGTGCTGGGTTTATCACACTACCACAGGCCTTTGGCACAAATATTGCACTGATTTCCAGACAAGATGATTCTTTAATAAGCATAAGAGAGGTGTATAAAGTGAGCCAGAAACTAACGTCAAAAGAATTGTTAAATCAATTGACCCAAAAACACTATGCTGATGCCAAGGCAGCTAAAGAGCGCGGCGATCTCGTAGCCTGGTCAACCTCAATTGCTCCCCAGGAATTCTGTGAAGCCATGGGTATAGAAGTACTCTACCCAGAAAATCATGCTGCCGCCATTGGTGCCAAAGGCGGAGCAATACCATTACTGCAACAGGCAGAAGGAAGCGGCTATTCATTGGATATATGTTCCTATGCCCGAATCAATCTTGGTTATCTTGAAACCCTGGACTGTTGCTTTGAAAATATTCCTCTGCCGGATCTGATCATATGCTGCAACAATATATGCAACACTCTGCTTAAGTGGTATGAAAACATTGCCCGAGAGCTAAATGTGCCCATGATAATGATTGACGTCCCTTATAACTATGAATATGAGGTTAGCCAGGAAAGGGTGGATTACATCAAGGGCCAGTTCGAAGAAGCAATCAGACAATTGGAAGAAATATGTGCTCGTCCTTTTGATTATCGGCGTTTTGAAGAAGTAATGAAGATCTCATCCGAGGCCGCCAAAACATGGAAATCTGCCATGGATAAGGCGGCTCTCGTCCCCTCCCCCCTTAATGGCTTTAATATCTTTAACTATATGGCCTTAATAGTCTGCATGCGTGGAAAGCCAGAATCCATTGAGTTGTTCAAGTTGGTGGCTGAAGAACTTGACGAGCTCTATCACAACGGTCAAAGCCAGTTCCCAGCCCGGGAGGAGTATCGGATCATGTGGGAGGGAATTGCCTGCTGGCCCTATCTGTCACACACTTTTAAAACTCTTAAGGACTATGGCGTCAACCTGGTAGGTTCAACCTATCCAGGAGCGTGGACCCTTCTTTATGAAGCCAATGATTTGGATGGTATGGCCAGAGCTTATTCAGGAGTAATGAACAATTCCAATCTTAAAAAACAGGTGGATCTTCGCACCACTATTATCGAGGAGTGCAAATGCGATGGGGCCGTTTATCATCTTAATCGCAGCTGCAAGTTAATGGATTTCATGCAGTATGAGCTGCAAAGGCAGGTTCTCAATATAACAGGAGCTCCCTTTGTGGTTTTTGACGGAGATCAGACAGATCCCCGCAACTTTGCCAAAGCCCAGTATGATACCAGAATCCAGGCCTTGGTAGAAATGATGGCGGAACGCAAGAAGTTGCAGGAAGGCAAATAAGGAGGTGAATAAATTGGACAGACTATATACTTTATTGGAAGAAATCATTGACATTGCCGGCCACCCTGCTCAGGTGGTAAGACAATATAAAGAAGAGAGCGGGCAGAAGGCTATTGGCTGTTTGCCCGTATATTGTCCGGAGGAAATAGTACATGCTTCAGGCTGCCTGCCGGTAGGCATGTGGGGAGGACAGACTACCTTGTCCCAGTCGAACCGATATTTTCCGGCTTTCGCCTGTTCGGTTATGCAATCAGTAATGGAATTCGCTTTAAACGGTGTCTACAATGATTTGGAAGCTGCCATTATCCCTGCTCCCTGCGACACCTTGAAGTCCCTGGGACAGGATTGGATAACCGCTGTCCCTGCTGTAAAGCCCATTCATATTGTTCATCCGCAAATGAGCAGAATTCCTGCCGGGGTCCGTTACATGGAAACTGAACTAGAGCATGTAAAAAATGAAATGGAAAAAATAACCGGGGTAAAAATAAGCGACGAGGCTATTAACCGGAGTATAGATATCTACAATGATTATCGCCGTACTATGCGTAATTTTACCGACCTGGCTGCTAAGTATCCCCATATTATCAGGCCCAGGTTAAGGCATATAATAATCAAGGCTGCCTATTTTGCAGAAAAGGAAAGGTATGCCAGTATAATCAAGGAAGTCCTGGCTGAACTCAACCAGCAAGCGCCGCAAGAATGGCCGGGAAAAAAGATAATTCTATCTGGTATTATGGCCGAACCTGAGAGCCTGTTGGACTTGTTTGAAGAATATGGATTAGCAGTAGTAGGAGATGATTTGGCCCAGGAAAGCAGGCAATTCCGTACGGATGCTCCCGAAGGTGAAAACCCCCTGGCTCGATTAGCTGAACAATGGGCCCTAAGGGATTGCTGTTCTCTGGTATATGATCCTGAGAAGAAACGCGGACAGATGCTGATAAATATGGTCAAAGACAGGGAGGCAGATGCCATTGTCATATGTATGATGAAATTCTGTGACCCGGAAGAATTTGACTACCCCATTATAAAAAAAGAAGTTGAAGCCGCCGGGATACCGCTCCTATACCTAGAGATAGACCAGCAGATGCAATCACTTGAACAGGCTCGTACCAGAATCCAGGGTTTCTCGGAAATTCTGATGTCATTGCCAAATAGGACTAAATAACTTTATTAATTTAAATATGGAGGGAAAATAATGGGCAATATCTATATGAAAGAATACCAAAATAAGCTAGTTAGTGCTGATGAAGCAGTTAAAGTCGTTAAATCAGGAGATTGGGTGGATTATGGTGATTTCGTAGCTAGTAGTGTAGAGTGCGACAAAGCTCTAGCCAAACGCAAAGACGAGCTCAAGGCAGTAAAAATCCGTGCTTGCACTAGTACCATAATTCCTGAAACGATTATGTGTGATCCGGAAGGGGATCATTTTTATTATCATGATTGGTCTTACAGTACCATCACTCGCAGCTTGGCTGATAAAGGCAGAGCATTTTTCCTGCCGGAGTGGTATCATGAGATACCCGGCATGTATAAAAAGCGTCTCCAGACTGATGTAGCTTTTTTTACTGTTACTCCCATGGACAAATATGGAAACTTCAATCTAAGTACTTCCTGCAGCAAACTGCTGGCTGAAAAAGAAACGGCCCGTAAAATTGTAGTAGAAGTTAACAGCTCATTGCCTTATTGCCATAGTGCAGCCAATAATAATATTCATATATCGGAAGCTGACTTTATAGTTGAAGGCAATAACTCTCCGATAATGGAACTTAAGAAACCTCCTGTTACAGATATAGACCGAAAAATTGCCTCCCTGATCATGGAAGAAATGGAGGATGGGGCCTGCCTGCAGCTGGGAATCGGGGGAATGCCTAATACGGTGGGGGAAATGATTGCCCAGTCGGATCTAAGGGACTTGGGGGTTCACACTGAAATGCTGGTCGATTCCTATGTAGACATGTATGAAGCCGGCCGTATCACCAACCGGGCTAAAAATGTATTCAAGGATAAGTTTATCTACACCTTCGCTATGGGAACCAGAAGGCTTTATGACTTCCTGGACGATAATTCCCAGTGTTTGATTATGCCGGTTGATTACACCAACGATCCCTTCATAATCGCCCAAAACGATAAGGTTGTATCTCTGTGCAGCTGCTTGGAAGTAGACATTCTTGGCCAAGTTTCCTCTGAGTCGATAGGATTCCGTCATATCTCCGGTACTGGAGGTCAATTGGACTTCCATTTTGCTTCCTTCCGCTCCAAGGGAGGAAAAGGGTTCCTGTGTATGCCATCCACATCTAGGAGGAAGGATGGAACGGTGGAATCCAAAATTGTGCCTTGCTTTAAACCAGGAACAGTAGTAACCGTACCCAGCGCCGTAACTAATTACGTAGTAACAGAATATGGCATAGTAAATCTAAAGGGTAAATCTACCTGGGAAAGAGCGGAAGCGTTGATTAGTATTGCCCATCCGGATTTTCGAGACGAGTTGATCAGGGTGGCTCAAGAAAATCGAATCTGGCTGCCCAGGAATAAAAGCCGTATTTAGACAGCCAGGCCTCCAGGGAAGTCAAGTAGAGTAATCGCACTCTCCCTTTTCTCCCTTTCATAATCTCTCCCATTTGTAGTGGTTTTCCCCCACCCTCCTAGCCATTACATTTGGGAGAGAATACTTCTTTTAGTACGAGTAATTTTCATCTTAATACATACTTATTGAACAGTTGTTCTTATTGCTTGAATTGTTTGTATTGTTTGAATTGTTTGACTATTAATAGTATAATGCATGTAACATCCATCTAACACAGTTTGCACAAGCGCAAAGGAGCAGTAATATGCAGCCAACCAAAGATGATTGTTGTAGTCCACACATGAAACTAGGAGACTTTAAAATGCTCTTTGGAGCCTCCTTTGACGGGATATTGCTTACCGATGCCCAAGGCAATATCCTGTTGTTCAATAAGGCCTATGTGGAATTGTCAGGCATCCCGGAAAATGTATTAAAAGGCAGAAACATGAGAGATATAATTAGCCTGGGCTATCTGGAAAAATCAGTAGCACTGATGGTGATTTATGAGAAGAAAACCATCACCATTACTCATAATAATCTGCCTTGCGGTATTGGTATTGTAACCGGAAATCCTATTTTTGATGAAAACGGTGAGCTTTATCGAGTGGTCACCAATGTGAGAGATATGTCGGAAATATATCGCCTTCGTGAAGAACTGGAGAAAGCGCAGGAAATGGAGAAAATATACTATCAGCAAATGGACCAGGAAAAGAACCCGAATCTGAAAAATGAACCGGTTGCTATCAGCATCCCCATGAAAGAGGCATTGGGGTTAGCCCGCAAAATCAGTCCGGTTGATGTTACGGTATTGATTTTAGGCGAATCAGGAGTGGGCAAAGAAGTAATCGCTAAATATATTCACGATAATAGTACTCGCAAAAATGGTCCTTTTGTAGCTGTAAACTGCGGAGCAATTCCTGAACACCTACTGGAATCGGAATTGTTCGGTTATGCAGCCGGGTCTTTTACCGGAGCTTTGAAAAATGGCAAAGCTGGTTTGTTTGAATCAGCGGAAAATGGCAGCCTGTTTCTGGACGAAATAGGCGAACTGCCTACCAACCTGCAGGTCAAGATACTTCGTGTTTTGGAAATGCATGAAGTAACCAGGATCGGCGAATGCAAGTCTATTCCTGTTAACGCCAGGATTCTGGCTGCTACCAATCGCGATTTGGAAGAAATGGTTAAGAACAAAACCTTTAGAGATGACCTGTATTACCGTTTAAATGTGATTCAAATAACCATACCTCCTCTCAGGGAACGAATTGAAGATATCGCCCCCCTCAGTATGCATTTTCTCAACCATTATAATCAGGTCTATCATCAGAAAAAACGCATAAGTTCTGATGCACTAAGGGTATTCAAGCAGCATTCATGGCCGGGCAACATTCGGGAACTGAAAAACGCTATGGAACGCTTGGTAGTAGTAAGTGAAGGCGAATATCTGGACGTCAATGAACTAGCCCTTAAACAAGCTGATAAAACTATCATGCCCTGCGTACAGGTTTCTGGAATTATGCCTTTGAGTACGGCAGTTGAAGAAATTGAGAAACAGATACTCGCCACCGCCTTGAATGAACTAAGCAGCAGCAGAAAAGTTGCAGCAGCTATTGGAATTAATCAGGCAACCGTTTTGAGAAAGATGAAGAAGTATGGCCTGCGCAGAACCTTCAGCTAACCCTTCATTTATTCGCTGTAATATCACCTGGTTTTCAGTGATACCTTCAGGCCCCGAAGCCGGGCATTATTCTAACCGCCGGAAGCACTCTGGGAGCACACCGTTTGGCTTCCCAAACTCCATAAAATTAAGGAAGAAACTAAGAAAGAACCTGCAACTTTTATCCTACCGATGCAAACAAGGCGGAGGATTGGAGCCTGCCGCCTGTTTTGTCAATAGGAACCCGGCCACTTAGAAGAGGCGTAAGACATCTTTTTGCTTCCTTATATTTCTTGGGCTACCCGGTTCAGTTCATGGATAAGGCTGGTCATCTCTTCTATTTGGGCATTAATCTCCTGACTCACCACCGCCTGCTCTTCACTGGCTTTGAGGCTTATTTGCGAACTCTCGATAGCCCTGGTGATTGAAGTGTTAACCTTGTCTATAAGGGTTTTTATCATGGCTGCAGTCCCACGGGACGAGTCCGACAACTTGCGTATTTCCTCTGCAACCACACCAAAACCATCACCAGCATCACCGGCTCGAGCAGCTTCTATAGCTGCGTTCAAACCCAGCATTTTGGTTTGTCCGGCAATGTTATTAATATCTTCCAGTATTCTGACTATGTCATCAGCATTTTGTCGGATATAGATAATGTTTTCATGCAGAACTTCTTCGCTGCTGTTGATACTGCTGGCGGCAATAGCATTATCTTCAACAGCAGATGCAATTTCAATCATGCTTTCCTGATAGTTCTGAGCCATCTTTTGCAAATTAAAGGCATTTTGTCGTGATATAGCCATTAAATAGGTACCCACAATGGCGTCCGGCTGCTCATCATCAAAAACAGGTGCCGTTATCACCTTCATAGCTACACCATAATGGCTGTCATCAAGTTCAAAACTGCTGGCCTGCCTGGTTTTTATGGCCGTATCAGACCCCAACCCCTGGGCAAAACGTTTGCCTACTTGTACCCCCGGAAGCTCAAACCTGGAATCCTCCAAATAGGTGAACTTCTCCAGGTCAGTTGAGGCAAATGCCACTTCCCAGGGAATAACCTGGAGCATTGCTTTGGATATCTGCGGAAAATTGTCCAAATACCAGCTGCTCAATTCTATTTCCTCCTTTAATGTGTATTTATTATACTGACCTGAAGATGTTCGAAATATTTCTATTCAAACTCCTGCTTTACACTTCAGACGATGCACCGATACATCAATATTGACCAAATTGCATCGGCAAGAGCCAAATGTTCAGCCTCTACTCCGAATTTTTCAGGTGTAAACAAATTCCCATGCCGTCAGCAATATTTTGCAGATGGCTATAAATAACCCGAATCCTCTAATTCAAATTAGAAGTATTACCAATTTGGGACTGCAATTTATTGGTTTAGTTTTATATTTATTCTATTGTTTATGTAGTATTTGCAATAATCATGCCATTGGCAACCATGGACAATAATTCCCAAATCCAAGCAGTCCTGATAATGTCAATCTGTCGATTGCTCTAGATTGCTCCTGATATAAGTCGCCGATGATAAATGAAGGGTTATTGTTGAAGGAAGATTTTAAATACGCTGATAAACGATTGGGGATATAGAGATAGCCTTTGACGCTAGGAACCCTCAAATAGCTTTGAGGGTTCCCATTTGTCGCCATATATTCTCAATAAGACCGTAACTAATCCAGTGACTTGAAAAGGTTGACCATTTCCAGGGCAGTCACAGCAGCATCCGAACCCTTGTTGCCTGCTTTGGTCCCGGCTCTCTCAATGGCCTGCTCTATGGTATCGGTGGTTAATACGCCATAAATGACCGGCTTGCCGGTATTTAAGCCTACCTGAGCAACTCCCTTGGTTACCTCGGAAGCCACATATTCGAAATGAGGCGTAGCCCCCCTTATAACCGTCCCCAGACAGATTACCGCGTCATATCCCTTGGCGCTCATTTTTTGAGCTGCCAGAGGTATTTCAAAGGCTCCCGGCACCCAGGCTATCTCAATGTGGTTTTCATCCACTCCGTGCCTGATCAGGGCGTCCAGACATCCCGACAGCAGTTTGTTGGTAATAAATTCATTGAACCGGGATACTATTATACCGAATTTAAGATTCTCTCCAATCAGTTTACCTTCATATATTCTTGGCAATCCAAGCAACCTCCCTTAATAAATATTGTTCTACATATTGGCCAGCAGATGCCCCATCTTCTCCTTCTTGGTCTTCAGATAGTATCTATTCTCTTGGCGGCTTTCCATTTCCATCGGTACCCTCTCTACCACTTCCAGATGATGCCCTTCCAAGCCTCTGATTTTCTTGGGGTTATTGGTCATCAAACGCATTTTCTTGATCCCCAGATCGGTTAGTATCTGGGCTCCGATGCCATAATCCCTCAAATCAGCAGCAAATCCCAGGTCCAGGTTGGCCTGTACCGTGTCTCTGCCATTGTCCTGAAGTTTGTAAGCCCTTATTTTGTTGCACAGCCCGATCCCCCTTCCTTCCTGCCGCATATAGAGCAGTACCCCCTTGCCTTCTTCCTCTATCATCTCCAGCGCTTTTTGCAGTTGTTCGCCACAGTCACAGCGTTTGCTGGCGAAGGCATCTCCGGTCAGACACTCGGAATGCACTCTTACCAGAACCGGTTCGTCTGGTTCCCACTGTCCTTTGACCAAGGCCAGATGTTCCTTGTCGTCCAGTAATGATCTATAGGCCACAGCCTTAAATTCTCCAAAAGCGGTGGGCAGCCTGGCGTCATCGAACCTGATGACCAGTTTTTCACTGCGCCGGCGATATTCAATCATATCGGCAATGGTGATGATCTTGATATTAAACTTTCTGGAGAATTCTATCAGCTCCGGAACCCGGGCCATGGTCCCATCAGGATTCATGATCTCACAGATAACGGCGGCGGGATAAAGTCCGGCCATTCTGGCCAGATCGATGGAGCCTTCGGTGTGCCCGGCCCTTCTCAGAGTGCCTCCCTCCCGGTATCTTAGCGGAAATATGTGCCCCGGGCGCCTAAAGTCCGCTGCCACACTATCTTTGGAGATCAGAGCTTTAACCGTATCAGCTCTTTCATGGGCTGAAATGCCGGTGGTGGTGGTTTTGTAATCAACGGAAACGGTAAAGGCTGTTTCGTGATTGTCTGTATTATTCATAACCATAGGTTTAATGTCCAAACGATCCAGGTCAGATCCCTCCATGGGAACACAAATCAGTCCCCGAGCATGAACAGCCATGAAATTGATCAGATCCGGATTGGCCTTTTCAGCTGCAACTATCAGGTCCCCTTCGTTCTCCCGGTCCTCATCGTCAACCATGATTACCATCTTACCTTCTCTGATATCGTTTATTGCTTCTTCTACACTATTAAACATGCTGCTGCCCCCTTAAATAAATCCATTTTCTGCCAGGTAACTGTAATCTATACTTTTCTTTCCCAGTTCGATTTTATTGTTCAACAATAGTTTCTCAACATAACGCCCGATAATGTCGGTTTCCAGATTTACTCTGTCCCCTGCTCTTTTCCAACCCAGTACGGTTAACCGGGCGGTATGCGGTATGAGCGATACCGTAAAGCTGTGCTGATCCACCGCTACTATGGTGAGGCTTACCCCATCAACTGCTATTGATCCTTTGGCAACTGTATATTTCAATATATCGGACGGGGCTTGAAGCCGATAAATAATTGCTATATCATCCTGGGTCTTACCAATAATGGTGCCTATCCCGTCAACATGACCCTGCACCAAGTGCCCGCCCAATCTATCTGTCAGTCTTAACGCCCGTTCCAGGTTGACCTGACTGCCGCTGCTCAGTGATTTCAGGGTGGTACGCTGATAGGTTTCCGGCATAACATCGGCGGTAAAACTGCTACCGGAATGTTCTGTTACCGTCAGGCATACCCCATTAACAGCAATACTGTCTCCTGTTTTAACCTCTTCCAGCACCTTATCGGCCTGAATAGCTATAGCAAAGGATTGCTGCCCCCGGTTAACCTGTTTTACTTGGCCGATTTCCTCAACAATTCCAGTAAAAATATTATTACCTCCCCATTTAAGCTGAATCCTGCACGGTGTTTATTTGCTGGAGCTCAGCTGCGTACCGCAGTGACTAATAGGTCAGAGCCAAAGTACTGTACATCCTTGATCTTCAATTCCAGAGCATCCCGCATAAACTCATATCCTGCACCTCCCACCGGGGTCGGAGCGTTGCGCCCGCCAATTAATTTAGGTGCAATAAACCAGTAATATTTGTCTACCAATCCTGCTTCCAGCAAAGAAGCATTTATCTCTGCCCCGCCTTCAACCAGGACGCTGGTAATGTCCCGATCGGCCAGTATGGTCATGACTTTGGACAGGGGCACCCGGTCATCTTCCAGTTCCAGACGAATAATCTCTGCTCCCTGGACGGATAGTGCCTCCGCCCTACCTTCATCAATGTTTGACCCGCAAAAAACTATACTGCTCTGCTCCCGACTGCTCCGGGCGATAATACTATTAAGGGGCAGATCCAATTGACTGTCAATGACTATTCTGACCGGATCGCGGCTGTTGCCGTCGTTTAACCTGGTGTTCAGCTGCGGGTTGTCGGCCAGTACAGTGCCAATTCCTACCATTATTGCATCATAGGTATTTCTGAGCCGGTGGACATATTGCCTGGCCTCTGCTCCGGTAATCCAGCGAGAATCTCCGCTGCAGGCGGCAATTTTTCCGTCCATGGTCATGGCTGTCTTGAGGGCTATAAAGGGCAACCCGCTCTGGATATACTTGAAGAATATCTCATTCAATTCTACGGCCGCCTCCTGCATAACCCCGTATTTTGTCTCGATCCCAGCCTCTTGCAGTATGGCCAGACCACCTCCGGCAACCTTGGGATTAGGGTCCAGAGTGGCTATCACTACCCGTTTAATACCGGCCTTGATTATGGCCTCGGTACAGGGAGGGGTGCGGCCATGGTGACAACAGGGCTCCAATGATACATAAAGAGCAGCTCCCCGAGCTTCGGAGCCTGCAGCTGCCAGGGCATGCACCTCGGCATGAGGCGTGCCCGCTTTTTGATGATAGCCTTCCCCCACTATCTCTCCGTCTTTAACTATAACTGCCCCTACCAGGGGATTGGGACTGGTCCTCCCCCTGCCCAAGGCAGCCAGTTCAATAGCTCTTTTCATATACCTGGAATCCATATCCGTCAATACTATCCACCTCTAAAACAAAAAACCCGATTCCATCGGGTTTTGAGCGCAAAGCATCGTTCCTGCATATTTTGCAGGTTTAACTGCCCTTCTTCTCTCATCCAGACTTTAACTGTCGGCCCCGGGATTGCACCGGATCCTGCCTTGCGGCTCACGGGCTATAACCGTCGATAGGGAATTTCACCCATCCCCGAAGAAAGTTCTTTTGTTATTTTATTAAATTTATATTATCATCTCAGCTGTGAATGGTCAAGCCGGGCGGCATCGCGCAGGGATTTTACCGCCTGGCTCATATCAGCAGCTCCGAATATATATGATCCTGATACCAGCACATCACAACCTGCTTCTGCCACCTGAGCTGCGGTGATCTGGTTGATTCCTCCGTCTACCTGCAGGTATGCCCCGGAGCCGCAATGGTTCAGCATGGTTCTGACCTGCCTGATCTTGCTTATCACCCCGGGTATGAATTGCTGCCCTCCAAAACCGGGATTTACGCTCATCAGCAATATTAAATCAACTTCTTCGATAATATTTTCCAGTACATTGGCCGGAGTTGCCGGATTGATTGCAACTCCCGCCTTGACTCCCTGTTCCTTTATCATCCCAATCACCCGGTGCAAGTGAGTACAAGCTTCGCTGTGCACCCCGATCAGGTCGGCTCCCGCTTCAGCGAAAGCCGGGATCAGTTGTTCTGGCCTTTCTATCATCAAATGCACATCCAGAAAAAGCCTGGTGTGCTTTTTAACTGCAGCCACCACTCCCGGACCTATGGTCAAATTGGGCACAAAATGTCCATCCATGACATCTATATGCAACCAATCGGCTTCTGCCTCCTCAACCCTCCGGACATCATCCCTCAGACAGGAAAAATCGGCTGACAAAATCGATGGGGCTATCAATATCATCTATAACACCTCTCGCGGCTTATTACTTCTTCCAGCATGGCAATGTAGTTATTATACCTGAATCCAGGAATTACTCCTTCTTCCAAAGCCTGCTTCACTCCGCATGCTCTTTCTTTAAAGTGCAGGCAATCCCTGAACTCGCACTGATCAACATATTGCTCAAAGTCGGGGAAGCATGGAGCTACTTCTTTTCTGCCAACAGCCGGCAGGTCAATTATACTGAATCCCGGAGTGTCAGCAATCAGTCCCCCGGTTGCCAGGGGAAACAGTTCAACATGCCTGGTGGTATGCTTACCTCTGCCAATTTTAGAGCTTACTTCCTGAGTCCTCAGTTCCAGGCCTTCGCTCAGAGTGTTTAAGAGGGTGGATTTTCCAGACCCGGACGGGCCAGCCATTACTGCCACCTGATCCCTTACTGCTTCCCGGATTTCCTGAATGCCGCAACCAGTTTTGGCCGAAGACATGATAAAATTAAATCCTGCGCCCGGATAGTAATCCTTGATCAATCCGGCGTTGTCACTCTCAGGAATATCGCACTTGTTGAGCACAATGACCGGCAACAGGTGATTATAAAAGCTCAAAAATAGCAGCCGATCCAGCATCATTATGCTGGGAGCAGGCCGATCACAGGCCAGCACGATCAGAACTGCAGTAACATTGGCAATCTTGGGCCTGTACAGCTGGTTAACCCGGGGCAGCACCTTTTCCATTATCCCTTTATGCTGATCCAGTACCGTAATGGTGACTCTGTCTCCGGTCAATACCTCCTGTTTGACTTTTCCTCTCAGCCTGCTCTCATATATGCTGCCATTCTCATCCTGAACATAGTAAAAACCGGCAATTTTTTTAATTATTATACCGTTCAATTGATGGGCAGTCATATCCGGCCTCCCCGTTTTCTATAGATTGATGGTGTCAAATACCTGTCCGTTTAATCTGACTACAGCGGTACCAGTACCCAGGTAGTTTACCGCTATACTCACCACGGCACCGGCCTCATGGTATTGGTTATATACATCTCGCTGCCCCTGGGCGTCATTAACCGTCACCTGCACATTATAATAGTCCAGCTCATCCGGCAGCTCTACCTTTAATACCTTGGTCCTGGATGTCGGCCCCGGGCCTTTGCTGACTGTAAGATTGACTGTGGTTGATTCATCTACCAGTACCCCGGCGGCTGTATCCTGCTTTATCACGTAATTGCTGTAATACTCCTGGCTTTCTTCCCAGCTGGTATTTCCGGGCACCAAATTCCTGGAGGTCAGCTCAGCCCGGGCCTTTTCCAGTTCCATCCCAAGCAGATTGGGCATCGATACCCGCTCCGGAGCTGGGCCTTTGCTGACCATAAGGTTTATTGTACTGCCTTTTTTGGCATTGGAACCATAGACCGGTTCCTGGGACATTACTATACCTGCCTCATATCGGTCATCATGCTTCTCATCAACCAGACCTGTTTCAAATCCGGCATTGGTTATGGCAATCCGGGCATCGGAAATCTTTTTTCCTACTAGGTCGGGCACCTTTAACTCCTCCGGCCCATCACTCACTGTAACTTCTATTTTGGCTTTCTTCTTAACCTTGAGCCCTTCAGCTGGTTTTTGACTTATTATCCGGTCTTTTTCCATTTCATCATCATACTTGCGAGCCTTGATGCTCATAACCAGTCCGCTGTCCAGCAAGGTCTTGTTGGCCTCTTCCAGGGTCATTCCCACCACCTGGGGTACAGCTATCTCTTCCCCGAAAAATGAGGAACCAAAAATATATGTCACCCCGGATAAAAATCCTATAAAGGCAACTGCAATCAGCAGCATGCCAAATGGGGTCAATTTCTTCTTTTTGGCCATTTCAACACCCTCTTCCAATTCCTGTGACATGAATACATGGTTTCCCATCGTTTCCCCATTGGCCCGGGAGTGCATATTGGACTGAACCTGCTGGAGGTCTTCACTCATTTCCAGGGCCGATTGATAGCGGTGTGAGGGTATCTTTTCCATTGCTTTAAGCAGTATTTTCTCCAGGGGCAGGGGAACCAGCGGGTTGAGCAAGCGCGGGGGCTCAGGCTCATCATGGATATGCTTCAGGGCAACTGTTATCATGCTTTCAGCATCGAAAGGAGGTTGGGCGGTAAGCATTTCGTACAGGACACATCCCAAGGAATAAATATCGGTTGCCGGGCTCACTGCATCGCCTTTGGCCTGTTCGGGTGAGATATAGTGTACCGTCCCTTCAATACTTCCTCCGAAGGTGATGGTTTTTTTGTTGATTGCCTGAGCGATACCAAAATCCGCTACCTTAACGGTACCCTGAGCGGTGATCAGTATGTTATGCGGCTTGATATCCCGGTGTATTATTCCCCTTTCATGGGCGTGCTGGATTCCCTGGCATATCATTATAGCTATATCAACGGCTTTCTTAACCGGCAGTGGTGCCTGTTGGCTAATAATGCTCTGCAAGGTCTGTCCCTCGATATATTCCATCACTATATAGTGGGTATCATCTTCCTGTCCTACATCGAAAATATTGACAATATTGGGATGCGACAATCGAGCAGCAGCCAGCGCCTCGGTCCGAAATTTGTTAACAAAGCTCTTATCCTGGGAAAACTCTTCCTTGAGTATCTTGACTGCCACTATCCGATCCAGAATCCGGCAATGGGCGGTATAAACATCAGCCATTCCGCCTTCGCCGACTTTTTCTTTTAATTCATATCTTTCACCTAATACAGTGCCTACCAATGTCTTAACCTCCCATTACACTAGTACCAGTATAACTGTAACATTATCATATCCGCCATTGTTCAGAGCCCTTTCTATCAGTTTCCGGGCTGCTACTGCAATGTCGAAACTAAATTCATTAATGGTTGTCAATATATCACTCTCCTGCAGCATATCAGACAAGCCGTCCGTACAGAGCAGGATGATATCCCCGGGCATGACGTTTTCTGCCAGATTGTCTATCAGCACCTGATTATCGATTCCCAGAGCCCGGGTAAGAATATGATTGTAAGCATTGCCGCTTGTTTCTTCTGCTTTAAGCAAACCGTCGGTTATCATTTGCTCGGCCAGAGTATGATCCCGGGTTACTTTATTGATTCCTTTATTGTTTATGTGATATAACCTGCTGTCTCCCACATGAGCAATGATCAGTTCCTGTTCTTTGATTATAGCAGCAGTAATGGTAGTTCCCATTTCAAACAGGTCCGGATCATTCTGACCCCATTCCCGTATTAGGTCATTGGCCCTTGACACACTTTGATTGAGCCACTTAAGCGGCTCATCTTCTCTATAGTCGGACAGAGAATCCCGGATAGCTTTAATCGCCAGGCTGGAAGCCACATCTCCGCCCTTATGTCCCCCCATCCCATCGCAGACTACAAAGAGCCCTTTGTCTTCATCAATCAGGTAACTGTCCTGATTCGATGTCCTTACCAGACCGATATCGGTCAATCCAATCGCACGCATACACACTTACTCCCCACTATACTGTAAGACAAGTCTAATTTCTCATAATATTCCCGTAATCAGACCTCAATTGCCCGCAGGCAGCCATGATATCAGACCCCTTTTCTTCTCTTACGGTGACGTTTATTCCTCCGTCCCTAAGCCAGTGATAAAATTGCTGTATCTTAAACGGAGAAGGTTTTTTATAGCCAAGACTAACAACATCATTGTACGGAATCAGGTTTACATTGGCCAGCCAGGGTTTGATCAACTCTATGGTTTTTTCGGCATCCTGTCTGCTGATGTTAACCTCATCCAGCATTACGTATTCAAATGTTACTCGTCTATTGGTTACAGATATATAATACTCTATCGCCTCTTTTAATGCACTCAAAGGATATTTGCGATTTAACGGCACCAGGTGGTTTCTAAGCTCATCATAGCTGGCATGGAGAGAAACAGCCAGCGTGACTTGCATGCCTTCGTGGGCAATTCTCTTTATGCCTTGAACTTCCCCGCAGGTGGATATTGTTATATGCCTCTGCCCAATGTTCAAAGCTTTGGGATGATTGAGCATCCTGATAGACTTGACCATCTCTTCATAATTTAAGAATGGCTCTCCCATACCCATATATACAACATTGCTAATTATGTTTTCTTCATTGGTTTTGAGTTTCCTCTTTAACTCCCGTTTTGAACCCAGTACCTGTCCTACTATTTCATAATAGTCCAGGTTCCTTTGAAAACCTGATTGTCCGGTAGCGCAAAAACTGCAGCCAATCGGACAGCCTACCTGGGTAGAGACACAGATGGTATAGCGGCTATCTTTGCCCTGACCCTGGGGAATAAGCACGGTTTCTATTCTCTTTTTATCCCGCAGTTCCAACAGGTATTTACGGGTTCCATCAGCTGAAACCCGCTGTTTTAACACTCGGGGTATGGAGACTTGAGCAGTTCCCTCCAACTTCCTGCGCAAGTCCTGCGGCAAATCACTCATGTCACGGAATGAGTTTACCTCCTTGGAGTAAATCCATTTGAAAATCTGCCGGGCTCTGAATGGCGCTTCTCCCATTCCCTTCATATACTCTTCCAGTTCTTCTATGTCTCTGCCCAGTAATTCATCTTTATTGGACGAATTCATATCTGCTTATTCAGTCCTCCTCATTAATGCGTAAAACATCCCATCACTGTTGTATTTTCCCGGGATTATAGCCAGCATTCCCCGTGATGCCTGTTCTTTATCACCATGGTCCAAGCCCCAGAAACTCAATCTTTTTTCGAAGCCTTCCAGTACCAGGCTCCGATTCCTGAGGACAGCTGATACCTGCTGCTCATTTTCCTCCGGGTGTATGGTACAGGTAGCATATAACAGCAGCCCTCCAGGTGCCAGCAAGTCAACGGCTTTCTCCAGCATCTGAGCCTGTATTGCACCAAGTTCTTTGGTATCTCGGAGCGTCTTCCTAAACCTGGAATCGGGACGGCGATTTAAGACTCCCAAACCTGAACAGGGGGCATCCAGCAGTACACAGTCAGCCAGAGGGCCTTCAGCCCCCTGGTCAAATACACTGCGGACCCGGGCCTGGACTATATTGATACCCATCCTGCGGCAATTATGCTGCAGCAGTTCAACTTTCTGAGGATATATGTCGTATGCCCATATCTGTCCCTTATTCTGCATATATTCGGCCAGGTGAGTAGTTTTACCTCCCACCCCGGCGCATAAATCATATACTATTTGCCCCGGTCCGGGGTCCAATATAGCCGCCGCAAGCATGGAAGCATCATTCTGTACATAAAAATATCCCCTTTGATAAGCGGATAACCCGGCGATAGGATGATTCAATTCTTCTACGTATATTCCCCAGGGAGTTCTGGCCGATGCTGAACACTTGACTCCCTCCGCCCACAGGGACCGAAGTAAATTATCCCGGGTGCCATACAGACTATTGCTGCGTAAAACCAGCGGAGCCGGTGTATTGTTGTATTCCAATATACTCTTGCAGGCGGGGAGTCCATAAAGATCTGTCAATAGTTCCACTATCCAACTGGGATGAGAATAGTAGACCGACAGATATTCTAGCTCATCCTCCGGCCAGGTGATAGTATCCCGGCTGCGGCTTATGCTGCGCAGCACCCCGTTTACTACCCGGGATAAGGCCGGCTGTCTGGTTTTCATCCGGGTTAATTCTACGGCCTCGTTAACACAGGCATAATCCGGTACTTTGGCCATACAAATCATCTGGTAGAGGGACATGCGCAGGATGTTTCTTACCCAGGGGTGCTGTTTCCGAATTCCTTGCTTTAGAAAAAGATCAAGCACCCAATCCAGGCGCTTGGTCATTCTTATAGTACCGTTTACTATCTCACTGACTCTTCTTCTTTCCCGCATGCTCAGGGAAGAAAAAGACAGGGCTTTGTCCAGGGCCAGATTAGCATAAGACCCCTTTTCGTTGACATCATGGATAACCTTTAAGGCTATTTCACGGGCTGAATTCTTCTTCGAAACCTTTTTGTCAATCAATAATTTCACCTCGAAGCTGCCTGAAATTGTCATAACCGCCGCTCAATATCAGCAGAGAGTACATTAAACTGGATATGCGGCCAGGCAAGTCAGGCGGCGGCTGACAAGTTATCCCAACAATATTAACCTCCTTGCACCAGGGTTCTTAGCGCCTGGTCAACTTGATCCAGACAAACATCGGTATTGATACAGGGTCCATAGGGCCTGGAATTGAGAACACCAAGTACCGGCAGTCCGCCGGTATCCTGAATGCCTGCTGCCAGATCCCTTTCGCAGGCCACTGCTACGACAGCCCGGGGCCTGACCTCTTCTATCCATTTTCTGGCCAGGGTGCCACCGGTAGCTACTTTCAATACTGCATTGTATTTATCAGCCATTTCCTTTAATTGGCCTATCCTGCATTTCCCGCAGTTTTTACAATTATTGATGTCTATGGTGATCTTAAAAGGACAATCAGAATTCTGCAGGCAGTGGGGCAGAAGCATTAGTATCTTCTCCCCGGGCCGAATCTTCTTGGACGCGGTTATATAGTTGTTTACCGAAATAAATGATTTCAATATCTTCTCTTTATCCATCCCCAGGGTTCTTCCAATAATCAGTGCGATAGGAAACAGCATTTCGTTGACCCACAGGGTCAATTTTTCCAGGGAGGGCATGGACCTTGATCTGATAATCATAATAACTATGGCTAGTATGCCCAGCCCCAGAATGAGAAATGTTATTCCCAGAGCAGCAGCTACAATAATCAGCATAATCTGGCTGATGATAATATCCCTATTAACGATAACATACCAGAGCATAAAGACCAGAGCCATCTCAAAAAGCAGGCTGGCTGCCAACAATCCTATATAAATTCTCTTTTTAGCCACCATTTCTTTAGCCCCCTCATTTACCCAAGACTCTGCCTTCCAACTGCCGATAGCCACGCAGAAAATCTCCGGCCTTGATTCTATTCTTCCCTTCCTTTTGTATCTCAAGTATCTCCAGCATCCCGTTCCCGGTCTTAACCAGGAAACTCTCATCGGTAACGCTGACTACTTGTCCAATTTCTCCGGCTACAATTTCTGGAATCACCCGGACAGAAAATATTTTGACTTTACCGCCATCCAGTAAGGTATATGCTCCGGGAACCGGGCTCATAGCCCGAACCTGATTTAATATATCCCCGGCACTGCGGTTCCAGTCTATCAATTCATCCTCTTTGCTCAGCATATGGGCATAGGTAGCCAGGGCGTCATCCTGTTTGCGTCGCTGGGGAGGACCCGATTCCATTTCCTTTATCACCTGCAGCAGCAATTCCGCTCCCATTTGGGCCAGTATCCGCTCCAAAAGGCCGCTGTCCATCTCTTCACCGATATCTACTGCCTTCTGGGCTATAATATCTCCGGTATCCAACCCCTTTTCCATATACATGATAGTGACTCCGCTGCCTTGGTCACCTGCCATTATTGCCCTTTGAACCGGGGCTGCACCTCGATGGCGGGGCAGCAGCGAGGCATGTACATTAATACAGCCATGGGGCGGATAATCTAGTATGGCGGGTGGAATTATCTGTCCATAGGAGGCCACCACAATAATCTCCGGATCCCACTGCCTGATTTGCTCCAATGCTTCATCGGATTTAATGTTATTACTCTGAAAGATGGCCAGACCCATTTCCACCGCCATTTCTTTAACCGGGGTCGGTCTCACCTTTTTTCCCCTTCCCCTGGCCCGATCTGGTTGGCTGACCACTCCGACTATCCGGTGTCCATCCTGGAATAATCCGAGCAGAGAAGGAACTGCAAAGTCCGATGTTCCCATAAAAACTACTCTCATCAATCAAACCTCCGGCTCAGACAGGTTCCTTGCGGGTTTCCAAGGCTTTATCTGTGAATAGTATTCCATCCAGGTGGTCGATCTCATGCTGGCAGGCCCGAGCCAGAAGTCCGCTGCTTTCCAGGGTAAACTCTTCTCCCTGACGGTTGAGGGCTTTCACCACTACCTTTTCGGCTCTTTTTACCAGGCCCACTATTCCCGGGACACTTAAACACCCTTCACTGCGGATACTCTCACCCTGCTGGGCAATTATCTCCGGGTTAATCAGTTCTATATAGTTATCATCTGCATCAATTACTACCAGTCTTTTGGATAGGCCTATCTGCGGAGCAGCCAGACCTACCCCGTTTTCAGCGTAGAGGGTATCTCTCATGTGATCCAGTACGCGAAAAACACCTTCGTTTATTTTACTTACTTCCCGGGCCCGGGTCCGCAGAACTTCATCGGGCAAAGTAACAACCTTGTATACTGACATTGTTTTCAAGTTCCTCCTTATATCATGGTCAAGGGATTAATTTCGGCTGATATTTGATAATCCTTGTGAATACCTGAATATATCAGTTTTTCACCTATACTTCTTAATAATAACATATTATTGCATTTAATTATTATTTGCTGCCGGTAACGTTTTCGCAGCCTGGATATTGGGCAGGGGGCCGGCCCCAGGATATCCAGGTCATCTTCCCGAGCATCGATCAAATCGTATATCTGCTGCCGCAGGCTTTCTATCGTCTGCTCAACTCCCTTTTCATCTTTTCCGCTGAGTACCATCCGCAGGATATGGGTAAAGGGCGGATAGTTCAGCAGTTTTCTGCTTTCTATCTCGGTTTGATAAAATCCCTGATAATCATCGGCAACGGCCCAGCCTATTACCGGGTGATCAGGATTATAGGTCTGTATCACCACTTCCCCGGGCATATGGCCTCGGCCCGCCCGGCCCGCTGCCTGTACCATCAACTGGAAGGCTCTTTCTCCGGCTCTATAGTCCGGCAGGTTCAGCATGGCATCGGCATTGAGTATACCCACCAGTGATACCGAAGGAAAATCCAAGCCTTTAGCCACCATCTGGGTTCCAATCAATATATCGATATCGCTGTTTTTCATACCCTGCAGTATCTTTTCCTGGGTGCCGGCGACTCTGCTGCTATCCATATCCAAACGGGCTATGCGAGCCCGGGGAAATAACTTGCTAATTTCTGCTTCCACCTTCTGGGTACCATAACCGCCCCAATCAAGATATTGACTGCCGCATTCTTCGCAGGCGCTAATCATCTTCTGCTGGTGATTGCAGTAGTGACAGATATTCAATTCCCTGTCCTGATGGTAATTCAAGCTTACCGAGCAATATGGGCAGCTCATCACCCAGCCGCATTGTCGACATATACAAACCGGGGCATAACCCCTTCGATTTAGAAAGAGAATACACTGGCTCTGACTGTTTAAAGCAGCTTGGATTCTATCCGCCAGCATGCCTCTGATTACGGCATTGGAGAATCCTTCTTTCCGCATATCCTGTACATGAACTGCTGGGCGTTCTTGGTTAGCTACCCGCTGGCTTAGCTGCAGCAGTTTAATTTCACCCTGCCTGCTGCGGTAATAGGTATCCAGGGAGGGTGTTGCGCTGCCGTATACAACCACCGCCTGATGAAAACGGGCTCGATATCGGGCTACTTCAGCAGCATGGTATTTCGGATTATCTTCCTGTTTGTAAGTGTTTTCATGCTCTTCATCTATTATTATCAAACCCGGATTAGGCATAGGAGCAAATATTGCCGACCGAGTGCCCAAAACCAGTCTGGCTTCCCCATTCTTGATCCTTTTCCAGGCTTCATATCGTTCCAGGCTCCTCATGCTGCTGTGCAGCACTGCAGTTTCCGGGTACCGACTCAGAAACTGGCCCATCAAATGTCGGGTCAATGCTATCTCCGGCACCAGTACCAGCGCGCTCTTCCCGCAATCCAGACATTTTCCGATGGACTGAAGATAGACTTCGGTCTTGCCGCTGGCAGTAACTCCATGCAGCAAGTACTCTTTGTAACGGGCGGAAACTATCCCCTGACTTATTGCCTCCACCGCTTTCTTTTGCTGGACTTGCAGAGTGCGGGGACTAGTTGAAGAAATGGGATTCTTCCGTCCTGCGGAAATATATCCCTTATCCATTAGGGACTTGATACTGCTGGGGGGAAAAATCCTGTCTACCTGGATCATTTCTCTTTCTCCAAGCATGAGCATTCTCAGCAGCTCAGCCTGCCGTGGGGCTCTTTTTCCCAGGCTTGCCATATCTATATCAATATCCGGATTAATGCTCAGGCGATAGGTCATAGTGGTCTTGTTTAGACGAACATGACCGTATTTGCCGGTGATGTCTATACAAGAGTTATCTTCCAGCAGATTGAGTATATCATGGTCCATACTGGTCAGTGCCTCAGCCAGACTTACAGCCTGTTCCTTAAAGAGAACCCGGATAACCCGTTCCTGGGCAGCGGGGAGAAGATCTGATTCCCTTAGAAAGCCTTCCATCTCCCCTCGGCTGACCAAAGGCACCACCCATTTGCCTCGTTTGCGATGCAGTACAGGTGGTATCATGCTTCTAAGTGCAGTTGAAACAGGGCAGATATAGTTATGGGCTACCCACTGAGCCAGCTCGAAAAGGTTTTTGTCAAAGACTGGAGCTACATCCAACACTTGTATAATGGGTTTGAGACCCGAGTCATCTTCTGCTGGCCGGGGCGGGCTGACAATAAATCCTTCCGCATCCCGGCTGCCCAGCTCAACCAGCACTCGTCTTCCATATTCAGCCTGTCCAAGCAGGTGATCGGGCACTGCGTAATTATATATAGCAGCAGTATTTTTCAATGGCAGGTCAAGCAATACTTCCAGCATGTTCATAGTAGCCAACCTCTCGAGTAGCAACAAACAGTCATTGATAAACAAACCGCAGATGGACAGTTCCACACCTTTTACAGGCAGTGCTGTTTCACCTGCGGACAATCAACCTGGTTTAAGCATCATAGAAGCTGCGGAGCAGTCCCTGCGCTAAAAGAAAGCAAGGGACACCGCCGGTTCTGTTAATAGGAACCTCACCGTCTTATTAGCGGGGGACGTTTTTTCGCCTGGTTATCAATTATTATATGCCGGCCTGCTCTCTCAAGGTATGGGCCCGGTCTGTCTTTTCCCAGGTAAAGTTTTCTTCATTCCGGCCAAAATGGCCATAGGCAGCAGTCTTTTTATATATAGGCCGCCGCAGATTCAAATCCCTGATGATCGCTGCCGGGCGAAGGTCAAAATTAGCCCTAATAAGTTTGATTATATCTGCATCGGACAATTTGCCGGTTCCAAAAGTTTCCACCATAATCGAAACCGGATTGGCTATACCGATGGCATAGGCCAGCTGTATCTCACAACGATCAGCAATTCCCGCCGCTACAATATTCTTGGCTACATACCGAGCCGCATAGGTCGCTGAACGGTCTACCTTGGTGGGATCCTTGCCTGAAAAGGCTCCTCCCCCATGCCGGGCCATTCCGCCGTAAGTATCCACTATTATTTTTCTTCCGGTAAGACCGGAGTCCCCCTGGGGACCTCCTATAACGAAACGTCCAGTGGGGTTAACATAGTATTTAGTGTTGTCATCCAGCATCTCGGCTGGTATGACTGCTTTAATTACATGTTCGATAACATCCCGAAAGATAGTCTCATTATCAGCCTCAGGACCATGCTGGGTGGATACAACTACCGTATCGATCCTGACCGGACGATGTTCATCGTACTCAACCGTTACCTGGGTTTTACCGTCAGGTCTCAGATAGGGTATGGTTCCATCCTTGCGAACCTGGGCCAGTCTACGGGACAGTTTGTGAGCCAGATAAATAGGCATGGGCATAAAATCTTCGGTCTCGTTGGTGGCATAACCAAACATCATCCCTTGATCTCCTGCTCCGATGGCCTCAATGGCCGGGTCATCCATCTGCCCCCGTTTTGCTTCCAGGGCTTTATTAACTCCCATGGCTATATCGGGGGATTGTTCATCCAGGGAGGTAAGAACCGCACAGGTATCACAATCAAAACCATATTTAGCCCTTGTATAACCAATCTCACACACTGTATCACGAATAAGCCGGGGTATATCCACATAACAGCTGGTAGTAATCTCTCCCGCTACAAATACCAGACCGGTGGTTACCAGAGTCTCAGCTGCTACTCTTCCGTACGGGTCCTGTTCCAGGATAGCATCCAGGATGGCATCGGATATCTGGTCCGCCATCTTGTCCGGGTGCCCTTCGGTAACGGATTCAGAGGTAAATAAATATCTGGCCAAATCTATCATCTCCTTGCAGTGCTTTCTAATTCAACAGGTCCACAACCTGATCAATGATCGAAGCTGCTACCTCTTTTTTGCTCATCAGCGGGTAAGATCTGGTTTCGCCACTTCGAGTAATGATGGTAACAATGTTGGTATCAGACGCAAATCCTGCCCCTTCCAGGGTCACGTCATTGGCAACAATGAAGTCCAGGTTTTTGCTTTCCAGTTTCTTTTTAGCATTTTCTATAAGGTCTTGGGTTTCAGCGGCAAAGCCTACCATGATCTGGCCAGGTTTTTTAGCCTGTCCCAGGGTCCTCAATATATCCGGGGTACCCACCAGTTCCAAGGTGAGGGTCTCCGACCGGTGGTCCAATTTCTTGATCTTCTGATCCGCAGCCTGGAAAGCCCGAAAATCCCCCACGGCAGCTGCCCCAATAATAATATCGCAGGCCGGCTGATGCTCGAGCATGATATCACACATCTCCTGTGCTCCCCAAGCAGATATACAAGTGATCCCTGGGGGAGGAGCAAGGTTGGACTTGCCGCTCACTAGGATTACCTCGGCCCCGCGACAGACTGCTTCTTCCGCAATCATATAGCCCATTTTGCCGGTACTTCGATTGGCAATGAAGCGAACCGGATCTATATCCTCACAGGTGGTGCCTGCATTAACCATCAGCCGCTTTCCCTGCAAATCCTGTTTGGGAGTCAGCATCTGGCATATCTTCTGATAGATTATATCTATTTCCGGCAATCTTCCGGGACCGGTAGCACCACAGGCCAGCACCCCGCTTCCTGGTTCCATAATTTCATATCCATACTGGTTTAATTTTTCCAGGTTATCCTGGACAACCGGATTTAGATACATGTTGCTGTTCATGGCTGGTACGATCAGCAACGGGGCTGTGTTAGCCAGCACCACGGTTGAAATCAAATCATCGGCAATCCCATGGGCCATTTTAGCGATCATATTGGCTGTAGCAGGGGCTACCACCATCAGATCCATCTGTTCAGCTATTCCTATATGCTGAACCTGCCATTCATAGGACTCCTGCCATAAGTCAGTTATTACTTCTCGATTGGAAAGGGTTTTAAAAGTAAGCGGAGTAATAAACCTGGTGGCGCTCTCCGTCATCATCACGATAACCTCTATCTCGTCTTTCCTCAGCCGGCTAACCAGATCGGCAATCTTGTATGCTGCTATACCGCCTGTTATAGCAATACCAACTGTCTTGGACATCTCCATCCTCCCTTAATGCCGGGTTTTATCAGTTGATCTTGACTCTTCCGCCAATAATATCCTCCAGAGCTTCGGTAACCATTGTAGACAAACGATAATCGTCATCTTTCTTTTGTTCTGACAGACTGCGAGCTCGTTTAGCTACGGCTACTACCACTGCATATTTGCTGTCAGCTATTTTTATAAGTTCTCTGGTCGAAGGAGGAATCATACTCTAATCACCCCACAATAATATTATTGAGATTGCATCGTTCTGCTTGTATTATAGAACGAACCTTTTCCAGTGCCTCATTTACATCGTTATTAACCACGACATAATTGTAGTACCTGATATGAGCCATTTCCGCCTCACAGGTTGCCAGCCTGAGATCAATGCTGTCCTGAGAGTCCTCTCCTCTGCTGCACAGGCGCCGGGCCAGCTCATCCAGGTCAGGAGGAGCCAGGAATATGAATACCGCATCAGGCATCTTATTCTTCACCTGCATGGCGCCCTGGATATCAATTTCCAGCAGCACGTCACAACCATTCTGCAAATGTCTTATAACAAAACCGCGAGGAGTTCCATAGCGGTTGGCATACACTTCGGCCCATTCCAGCAGTTCATCATCTTCGATCATCCGGTCAAATTCATTGCGATCAAGAAAAAAGTAGTCCTGACCATGTATCTCGCTGCCTCTCGGTTTACGGGTAGTAGCTGAAACTGACAAACAAATGTCATCCATGGCTTTGAGCAAAGCCTCTTTTACCGTTCCCTTGCCAACCCCAGAGGGGCCGGATAATACAAATAGTATCCCTTTTCTCCTGATCACTTTATACACATCCCGCCAACTGCTATTGAGTTAGATTTCCTCGTTATTGCTTTCTTTCGAAGTCAGGCGGTTGGCAACTGTCTCCGGTTGAACCGCCGAAAGAATAACATGAGAACTATCTGTAATAATCACTGCTCGGGTGCGACGTCCGTAGGTAGCATCGATTAGTATTCCTTTTTCCCTGGCTTCCTGTATTATCCGTTTGATAGGAGCAGATTCGGGGCTTACTATGGCAACAATTCTATTTGCCGCTACAATATTGCCAAAGCCTATGTTAACCAATTTAATATCCATTAATACCCGGAATTACCGGCCCACCTCCACTATTCAATATTTTGCAGTTGTTCTCTTATTTTTTCAATTTCCGCCTTAACATCAACAACTATCTGACTCATTTTAAGATCATTGGATTTGGAAGATATAGTGTTTATTTCCCGGAACATCTCCTGCACCAGAAAGTCACACTTGCGCCCCACTGCTTCGTCCAGGGAGAGCAGATTCTGCAAATGTTCTACATGGCTGTTAAGCCGCACAATTTCTTCGGTAATACTAGTTTTGTCTGCGAATATGGCAACTTCCTGCAAAAGCCTATTTTCATCCAGTAATTCGCTGTCCATTACTTCCTGAATACGAGACTGCAATTTGCTGCGATACTCCATTTCTACCGTTGGAGTTCTTTGTTCCAGCTCTTTGACCCGGGATAAAATCTGTTCATTACGAGCCAGGATGTCCCGAACCAGATTTTGCCCTTCTTTTTCCCTCATCTCCAGCACCCCGTTCACAGAAGCTTGAACAGCTTTTTGCAGGATTGCCCACACTATGTCCAGATCTTCATCCTCATCCTGCAGGCTGAACACTTCAGGAAGCCGAAAAACGTCAATTACTCTTATTTCCTTAGAAATATTTAGATTTTCAGCTATTTCCTTCAAATAGTTATAATACGCTATAGCCAAACCTTTGTCAACCTTCAGGGTTCTCCGTGAATCATCAATTTTATCAATGTTAACGTTAATTTCCAGCCGGCCTCTCTGAAGGCTTTTTTTGATCTCTTCCTTGATTTTTTCTTCCAGGATGCTGTATCTGCGCGGCATGCGAATATGTGGATCCAAAAAACGGTGATTGACTCCCCTTATTTCACAACTTACCTGATAACCCTCTTCGTTAATCTGGCTGCGTCCAAAACCTGTCATACTTCTTACCATAAGCCACTACCTTTCCTGTCCATTTATCCAGCAATATCTCTTAGTTCTTAGGGAGCAGAATTTCTGCAACCTGTCCTGATATATATCATTCCAGCCCGCTAAGTATATAATACCGGCCTTATTTCCGCTTTTATCAGCTTAAAGTATATTATATCCTGAAGTATTGTACAATAATTAGATACTAAACCACATCAACTCTATGGTTCCAAACCGAAGCTCTAAATGAATCGATGACAAACGCACAGTATTTGAAAAGGAGTTTGGTCCCTGACAACACCAGTATAACCCCCCACTGCCATAACTCCAGTCCCACGGTATGAAATATCTGCTGCATGGCCGGCACATAAAGAACTCCCATATGCATCAAAATAGATCCCCCCACCGCGAAAAGCAGGAACTTGTTCTTAAACATCCCCAACTCAAAGGGGGAATATCTCTCAGAGCGACATTCGAATACATAAAAAAGCTGAGCAAATACCAGGGTAGTGAAAGCCATGGTCCGAGCAGAATCAATTCCTGTCAGGTGGTTAAAGCGACAGTAGATCAATCCTATAGTAAATACCAGCAGGGTAACTGCCGCTATGTATATTCCCCGACCGGCAATTATCCATCCCAATCGGTGGGAGAAAATGCTCTCATCTTTACCCCTGGGTTTTCTGTCCATTATTCCAGGTTCAGGGGGTTCCAGGCCAAGAGCCATGGCCGGCAACCCATCGGTAACCAGATTGACCCACAGTATTTGTATAGGGAGCAGGGGGAGGGGGTACCCCAGTATTGAAGCTGCAAACATAACCAGTACTTCGCCAATATTGCACCCCAGAAGGTATCTGATAAACTTCCTGATGTTATCATATATAGCCCTTCCCTCATAAATTGCACTAACTATAGTGGAGAAATCATCATCGGCCAGGATCAGGGCCGATGCCTCTTTGGTAACCTCGGTCCCCGCAATACCCATGGATATTCCGATATCAGCTGTTTTTACTGCTGGAGCATCATTGACCCCATCTCCAGTCATGGCTACTACATGCCGCTTCTTTTTGAGAACTTTCACAATCCGGTTTTTATGATGAGGAGTTACCCGAGCAAAGACTCTGGTATTCAATGCTTCATGGCAGAGTTGCTCATCTGACAGCCGGTCGATTTCAATGCCGCTGATCACCTTATCCACGGTTCCAATACCTATCTGGGCAGCGATAGCCTGTGCAGTCCGGGGATGATCTCCGGTTAACATAACTGGTGTAACTCCGGCCTGCAGACAGCTTTTTACCGATTCGGCCACCCCGTATCGGGGGGGATCCATAATGCCGCACATGCCCGCGAAGGTCAGATCCTTTTCCAGCTCTTGATCAGGCAGTTTAAGACTGCTCATCTCCAGCTTTCGGAAGGCAAAGGCCAGTACTCTTAAGGCTTCATTTCCCCAGCTGTCCTGCAAAGCCAGCATATTCTGCCGTTCCTGTTCATTCATGATTCTTACCCGCTCCATATCCATCACCCGGGTACAACGCGGCAGCAGTACATCCAAGGAACCCTTCACCAGCAGCAGGCAATTCTGCTCGTCTCTCACTATTACACTCATTCTCTTTCGTTCTGAATCAAATGGTATTTCCCTAAGTACTGGCTCCTGGTTCCCGAAACCGGCTTTATGGGCCATGACCAGGAGTGCTCCTTCAGTAGGATCACCCTGAATGACATATGCGCCTCGTTTTCTTTCCAGCAGAGAGTTATTGCAATTCAAAGCAATGTACATCATTTGCTGCAGGGTCCGGTCATTGCCCGGATCCGCTTCTTGCCCCTCCAGAATAAATCTGCCCCGGGGATCATATCCCTCACCTTCCACTTCATACACCCGGTCGCAGGTAGCTGCTCTGGTTACGGCCATCTTATTCTGGGTCAGGGTACCGGTCTTATCGGTACAAATCACGGTAGTACAGCCCAAGGTTTCAACTGCCGGCAGCTTTCTAACAATTGCATTTCTGTTTGCCATTCGCTGTACCCCCAGAGCCAGAACCACGGTTACTATAGCTGGTAGCCCTTCAGGTATGGCAGCTACAGCCAAACTAATACCGGCCAGCAACATGGTAATCAGGTCTTCCCCGCGATATATGCCTAGCCCGGCTACTACCGTACAAACTGCTATACAGACAGCAATCAATATTTTGCCTAACTGGTCCAACTTCTTCTGCAGAGGAGTCATTACCGCTTCAGCTTCTTTGATCATAGCGGCAATCTGCCCCATGATCGTGCTGCCGCCGGTTTCAACCACTATAGCCTTGCCCCTGCCCCGGGTTACTGCAGTACCCATATAAGCCATGTTCCGATGTTCAGCCAAGGGAGTTTCGGCCTCCAGCACCGTCGCGGCGTTCTTGGAAACTGGGTGCGACTCTCCGGTTAAGGTGGATTCATCCACTTCCAGGCTGTAATCCTCGATCAAGCGCAAATCAGCCGGTATTTTATCACCGGTATTGATAAAGATAATATCTCCCGGAACCAGGTCTTCTGCCCTGATCTTGATTCTCTGGCCGTTGCGTAATACCAGGGCACTGGCCGAGGCCAGCTTCCTTATCTCTTCCAGTGATCTCTCAGCCCGGTATTCCTGAACAAATCCCAGAATAGCATTCAGAATTACAATGGCCATAATGGTGATTGCGTCGGCCATAGCCCCTACCAATCCTGATATCACTGTGGCCGCCAGCAGTACTAGTATCATAGTGTTGGTAAACTGTTCCAGCAGGATTTTGACCGGATGGATTTTTTTGTCTTCTTCGATCCTGTTGCCCAACAAGCTTTGCAGGCTTCGAGCTGCAGCGTTACTGAGCCCTGTTTGGGCATCGCTGTTCAATATCTCGATAGCCTCTCCCGCACTTTTTCCCTGCCAGCAGTGGTTCAACATTATTCAGCCTCCCAAAGCTTTTTAAAAAATCTTTATTCAAAAGGCTGACATAAAAGAACCTGGCTCATCTTAAGCTGATCAAATCCCGCCCGGACCCCCAATCTGGCCGGCTGCAAAAAAGCCCGCGCTTGAAACGTCTATAAACACGTGTCAGTCGTGGGCTTGTCATCCCAAATTCTTGTTCTTTTTTCCACCGGTCCAATAGCTCCAGATCACAAAGTACTAGTTTCCTGATTAGGATAATCGCTGATCGTTATTCCCGACACCATTCTGCTGCAGGTTTCAAGGTTAAATTGTTCCGGTTCGGCCAAGGAAATAAAACATCTTCCCTGCTCATTGCAGAAAACTTCTTCCGGCTGAAAATCCTTAAAAATTCCGTAAGATTTCAAAACAAATTCGCTGACCCGCTGCCCAAAGAGCAGCACTATTCTAGGGTTTAATATCTCTAATTCCTCCAATAAAAACGGCAGGCAGCTTATAATGTAATCGTCAGATGGTTTAATTGGGATCCCCTCACAGGGTTTAGCGGAGAGCAAACACCTGAGGTCCCGGTCGATCAGTTTATTATTTTGCAGGTAACAGGCGGTGCTGCTACGCAAGGTGCAGGCTTTAGGCTGACAACGCACCAGAAAGGTATGGTATACCTTATTGAGGTTAAGCTCGCTTTTGATCATTTCTCTAAGCTGCAGAAGTTTATCCGGAGAACTCATAACCTGATGGTCGCTTTCAAATACCATCACCAGTTCCGGCTCCAAATCGCCCTTCCCCATTGCAGGCTTGCGCACACAACTTAACAGGGGCTTGCACCGCTTGCATTGAGCAATCCTATCTTCCATCTCAATGATGAATCGAATATTCTGTTCCCTGCGACCACCTATGGTCATTAAGAGGACTCCCTTCCAACAAGCTATTGGTATGAGATGGATAATATTATTGCTTTTTTTCCTTTAACTTGTATAAATAATCCCGGGTTCGGCTATTTAATCCCCAGGTTGCATCTCCCAGTTTTACACTGAGGTATTTTCTCATGTTGACATCCAGATCAGGATTGACATGATCCAGCAGCAGATATAATAAACGCAGTATATCCACCATGTTGGAAAATAGCCTTTCTGTGGGCACCATCTGCAACAGCTTGTCTTTTCTGCCATAATGGTAAACCATTTTCTTCAGGACCCACAGCATTTCTGCATTTGACCATTCGTCTTTCTTGATTATTTCATCCATCAGGGCATCCGAACCCAGGGTGTTTTCCAAATTCTCAATATCTCTCCAGGCCTGACTGCCGAATATGGTATTATCTATACCCATCATTTGTTCAACTAAATCTCTTTCTTTCACCTTGTCCTCCTGCAGTTTATCTGATTATTCTTCGTGCCCCCACATAAGACGTGGAATAATAGCTTTCTGAAAGAGCAGTGTATATTACGCCTCCGCTGCGGGGTGAACTGGAATGAATAAAGCGGTTGTCCCCGGCGTATATTCCTGAATGGTCTATTCCTCCGCCGTTGCAGGCAAAGAAAACCAGGTCGCCCACCATGAGTTCAGACTTGCTTACCGCTATACCTTGCTGGTATTGACCGGCGGCAGTTCTGGACAGCGAATATCCGCACTGTTTATATACATATTGTACAAATCCCGAGCAATCAAAACCGGAAGGGGAAGTGCCGCCATAAGCATAGGGGACTCCCAGGTATTGTTTGGCAACTTCCAGTACTCTTTGTCCATCTATGGCAGAACCGGACCGGGACACCTCTGATCCTGCTGTTGCTGAAGCAGTTCCGGCACCGGCAGCCACCTGCAGTTTTTGTCCAGGATAAATCAGGTCACTATTCAATTGGTTAATGCTCATTAACTGACTGGTACTCATTGAGTATCTCTGGGCTATAGCTCCCAGACAATCTCCTGATTGCACGATATAAACAGTATCATTGGCAACCTCAGCCACGGCAGCAGCCGGAGCCTGGCTGACAGCTCCCCCGCTGTTACTGTCGGTAATATTGCTGCCCGGAACCTTTAATGTCTGACCTACCTGCAAAAAGGTACTATTCAGCTGGTTGAGCTGTATAAGTTTGTCTGCCGTGGTACCGTAACGCTGGGCTATCACACTTAGGCAATCCCCCGACTGCACTGTATAAATGCCAGTTGAAGCAGATACCGAAGCGGCAGTGGTATAAACCGGCTGGTTACCGGCTTTTAATATCAGCTGATCGCCAATATTCAACCGGTCAGACTTCAATTGGTTTAATTCCATCAGCTGCTGGACCGTGGTTCCGTTCTCAGCGGCTATCTTCCATAAAGAATCACCGGATTTTACCGTATAGATAGTACTGTTGGCCAGAGAACTGGTGCTGGTGAGCAACACCAAAGTTATTGCCAACATAAATAATATGCAGAATTTTCTCACTTTATATACCTATCCTTTCCAGAACTTTTCCAATCCAGTGAAATATTCTACAAGGACAGGTATCTTTCCTGCTGAATCCAGTTTTTTCTATGGATTTTTTACTTTTTTCGATTAATATGTCTCTTGAGCTGATTTACCAACTCGCAATTTACCCCCCATGTTCCCAGCTCATAACAGTGGGATATACCGGCAGTTCCGTGATAATCTGACCCACCGGTAACCAGGAGATTTTTCCTCCGGCACAGTTCCAGATATTTACTTATTAGGCCCGGGCTGTGCTCCGGGTAATAGACTTCCAAACCCTGTGCCCCCATCTCGATAACCATCTCGACTATTCTGTCATTGTGCAACAAGCCGGGATGGGCCAGTACACTGGCTCCTCCGGCATCCCTGATCAATTCGATGGCAGTCTGGGGTTCAAACTTGTAACGCGGTACATAAGCTGGCCGCCCTTTGCCAATAAACCGGTCAAAAGCTTCCCGTTCGCACGAAATATATCCCTTCTCTATTAGGGCACGAGCTATATGGGGTCGGGCGATCAGCTCTTCAATAGCTATCTCTTGGACTCTGGTCATATCAATCATCATCCCCATACCCCGGAGCTTCTTAACCATCCTTTCGGCCCTTTCCAGTCGGGCCCACTTTATTTGCTCCAGCTGACAGCAGAGCTTCTCCTGCTTTGGATCAATGAAATATCCCAGGATGTGAATTTCATAGCCTTCCAGTTCGGTGTTCATTTCTATTCCCGGTATAAAATCAAGGGGCAGTTGATTGTCATGGATATAATCCTGAGCCCAGGCCAATCCATCTACTGTATCATGATCAGTGACAGCTAATCCCGTCAGATTCAGTTCATATGCTCTGTACACCACCTGTTCGGGGGTCAGGACCCCATCGGAAGCTGTGGTATGTATATGCAGATCATAGTTGACCTGAGAATGACATTTTTTACTGTCAATATCCGCCCAAGGGGACTGATTCACCATCTTTTTCTCCCTCTCCTATTACCTGAGTATCCCGCTGACGATCTTCAGAGCATTTCTGTACAAAATCATATCAATTTCATCCGGAGTGAAGCCTCTTCCGGTCAGCAATTCGGGCCAGATTATATACCCTTCCACCCCCGGCATGACTATATCCTCAGCTCCGTCAAAATCTGATCCCAGAGCTAAATGTTTTACCCCAATAAGATCCGCAATATATACAATGTGGTCCAGCAAGTCCTCCAGAGAGGCCCCCGGTTCCTTAACAAAATCACTAACCTGAGTAATCCCAATAATACCGCCATTCTCCTTCAGAGCCAGCAGTTGTTTATCGCTAAGATTTCTGGGATGGGGGCACAGGGTTCTGCTATTGGCATGAGTTACCAGCAAAGGTTTATTATATACTTCCAAAAGGTCAAAATACCCCCTTTCAGAAATATGGGCTCCATCAAGTATTATACCCATTTTATCCATTTCCTGTACCACCTCCCGGCCCCACCGGCTAAGGCCCCCGGCATCCTTCCCCGCTCCGATGCCTCCTGACAAGAGGTTGCTGTTGTTCCAGGTTAGCCCCATGCTTCTTAACCCGGATTCAAACAGGAACTCCAGAATATCCTTATCCTTACCCAGGGCTTCCGCACCTTCCAGGTGCAGAATTCCGCCTATACCCTTACCGGTCCAATTGGCATCCAGATCCTGGCGGGATAGCAATTTATATATGAATTCCTGGTTGGCATGCACTTGATTTTCATAATATTCTATCTGCCGGCATACTTCAGCCAGAGCAGCAGTGCTTTCCTGGGGTCCGGCAAAGATAGCCATAAACTGTATTTTTATCCCGGATTCCAGGCCCCGGACCAGATCAAAATGACCGGAATTACTGAACAATTCCTTCCGGTTAACGGTTATAGCAGATAAGGTATCACAATGCAAGTCGATAATATTCATCCCAATCCCCCCATAAACTAAAGAACCTGCTTGAAGCAGGCCTTAAATACTAAAAAGGGTGAAAACTCTATTCTTATGATAAGCCGGGAACTCCTATCTTGGTTCGATGATCAACTTAATAGCGGTTCTCTCTTCCCCATCAATCATTATATCAGTAAATGCAGGTATGCAGATAAGGTCCATTCCACTGGGTGCTACAAATCCTCTAGCTATGGCTATTGCTTTAACTGCCTGGTTGATTGCCCCGGCTCCGATAGCCTGAATCTCCGCTGCTCCTTTCTCTCGTAGAACCCCTGCAAGCGCTCCTGCCACTGAATTTGGACTGGATTTAGCTGATACTTTTAATACTTCCATCAGATACCCTCCCTCAAAAAGTTATAAAAACCAGATAGGCTACCCTTATAATCTATATTCTAAATTAGGGTAACAATTCCTTCTTTTTGGTAAAAAGTTTTGGATAATATTACATATCCTTATTCGCTATAAGGTATGGAAATCCTTTTTATCTCCAGGACTTTATCCCGGTCTTCATCCACCTGCAGCACTACCCCTTCCAGCTGAGCCGGACCGGTGGCTACTTCAAATCTCACCGGCCTGCCGGTAAGAAATTTTTGAATCACAATATCCTTGTTCATTCCTAGAATGGAGTCAATGGGGCCGGTCATCCCCAGGTCAGTAATATATGCGGTTCCTCCGGGAAGTATCCGTTCATCCGAAGTTTGAATATGGGTGTGGGTTCCTAGAACAGCAGTCACCCGGCTATCAACAAAATAAGCAAAAGCCAGCTTTTCCGAGGTTGCCTCGCCATGAAAATCAACCAGAATCATATCCGCTTGATCTCCTATTTCCCGCAAAATAGCCTCCATAACTTGAAAAGGGCAATCCAGATTGGATAGAAAAACTCGCCCGGACAAATTAACCACCGCCAGGTTCTTATTAAAACCAGCCTTGTAAATATGATATCCCTGACCCGGACAGGGAGCAGGATAATTGGCTGGTCTTATCAGCCGAAATTCATCATCGATAAAGTTCAATATATCCCGGTTGTCCCATACATGGTTCCCCATGGTGAGCACATCTATTCCGGTTGCCAGAATTTCATCCATCACTGATCTGGTTAATCCTCTTCCACCGGCAGCGTTTTCAGCATTGGCTATGGTGAAAGAAATATCATACTGCTTTTGTATCTGCGCTAAACCCTTTTTCAATACCCCTCTGCCCGGTCTCCCAACAATGTCTCCGATAAATAAGATATTCAATTATAACCCCCCGGTCAGTACTGTTATTTATTAAAAACGAGAACCCGGCCGTGATCCCGGTAGGCCAGAAAATTACTGGTACTTGCCTTTTCACGGTTTATTTTGTATAAAAGGTTCTCTTTGATTCGCTCCTTAAATACATCCTCGGTTATTATCTTGCCACTGTCCCTTATTATGAATTCATTAAAGCATTTTTGCAACAGCCTGGCAAAGACTTCGACCTCTCCTTCAGTCAAACTTTGTACATCCCGGTGATATCTTAAGAAAGTCAAATCAGATTCTTCATATTCCTTAAATTTGATTTTAATTATATTGGTTTCGATGCCGGACAGTTTATGAAACATAGCTACACTTTTATGGGCTTCGCTTATGAACCGGGCTTGCTTTCCTTTTTCAATCTTACCTTGCAGGGCTACTTCGATTTTTATCTCGCCATTCCCTGCGTCATATTTAACTGCATTGAATTCCGGGTATCTCAATAGTACGCTGATAAATATGTCCAGTCCTGCATTGTCTTGCATAATCCATCTTCTCCTTATATGTATCCTATAATCATGTTTCTTTAATAGTAATGGAAATCCTGCTTTTGATGGCCTTGTAAAATATAACAAATCCCTGGCAAGGCCCATATTATGGTGTCGTAACCTATCAACCTGTATTCGCTCACGACCGGAACAGGACAACAAAAAACTGCCCTAACCACAAAGGGTTAGAGCAGCCTGCTTATTTTGCTGATTTATTTAGCATATTCCACCGATCTGGTTTCTCTTATCACTACTACCTTTATCTGTCCCGGATACTCCAATTCCTGTTCCACCCGATTGGCAATATCACGAGCCAGGTTTATGGATTGAAGATCATCAATCTGTTCCGGTTTAACTATTATCCTGATTTCTCTTCCTGCCTGAATAGCAAAGGATCTATCTACTCCTTCGAAGGAATCTGCCAGTCCTTCTAGTTTCTCCAGGCGTTTTATATAGGCTTCCAAGGTTTCTCGCCTTGCTCCCGGCCTGGATGCAGATATAGCATCAGCTGCCTGTACCAAAATGGCTTCTATAGTCAGCGGATCAATGTCACCATGATGAGCTGCTATACAGTGAATCACATCCTTGTTCTCCCGGAACTTTTTCGCCAGGTCTACGCCAATCTCCACGTGGGGACCGGCTACCTCGTGGTCCACTGCCTTGCCAATATCATGCAGCAGTCCGGCCCTTTTGGCCAGATTTACGTCCACATCCAGTTCTGCGGCCATAACCCCGGCTAAATGAGCCACCTCGATGGAATGCTTCAATACATTCTGACCATAACTGGTACGATACCTTAATCGACCCAGGAGCTTAATGATTTCAGGATGCAATCCATGCACTCCAACTTCAAATGCAGCTTCCTCACCGATTTCTCTTAACTGCTGTTCAATTTCCTTTTGAGCTTTGTTGACCATTTCCTCGATACGAGCCGGGTGTATCCTTCCGTCTGACACCAAATGCTCCAAAGCATAACGGGCCACTTCTCTCCTGATGGGATCAAAGGAAGACAATATTACCGCTTCGGGAGTATCATCAATGATCAGATCAACTCCGGTCATGGTTTCAAAGGTCCTTATATTTCTCCCCTCTCTGCCAATTATCCTGCCTTTCATCTCATCATTGGGCAGAGCTACCACTGATACAGTAGTTTCAGACACAACATCCGCAGCACATTTTTGAATAGCCAGAGATACAACGTTTCTTGCTCTCTTGTTGGCTTCTTCTCGCGCTTCAGTCTCGATATTCTTAATCATAACCGCCGTTTCCTGTCGGATCTGCTGTTCCACATTGTTCAACAGCAGTTCCTTGGCTTCTTCAGAGGTTAAGCCTGATAGCCTCTCCAGCTCCTTAACCTGACTGGACAGAATGATCTGCAGATCTTGTTCAGCTTTCTCCGTATCCCTAATTTTATCTTGAAGCACCTGATCCTTTTTCTCGAGAACCTCCGTCTTCTTATCCAGCATCTCTTCTTTCTGGATAATTCTTCTTTCCAGACGGTCTAATTCTCTGCGCCGGTCACGAATATCCTTTTCCGATTCCTGCCGATTGCGATGAATTTCCTCTTTGGCCTCCAGCAGGATTTCCTTGGATTTGGCCTCGGCTTCCTTGGCGGACTCCTCCTTAATCCGGTTGGCTTCCTCCTCAGCGGCGCCGATCTTGCTTTCTCCAATAAACCTCCTGGCATAATAACCGAAAGTTATTCCTACGGCCAGTGCAATCATTATAGCTATAAACGTTAGTAGTGTACTGCCTATTATTGGTCACCTCCTCTTGCTTAATAATCAATTATCAATTATCCCCTATGCTTATACATAAAAAAACCGAGTATAAACTCGGTTTGATAGAAGCAATTCTTGATTGAATGGATCAGTTCCTTCCCATGGCTTTGCTCCGCAAGTGCATAGTATTACCCTTAATCACTGCAATCAGCAACAAACATTACGAAGAACCCGATTATACCTTAACCCTTCCAGACATTCGCTTGTATCTCTATTCCCATGTGCAATCAATTATGGTTATTACCATACTCGATAAACCTCTTATCAACATGTCATGAAATCTATGATAAAACAATCGTCCATATGGTCAAGTCATTCACTGGGCATTACTTCTATCCTGAGTCCTATTTCCATTGTAGTTACTTTACTTAACAGTGTCAAGATTACTCTGGGAGTTGCTGTCCGCCTGATCGGGCAACATACGATTTTTTATGAGTTCCTGCAACATGGAGGAAAATTCCTGGTTATTTTTTATGTATTCTTTGGCATTCTCGCGGCCCTGGCCAAGCCTTTCTCCTTCGTAGGAATACCAGGAACCGGATTTCTGGATTATGTCCATGCCGGCAGCAATATCCAGTAAATCACCCTCTCTGGATATACCGGTTCCATACATTATATCGAATTCAGCTATTTTAAACGGAGGAGCCACTTTATTCTTTACTACCTTGGCTTTGGTGCGATTGCCTATCAAGTCCGTCCCCTGTTTTATAGCTTCCCCTTTTCGTACTTCCACCCTGACTGAAGAATAAAACTTCAAAGCCCTGCCCCCGGTAGTAGTCTCCGGATTGCCATATATAACCCCAACTTTTTCGCGGACCTGATTAATGAATATACAGCATGCTCTGGAGCGGCTGATATGGGCAGTAAGCTTACGCAAAGCCTGGGACATCAGACGGGCCTGCAACCCAACGTGCACGTCACCCATTTCGCCATCCAGCTCCGCTTTAGGCACCAATGCAGCCACTGAGTCGATCACTACCACGTCGATAGCTCCGCTTCTGACCAGAGCTTCCGATATCTCCAGGGCCTGTTCCCCGCTGTCCGGCTGGGCAACCAGCAGATTGTTGATGTCTACCCCCAGTTTCCTGGCATACAGAGGATCCAAGGCATGTTCTGCGTCTACAAATGCAGCCATTCCGCCCTCAGACTGGGCCTGAGCAATTACATGCAAAGCCACCGTGGTTTTCCCCGAGGATTCAGGGCCAAATATTTCCACCACTCTGCCCCGGGGCAGTCCACCTACACCCAGCGCTAAATCCAGAGACACACAGCCGGTTGATATGACCTCCACATTCATATGAGAATTCTCTCCCAACCGCATGATGGCTCCCCGGCCAAACTGTTTCTCGATATTCTTTATAGTACTGTCCAGGGCATCCATTTTACCCTGATTTATTTCCCTACCAGCCAAAGCACTTGCCCTCCCATCAAACATATGTTCGTTTTTTCAATATATTATCTTAAAGCATGGTTCCTGTCAACATCAAGTCGATGAAATTCTAAGCCTATTTATATAAATTGTTACCCCATATACAGGCCATTCATAAAGGATTATAAAGCGAGCAGCAAGGTTTTACCCAGCATAGAGCAGCACCCTGCGTTTACCAGGCAGAAACGGATGCCGCGAATAAGCATACCGCTTAGATTAATATACTGCAAGAAATTTTCAGCCCTCAATGATTCATTGGTTATTGCTCCTCCAGCTTAATGCTGTCCAGCACTATGTATTCAGGTCCCTGCCGGGATAGACGGCTCTCCATTAAATGGTATTCCTTTACTCTGAAAGAGCGACGATCTATGCCTTCCAGCTTCTCCAGCAGCGGATGAATATTCTCCTGCATTCTCTCCGAACGAAAGCGTCCCAGGGTCAGATGAAAGTGCCGTTTATAATCAGGTTTAAAACCCATGATGCTCAGACCGGTATCAATTCTGTCTCCCAACTCCCGTGCCTGTTGGATCTGACCTGACAAGCCCAGGAATAGGACTCGCGGGCGCTTAAGGTTAGGGAAACCACCCGGTTCTGAAAGCGCCAGCTTGAATGGCCGAATCCCTGCGCCAGCTAGGACCAACTGCCGGTTAAGCGGCATTATATCCTGCTTGTCAACATCTCCCAGAAATTTCAGGGTAATGTGATAATTCTCCTCTTCCACCCACTTGATATCTGCCCCGGACCGGCTAAGCTGCCCTCTGACCCTGGCGGCAGAAGCCCTTACATATTCCGGCAGCTGTATGGCAATAAACACCCTCATATCATTCTGCCTCCTGAGCCTGAAGAATTCTCCGCACTATATCCAGGGAGGTTCTGGCCGCCAGCATGCGAATCATATCTCGCTGACCGCCAAATCTCATTTCCTTAATGGTACATCGGCCGTTATGCATAACCGCTATATAAACCAATCCCACTTGCTTGCCTTCACTTCCTCCCGAGGGACCGGCAATGCCGGTAATCGCTACTCCAATTTCAGTTCCTGATCTCACAAGTAGCCCTCGAACCATAGCTTCAGCAGTTTCAGGGCTAACTGCCCCAAAGCGGTCAAGCAACTCTTCCTTAACCCCCAGCAGAACCTGTTTAGCCTCATTGCTGTAGGATACTATCCCGCCCCAGAAATAATCCGAACTGCCAGGAAGATCAGTAAGCATTTTGGCCAGCAGTCCCCCGGTACAGGACTCAGCAGCCGCAATCCTTTTGCCCTGCCGTTTTAACAGCGACACTGTAACCTCCGGCAGGGTATCATTATCCATCCCGAAAATATTTCGGCCTAGTATTTCTTTTACCTTTTCGGTAATCTCATCCAGCTTCTGCTGTTGGTTAGCAAGCCCTTGGTTGACCTGAATCCCAATATAAATTTCACCGGCTTTTACCGTCAAGGCCATGTTGTATCCCTGGGGTTTCTCGATCAGATCCCCCAGCAGCATTTCGACTTGAGATTCTCCCGGTCCAAAGACCTTCAAGGTCCGACTCACCGATCCCTGGTCATCCAAACCATAATCAACCCGCAACCGTGGTTCCACTTCCTTGAGATACATAGTTTTCATCTCGTGAGGCGGTCCTGGCAGCAGCACTATTAGTTTAGAACCATTTTTCAGGTACATTCCGGGAGCAGTTCCGCGTTCATTTCTCAATATCACCGCTCCAGGAGGAAACATAGCCTGCTTGATATTGGCCGGGGGCATGTAACGTCCTCTCCGTGCAAAATAAGCCTGAATCCTTTCCACTTCTTCCTGGACCAGTACCGGCTGGCAGTTCATAAGCTCACAAGCCATAGCCTTGGTCAGATCATCGCCGGTAGGTCCCATTCCGCCGCTGCTGATGACCATATCGGCTCGTTCCAGGCCATACTCAAAAGCACTTCGGATTGCCCCTCCTTCATCCCCGGCCGTTATCCTGCCCTGTATATGAATACCCAGTTGACTAAGCCGCCGGGATAAAAATTCAGTGTTAGTGTCCGAGGTGCTGCCCAGCAACAGCTCCGTTCCCGTCGACACAATATAGGCCTTTATCACTCCCGCATCTCTCCTCAATGTAACAAGGGGCCGTTCTATTGTTACATATTTTCTTGCCCATTTGGTCCCAGCTTCCCCGCTTCAAATTCTCGATCCTGTTGTTGCAGGATTTCTTGTCATTGAATCAAGTATCTTTCTTTGACCGCTGAATTTTGAGCTCCGCTGCAACCAGGCAGGGGATTAGAAGCCGCCGCAGTTTTTGTTAATAGGAACTCGAAGCGGGGAACATCTTTTCCCCTCTATATTAGATTATCCCGTTGATCGCATAGTATCAATGGAATAATGAAATATTACCTGTATTTTGTCTAAAACCAGCCAACAAAAAAAGGCGCCTCTGGTCACCTCCTATTGCCACATATAATTTCACCACGCTTAACAAATTCAAGTTCTATTTACTGTTTGACAACCTATTCCAGTAAGTCGAGCAAGCTGTGGGATGCTTAAACCTTAATCTGTTTAAATCTCTGCAGCCAGAGATCGGGCTCAGTGTTGAACATAACGGACAATGGCGACCATTGCTTTCCATCCATGATTTCGTTAATCATCACCATCCCAAACCGACCGGACCGACTATGCACTTGGCGGTAATCCAAACGCCCAGCCTAATCATTTCCAGCCATGAAAGCATAAAATTGCCAGGTTTAATTGGAAGAACACCAGCGTTATAGCAGAGCTATGTAACCATAGAATCGTCAGTCCGTCCCCTGGTTACAGGATTTCGAGGAAGCGATTACGGCTGAGGCTTTCCTCTGCAACTATGTTTTCGGCTATGGAAAAAAGACTGCTCCGATGCTTTTCCAGCATCTCCCTGGTTCTGCATTCCAGACTACGGATTATTTCCTTGCACTCTTTATAAATAATCTCATCCGGGGTATCTTTAAGATTCACGATCCCTAGAGAAGATAGGCCGGTTTCCACGATTTTCATGGCCATTTCCCAGGATTGCTCAAAATCGCTGGCAGCTCCGGTGCTGTAATTACCGTATTTTATCTCCTCCGCTGCTGCCCCGGCCAGGGCTACCATAATATCTCCCTCCAGTTCGTCCCGGGTATAGAGATATTGGTCGTCCTGCGCCGTTTTCCGCATAAATCCCAGAGCCCTTCCCCGGGGGATGATGGTTAGGGAGGATACCGATCCAGGTTTGACCAGTTCGCTGATTAAGGCATGCCCGCTCTCATGAACGCTTACCCGCTCTATTTCTGCCGCAGAAGGCTTTTTGTCCAGTTTCTCCCCCAGTATGACTTTATCTATAGCCTCATGGAAATGCCCTCGGCTTATGGTAATCTCATTTTCTCTGAGGGCCAGAATGGCTGCCTCATTGGTCAGGCTCTCCAGGTGAGCTCCGGAGAAGCCAAAAGTAGCAGCGGCTATATCATCCAGTATTCCCGGATCTTCAATGGGTTTGTTGCGAGCATGTATATCCAGTATTCTTCTTCTGCCAACCTTATCCGGCAGTGTAACCTGAACATGCCGGTCAAAGCGGCCTGGTCTTAACAGGGCTGAATCCAGCATATCGGCTCGATTGGTAGCGCCGATGATCAGTATCCTGGGGTCTGACTTGAAGCTGATTCCATCCATCTCCACCAGCAACTGGTTGAGGGTTTGATCATATTCCATATGGCTGTTATGACTGCCGCGTTTACCACCCAGTATTTCCAGTTCATCTATAAATACGATAGCGCTGTGACTGTTTTGCTTGCTCGCCTTTTTTCTGGCATCATTGAATAATTGTCTGACCCTTTTAGCTCCCATTCCCGCATATACTTCAATAAATTCACTGCCGGAAGTGGCTATAAATGCTGATCTGGTATAACTGGCTGCGGCTTTGGCCATCAAGGTTTTCCCGGTTCCGGGGGGGCCGACCAGCAAAACCCCTTTCAGCGGCCTAATACCCATCTTTTTTATTTCCTCTGGTTTGATAATAAACTCCAGGGCTTCTTCCAACTCCTTGATAGCGCTGTCTTGCCCACCGATATGTTCAAAGGTGATGTCGGTTCCTATCCGGATGTCGGTACCGATATTATCAAATTTAACCGTTCCCTGTCCTATATAGAAAAAATAAAAGCCTCCCGCCAAAAGAGAAATCAAGATCAAAGGCGTGATGTTCACACCTAAAAAAGCCAGAAAAATTATTAGTCCAAGCAAGATCCCGGACAACATTTCTTTCATTTCAAGCCCACCTCAATTTATACTGAGTCCTGTTTGCTGAAGTACCTGTCAATAACATAATACTGATAGTCCTTGCCATTACTGAACTGCAGATACACGCGCTGCTCATCTAAATACATTTTGTATTCCAGGCCGTCTTTTGCTGCTGTCTGCTTTAACTGATCATGCATCCATACATAGTGGTTGTTGGCCAGAGCTTCATATATAATCGGCTGTATATCATAATACAACTGATCCAACCCGGTACCCTGGCTCCGGTTGATGGAGATTCGGTATTTGCCTTCTCCCAGTTTACTCCGGGCCAGTTCATCCAATTGTTCGAACTCTTCTTGCAGATTTTCTACTTGGCCAAGAGAGATATTGATGAGATACACATTTTCCTTCTTCTCCACCGTGCTGTTTACCACACTGGGCAGATTGTTCAGCCCGCTGATGAGAGGCTTTTCCACCTTATAAAGGGAGTGTAAATGATATTCTCCTAACCCAATTCCAACCGTAAATACCAATGCGGCAATAAACAGTATTACTTTAAATTCGTGTTTTCCGGACAAGCATCTCCCCCCCTTACCCCGCAATTATATCATAGACAGCGGCTTCGGCAGAGGTGCAATATTTGGAATAATGCCGGTATTATGGTAATCATAAACCTGTTCTGCATCCATCCGGTATACTACTGATACTATTAAAATATGCCTTGTATATTGGCGAGAACTCTACAGCTCTATAACCATGATGGATTACAATGACTATACCCTGCCCTGAGAAAACAATCAATCTGCAGGGTCGGTCTTATAGAACCAGCTTACCCAAACTATTCGTGCTAAGGAAGCAAAAGGAAGCAAGGTGGATGATATCTTTACCCTGTAGAGCGGGCAGAGATCGAAAGAAGCCTGGATAAACCGAAATATCGATGATTCCAGCCTTAAATGACAGGACAGTCCGCAGGCCTTTGCAAGAATAACCTTAGCTGCCGTGAACTGCCGGAGCAGATGGTGACAGAGGCTCACCAAATTCTGATCCGCAAATCGGCCCTTTTCGATTAAGATGACAAGGGGAAAGTTCTTTCGTTACATTTCGGCGACCAGGTCGTAGTTTCGGACCGCTTTCAGCTGAGCTGAGACAAATTCTCCTTTGGGCAAATTGGCGGTGGTCTTGATTATGGTGAGACCATCCACTTCCGGAGCCTGGTAATATCCTCGTCCCAGGTACAGGTTGTTTTCCAGCCGGGAGGAAACTAAAATTCTCTCTTGCCGCCCTATACGCATTATATTCTTGGCTCTGGTTATGCTCTTCTGCCGGAGCATTATCTGCTCCCTTCGGTCCGCGGCTAATTCTGCCGGCACCTGCTTATCCAGCAAGGCTGCCGGTGTACCTTCCTCGGGAGTAAATACGAAAGCACCCAGCCAGTCAAATTTTATCTCTTCCAAAAATTCACTTAATAATAGAAAATCCGATTCTTCTTCCCCCGGAAAGCCTAACATGACGGTGGTTCTTAATACCAAGTCACTAATTTGCTGTTTGAGTTGCCCCAGCAGATTAACCAGCAAGTCCAGATCATGTTGCCGATTCATGGCTGCCAGGATATGGTCCGATACATGCTGAATCGGTATATCCAGGTAGGGAACAACTTTGGGGTTGCCGGCCAGAGCTTCAATCAATTCCGAACTAAAATGAAGCGGGTGAAGATACATAACCCTCAGCCATTCCAGTCCCTCAATGTTACCCAGTGCGTCCAGAACCCGGGGCAGGCATGGACGACCGTAAAGATCCATGCCGTAGGCAGCTGTATCCTGGGCTATTACAACCAGTTCTTTTATTCCTTGCCGGGCCAGAATAGCCCCTTCCTTTTCTATCTCTTCCAGTGGCTTGGACCTAAGCCTGCCTCTTATGGAGGGAATGGCACAATAAGCACAAACATTGTCACATCCCTCGGCAATTTTCATATAGGCCATGCCGGGCGGGGTAGTGAGCATACGTCGGCCGTATTCGATGAAATTAGCTGGCGGTCCGCTGATTTTAAGTGGTCTTTCTGAGGATTCTATGGCTTCCACTGCCGATGCTATCTCCTTAAAATGCGAAATGCCCAGAACCCCATCCAGCTCCGGCATCTCTTCCAGAAGTTCCTGTCCATATCTCTGAACCAGGCATCCAGTTGCGATAATGTATTTAACTACTCCGTTATCCTTAAGCCGGCCGACTTCAATGATGGCATCTATCGATTCTTCTTTAGCCTCATCAATAAAGCCGCAGGTATTTATTACTACCAGATCGGCCCGTTCCGGAGAATTTACTATCCGGTGACCGCCTTTTTTTAACAAGGACATCATGATTTCTGTATCGACCAGGTTCTTGGGACAGCCCAGACTAATAAAACCAATATTCACTAATTAAGACTCCTATACTGACTGATCATTTAGCACAAACTCTCTTTCTTTTACTTCCCAGTCCTGGCCCAGGGGTTCAATTATCTCTCCGTTATAGGTTATTTCCACCCCACCGGCGTTGCCAACCCTTATATTCACTGACTGCCGACCTTCCAGGGTTTGCTCCTGCCCGGCCCGCAGTACTGCTTCAAAAACCTTTTCATCATCTACTATAGCTCGCAGCCAGCAATCGCTCTTAGCCTTGACCGATACCTGCACCTTATCCGGTTTAACTGGCACCGGTTCGGGCTCTTCTATCTCTGGTTCATCTATTTCCTGAGGCGGCGGGATTTCTGTGACTATTCCCGGATTATTTGAATCATTATTCTCTATCGCCCGGGAAAAGAAACCTATCATATAATTGCCCACCCAAAGTACGACCAGCAAAAACAAGATGCCGGCCACTATATTTTTAACCGGTAGGTTATAACCGCCAGTACGTACCGGTATTATCTCTTCTTCCTGGTTGTAGCCGCCGTAAGCCAGCTGTTTAAATTCCTCCGCTAGCTGTTTTTCATCCAAGCCCAGAAATCTGGCATATCTTTTCACAAAACCCACTGCATAAACCTTGGGAGGCAGTACCGAAAAATCCTCATTTTCGATGGCTTCCAAGTACAGCCGGCGAATTTTGGTTTCTTCTTCTATCAGTTCCAGGGTTATCCCTTTATCTGTTCTTGCCTTTTTTATTGTTTCTCCCAGTCCCATGCTTTGTGCTACCCTCCTTAATATACACCATAACATATCTTTATTAGTTTGTATTCATCATCAGCGCAATTATTTTCAACCCACCGCTGCAACCAGGCCGAGGATCAGAACCCGCAGCCGGTTTTGTTGACCGGAACCCAACTCCTTAAAGCAACAGGGGGCATCTTCTCACCTGGTGACATCACTGGATGAAGCCAGTCCTGCACCTATGCGAATGGCTTGGCGCAACGGATATCCGCTGACCAGGCCATAAATAATCCCGGTCAGCAAACCGCAAAGTCCTTCCTCACTATCGAAACTCTGGTTGGGAGGAAGCGGATAATCTCCGTCTGTTTCCCGGCTGCGGTATATTAACCTGCTCCGGCCATCAGTAATAATAATGTTATCCGGGGTTTCCGTCCTATCTTCCAATTGTTTCCTATAACAATCTACATCATTAGATCTGGCAACTCCCAGGACCACTGTATTATATTGGAGCAAACCCTCGGGCAGTTCTCCTGGTCCAAGCATAAAAAAGCTGGTACAAAGATGGGGGGTATTCTCCTCATCTTTTTTACCCAGTCTGGCCAGCACTTCCCGCTGGAAGTAGGGATCTACTATCAGCCATTCGCAGTTGAAAATTATCCATTCCCTGCTGTTTAATACTTGTTTGTAGTCGTCCGGATTAAATCCTTCCTCAATTATCTCTCCATCTCCCAACGATATACGTCGGCAGGTCCTTTTACGGGGATGCCGATGAATATGCACGGTTTCCACTTTGTTTTCCATCAGCCGGTTTACAATCATGTCCCCGGGCTGGTCGTTTCCGATCAGACTTATGATTTTCAGGTTGATTCCAAATCCAGCCAATATTTCGCTGGCAACAACCGGAAGTCCCCGGTATTCCAGGTTAACCACCCCTTGTTCACCCTGTTGGCAGGCCTTGATTTCCAGGTAGCTGAGCCCCACCACCACTATTGACGCCTGCTCGTTAAATACATAACCCTTGCCCAGAATCACGCCTTTTTTCATTAGATTGGATATATGCACCGCAACTGAAGAGCGGCTGATGCCTAAACCAGCGGCTAATTGATCCTGGGATATTAATGGATTTTTTTTCAAATTTTCGATTATCTCCCTCTCCCGCAAGGTAAGCCTCATTCCACATCCCCTTAATTGATAATATACGTCAAACCCTCACAGATCTACGCTAAGCCATGCCGGTTGTGCAGCATATCCAACTGTTCCCTATTTATGAGTATCTCCCGTCGTTTATTATTATCCAGTTCAGATACTATTCCTCTCTCTTCCATCATATCCACCAATCTGGCAGCCCGGGAGTAACCAATCCTTAATCTCCGCTGCAGCAGAGATACCGAGGCCTTGCGGCTATCCACGAAAACACCGACTGCCTCCCAGAAGAGATCATCACCGTAATCATCCTCCACCTGTTCCAGGGACGTCTGCAGTTCTTCAATTACCTGGTTTTCACCTGTATTCATTGATTGTTCCCGAATGTAATCCACGGTCTTCTCTATATCCTGGTCGGAAACATATGCTCCCTGGACCCGGAAAGGTTTAGCCGCCCCCACCGGGAAAAAGAGCATATCGCCTTTGCCCAGAAGTTTCTCGGCTCCAGAGGTGTCCAATATGGTCCGGGAATCTGCATTGGAGGAAACGGCGAAGGCGATCCTCGATGGAATATTGGCTTTTATGGTTCCGGTCACCACGTCGACAGACGGCCGCTGGGTTGCCACTATCAAATGCATACCTGCTGCTCTGGCCATTTGAGCCAGCCGGCAGATGGAATCCTCTACCTCTACTGGTGCCACCATCATCAAATCCGCCAGTTCATCAATTACTATTACTATAAATGGCATCTTTTCCTTACACTCCTGGTTGTAGCGATGAATATCGCGAACCCCCAGATCTGCAAATTTCTGGTATCTTTTTTCCATTTCGCCGGCCATCCATTTCAGTACCACCGAGGCTTTCTTGGGATCGGTAACCACCGGAGTCATAAGATGTGGTATGCCATTGTATACAGTCAATTCAACCATCTTGGGATCAATAAAAACCAGTTTCAATTCATCCGGAAATGAATTATAAATCAAACTCATTATTATGCAATTCAAGCATACGCTCTTGCCGGAACCGGTGGAACCAGCTATCAACAAATGGGGCATATCATTCAAGCGCGCCGCTACCGTATTTCCGCTGATATCCTCTCCCAGCGCAAAAGCCAACGGAGTATTAAGCCGCCCGAAGGCCGGAGAGGACAAGAGTCTTCTGAGTCCTACGCTCATTATTTTGTGATTGGGGACTTCAATGCCTACGGCGGATTTACCCGGAATAGGAGCTTCTATCCTGATGCCGGGAGCGGCCAAATTCAGCTGAAGGTCGTCAGTCAGGCTTATGATCTTGCTGATTTTGACCCCAGCCCCAGGTGAAAGCTCATAGCGGGTAACTGCAGGACCGCAGCTCACCTGATTCACTTTCACCTTTACTCCAAAACTGGCGAAGGTATCCTCCAGCACCCCTATACTCTCTTCAATATTTTTTTTATCTATGGTTCTTTCACTGGTAACGTCGCTTAAAATATCCAGGGGAGGTATGTGATACTCAACTGCCCCGGTCTCCCTTTCGTTTGAAGTCTTGGTACTGACCAGATGCAGATTCCCAAGCGGTTCGGAAGCCTTATGTTCAGCATCTGCCTGATTAAAAGGCAAAAGCGGTTCCGTCAGACTATCCGGCAGACTTATCTGGGCATCTACTTCCTGCACCGCATCAATAATAAGGGGAGATGAACTTCTCCTTCTATCCCGAATATCCTCTTCTTCGTATTCATCAAACATGATATTACTGAGCCTTTGCCCTATAACTTTCAGGAAGCCGGTTATTGATTTTACTATATCCGGAAGCGGCCGATCCACAATCATAAGCAAGGCGATAGCCGCGCCGAAAACAATGATGATCAGAGTACCGATCCGACCCACCAGTTTAATAAATACATAGGCCAGTATTCCACCCAAATAGCCACCTCCCATACCCTTAAAACCGGCTTCCCATTCGCTGATACCCTCGGGGATCTGATAAACGCTTATACTGAGCAATACCAGCAAGGATAGTATGCTCGCTCCCCACATCCTAATGGACCACAGTTTTTTAAAAAGCCCGGTATGAATGGCCCAAAACAGCAAAAATAAGGGAATCAGGAAAACCCCCTGGCTGAAAACTGCATCAATACTCCTTATGTAAAAAGTCCCCAGCACCCCTATAAATTGATCATCATAGGGCATATCGCGGAATTTGTATATACTCACCCAGGAAAATACAGCCAGCATCAGTAAGACGATGGCTGTTACCTCAATATGCAAGCCCTTCATTTCGGTGGTTTTCTTCTGCCTGGCCTTACTATTTTTATTGTTCCCCCTTTTTTTTGAGGAAGTAATTTTTTTTACTGACATGTTCGAGCTCCAATACTTATAAAATCCTGCCCGGAGATACCTTGTGCGTTTATCGGTTCAAGACATTCCATTCTCTAAATCCTACTATTCGCCTATCAAAAGACAATTCCTGCCATAATTCCAAGTATTGATGTGAAAATCCCCTAGATCTAGAAAAGATAGTAAGCCCCGATAGTGAGAGCCGCTACCCCCCAGCAGTAGTATGAAAACACAGAAAGTCTTCCCTCCCTGACCAGGTTCACTACCACCTTTATAGCCAGATAGCCAAAAATTGCTGAAGTAATAAAGCCGATCAAATATGGCGGCAGGTTGCCAGCAATGGTTCCCTCCTGAAAGGCGTCTTTGAGTTCAAATATCCCAGCTCCAAGTATCACCGGAATGGAAAGCAAAAAGGAAAAACGGGCGGCAAATTCCCGATCCAGACCTGCCAGCAAACCGGCAGCAATAGTTGATCCCGACCTGGAGATTCCGGGTATTATTGCCAGGGCTTGTAGTAGTCCTATGAATACAGCGTCCTTGAAGGAGGTTCCTTCAATCTCCTTCAAGCCTTTATACCGATTGGCTATGGCTTCAGAATACTTCAGCACCAATCCGGTAAATATCAATCCTATGCCCACCACCAGCAGCGATTCAAATGCCTGCTCAACCAAAGGGGCCAGCAGATAACCGGCCATGCCGGCGGGAATAATGCCCACCATCAGCAGATAGGTAAGCCGGGAAAAAGGTTTGCGGGCGATCTCAACGATGTCATCCCAGAAAACGATAAATACTGCTACTAGAGTACCTAAATGCACTACCACGTCAAAGGTTAACGGAGCCTCCTGCATGCCAAATATATGCTGAAATATGACCAGGTGCCCAGAACTGCTCACCGGCAGAAACTCGGTTAACCCCTGTACTATGCCCAGAACTATTGCTTGAAATGTAGTCACTGCTTCATCCTCCCCCAAAATGCTGGTTAAATTATAGCATAACCATATCAAGATTTTCCTCGAAAGCCCAATAAAAAAGCACGCTCCAGGCGTGCAATACTGACATTTTACTCGCTATTTCAGTTCTTTTTGATCGATCAAACTACCAGGATAAAAGGTTTTGCTCATATAGTCCATGGGATCAGTGCTGCAAATGTCCACTACCCTCCACTGCTCAAAATCTACCGATTCCACGGTCAAATATCCGCCGGAGGGCAGCCTTACCCTGATGGTCCTGCCTTGATCCTTCTTTTCCAGTAACTCCAGAGGATCAGCTATATAGATGATCACTGCCAGATCCCCCCCGACTCCTGCAAATCCTTGATTTTTCTTATTGCCTGTTTCATTCCGCCCATTTCGTCAATCAGACCGCATTTAACCGCGTCTTCTCCCACCAGTACGGTTCCAATATCTCGGGCCAGGTCGCCGGTGCGAAACATCAGGTCCCGGAATTTATCCGCGCTGATTCTGGAATGATCCACAACGAAACGGACTACCCGATCCTGCATTTTGTCCAAATATTCATAAGTCTGGGGAACCCCTATAACCAATCCAGTCAGCCTGATAGGATGAATAGTCATGGTAGCAGAAGGAGCAATAAACGAATAGTCTGCGCTGACTGCAATGGATGAACCGATAGAATGGCCCCCTCCCAGTACAATTGAGACAGTGGGCTTGGAGAGACTGGCTATCATCTCTGCCAGTGCCAACCCAGCTTCCACATCTCCTCCCACAGTGTTTAAAATTATCAGCAGGCCTTTTATCTGTGGATTTTCCTCCACTGCCACCAGCTGAGGCATGACGTGCTCATATTTAGTAGTCTTGTTCTGCGGGGGCAGTACCATATGCCCTTCCACCTGGCCGGTAATAGTTAAACAGTGTATATCGCTTTTGAAGGCGGGTATCTCTATTTGTCCCAGTTCCTTAATATTATTGGCAGCCTGCTCCTGCTCCGAATTCTCATGGCGGGGATTTTCTGTCATTATGTTCTTCTCCCTTCTGGATAATCTCTGTATTAGATTCTCCCGGCGGGCAGAATTCATGCACATTATGCATTAATTCCAGATGCTGTTTTATCCCCTTGATCTTTTATTGCCCGGCCTGCCACAAACCGGCAAGGTTTTTCCTGCCTGTCATCACAGCGAAATTATAATATTTATAGGCACAATCCACATCAGTAAATCCCGCTTGTTTTAGCCATTCCAGCTGCAGATGCATCTTCGTCTCCTTATCCAGCTTCATCCTCTCATAACAGGCAGTTATCTCATCTTTGCTCAATTGGTTGCCTTCTACAAACCGTCTCCATTCCCGCTTGTAAAGAGAATCCAAAACCTCGGTATCAGCAGCCACCTGGTCTGCATTGACCAAAATCCCTCCATCCTCCAATAACTGAAAGCATCGATGATAAAGCTGCTGTTTTTCCTTATCCGGCAAATGATGTATCGACAAGGCCGATACAATAATATTGTATCGTTCTTCCGGTATGAATTGACTGTAATCCGCCCTTACCAGCCTGACCCCAGTCCGATCTTTAAAACGCAGCTTCGCCATCTCCAGCATACCCTCCGAGAAGTCTATCAGGGTAATCTTGGCATTCGGAAGTCTCTTCAGTACATATGAAGACAGCAAACCGGTCCCGGCACCAATATCTAAAACTCGCGGGCTATCGTTGTCAGTATCCAGCAGTGAAACAGTAATATTATAAAAATCATCATAGCATGGTATCAGTTTTCTTCGCAGCAAATCATACTCCGTGCTGACGCTGTCAAAAACATCTCTGACCTCATCTTTCATCTTGCAGCTCCTTTCTCATTGTGAATTTACGCCCGGCTAAGCAAGCAAAAGCGGATTCGTTTAAAAAACCTCCTTTTGGCTAAAAGGAGGTTTCAGAGCTTAATAAAGGCTATCTTAGGGCGGGTATTGTTCAGACTTCCATAATAATCGGCAGAATCATGGGCCGGCGGCCGGTTTTTTCGTATAAGTGACGGCTTAATCGTTCACGTACCTGGGACTTAATAACCGCCCACTCGGTAATATTCTTCTGGGCGCAAGCATCGAGGGCTTCTTTAACCTTTTCCTTGGCATCCACAATCAGTTCCTCTGATTCGCGTACATATACAAAGCCCCGGCTTACAATATCTGGTCCCGCCAGTACTCCGCCTTTATCCTTGTCAATGGTCACTACCACAATCATTATCCCTTCCTGAGATAGTTGTCTCCGGTCTCTAAGGACGATATTCCCTACGTCTCCTACTCCCAGACCATCGACCAGTATTCGGCCGGAACTCACCTTTCCGGTCATGCTGCCTTTATCCATGCCAACCTCAATAATGTTGCCGTTTTCAGCAACAAATATATTCTCTTTGGGTATACCCAGGCTTTCCGCCAGCTTGGCATGCTTTATAAGGTGATGATACTCGCCATGAACCGGAATAAAATATTGGGGTTTGATTAAATTAAGGATTATCTTCAATTCTTCCTGGGCTGCATGTCCAGACACATGAACCCCCATGCTTCTTTCATAAATAACCTCGGCCCCCTGTTTAAACAGCAAATCTACTGTCTTGGCTACCAGTTTCTCATTTCCCGGTATGGGGGTAGCCGATATGATAACTGTATCACCAGGTTCGATCCCCACCCAGCGATGATCCGCAGTAGCCATTCTGGTCAAAGCAGACATTGGTTCACCCTGAGAGCCCGTAGTAACAATGACTATTTCATGGGAAGGATAGTCGCTGATATCCTCCATTTCGATTAACATATCCTGGGGTATATGTATATAGCCCAGATCCATGGCAACCTGAACATTATTGACCATACTGCGGCCTATTACGCAGACTTTCCGCTGGTATTTGTCAGCAGTAGTCACAACCTGCTGGATACGATGAACATTGGAAGCAAAGGTGGTTACGATTATTCTGCCTTCACATTTTCCAAATAATTCATCAAAAGTGTTTCCTACCACTCGTTCTGACAGAGTAAAACCGGGCCGGTCAGCATTGGTGCTGTCACCCAGCATGACCAGAACCCCTTTTTCTCCCAGTTCCGAGAATTTCCTAAAGTCAACCAGTTGACCATCCACCGGGGTCTGATCCAGTTTAATATCACCGGTATGAACCACTACGCCCAGAGGGGTATGAATAGCAATACCCATGGCATCCGGAATACTGTGGCAAACTCGGAAAAACTCGATATCAAGAGGTCCAATCTTAAAAATATCCCGCGGTTTAGCTACATTGAGCATAGTACCGTTCAGGTTATGTTCGTCCAGTTTTCTTGCTACGATACCCAGAGTCAATCGACTGCCATAAACCGGGACATTAATTTCCTTTAAAACATACGGGAGCGATCCCACATGATCTTCGTGACCATGGGTTAAAAGAATCGCTTTTACTTTGTCCCGGTTGTCCAGCAGATAACTAATGTCGGGAATTACTATGTCTATTCCCAAAAGCTCTTCTTCAGGAAACATCAATCCCGCGTCAATGACAACAATAGTGTCTTGATATCTGAATGCCGTCATATTTTTGCCAATTTCCCCCAAACCGCCCAGGGGAATTATCTGTAATCGGGAATCGTTTTCCAGCACCCAAACACCTCCCTTGTATTAAATTATTAAAGCCGTCCCATATCCGTTGCGATTATTATATCTGATAATACCTGCTTATACAACTATACAGTATCTTGAAGACAAGGGGTAATGCCCAAAATGAAAGATAGGCTAAACATAGCCTATCTATGTAATACCTATAGAATATTAAACTGTAAACTAAATAAGGTTATATTTAACCAGCAAATTATTTATGAATTCCCGTTCTGCTTCAGAAGGTTCACAGAGGGGCAGCCTGAAGCCTCCCACCCCTTTCCCCATCATATTAAGTGCGGCCTTCACCGGTATGGGATTGGTGGTTATAAACAGCCCCTTGAACATGGGTAAAAGTTCCAAATGGAGCTGACGGGCTCTTTGCACATCACCGCTCTTAAATGCTTCAACCATGGCTCTTATCTCATTGCCCACAATATGGGATGCTATACTAACTACCCCCTGGGCTCCTATTGCCATCAAGGGCAGAGTCAGGGAGTCATCTCCGGAATATATAATCACATGCTCGGGAAGTATGCTCCTGAGCAGGGAAACCTGGTCCATATTTCCGCTGGCTTCTTTCACTGCCTGGATATTGCCTGTTTCAGCCAGGCGCAAAATGGTTTCGGGCAGCAGATTACTGCTGGTGCGTCCCGGGACATTATAAAGCATTACCGGGACCTCTACACTTTCCGCAGCCGCTTTAAAATGGCGATAAAGCCCTTCCTGAGTCGGTTTATTATAATAGGGAGCAACCAGCATTATCCCGTCCACACCTAATTTATCCGCTTTTTTACTAAGTTCAACCGTCACTGCGGTATCATTGGAACCAGTGCCGGCCCAAACCGGTACGCGATCACCCACTCGTTCCTTGACTGCGGCAAACAGTTTAACTTTTTCTTCACCGGTAAGAACCGGAGATTCTCCAGTTGTACCGCATACTACTAGTGCCTCAGTTCCATTGCCGCAAAGGTATTCTGCCAGGTCGGCCGCCCCGACATAATCTACGCTAAGGTCTTCCTTGTAGGGAGTAACCATAGCTGTCAATAATCCCGGCATAGACATAAGTTCTCCACCCCTTCTATTTCTTGCCCAGCTCAAATTTATCATGCAGAGCTTTTACGGCCAGTTTCATATGTTCCTTCCTGACCAGGCACCATATATTGGTATATGAGTCTCCTGACTGCAGTATGGGTATATCGTATCCATCAAATGCCTCCAGTACTTGCGCCATAACCCCCGGAATCCCTGTCATGGCTGCCCCAACCACAGCCACCTTGGCACAATTAAATTCCATCCGCGGCAAAATATCAATGTTGTTTAATACTTGTTCTGCCCGCTGAGCCTGTTCATCAGCGACGGTAAACATTATCAATTCCGGCTGAACATTGATAAAATCGACGCTGATTCCAGCCTCGGCCATAGCCTGGAAGACCTTGAGCTGCAGTCCCTGGCTGTCCGGGACCCCAGCTGTTTCTATCCTAACCTGAGCTATATCGGAACTGTGAGTTATGCCGGTAATGAGTTTATCTCGGATAATGCTTACCACTTCACTCTGATGGTCTATATGATTCCTGACCAGGGTGCCAGGAGAATCAGACCGGGTGGATCTCACTCTCAGTGTAATTCCTCTTTGCATTGCAATCTCTATGGCTCGAGGATGGATCACTTTGGCACCCTCTCTGGCCATCTGGCATATCTCGTTATAAGTTATATCATTTATCAGCCTGGCATCTTCCACAATGCGGGGATCAGCAGTCATTATTCCTTCAACATCAGTAAATATATCGATATAATCGGCATTCAAGGCTACTCCCAGGGCGCTGGCGGTTGTATCACTCCCCCCCCGGCCCAGGGTGGTAAGTTCGCCGTTTTCACCTATCCCCTGGAATCCTGCCACAACCGGAACCAAACCTGCTTCCAGACACTGCATTATTCTTTTGGGGTTTACATACAGTATGTGAGCATTGCCGTAATTGCCATCGGTTACCAGTCCAGATTGTTCACCGGTCAAAAAGGTAGCCGGGATACCCCTGGCATGCAACTGATTAGCCAGGATAATGCCTGATATCATTTCTCCGCAGGACATAATCAGATCCATTTCCCTGGGGGCTGGACTGGAGTTAACCTCTTTGACCAGGTTGATGAAGGTATCGGTGGCGTAAGGATCATTCTTCCGTCCAATGGCCGATACCACCACCACCACCCGATATCCTTCAGCCAGGGCATCCCCTATCAATTCACATACCCGGCTGCGAAGTTCGGGAGTAGCCAGCGAAGTTCCCCCGTATTTTTGTACAGCAATCTGCACCATTTTCCCACCTTTTTAATAGAGGTTATCCTTAACCACTACTTCAGCTATCTGTATAGCATTGGTTGCCGCACCCTTCCTTATCTGGTCGGCGGCTACCCAGATTGCGATCCCCTTGTCGCCCAGAGAGATATCTTTACGAATTCTTCCCACAAAGACCTGATCCTGGTTCGATGAATATAAGGGCATGGGATATATATTGGATTGGGGATCATCCTGTACCACTATACCCGGAGCCTTGCTTAATATGCTTCTTACTTCTTCTATTTTCAACGCTTTTTCCGTTTCCAGGTTAATAGATTCCGAGTGGCTCCTGTAAACCGGTACCCGTACTGCCGTAGCGGCTATTTTTAGTTCTGGTTCATGCATGATCTTCCTGGTTTCCCAGACCATTTTCATCTCTTCCCGAGTATACCCTTCTTCCACAAACTCATCAATGTGAGGAATAAGATTAAATGCAATCGGATGCTGGAACACTTCCAGCCTAGGTTCCTGGCCCTGCATGGCTGCGGCTATGTGCTGATCCAATTCCTGCAGACCCGCTATGCCCGCTCCCGATACTGCCTGGTAGGTCGATACTACCACTCTCTTCAAACCCGCTGCCCGGTGAATGGGATTTATGGCTACCACCATTATGATTGTAGAACAATTGGGATTAGCTATAATCCCCCGGTGGAGTTTAATATCTCCCTGATTGACTTCAGGGACTACCAGCGGCACCTCTTGCTCCAGCCTAAAAGCATAACTATTGTCAATAACCACACAATTGTTCTTTACCGCTTCAGGCGCCAGCATTTTACTAATATCGGTTCCAACCGCGAACAGGGCTATATCAGCTCTTTTGAAAGCCTCGGGGCTGGCTCCTTCCACCACGTACTCTTCACCTCTAAAGGATAGCCTGGTTCCTGCCTCTCGCGGATCGGCCAGGCAGATAAGTTCTTTGATTCCGAATGCTCTTTCTTCCAGTATTTTCAACATTTCCTGACCTACTGCGCCAGTGGATCCTACTACGGCTAAACGCACTTCTGCTGCCACATCTATTACCTCCTGCCAAAACTCTATGGATTATTGTAACATAATATTTTGCCCGCTCTCAAGAAACTAGGCTGGCCCCAGCAAGACTGGTTGAAGCTGTTTACCCTGTAAAGCATGAATAACGGTATCACAAACCCATTCCATGGCAGCCACCGCCGAGTTGGCCTTGGTCAGAGGACTATCCTGGCGAAAAGGAACAAAATAAATGTTCTTCATGTTTAGCAGCAAGCCGATATTTTTTGCATTGATGCTCAGGGCATCATTGGTAGATATTCCTATCACCACCGGCCGCTGGTTTCGCAGCTGCGCTTTCACAGCCATTAACGCCGGAGTGTCAACTATTCCATTGGCCAATTTGGCTATAGTATTTCCGGTGGCGGGAATCACTAACACCACATCCAAAAGCTGTTGGGGACCTATTGGCTCAGCTCCAACAATGGTATTAATAATGGGTTGGTCAGTGATCTCTCCGATCATTGCTTTCAGATCCTCTGTCTGGTAAAAACGATTATCAGTCTGATCAACTGTATAGGACAATATTGGATATATATCTGCTCCCATTGCTTTTAATTGTCTGATTGGGGGTAATACATCGGAGATCGTACAGTGCGAACCGGTTAGAACCAGGCCTATCCTGATCCCGTCCAACCGATCTGATTTCATTTCCAGCACTTTTTGCACCTCCCTCTTAACGCCTGAATAGGTCCTGGTTTATTTTGCATAATTCTTCAATTATCAGGGCCGGGACAACATCGGCCAGAATCCTTCCAGCAGAAGCCGGAGCCACCTTGCCCGGCAGGCCAGGGGCTAAAATAGCCTTTATACCAAATAAATTGGCTGCTTCAAAGTCAGTGCCCCCGGGCTGGCTGGCCAAGTCGATCACCACCGTCTCCTGCCGGGCGTGTTTCAAGATATCCTGGGTCAAAACCATGCTGGGTACAGTATTAAAAACAATATCCATATAGTTCATGATCTGTTTCAGCTCGCTGTATTCCGCCCTTCTACACCCCATTTCATAAGCCCGGGCCAACTGCCCGCGATTGCGAGCTACAACTGTCACCTCAGCTCCCATGGCCTTCAACATTCGAGCTAAAGTAATACCCACCCTCCCAAATCCTATAATGCAGGTTTGACTACCGTGAATGGTGATTCTGGTTTCCTCCATTGCCATCTGTAGAGCGCCTTCAGCGGATGGAATAGAATTCAATATCGCCAATTCATCCATTTCCCCGACTTCTATTAGGGTAAAACCCTGATTTGCCGACCATTCTTTGAGAAACGACCGGGCCGAACCGATGAGCACCAGTGCTTTCTCGGCTAAACCGGCCAGCGCTTCTTCAGTCAATACCAGGGGATTTTCTGCGTATACTGCCCTGACTACTCCTTCTGCATTAGTACCGGGCAGCGGCATTATTACCACTTCTGCGTCTTGGCAGGCTTCCATGATCGAGTCGACGGTAAAAGCCCCATGACCCACCATATCTCTGGGAAAACCTGCTACTGCTACCGTTGCACCCATTTTTACGAGCTCAGCCGTCAAGATCAACTCTCTTTCATCTCCACCAATAATAGCGATTTTTATGCCGGATAGCACCGAGCTCAATTCTCTTCCTCCTCAGGCTGTCAATTATCTCTAAAATTAATAGCATTATATGTATTCTTCCCAGAGGTGGTGCCTGTCTGAAACTCCAGCAACAGCAAAAGAGCCACGGAGACAGGTTCCCTGGCTCAAAATATGGGCCAGGGAACCTATCCCCGTGGCTCTCACGTGGCTTTCAGGTCAGATCTACATCAGATTCTCCATTCCGTATACCAGCCCCCGTATTCCCGGCATCTTCTTAATAACCATTATTACTCCGGGCATAAATCCTGCCCGATCAATTGAATCATGCCTGATCTTAAGACTCTGCCCCACCCCGCCAAAAATGACTTCCTGATGAGCAATAAAACCCGGCAGACGGACGCTGTGAATCCTCACCTGATCCATATCCCCACCGCGGCTGCCAGGGATCTTTTCAAATTCCTTTATATTCCTGGGGGGACGGGAGGCCCTGGTCTGGTTTATCATTTCCGCCGTTTTTATCGCCGTTCCGGAGGGAGCATCCATCTTCTGATCATGGTGCAGTTCAATAATTTCCACATCAGGGAAATATACTGCCGCTTCCCGGGCAAACTTCATCATCAAAACTGCTCCGATAGCAAAATTAGGTATAACCGCCACTCCAGTTTGCTTGTCCCTGGCAATCTTATCCAACTGCTTAAGCTCGATGTCATTGAGCCCGGTGGTGCCGATTACACAAGCAATACCCTTTTCCAGGCAGGTCCGGGCATTATTGTATACTGCCTGGGGATTGGTAAAATCTACCACCACATCGGGATTTTCCCTTTCCAGCAACATTTCCAGATCCTTTTCCAGATAAACATTGATCCCTGGCATACCAGCAATATCCGCAATACTCTCCCCGCTGGATTTAACATCCGCTGCGCCCTGTAATACCAAATCATGTTCTTCTGCTATCGCTTTCACTGTCTCTTTGCCCATTTTGCCTAAGGCACCGCTAACTATCACTTTTTGTTTTTTATTCATCAATACTACCTCCATCTCCTGTTAAAAATTAGTTTTATATATTTTGGCAGCCTAGTCAAGATTTGATATAATCCTTACAAGAATAATTACTTAATACTTTATAAAGGGGATGCATTATTTATGGAAGCAGTATTCAATAAGGCCCTGGTGCCGGTAGATGGCTCCGAACAGTCCCTGCGGGCTGTCTATAAGGCTGCCGAACTGGCAGCGGCTGGAGTAATAAGCAGCCTGGTCCTTCTTAACGTTTATGATAGCTCCAAAGTCGACATCACCAAACTTCACAGCCAGGATAAACTCGATGAGCTAAGAGCCGCTTCTCTGGAATTACTAAAAAAATACGAAAGCATGCTGATTGAAAAGGGCGTTCATCCCCGTTTAAAGAGAGCTGGGGGGGAGCCTTCTTCTTTGATTCTGGATGTAGTAGATAATGACGGAAGCTATGATCTTATTATAATGGGAAGCCGTAAGCTAAATAAATTCAAGGAGCTAACCCTGGGCAGTGTTTCGGACAAAGTAGGCAGACTGGTAGATATCCCGGTATTGATTGTCAAATAGGCATCCCAGAACCATCAAGCCAGGTTCACCGGCCGGTTTTGGAAGTATTGGCCGGCCGGGGAACTCATTCCGCTCTCTACATATCCAGCTGCATATATATTCTGCATTGGGCCAGTACGTATTTGCTTACCTCCTGAATCATCCGGCGCTCGGCAAAGCTAACCAGGTTCATGTGGGCGGCAGCCTTCTCCATTACCTGCATAAATCTTCTGGTATATCCTATTTCCTGCCTGATCAAATTGATTAATTCACCATTGCCATAGAACTGGTACAGGGCTTCCAGGTGATCGACAATATATTTCTCCCGGTTATTGATGGCAATAACCGCAGCCTGTTCAAATAGTTGATGTTTATTCAAATCATATCCCAGGAATTTATGGATCAGCTTCATCTGTCTCTTTTTGTCCCTGCAGGTCAATATCTGTTTGCTTAATACCTTCTTAAGCTTCTCCAGGTGTACTACCTGTTCAAGAATCCCGGTATATATAGCAGCTACTTCCTGGGACACAATAAATCACCTCGCAATAAGCATACCAAGCCCTGGCTTCCCATCAAAGCATCCGGCGGTCAGATTATCTTTATCTTCTCTACTTATTTTACGCTATTCTGCTAAAATGATATACTGTTGCTTGCAAGGGAGGTTTTATTATGCCTTTTGATGGTATGGCTATCAAGGTTATGGCAGAAGAATTGAATTCTCTGCTGGTGGAGGCCAGGATTGATAAAATACATCAGCCGGAGAAGGATGAGTTGTTGCTGACTACCAGACATCCCCGCATCGGCACTCACAGGTTGTTGATATCCGCCAACGCCCGCTGGTCGCGCATGCACCTTACGGAAGCCAGAAAGGCTAATCCCAGCGTTCCTCCCAGTTTCTGCATGCTGCTGCGAAAATACCTGGAGGGAGGCAAAATCAAGGGGTTCAGGCAGGTTGATTTTGAAAGGATCATCCACATTGAGATTGAAGCCCTGGATGAATTCAGAGAGTGGAAGAGCAAGATTTTAGTTTGTGAATTTATGGGCCGCCATTCCAATATAATACTGATTAATCCTGAAACCAGGGTAATCCTTGATGCCATTAAGAGATACGGCAGCGACCTCAGTTCCTACCGGGAAGTGATGCCCGGCAAACTATATGTAGACCCGCCTTCTCAGGACAAACTTAATCCGCTGGAATTGGATTACGATTCCCTGGTACAGAAAATTTGGACGGATGCCGGGAAGAGTCTGGCATCAGCCCTATTCGATGCCTGTACCGGCGTAAGCCCCTTCCTGGCCAAGCAAATATGCAGCCTTTCCGGTCTCAATCCCGAGCTCCCGGTGGAAGAATGCGGTGAATATGAATTTGCTACCGTGTACAATCGGCTCAATAATCTGCTCAGCCAGGTAAGCAGCGGTGAAAGTGCCTCCGTAATCTACCGGGAAAATCGCCCCATAGATTTTTGTCCTTATCGGCCCCTGGCTGACAATATAAATACTTATTCATCATTCAATCAGGCCTGCGACACCTTCTATACCACCAAACTGGACTATCTGCGGCTGGAGTCTTTGAAAAGCAATTTATCCCGCAATATCAAAACCCTGCTGGATAAGGTCTATAAAAAGCAGTTTTTTCAATCTTCCGATTTCCATCGAGCCGAAGAAAACGAAAAATATCGGGTCTGGGGTGAGCTGATCACCGCCTACTCCCATCAGTATGCCAAAGGGGATACCATAGCCGTCGCGGACGATTTTTATACCGGCGAACAGGTCAGCATCGAACTGGACCCCCGTTACACTCCCATGCAGAATGCACAAAAATACTTTAAGATTTACAACAAGAGCCGCAAAGCTATCAAACACCTGGAAAGCCTGATGGCCAGGAACCAGGAGGAAATTGACTACCTGGAGTCGGTGCTGGTAGCTATACAGCAGGCTGAATCTCCAGACGAGCTCGATGAAATAGTAGAAGAGCTGGAAATAGAAAAATACCTCAAAGGTCAGGCTAAGAAGCGGGCACGGGGCGGCAAGAGCACCCCCCGCAGATTCATATCTTCTGATGGTTTGGAGATAATGGTAGGCCGAAATAACCGTCAGAATGACCTCTTGAGCCTCAAGATGGCAGAACGCAGCGACCTATGGCTGCATACCAAGAATACCCCCGGCACCCATGTGATAGTAAGACTGCCCCGGCAGATCAAATCAATAAGCGATATGCCGGATGCAACTCTGGAAGAAGCGGCTTTACTGGCAGCCTACTTTAGCAAAGCGGTACAGTCCGAAAAAGCAGAGGTTGATTATACTTTTAGGTCAAACGTAAAAAAACCCGGAGGAGCCCGTCCGGGCATGGTAATTTATGATAATTACTGGACAATCGTAGTTAATCCCCGGGAAGAGCGAATAAAGCAGTTATTGGAATCCGAAGTCCAGCATTCAGTATTATAATTCTACCCTGGGCCCGGAGATAAAGAAAGTGGAATAGCCACTTGGGACAAAATCAGTTATTACAGGGAGTATAAGCTGATTTGGTGACTAATCCACTTCTTTAGCATTTTATCTGAGGTTGTCTTTTTAACGCCTGTTCTTCTAATTCCCGCGTATCATGAGATACCGTTCCTCATGCTGGTAATTCTACCATATATATCCGAGTTTAAACAAGGATTTCTGGTTATTATAACAATAATAACCAGAATACCGTCCCCCTCGTTCAATTACTGAAGCAATGACCGGGACTACCAGTCCCGGTCATATTTAATCCAGTATTTCCACACTGCCATCTTCATTCTGTTTAGCTTTGCTGTCCGGCTCCAGAATATATATTTTCCGGTTAGGCCGATCAACCATTACATCACGATTTATTAAAGTAGCCACTTCTTCCTTGGTAACCAGAGTTCTAATCTGCACTCCGTTATCATACATTTGCAGGATCAGTTCCCCGTTGCCCTTTTTTACTGTTTCCTTGCTGTGTCGCTGGTAAGGTTTTACAAAAATATATTCATACCCGCCTTCGGCGAACCCAATTTCCTTTCCGTTAAGGAATACTTTCAAACCTATTCCCCCTTCATAGAGGCAGTAAAAGCATGCTTGGTGCCTAACCGCGGCTGCCGGGCTTGTAAGCTTCAGAAGCTCCATCCCGGCAGAGTGGACAATCGGCCTGTTCCCAGGACTGTATATCCATGGTCAGAACAGCTTCCTGTTTTACTCCAAAGTTCACCTGGCCATTGCTTCGATCCACCAGAACCGCTACCCCAGCTACCTGGCCTCCGACTGCTTCCACCGCAGCTATTACATCTCTAACCGATCCCCCGGTAGTTACCACATCTTCCACTACCAGAACTTTCTGCCCCGCCTTTATGGTAAATCCGCGTCTGATCTCCATTTCACCATCTTTTCTTTCGGCGAATATGCCCGGAACTCCCAACTGTCGAGCTACCTCATATGAAACAATGATGCCGCCCATGGCCGGACCCACTACCATTTCAATGCCATCCTGAGCAAATTTATCAGCGATATGGCGGGCCAGCTGTTCGGTATAGGCCGGATACTGAAGCACCTGGGCACACTGCATATACTGATTGCTGTGGCGCCCGGAAGTAAGCAGAAAATGCCCCTCCATTAAAGCTCCGGATTCACTGAATATCTTTACTGCCTCATCTCTGCTCAACATCGCTTATTCCCCCAATTCATCAATAATTTTCAGCGCCGCTTCCACCGGGTTGCCGGCTTTAACGATGGGACGCCCGATTACCATATAATCAGCTCCCATATCCAGCGCCTGGCGAGGAGTGGTGATACGTTTCTGATCATTGGCCTCAGACCAAGCCGGCCTTATTCCCGGGGTAACTATCTTAAAATCCTTGCCGCAGGCCCGGCGGATAGCAGTTATCTCCCGAGGCGAACATACTACCCCTTTAATTCCGCATTCCTGAGCCATAACCGCCCATCTAACCACCAGATCCTGAATCTGCATATCTCTGACGAACATTTCCTTTTCCAGCCCTTCCTGGTTAATGCTAGTCAATACCGTAACGGCCAGAGTGATAGGTTCAGGCTGACCCAGCCTTTGAGCCTCTTCTTCCAGCTCCCGCACCATCTCCCGCATCATTTCCCGGCCTCCAGCCGCATGCACGTTGAACATATGACAGCCCAGCCGGGCCATAACCCGACCGGCAGCCGCCACGGTGTTGGGAATATCGTGGAATTTAAGATCCACGAACACTTTCCCCCCCAGATCATTGATCTCCTTTACTATATCGGGGCCAGTACTATTATACAGCTGCATGCCAACCTTAAATAATCCCACATAATCAGTCAGTTCCCTGACCAAGGAAACAGCCTTTTCTTGGGAATCCACATCCAGGGCTAATACTATTCTATCTCGAGCCTGCATCCAATAACCTCCCTCATAGGTGTCTGCCCAAGCTTCAATTCGGTTGAGGCGGATCTACAGCACTGCTGCCCCGACCAGTTCATCTATGTTGCTCAGGCCCTGTTCTCCTACATAATTCTCCAAACCCCGGGCAATATCCTCTGCCAGGCAGGGATGAACAAAATTGCCGGTGCCGACGGACACTGCGCTGGCTCCCGCCAGTATAAATTCAAGGGCATCCCTGGTACTGGTGATTCCTCCTCCGCCCAATATGGGCAGATCAACCTCTTTGTACACCTGGTAAATCATGCGCAATGCTACCGGCTTGATAGCCGGGCCGGACAACCCGCCGAAAATATTACCCAGAACTGGTCTTCGGCGCTCAACATCAATTGCCATTCCCATCAAAGTATTAATCATGGACAGGGCATCTGCCCCCCCCTCCCTGGCCGCTTTAGCAATACTGACAATATCCGTCACATTGGGTGACAACTTGGGTATTACCGGCAATACCGTTTCCGACTTTACAGCCTCCACTACCGTCCGGACCAACTCCGGATCAGTACCGAACTGCATGCCTCCCTGCTTAACATTAGGACAGGATATATTCAGTTCAATGGCTGCAATTCCAGGGTTATTATCTATTCTGCGAGTAATCAGAGCATATTCATCCACTGAATTACCAGCGATGTTGGCTACTACAGTCACCCCATCCTCCATCAAGGAGGGCAGATACTGGTTTAAAAACACCTCAATTCCGGGATTTTCAAGTCCAATGGCATTGAGCATCCCGGCCGGAGTTTCATATATCCTGGGAGGCTGATTCCCGTACCGTTCCTCCAGGGTAGTCCCTTTGACGATAACTGCCCCTATCTTGCTTATATCCAAATAATTCTGGTATTCGCGGCCATATCCAAAAGTACCTGAAGCTACGGCAACTGGGTTTCGCATCTCTAAACCACCCAGGTTCACTGTCATATCAATAATACCCAAGCCAACAACCTCCTGTATTTTAATAATATCCCCCCAGGGGGAAAACAAATCGGATTTTATGTGGCCGAGAAATCAGGTCCATTCCCGTTGCTAACAGGCAGGGGAAATACCGGACCATCCTGGCAGATTTTCACATAAGAGGGGTCGGATTCCTTAAGTTTTTGCGCACAGCCCAGACAGGCGCCAACCCCGCAGGCCATGTATTCTTCCAGAGATAATTCCCCGGCCAACCCATGCCGGGCAGCAAATCCGGCTACTGCAGCCATCATAGGATTCGGGCCGCAGGTATAGACATAATCAATATCCGCCGGATCAATGGTCTTTTCCAGTAAATCGGTAACCAGACCTTTAAATCCCTGGCTTCCGTCCATAGTAGCAGCCAGACAGCTTATCCCCAGCCGGCTGAACCTGACCCGAGAACAAATCTCCTGACTATTTCCCGCCCCGTGCAGTACTGTGACCTGCCGGTTTAGAGGCTGCAATTCACGGGCCAGGAATAGCAGCGGGGCAATACCCACTCCTCCGCCTACCAGCAGAACCCTCTTGTCCTGGACCAGATTAAATCCCCTACCCAGAGGCCCCATCACATCCAGGGGCTGATCGACGGTATATCTGCTTAAAAGCTGGGTTCCCCGGCCAACTATTCTATATAAAAGGGTTATCAGCCCACTGTAAACATCTACATCATAAAGGCTGAGGGGGCGCCGCAGCAAGGGATCATGATCATCCCCCGCCCGGATATGCACAAACTGCCCGGGCCGGGCCGCTGATGCTATTTCCGGTGCCGCAAACTCCATTTCCCACAACTCCCGACCTACCTTCCGGTTACTTATCACGGTTCCTTTCATGCAAACCGGCATCCTGCACCTCCATATCCTTAACTGTTGATTTTTTAACTATACTTCCCCATCCCGGCCAGGTATTCCTGCAGCGGCCTGATTGGACCGTTGGCACTGCCGCTTTTCCCTCCGGTCTTCAGAGCCTCCTTCACCACCTTGAGAGTGTCCAGCGAGGTCAGACAGGGCACATTCAGTTCAACTGCCGCCCGCCGTATTTGAAATCCGTCACTGTAGGGCTTCCTTCCATGAGTAAGAGTATTGACCACAAAATCCACCTCTCCCTGGCGGATAAGATCCACAATGTTGGGTGAACCTTCTTTGATCTTTTTGACCGTTTTAACCTCTACCCCCTGCTCAGCCAGAGACCTGGCTGTGCCTTCGGTAGCTACAATACTGAAACCCATTCCCGCGAATTCTGCCAGAAGGGGGATAGCTTCTGTTTTTTCCCGGTCGGCAATGGTTGCTACTATATTACCCTTTTCCGGTATTTCTACTCCGGCGGAAAGCAGACCTTTGTATATAGCATTCTGCAGCGAGTAGTCTATCCCCATCACTTCACCAGTGGATTTCATCTCCGGTCCCAGGTTGATATCTACCTGCTGCAATTTGCTGAAAGAAAACACCGGTACCTTCACCGCGTAGAATCCCATCTCCGGGTATAACCCGCCCTGGTATCCCATTTCGACCAGGGTTCGTCCGAACATTATCTCGGTGGCCAGTTTAACCAGGGGTATCCCAGTGACCTTGCTGATAAAGGGTATGGTCCGACTGGAGCGGGGATTCACTTCCAATACGTAGAGTTCATTCTCATGCTCAACGAACTGTATATTGATAAGACCTCGCACATCCAGCTCCAAAGCCAGCCGGGTAGTGTAGTCCACTACTTTATCCCGGATATCGTCACATATATCGTGAGCCGGAAATACCGCCGTACTGTCTCCGGAATGAACCCCGGCCCGCTCTATATGCTGCATTATGCCGGGTATCAATACCGTCTTTCCATCACATACTGCATCTACTTCGATCTCTTTACCCAGTAAATACTTGTCCACCAGAACCGGGTGTTCCCGGTTAACCCGGGCTGCTGTTTCCATATACTGTTTCATCTCATCAACACTGTCAATTATTTCCATGGCCCGGCCGCCCAGTACATAGGAAGGACGCACCAATACCGGATAGCCTATGGCATCAGCTGCTTTTACCGCTTCTTCCAGGGAGTATACACTCTTTCCCGGAGGGCGGGGTATTCCCAGTTCAGCCACCATAGAGTCAAATCGCTCCCGGTCCTCTGCCCGATCAATGCTATCATTGCTGGTGCCCAGAATCCTGATTCCGGCCCGGGCCAGGGGACCGGCCAGGTTGATGGCAGTCTGTCCTCCGAATTGAACTATGACCCCCTCCGGTTTTTCCTCATCCAGGATATTCATCACATCTTCGAATACCAGCGGTTCGAAATACAGCCGGTCAGAGGTATCGAAATCGGTGCTGACCGTTTCTGGATTATTATTGACAATTACAGCTTTGACCCCAGCCTGCCGCAGCGCCCATACTGCATGGACCGAACAGTAATCGAACTCTACTCCCTGTCCGATTCGAATTGGACCGGACCCGATAACCAGTACCTTGCGAGCCAACGGATCATGATCCGCTTCATTCTCTTGCTCATAGCAGGAATAAAAATAAGGGGTACGGGCATCAAATTCGGCGGCACAGGTATCTACCTGCTTATAAGTGGGCACTATGCCTTTCTCCAGCCGCATTCTGCGCACATCTTCTTCCCGGATTCCTTTGAGCCCGGCTATCTCGCTGTCGGAAAACCCCATTTTCTTAGCCGCCGTAAGGGTTTCCCCATCCAGCGTCTTAGTTTTTAAGGCCAGGGCAAAATCGATAATATTCTTAAGCTTTTTCAAGAAGTATTTGTCGATCTGAGTTATATCCCATATTTCGTCTATAGTAAATCCCCGGGCGAAAGCCTCGGCGATAATAAAAATCCTCTCATCGTCGGCATATACCAGACGCTTCCACAATTCCTCATCACTCAGGTCCTGCAGTTCCGGCAGCATCAGGCCATACAGGCCAATCTCCAATGAACGTATGGACTTTAGGAAGGCCGCTTCGAAACTGCGATCGATAGCCATTACTTCGCCGGTGGCTTTCATCTGGGTGCCCAGTTTACGATCGCCGAAAACAAATTTATCAAAAGGCCAGCGGGGCACTTTTAATACCACATAATCAATAGCCGGTTCAAAACAGGCGGTGGTAGTACCGGTAACCATGTTGGGTATCTCATCCAGGGTGTAGCCGATAGCTATTTTGGTAGTAACCCGAGCTATAGGATAGCCGGTGGCTTTGGAAGCCAGGGCACTGGAACGGCTGACTCGGGGATTGACTTCTATAACATAATACTTCTTGCTGAAGGGGTCCAGGGCGAATTGAATATTGCATCCGCCTGCTATTTTCAATGCTCTGATAATCTTGATTGAGGCCGATCTCAGCATCTGATATTCTTCATCAGTAAGGGTCTGGGCCGGGGCGGTCACTATACTGTCTCCGGTATGAATACCTACCGGGTCCAGGTTTTCCATGGAACAGATGGTGATACAGTTATCATTGGCATCCCGCATTACCTCGAACTCAATTTCTTTGTAACCGGCCACACTTCTCTCGATCAGGGCCTGGTGGATAGGACTGCTCTTTAGGCCTCGGTTGACTACATTGACGAGTTCCTCTTCATTATTACAGCTTCCGCCCCCGGTACCGCCCAGGGTATACGCCGGACGCACAATCAGCGGATAGCCGATTCGGGCCGCAAAATCAAGGGCTTCTGGTATAGAATGAACTATGGCACTTTCCGGTATTGGTTCATCTATTTCCTGCATGGTATCCTTAAACAATTCCCGGTCTTCGGCCCGGTAGATGGCCTCCAGGGGCATGCCCAGAACCGGAACTCCCTTTTCCTTCAATATCCCGGCCTTATCCAGGGCCAGAGCCATATTGAGCCCTATTTGTCCACCCAGATTGGCTATTATCCCATCCGGTTTTTCCTTATCCAGGATCTTAATTACACTCTCGACGGTAATAGGTTCCATGTATACCGAATCGGCAATATCCACATCGGTCATAATGGTAGCCGGATTGCTATTGAGCAGGACTACCTCCAAACCCTCTTCTTTTATGGCCCGGCAGGCCTGAGTTCCAGCATAATCAAATTCTGCCGCCTGGCCGATGATTATTGGACCTGAACCAATCACCAGCACCTTTTGCAACTTTTTATCCAGAGGCATTATGGTTCCCTCCATTTATCAGTAGATTTATCAGTAGATTTATCAGATGGTTGTAACAAACTGGTCATAGAAGAATCCGGTTTCGCTGAATCCCTGGAAACCTTCCGGGTCGAACTGGACCGAAAAGGCTGGATACCGGCGGTGCCTTATCCCTTCTACACTGTTGTCATTTAAACTGCGCAGGGTTATCTCCAGATCCAGGTCAGCCAAGGAATCGCTGTCGATAGCAAAGCTGTGGTTCTGGGTGGTAATATAGACCCGACCATTAGCCAGATCCTTCACCGGGTGATTGCTTCCCCGGTGTCCGTGACTGAGCCGGTTGATCTTTGCTCCCATAGACAGGGCCAGTATCTGATGGCCCAGGCCAATCCCAAAAAGGGGCACCTTGCCCAGCAGTCCCCGGCAGGTGTCAACCGCATAGGGCAGGGCCTGGGGATCACCGGGACCATCGGAGAAGAATACTCCGTCCGGTTTCAACTCCCTTATTTCCACCGCGGTGGTATTAGCCGGCACGGCTATAACCTGGCAGCCTCGCTCATTCAGAGATTTAATTACTCCTCTCTTGGTTCCCAGATCCACCAGAACGATTCTCTTGTCCCCCTGTCCAAAATTCATGATATTTTTGCGGCTCACAAACCTTACCATGTCACCGGTAAGATCCCGGGCCTCTTTCTTGGCTTTTTGTATCAGCCGTTCCATGCTGATCAGCCTATCGGTGATAATGCCGCCCATAGTCCCGCTTTTTCTCAGTTCGCGGGTTAAGGCCCGGGTATCAACTTCGGTTAAAACCGGTATCTCACTCTTATTTAGAAAGCTAATCAGGTCCGTTTCCATCTCGTAATGGCTGGGGAAATCAGTGGCTTCCCGCAAAACCAGCCCTTTAACCATGGCCGAACGGGAGGCAAAACTCTTTTCATTCAAACCCACATTCCCTACCAGAGGGTAGGTCATTACCACTATCTGCCCATAATAGGACGGATCAGTGATAATATCCTGGTAGCTTATCATGGCGGTACTAAAAACCACTTCCCCTCCCGCCATGCGACAATCATTCAGAAGCCGGCCGGGAAAAACCCGTCCGTTTTCCAACACCAGGTAGCCTTTCATACACCTTGCCCTCCTTATACTATGCTGCCCTCCCGGGCAACAATCTTTCCGTTTACTATGGTTGTATCAGGCCAGCCTTTTAAGACCTTGCCCTTAAAAGGTGTATTTTTCCCCTTGGAATAAAACTTGTCAGGATCTACGGAGCGTACTGCCTCAGGATTGATAATAGTTATATCAGCAACTTTTCCTATTCCCAGGGTTCCCGCATCCAAACCCAATATCTCAGCCGGCCCGCAGGTAAACAAGCGTACCATATCGTAAGCATCCAGCAGTCCCCGATGCACCAGTCCATCCATGATCACTGCCACTGCCGTCTCCAGGCCCGAAATGCCCATGGCCGCCAGTTTGAATTCGCAGTCCTTGGCTTCCCGGTGATGAGGAGCATGATCGGTGGCTATGCAATCAATGGTCCCATCCTGCAAGGCTTCTATAAGGGCTTCTATATGTTCTAGGGAGCGCAGGGGAGGATTGACCTTGGCATCAGTATCATAATCAGCTAAAATTTCATCACTTAAGGTCAGGTGATGCGGAGTTGCTTCACAGGTAACGCTGACTCCTTTACTCCGGGCCTGTCTGACCAATTCGATCGAACCCCGGGCAGATATATGGCAAATATGGATATGGCCTCCGGTAAGTTCCGCCAGCCGGATATCCCGCGCCACCATCAACTCCTCGGCCGCCGCCGGTATCCCCTTTAATCCAAAGATAGTGGAATGATAACCCTCGTGCATTTCACCGTCCCGGGCAAGATCCAGCTCTTCACAATGGGACAGCACAGGAATACCGAACATTTTTGTGTACTCCAGGGCATTGCGCATTACACTGGCCCCTGACACCGGCTTGCCGTCATCGGATATAGCTACACATCCGGCAGCCAGCAGGTCAGCTACTTCGCTCAATTCCTTGCCAGCCTGTTGTTTGGTTATGGTTCCGATGGGATAGACCTTTACTACTCCGGCTTTTTCCGCTTTTTCCCGTATGAATCGGATTACCGATGTATTGTCGGCTGCCGGCTGGGTGTTGGGCATACAGCAGACAGCGGTAAATCCCCCCACGGCAGCAGCCTGGGTGCCGGTGACTATATCTTCCTTATATTCAAATCCCGGTTCCCTTAAATGGACATGCATGTCTATGAATCCGGGACAGACTATCTTGGCGGAGGCATCGATGACTTCTGCCCCCACAGCATCGATATTAACACCAATATCGCTTATGAAGCCATCCTCAATCAAGACATCCATGACCTGATCCAAATCATTGAACGGGTCTATCACTCTTCCGCCCTTAACCAGCAATCTCATCTTTTGAGCCCCCCATCATTAGGAACAGCAAGGCCATCCTCACTGCTACGCCATTGGCAACTTGTTCGTTGATCAACGAATGAGAGCCTTCCGCCACCTCGCTGGATATCTCAATCCCACGGTTCATTGGTCCCGGATGCAGTACCAGAACATCTTCTTTGGCATTTTCCAGGTGCCTCTGGGCCAGCATATACAGGTTGGAATATTCATCCAATGACGGGAACAAGCCCGCCTCCTGTCTCTCCCGCTGGATGCGCAGCACGTTAATAACATCCACATCTTTCAGGGCTTTATCAAGATTATAATAGGCTTTGACTCCCATCCTCTCAACTTCAGGGGGTATCAAAGTTGACGGGCCTACCACCCTTACCTCGCAGCCGAATTTTGTTAAACCATATATATTGGATCGAGCTACCCGGCTGTGAAGTATGTCTCCTACTATTGCCACCTTCAACCCTTCCAGGGTTCCCTTGCTCTCCAAAATGCTGTACATATCCAACAGGGCCTGGGTTGGATGCTCATGCTGTCCGTCGCCGGCATTAATCACCCTCATGCTGGTATTACGAGCTGCATAATGGGCGGTTCCGCTCATAGCATGTCTGATCACCATAAGATCAAACCCCATCACTTCTATGGTTTTGATGGTATCACGCAAACTTTCCCCCTTTTGAACACTGCTGGTAGATACCGCCAAATTAACTGTGTCCGCACTCAAGTATTTTCCGGCAATCTCAAAAGAGGTACGAGTTCGGGTGCTGTTCTCATAAAAAACCGTAACCATAGCCTTTCCTCGTAAAGTTGGTACTTTTTTAATATCCCGCTTGATAACATCCTTCATGGGTACCGCCGTGTTCAGAATAAGTTGGATTTCCTCTCTGCTGAGATCTTTTATCCCCAGCAAATCTTTCCTTTCGAATTTCACCGCCCAACCTCCTTCATTTTATTTGGCCCATCCCGCAATCCTATTCAAGCAGCATCCAGGGGCAAAAATAAAAAACCTTCCCGGTCCACGAGGGCAAGGGAAGGTTCTGCTAACACTCTTGCCCTTGCCAGCCTCTCGGGACTGAGTTAAAGGGTCTTCTGCTATGAATCACCTATTATTTCCTGTATTATAACTTTGTCGTCTCCATCCAGCTCTCTCACCCAAACAGCTATATTCTCCTGTTTGGCGGTGGGAACATTCTTGCCGATAAAGTCTGCCTTGACAGGCAGTTCCCGGTGCCCCCGATCAACCAGAACAGCCAGCTGTATGCTGGTAGGCCGCCCCAAGTCAATCAAGGCATCCATTGCGGCCCTAACGGTTCTTCCGGTAAATAAAACATCATCCACCAGTACTATAATCTTGTGGTTAATGTTGAAATTTACCTCGGTTCTCCGGACCAGGGGCTGGGATGCCAAGGTAGTAAGATCATCCCGGTAGAGAGTTATGTCCAGGATGCCTACCGGTACCTTAACCCCCTCGATAGCCTCGATTCGTTCCGCCAGCCGGTCGGCCAGAGGCCCTCCCCGCCGGCGGATGCCAATCAGAACAACATTATCAACACCCTTGTTCCTCTCGATAATCTCATGGGCTATCCGGGTCAATGCCCGGTTGACAGCCATCTCATCCATTATGGTATTTTTATCCCGAACTTCCATGGCGCCCTCCTAACTCAGGCCAAACAAAAAGCCTGCTTTCAGCCGTAAGACTAAAGGCAGGCACAGTATTCCTGACAATCCTTGCTAGCCTCACGGGGCCAACTTAAAGGTTCTTAATGAATTCTAATCCAAGCTATTCCACCTGTCAAGCTGGAGCCGACACCTTTTAAGGCAGGGATATTCTATGGGGGTAAAGCACAGTTGAAGGAGGTCGGATGACGGGGCAGGAAGGTGTCCGAGTCCATATCTCAGGAATCAGTGAATTTCAGCTCGTTTATTATCTTCTGAAAATATTCCGGCACTTCAGTGGTAAACTCCATATACTCACCGCTGCGGGGATGGACAAATCCCAGCAAATGAGCATGCAGAGCCTGTGACTCCAGACCGAAATGCTTTTTGGCTGAACTATAAAGAGGATCACCCACTACCGGGTGTTTTATATAGGCAAAGTGCACCCTGATCTGGTGAGTCCTTCCGGTCAGCAACTTGACCTTGACCAGAGAATAATGGCGATATCTGCCCAAAACCTGGTAATTGCTCATGGCCGATCTCCCATTGGCTGTTACCGCCATTTTTTTTCGGTCAGTTTTGCTCCGGCCGATGGGAGCGTCAATGACTCCCAGGTTTTCCTTGATAACTCCATGCACCAGGGCAATGTATTCCCGGTTTATAGTATGATCCTTAATCTGGGCCGCCAAAACCCGATGAGCTGTATCATTTTTAGCTACCACCATTACACCCGAAGTATCCTTATCCAGACGGTGAACTATCCCCGGCCGCAGATCGCCATTTATGCCGGACAGATCCTTGATATGATAAAGCAGGGCATTCACCATGGTCTGATCGTGATGGCCGGGAGCAGGATGAACTACCATGCCCTTCGCCTTGTTAAGCACTACCAGATCGTGGTCCTGGTAGATTATCTGCAGCGGCAGATCCTGGGCCGCTATTTGCACCATTTCCGGAGCCGGTATCTCTACTGAGATCTCTTGGCCTTCAGTCAATCGATAACTTGCTTTGCAGACCATTCCGTCTACCATTATGCGTCCCGCATTGATCAGGTTTTTAACCGCAGTACGGGAAAGCCCGGATATTTGCTCGGCCACGGCCGCGTCCAGACGCTCCCCATCCAGTTCTTCCTCAACCATAATAATCGCCCTGTCAGCCATTTATATCACTCCTCTCCATCCGGTAAACATGCCATGCCAAAAGAAATCCACCACATACGATAGCCATATCAGCAACATTAAAAATGGGCCACCAGTGGAGATCCAAAAAATCAATTACATAGGAAAGCCGTATCCGATCCAGCAGGTTCCCCGCCGCTCCCCCGGCCAGCAGTCCGGTTATTAAAGCCAGCCAGGGACCGGGCCGATATATGGCAGCCCAAATCGATATTCCGGCCACTACCAAAGCTGAGGCCAGGATGAAAAACAACAACTTTCCCTGCATGATACTAAAAGCTGCTCCCTGATTATGCACATAAGTCAGCCAAAGCATTCCGTCTATCAAGGCCTGACTCTCACCCGGGGCAAAAGTACTGCTTATCCACCATTTGCTGCCCTGATCCAGCACCAGGACCAGGGCCAAGACCAGCCAGTAATACATTCTCCAGCCTCCGCCTTCTCATTTTTATCAATTGCTATTATTTTACGCTACATGGAGAGGTTAAACAAGGAAGGAAACCAGATATAACCAGGCAAAAAGCGACTCTTCCCTGGTTGCAGCTGCTGATGGTAACTGCTAGGAGATGTTCGACAGGGTGCAGCCAATCGGCTTATTTTCCATCCATGGAAAGTCATAATTGAAGTAATCCGCACCGTATTGGACCTACTTCGGCAATACTACAATGGCATCCCCAGGACAGTCATCTCTGCATTGCCCACAAGCTATGCATATATTCGGGTCAATAGTATACTCCCCAAAAATACTGATGGCCGCAACCGGGCATATATCTGCGCAAAGGCCACAGTTTAAGCATTTATTCCGGTCTATCAAATACATTTCCTAATTTCCTGATTCCAGACTTAAAGCAACGAAGCTATAATGTTACGTTGTATACAGTTAGTGCCTTCAACCGTCGATAGAACCCTGGCATCTCGCAGCAGCTGTTCAACCCGGCTCCCTTTTTCGAAGGCACGAGAGGCTAGTATATCTGCTGCCATACCCGTCACTTCCTGGGCTATTACACTGGCTGATAGTTTGGCCATGGCAGAGGCTATAGTATAGTCATCACCTTGGTCGATCAGCCAGCATGCCTTCCAGGTCATTAAGCGGGCCATCTCGATCCTGGTAGCCATCTCAACCAGACTATGAGCCACCGCCTGATGATTTTTAATCTTCTTGCCAAACTGCAGCCTGTTTTCGGCATATTCGTAGGCCAATTCGTAAGCAGCCCGCGCTATTCCAACTGAGGTTGCGCCTACCACTACCCGTCCAATATCAAAGGTCTGACTGAGTAACAGATATCCGCTGTAAGATTCATCCAATTTGACAACCATATCCGAATCAATAACGGCATCCCTGAAGATTATTTCCGCCATGGGAGCATACTCCAGAGCTGCTATATCCCTGATTTTGCCAATGTTCATCCCAGCTGTACCCGCTGGAATGATGAAGCACCTTAATGAAGCTTTTTTTTGCAGCTTGTCAGTCATGGCAAACATGGAAACAAAGGCTGCCTCGGGAGCATTGAAAATATAATCTTTACATCCATTAATTATAAAGCCCCGGCTGGTTTTTCTGGCCAAAGTATGCATGGAATTAAGATCAGATCCCCCTGACGGTTCAGTTAAAGCAAAGGAAGCTATATTGACCTTTGACCCAGCTAAAAGAGGCAGGTAGCGTTCTTTTTGGGCTTTGCTCCCGGCCAGAAGAATTGGTTGTGCCGCATGAACATTAGTATCCACCACCGCAGCCAAGCCGGGACATCCAGCGGCTATTTCTTCTATGACCAGTGCGGTGGTAAAGATGTCCAGACCCAACCCCCCGTATTCTTCAGGAATAGTGGGACAGACCAAGTTCAATTTACTCAGTTGATTTACCAGGTGCGGGTCGAAGGCCTCTTGCCGGGAAAAACCAGTAACCAGCACATAAGGTTTGATTTCTTGCTCAACCAGTTCCTTGACCTGAGTTACCAGCTGTTTTTGCTGATGGTTCAAGCTAAAATCCATATAGTACTACCCCCCGTTCCTTTTCCACTTCAAAAACTGGATGTATTCATCTACCATCTTGATCTCATCGTCTCCCAGGCGATATATATCATTGATTATTTTTAACATGAAGCTGTCTTGAGTCTGGTTTATATACTTGTTCCCATTATTGTCAGCAAAATTTTCCACAAAATATTCCATAGGCTTTCCTAGAACTTCTGACAGCTTTTCCAGTTGAGACAGGTAAATCCTGCGCTTGCCCTTCTCATAATTGGACAGGGCTGATTGCGAACAGCCAATAGCACTGGCCAGCTGTTCCTGGCTTAACCTTTTTTCCTCCCTGGCCGCCTGTATTTTCTGGCCCAAATCTTTCAAATTCATCTATCTGCACCTCATAACCCTACAGTATCACTTTTAATTCTATCATAAACGTAATATTATTACTGCTGCAAGCACATAATATTACATTATTTATTTTTGTAATAACCTTCGTCATGCTATTACGATATTCCAGCATGTCTCATCAATTATGCCCCCTAGGCCAACACATTCAACCATATGGTTTATGTCGGCGTTTCTTCGCATTGCCATTTCATTCATCCAGCACTTGTTTCCGATTATGTCACGAACAATTCAGTTGTTTTGTTATTACGTTTGTGATATATTTCTATTACGTTAGTAATCATGCGCCACAACTTACTAGAAAGGATGGGATGCAAAATGTTTGAGTTTGTAATGACTGATGAACAGAAGCAATTGCGAGATGAAGCCCGCGAAATGGCAAAATGGGTGCCTCGAGAATATGTCCTGGATATGGACGCAGACAAAATCAAATATCCTAAAGAATACCTGCGGGAATGCGGAAGGCGCAACCTTATAGGTTTAAGGGTTCCCAAAGAATACGGCGGCAGGGGCTTGAAATGGGAAGATGATATCATAGCCCTGGAAGAGCTGGGCGTAAATGGGTATATATTTGTCTGCACCTACGGGGTAACCGGTGACGTAGTGCCAGAGGCAATAGTTCACTTTGGGACTGAAGAGCAGAAAAAGAAGTATCTTCCTCCTATATGCAAGGCAGAAAAATTTGCCGCTGAGTGTTTGACCGAACCCCGCGGAGGATCGGACTTTTTCGGCTCAACTACCATGGCTGTCCAGGACGGCAGCGATTTCATTCTCAACGGACAGAAACGCTTCATAGTCGGCGGCGAAGGTGCTGATTATTTCTTGGTATATGCAAAAACTAATCCCGAAGGAGGACCCACCAACTCAATGACCTGCTTCATGGTGGAAAGAGAGATGGGAGTAAAAACCGAATACCTGTACGGATTAATGGGATGCCGGGGAGGCGGAACCGCCCGGGTGGTTTTTGATAACGTCCGGGTGCCCAAAGAAAATATTATTGGTGAAGTCAACGGCGCTTTTCCCATTTTTTACCAGATGATGATACCCGAGAGATTCGGCACTGCTGCCATGACCATAGGTTCAGTCCGTCCCGCCCTGGAGATAGCAACCGATTACAGCACCAAGCGCAAAGCCTTCGGGCAGCCTATTAATAATTTCCAGGGTGTAAGCTTCAAGATAGCCGATTCAGTAATCAAGATGGACAGCTGCCGGGCTTTGATGTACAGCACCTCCAAAGCCGTAGACAACGGAGCTGATCCCTCTTTATGCCGCCGTTTGGTCTCGGAAGGCAAGAAATTCGTCACTGAACAATGCTGGGATGTAGCTAACCTAAGTATGCAGGTAATGGGAGGAATCGGATATACTGACATCTATCCTATTGAAAAGATAGTTCGGGATATGCGTCTGTCCATGATCTGGGTAGGAAGCAATGAAATAATGCAGCTTATAGTTCAGCACGAATGGTACACTGCGAGAAAAAAAGAACTAAAAAACAACAGCAAGCGAGAAAGTGAGTTTGACTGTATCAACGCTTTTGTTGAAGGAGAAAAGATTTACGAATAATTAAGGCTTTTATTGCTTTGGTCAATAGAAAGGAGATGAAAAAGCATGTCGGATAAATGGAAGGAATTGTATAAGGAAAAATTGTATACTCCGGATGAACTGGCGGGAATGATTGATAATAATGATAGAATATGTTCTCCTACCGCTAACGGGACCCCGCGAATCTTCTGGCATTGCCTGGCCAAACGAATTGCAAACGGGGAACTGCCGGATCTGGAAGCAATATTGGGACTGAACCTGAATGCCCCGGATATCTGCAAACCCGAGGTATCATCCCAATTCTATTACCGGGATGGCTTTACCTCCCCGGTTTCCCGCAAAGGGGCACAAATGGGATTCATCGACCCTACACCCATTAGGTTTTCAGATATTCCCCGCACTAATATAGAATTGAGAGACTATACTGCAGCTACCTTCACTGCCTCACCCATGGATAAGCACGGTTGGTTCAGCGTGGGCTTAAACGCTTCCCATGCGTTTTCCTCCGTGCAGCGAGCAAAACAGAACGGCAAGCCCATTAAGATCTATCTCGAAGTAAATAACCACCATCCTTTTATTTACGGGCACAGCCATGTTCATATTTCTGAAGTGACCGGGCTGTGTGAAGCTGACTGGCCCCTGATACCCATCCCTACCGAACCACCCACCCGGGAAGACCTGGCCATAGGTGCCTATATTGCAGAAGAAATACCGGATGGAGCCTGCATACAGCTGGGAATAGGCGGTCTGCCAAATGCCGTAGGCCTTAATTTGAAGCACAAGCAGGACCTGGGGGGGCATACCGAAATAATCGTAGAATCCTATAAAGAACTTTATGAATGCGGCGCACTAACCAACCGGAAAAAGAACTTTGTACCTGATCGCATTGTCGGCACTCTGGTTTTGGGCACCAAGGAATTATACGATTGGTGCGACCACAACAAAATCATGGAGATACACGGGGTTGATTTTACCTGCAACCCCTATGTAGCAGCACAAAATGACAACTTCATGACCGTAAACGCCATTATGGAATGCGATCTGTCCGGACAGTGCGTTACCGATTCTCAGGATACCCGGCAGTATTCCGGTATGGGAGGACAGCAGGATTTTGTTCAAGCCGGTTGGATGTCCAAAGGCGGCAAATCCTTCCTGGCTATGCCATCCACTTTCACCAATAAAGATGGTACGGTCCAATCCAAGATTTCGCCGGTGGTCTCAGGATGGATTGGAATTAACCGCTGGGATGTTCACTATCTGGTAACTGAATACGGATGTGTTCAATTAAAAGGTTGCGGTATGCGGGAAAGAGTTAAGAAGATAGTCAGTATCGCCCATCCTGACTTCCGGGACTGGCTGGTTTCAGAAGCCAAACGCCTGCATTTGATCGACTCAAAATCAGATATAGACATCAAGAATATGCGCAAAAATATATAACGCAAGTGATAAGACAACCGCATATAAAAGAGAAAGCCGGGGATATCCGGTTTTCTCTCGTTATTTGGGTCGTAACCCCCGGAAATCACTTTAAAGAACTGCCCGGACTATTACGATGATAATAGAAAGATGCCTTCAGAAAAGAAAGGAGGCAAACATTGACCAAAAGAGTGTACTGGGGCCTACAGCTATTTTTAGTCCTGTATTTTGCTGCCTACCTGACCGCTACGATAAATGTATCAACCCTCTGGGGAAATATCCTCTCACCGGTAGGAGCATTTGCTGCTTTTTTATTGTTACTTATGGCTGGGAGAAGAACCGGGCAGCTCTTCCTATGCTGGTTGTTTGCCAGCCTGGCCTGCTTGTCCTACGGCTTGGCTGATACAGTCTGGGCGGTCCATGAGTCAATCCTGGGATTAAACCCGATGGACCTCAATATTTGTCTGGCTTTGTACATGCTCCCCAATGGATTTATACTTCTTACTACAGCTTCTTTCTTTATCCTGTTTCGAAATAACTGGAATCGCTTTCAATTAGGCATAGATATACTGTCTATATCAGCTATGTTCCTGGCCGTCATTTGGGTGTTTTTCTTGCACCGGGAGTTGAGCCTGCTGGATTTTAATGCCTTCACCCTCGCCCAATTCCTTTACCTGCTCTTTGATTTCTTCTCCCTGGGCTGCCTCATTGTCTGGTACGCTTTCCTGAATCGGAGCAAGATCCCCACCGCCGGGCTGTTTTTCTTATCTGCTATTCTATTGCACGTTATGGCTGATTTTTATTTTACCCATCTGTTTATAGACAATGCCTATATCCCCAACTCGGTGATTGATTCTGTCTATATCCTGTCTCTGCTTCTTTTAGCCCAGGCCGCCCTGTGGGAGCTCCGCTGGCCAGTTGATTCCTTTTCACAATTATTGCACGGCACAGAATTGAATAAAATTGACCGCAAGGGCTTTCTCCTGCTGCTCATCCCGTTTATGGCCATTTGGGTCAATGGATTCGACTTGCAGCTGCTGGTGACGGCCATCCTTATCTTCGCAGTCCATCAATTCCTCAGCAACTATGTCCAGACAGCCATAAGAAATGAAGGCTTGCTGGCCCGGGAGAGAAGCATCAATGTACTGCTGGAAGAACACATTGCGGCCCGCACCCGGGAACTGCTCAACAGCAACCGGAATCTGGAACTGCTTTCCAAGCAGGATTCCATTACCAGCCTGTATAATCGGCGCTATCTCCTGGCTACCTTGGATCAGATCCTGGAAGAAGTATCTCCGAAGGAGTCAGTTTCTATCATATTTATTGATATAGACCGTTTCAAATCCATAAATGATTTATACGGACACGATATAGGCGACCAGGTTTTGGTTTCACTCTCCAGCCGGTTGGCGAAATACAACCAGCAACATGATGCCCTGCTGGCTCGTTTGGGCGGCGATGAATTCGTATTTGCCCTGCGCGGACCCTATAACCAGCAGGACATCGATCAGATTTCCCTGGATATTATTGCGGCCTGTTCAAAGCCCATCGTCATTTCACCCTATCAATTCCATCTTTCCATAAGCATGGGCATCTCACGGTATCCCACTGATGCCCAGAAGCGAAGTGATCTAATGAAATATGCCGATATTGCCATGTACCATGCCAAATCCCTAGGATTTAACAAACATATCTTTTACAGCAGTCTGGAAAGCAATATCCGCAGGAAGCATATTATTGAACTCAAGCTGAAAGAGGCTGATTATGACGCGGAATTCCAGGTTCTCTACCAGCCTCTGTTTAGAATCAAAGGCAATACCCTAATAGGAATGGAGGCTTTGTTGCGCTGGAAGCAACCCGAGCTGGGCCCAGTATTCCCCGATGAATTCATCCCTATAGCGGAAGAAAGCGGCGCTATTATCCCTCTGGGAGAATGGGTGATAAAACAAGCAGTGAAGCAAATATCAGAGTGGAACAGTCATTATAATTCACAGCTTAAAATGGGTATCAACATATCCCCCCGACAATTAGACAGCCTGGACCTAATCGATTGCCTGACCGAAGCCATGACCGAAAATAACATCCCCCCCGCCTGGCTGGACGTAGAAATCACCGAAAACATTGCCATGAAAGGTGAAAGCTCCATGGAAGAGATATTCGCCATGATCTCAGACCTGGGCATCACCATATCCATTGACGATTTTGGAACCGGATATTCTTCTTTGAGTTACCTCAAACGCTATTCCTTTGACCGCCTTAAAATCGCGAAACCACTAGTTCATAACATCACTGCCGACATTAATGATGTACAAATAATTAAAGCCATCATCATGATAGGCAGAGCACTAAATATCAAGACTATTGCCGAAGGAGTGGAAGACTCGGAACAGCTTAAAATCCTGGCCGATTTGGGCTGTGATGAAGTGCAGGGCTACCTATTCAGCCACCCCCTGACTGCCGATCAATTCAATCAATTGTTTTTGCACCAGGTGTCATCTGCCGGCTAAACTCCAAGACAGCCCATAGCTATTCTCCTGTATACCTAATTGATTCGATCTGGTATTGGAATATTCCCCCCGGTGCTTGAACCTCCACTGCTTCTCCAACCTGCCTAAGCAGCAAAGCCCTGCCCATGGGTGACAGACAGGATACATCCCCGCTGCCGGTCCTCTTGTAATGGGGGCTCACTATATGAAAAGTATGCTCCCTTTGATTATTGCTGTTCCTCACCTGAACCAGACTGCCTATAGTGATTACCGGCAGCCCATCGCCGTTTCCTTCAACCTGCTGGGCATTTCCTACCAGCTTTCGCAGTCCATGCAAATAGGATTTAAAAATACTGGTATATTCCTGCTGTTCACCGTTGGTATTCAAGGACAGATCCTCCATTATCCGGGCTTGCCTTTCTTCCAGATCTACCAAATGTTCCAGCAGCCCCTGGAAAATGTGCGGCGATAGTGCGATATTCTTCATCTTGTTTCCCTCCACTACAAAGACATAAAATGGTAAATTACTGAAAAAATAATATTGGGTACTCCACTGGCAGTGGAATACCCATTTGTTATGTATATTGTATACCTAGCATGCAGCCCCTGT
>CAZCTN010000004.1:0-142118 GCA_964501655.1 uncultured Syntrophomonas sp.
GCCCTTTTCGGGCTTCCTAAGGCTTTTTCTTTTATGCAACTGTCAAAGACCCGAGCATCTGCCCCAATATGCTCTCCCGGATCTGCAGGAAAGCCAGGAGCTCTTTGACATCTTTAAAGACGCGGACGGACTGGACCGGGTCAGGATCAACGATCTGGACCAGAGGCAGCTCAGAACCGATGAGGGAAAAAACCTGCTGCTGGTAGCCCGGCAATTGTTCCATGATTTCAATTCGATTTTTTGATGGTGCGAATAGTTTCCATTTGCGCTTCGGGACAAAAGGCATTATGATGGATTAAAGTTATATACAGGTAAACCAGGCTTAAAAATTAGCCCGCTTCTTTAAATAGTCGGAGTCCTGTTAGTAAAACAGATGACTGGTTCCAATCCCGGCCTTCTTTCGGCGGCGGGTGGAAACTATTTTGCAGTTTCCGCACCAAAAAGGGTTAATTTGTCTGTGTTTCATCCGATTTCGATATCATAGTATTAATAGGGTGTTCTGAAGATGTCATCGGGAGATCGGGGCCTGCCGGAACGGGAATAAAACCAAGGTTGGGAACCAGTTGAACCGCGATGACTGCCTCCGGGGATAAAACCCCGGTCTATTGCAAAAAGATTAACATTCCCTTGTCCCCCCTGAAAGGGTAACCTTTCCTGGGGCATCCGGCTCAGGAAGGTCCCAGGGTTGTTTTTAGATGCAAGTGCAGGTGATTAATATGGCTTTAGGCGAACCATTGAACAGATTGTATGATACCGAAAGCTTCAGATTCTTCAATAGCACCGATCGCAGCGGTATGACCTTTGACCAGGTATATAGCCGGATCGTTGAGTTCATCAGGAAGGATACTCAGAATGAGTATGTCCTGGGAGTGGGGAGCGATTCCCATGAATACCGGGACTACATCTGTTTCGTCACCGCGGTGCATATCCACCGGGTAGGCAAGGGAGCCTGGTACTGCATACGAAAACATATCATCCCCCGAGTAAAAATGTCCCTGTTCGAAAAGATATCCATGGAAAGCCATTTGACCTACCTGACGGCGGAAAAAATCATCAAAGACGAACTGGAAGAATTCCTGGATGTCTCCCAAAAAGGATTCAAATTCGAAGTCCACCTGGACATCGGTGAGAGAGGAAAGACCAGAGCCCTTATTCCCGCCATGACCGGCTACATGAAAAACCTGGGCCTGGTCGATATTGTCATCAAGCCCAACGCCTACGTGGCCTCCACCTGCGCCGACCGCAACACCAAAGTCCTTTAGCAAGGACGGTTCTTCTGGTTACATTCTTTTAAAATGATACCCTGCTCCGCAAGGCAGGTGGTTTTCTCTCCTGGGCAGTATCAGCAACCGGGTGCTGCATCAGGCCGGTTGTGCAGTTATACTCTATTAAGCATAATGCCTGGCGGGAAGAGAGGCAGCAAGAGGGGAATCATCCCCAATTATATTTTGTCTCCTCTAAGAGCTCAAAATAATATATAATCTGTAATTAGAAGCACATATACATATACTGCCAGTATTGAGTTCTATTAGGCACGGAGAACAGGAGAAATTCATGAAACCGAGAAAAGTTTTCTTTGTTATAGCGGCGGTCTTTGCTGTGTGGCTAGTGGTTACCGCCTATTTTCATTACCAGCATCTTATAACTATCAAGTCCTGCAATGTTTATGAAAAGCTGGAGTTTGGGGATCAGACTCTGTATATTACCGAAATCCGCTGGGACAGCTACATGAGAGATGTAAGCAATTACCCGGAAGGCGAAGGCCCCTGGTATTGGAACTGGTATGTGGATTCTAAACTATCGCCCAACCTATCCCTGGCCATTTACCGGCTGTGCGACTTTTACAGCCGCCCCTATATAAAAACCCAGGATACCGGCATGTTGACCGTCAAAGGCATAAGGATCGGCGACATCTCCCAAGCGGCTGATGTCAATGAATTCAACCGCTACCTGATATTCATCCACGACTGCAATAAAACCGTGTACAAAGGGGAAGTCAAGGGGGCACTGGGAGAAATTGGCCAATCCAACGTCCTGCATTTCTATCGTCAGGTATACGACGTGCCCAAAGACAGCGGTGTAGTAGGATTAACCATCTATGACACCGGCAACAAGATTACCCGCACCATAGGGATATACCCGAAATGGAATACCCATCGCTACAGTTTCTTCGAGAAGAAGCCCTATTACCATATGTTCGAGCCTGAAACCACTCTAAACAAGTTCGCGGAGCAGATCAAGAAAAAAGACCGGACTGCTGCCCAGCAGTATATATTGGAAGACAGGAGAGATACATTTCCTTGGGCCAGAGTGGAACACACCCTGTGGAAAACAGCTCCTCCCCATATTTATGCCTGTTATGAAGGCAGCTACGGCAATTACGAAAATGTCTATTCCTGCCAGGTAGAATATACCGCCGGCAAAGGAGAAGAATCAGAGATAGTTGCTCGGCAAGCCTTGTATCTGGTCCTGCGGGATGCAGTCTGGCAGATCATCGACGCCGGCGAATTGACCAAATAAGAGGACCGGCCTCATATCGCCGATGGATTCCCGTTGGTTTATGCACAATTTCAGGCAACTATGGCTCCTGCTCTGAGGTATAATCAACATATCAGGAAGGGGGAGGTCTTATCATGTGTGACACCATGGTGGCTCTTGGCGCCGCCACCCGGGACGGGAGCGTGCTGTTTGCCAAGAACAGTGACCGCCAGCCCCGGGAGCCGCATATTATAGTACGCATCCCTCGCCGGGAGCACCCGGCCGGAGAAACAGTACGATGCACTTATATTCCAATCGAGCAAAGCCAGCTGACCTACGAAGTCATGCTACTGAAACCGGCTTGGATCTGGGGCTGTGAGATGGGCTGCAACGAGCATGGACTGAATATAGGCAACGAAGCCGTTTTTACCCTGGAGAAATACGCCCGGAGCGGCTTGACCGGCATGGACATGATCCGCCTGGCCCTGGAGCGATGCCGGAGCAGCCTGGAGGCACTGGATCTCATCACCGGCTTGCTTCAGGAATACGGGCAGGGTGGCAACTGCGGGTATCACAAACAATTCTATTACCACAATTCCTTTCTCATCGCTGACCCGGAATCAGCCTGGGTGCTGGAAACGGCAGGTGAATACTGGGCAGCCGAAAGAGTAAAAGACGTGCGCAGCATTTCCAACCGCCTCTCTATCGGCAAATCCTTTGAAAAAGCTCATCCCCGCCTTATCCAGCATGCCATGGAGCGAAAATGGTGCAAATCAGAAGATGATTTTGATTTTGCCCGCTGTTACAGTGACAGCCTGTTCACCTATTTCAGCGGCTCCAAATACCGGCAGGAATTCAGCCAGTCGGCTTTGGAAAAGAACCGGGGACAAATCGATCTTACGCTGATGACCGGCATTCTACGCTCCCACCACCCGGGCCTGGAAGGCAGAGAACTTCGCCGACCCTGCCTGAAAAGCATTTGCATGCATGGAGGCGGTATTATCGGGGACCACACCACCGGCAGTTATGCGGCCTCCCTGAGCAAAGAGCAGTGCACCTACTGGGTGACCGGCAGCCCCACCCCCTGTATCAGTGTTTTCAAACCTCTGTGGCTGACCGAACATGAAGGAATTCCCTTCAGAGAAAATGATGAAGATAAAGCCCTGGCCTTCTGGCAGCAACGGGCCGAATTCTATCGTATGATAGTACAGCAGCAGATACCTGATATATCCTCCTATATAGAGGCCCGAAATCAGTTGGAAGAGGAATGGATTCAGCGGGTGGAAAGCATGGGTAAAGGCAGCCGGGAGCAGATACAGGAAGTCATGGAAGCCGCCTGGAGCCAGGAAGAAGAACTGATATCCCGGTATATGGAGGAGGGACGATCCTGCCCCCCGCGGCTTCAGGGCAGCCCCATTTTCCGCCGTACTTGGAAAAGATGAAGAGCGGAACCATCCCCGGGTTTTATCTTGCCCGGGATTTGAGTAAGATTAAAGTTTAGCCGGTCGTTTTCATTAACATGAGGAAGGTGAACAAATATGCAGCGTGTGATAGTTGCTCCGGATTCATTTAAAGAAAGCCTGAATGCCAGCCAGGCAGCCGAGCGGATAACTGAAGGGATAATAAAAAACCATCCTTCCGCCCAGGTTATTCAGGTCCCCCTGTCCGATGGCGGTGAGGGAATGACCGAATCTATTATTGCGGCTGCCGGAGGCCGTCTGATCGAAGCCCGGGTTACCGGCCCCCTGGGCAACAAAATTTCGGCCTGTTACGGGATACTGGATGAGCAGCACACCGCGGTAATTGAGATGGCTGCTGCCTCCGGTCTGCTCCTGGTGCCCCGCAAGCAAAGAAACCCGCTCACAACCACCACCCGCGGGACTGGCGAGTTGATCAAGGCCGCTCTGGATGAAGGATGCCAGAAAATGATCATCGGCATAGGAGGCAGCGCCACCAGTGACGGAGGGGCCGGCATGGCCCAGGCCTTGGGCGTCAAATTGCTGGATCGGCAGGGAGAAGAGATCGGTCCCGGAGCAGGAGGCCTGCTGAACCTGCATAAAATAGACATATCAGATCTGGATCCCCGCCTGGCCCACACTGAGATAAAGGTGGCCTGTGATGTACAGAACCCATTATACGGCTTGACTGGAGCTGCTTATGTATACGGCCCCCAGAAAGGGGCGCGCCTGGAAATGATACCCCTGATGGACCAGGCCCTGGTCAACCTGGCCGAGACCATTACCCGGGATCTGCATTTAAAGGTGCATGATGTCCCCGGGTCCGGGGCCGCCGGAGGTCTGGGGGCCGGGATGATCGCCTTTGCCGGAGGAACACTGTGTTCCGGTGTTCAACTGGTATTTGAGATATTGGGCTTCGAAAAAATGTTAGCCGCCGGGGCCGACCTGGTAATTACCGGAGAGGGCAGTATAAACGCCCAGAGCATGTACGGCAAAGTGCCGGTGGGAGTAGGCCGTCTGGCTAAAAAATACCACCTGCCGGTCCTGGCCATTGTCGGGCAAATCGGACCGGGAGTCGATAGAATATACGAAACCGGTATAGACGCCATTATGAGCATGGCCCCCGGCCCCATCAGCATGAAGGAGTCCATCGCTCGAGCCGGGGAGCTCCTGACCGATGCCACCGTCCGTGCTCTGAGGATGATCAACCTGCTCCGGCCCTAGAAGATCAGAGCAAACAAGGGGACGGTTCTTTTGTTTGCTTGTATACAAGTAAAATAGGAAAGAGTCAGGCTGTGTTTGACGGGAAACAGAGGGGACAGTCTCCCGGTTTCGCTAGCGCGCAACAGAAGGAACAGTCCCCCGGTTGCCCCGGTGGTGCCAAGGAGTTTTTATATGGAAGAGTTTATTAAACAATTGTTTGGTTTATTAACAATAGAATGGACGGTGCTTTTGACGGCGCTTATGCCGGTTATTGAGGTGCGGGGGGCAATTCCGGTTGGTATATCTCTGGGGTTGTCGCCGCTTAATACTGCGTTTATAAGTGTTGTCGGCAGTATGATCCCCATGCCGGTTGTCTTTTTTAGTATTCGGCCGGTTTTTACCTATTTAAAGGGAACCAGGTTATTTAGGAATATGGTGAATAGGATTATCAGGCGTTCTCTGGGCAAGAGCGGTAAGGTACAGAAGTACGGGGTCTGGGGACTGGCTTTATTTGTTGCGGTTCCGCTGCCCGGGACCGGGGTTTGGACGGGAGCTATCATCGCAGCTCTGCTGGATATCCGTTTTAAGCGGGCGTTTGCGGCTATACTGCTGGGGGATGTTATTGCAGCGGTGGCAATAATGTTGGTGAGTACTGGGATCGTTAGGGTGGTGAGTTAAGTCAAGCTGCGCTTGAAATAGCCATTTTCGAGAACGGCAGGCAGTGAAGCGGGATTTTAAGGCTAAGGTCAGGAGACACGCCTACCTTTGGGAAGCCTGGTGGCAGTAATGCCCCCATTACAGACGGGAAACAGAGGCGACGGTCCCTGGTTTTCCAGGGGTTCCAGTGTTTGGTCGGAGGAGGTGCGGTTGGTCTGGAAGGGTTGATTGTGGCGGCGGGGCGATCGGAGCGGATGGAGGGGCGGTATAAGATGGCCCTGGAGCTGGGTGGCCGTACGGTTATTGAGAATACGGTGGCGGGGATGGCTGCGGTTTGTTCGCGGGTGATCGTGGTTAGTGGCTATAATGCCAATATACTGCAGGGGATTTTGCAGAATAACAAAAGGGTAGAAATAGTTCATAATCCCAACTATAATAATGGTATGTACTCATCGGTACTGACCGGTTTGAAACATATCAGCTCCAGTCGTTTTTTCTTCTCACCCGGAGATTATCCTCTCATTACAGCAGATGTTTATCAAGCTATGATGGCTGTACATGCTGATATTTTGATACCTTCCTATAAGGGTCAGCCGGGGCACCCGGTACTGTTCAGCCGCCGGACGGCGGAAAAGATACTGGCTGATAACAGCTGTACCAACCTGCGGGAATTCATTGCAACTCAAGATCCGGTATTTCTGGAAGTAGGATGTCCAGCCATTCTCATGGATATGGATACGGTGGAAGACTATTGGCGACTCAAGGCGATGGCCGAGAAAAGCTGCCAGGAGGGGATGGGTCATGGAGCGTATTAGTCGGGCAATCAAACGTCTGGACTTCGACGAAAAAATAGATGGCAGTGCCCGGTATTGTGCAGATATCAAACCTGAGGGCATGCTGTACGCCAGAACCCTGCGTTCAGAAAAAGCTCGGGCCAGAATACTGGCAGTTAAGATTCCTCCTTTGCCGGAGGGTTATTTTATTGTGGACCATCATGACATTCCGGGAAAGAATATTGTCCCTATAGTACTGGAAGACCAGCCTTTTCTGGCGGCTGAGCGGGTAAATTATATTGGTGAGCCGATCATGCTGGTGGTAGGAACGGATCGGCAGGTACTGGAGGAAATACTGGCTGGGGTACAGGTGAGCTATGAAGAAAGACCACCGGTTTTGACCTTGGAGGAAGCAGTTGCTCCCCAGCAGGAATATATTTATGGTGATAAGCCCTATTTCGTAGAATACCGAACTTCCCGGGGCAGCCTGGAGGAAGCCCGGGCCGGGGCCAGCCTGGTGGTAGAGGACGAGTTCCGCACCGGTTACCAGGAGCAGGCCTATCTGGAGACCCAGTCGGTGCTGGCGGTTTATGCTGAGGAGCGGGTAACTGTGTATGGTTCCATGCAGTGTCCCTATTACATAAAGGAAGCCCTGGTTCAGGCACTGGGTTGGTCGGAAGAGCGGGTGCGGGTGGTACAGCTGCCGACCGGGGGCGGCTTCGGCGGCAAGGAGGAATATCCCTCCCTGGTGGCGGTGCATGCGGCTCTGGGGGCGGTTAAGAGCGGTCGGCCGGTACAGCTGGTGCTGGAGCGTTCGGAAGATATGGCGGCTACCAGTAAAAGGCATCCGGCCGTGATCAGGATAAAAAGCTATATTGATGATAAACAGCGGATAATCGGGCGGGAGATCGACATCAGTATTGATGCCGGGGCTTATGCCGGGCTGTCCAGCGTGGTCCTGCAGCGGATGACCTTTTCCGCCGGCGGGGTATATAATATCGAGAATATTCAGGTGCACTCCCGGGCTTATGCTACCAATCAGGTGGTCTGCGGCGCTTTTCGGGGTTTCGGCGGTCCCCAGGCTTTTTTCGCCATGGAAATGCATATGGCCAATATCGCCCGGAAGCTGGGGGTGGATTCTCTGGATTTAAAACGAAAGCATTTCTTCCACCGGGGGGACAGGTCCTCTACCGGGGGGCTGTTCCAACATGATATAAAACTGGATGAGATAGTTAGCGAAATAGAGCAGATGTCGGCTTACCGGGAGAAAAAGGCCCGGGGCCGGGAAGGTGGGGATAAACTGCGGGGTATCGGTTGTGCGGTGTTTTTCCATGGATGTGGTTTTACCGGGGCGGGGGAGAGGGACCTGCTGAAATCCAAAGTGCGTTTGAAAAAATATCCGGATGGTACGGTGGAAATATTTGTTGCCAGCACGGAAATGGGGCAGGGAGTGCTGACTACTCTGCGCAAGATTGTAGCGGCGGAGCTGGAACTGCCGCTGCAGAATGTGATACATCACTACCCGGATACCGATTCTTGTCCGGATTCGGGGCCCACGGTGGCTTCCCGCACGGTGATGATCGTGGGAAGGCTGCTGCAGGATTGCGCCCGGGAGATAAAGGAGCGCTGGTCGGAAGATGAAGTTGATCTGCTGCGGGAATATGTTTATCCGGATAACCTGTACTGGGACAATGAGTGTTTGCGGGGCAATGCTTACCCGGCATATTCCTGGGGAGCTAATGTGGTGGAGGTCAAGATCGACCCGCTGAGTTTTGAGCTGGATGTGACCGGAGTCTGGGCGGTTTTTGATGTGGGTACTCCTATCGATGAGAAAATAGTACGGGGTCAGATCGAAGGCGGAATAGTGCAGGGACTGGGTTACGGGGGGATGGAAGTTATGCGGGCTCAGCAGGGCCGGCTTCAGCAGACTAACTTAACCACCTATATGGTGCCTACTGCTCTGGACTTCCCCCCGGTGGAGAGCAAACTGATCTATAATCCTTTCGAAGAGGGGCCTTTTGGAGCCCGGGGGCTGGGGGAACTGACCCTGGTTGGAGCAGCGCCAGCCCTGGCCCAGGCGGTAGAGGATGCTATAGGCTGCCAGCTGCAGCAGATACCCATTACACCGGAATATATTATGGAGCTGATGCTGGATGATCAGGACGATTAGTTTTAGAATCAACGGGCAGGAGGTTCAGCTGCAGACCCACCCTCTGCGGAGACTGCTGGATGTACTGAGGGATGATCTGGAACTCAGCGGCAGCAAGGAAGGCTGCGGGGAAGGGGAATGCGGAGCTTGCAGTGTTCTGCTGGACGGCCGGCTGGTCAATTCTTGCCTGCTGCCGGTGGCCCTGGCGGAAGGCAGGGATGTGGTTACCATAGAAGGATACCGGCAGACAGAGAGGTTTGCCCTGCTCAGAAATTGTTTTGAAGCGGCGGGCAGTGTACAATGTGGTTTTTGCACTCCCGGGATGATCATGGCGGCGGAAGCCCTGCTGCGGGAGAATCCGCATCCCGAACCGGGTGATATCCGTACTGCCCTGTCCGGGAATTTATGCCGCTGCACTGGTTACAGCATGATTGTGCAGGCAGTGCTGCTGGCGGCCAGAGAGGGGGAAGGGCTATGGTAAAGGCCTGCCGTCCCCGGAGTTTAATGGAAGCCCTGGAAATTAGGGATGGGGGTGAAGATAGCATATTGCTGGCCGGAGGCACTGACCTGATGGTGCAGCACCGGCGGGGGAGCGGGGTACTCCCGGATTTGCCTGAAAAAACCATGTTTATCGGGCACCTGTCGGAATTACAGGAAGTGAGTGTGGAGGGGGAAGGCATCAGTATCGGGGCCGCGTGTACTCTGGCCCGGCTGCTGGGGGAACCGAATTTGCCGGATTATATCAAAGTCCCTCTGGCTCAGATGGCTTCACCGGCCGTACGCAATGTGGCTACAATAGGGGGGAATATCTGCAATTCCTCTCCTGCCGGCGATACCCTGCCCATGCTCTATGCCCTGGAGGCCCGGCTGCTGATCCAATCCCGCCGTGCTTCCCATAGTATGGCCGTGGAAGATTTTATCACTGCTCCCGGGCAAAACCGGCTGCAGCCCAATGAGATATTAACCCAGGTGCAGATCCCGGCTGCCGTTTTTGATAATTATTATTACCGCAAGATAGGGGCCCGCAAGGCTAATGCTGTCTCCAAACTCTCCTTTTTCGCCCTGTCCCGGCGGGAGGGGCAGCAGATACAAGAGCTTAGAATAGCCCTGGGAGCAGTTGCTCCCACTGTGATCAGGAGTCGGGAGGGAGAGAGTCTGCTGGCCGGGCTGAACCCGGAGGAGATAATTCCGGTGCTGCCCGAGGTCTGGGCCTGTTACCAGAGCCTGATCCGGCCTATTGATGATGTTCGTTCCAGCCGGGAGTACCGCAGACGGGTGGCTTTGGCCCTGCTGGAAAACTACCTGAGGAGCTTGGGGGAAGGGTTTTTATAGTATACTCGCGCCTGGTTTTAGGATCAGGGTAAGGAAGCTCGGCCTGTTTGTATATATCTGATTAAGGAGTGGTGCTATCGATGAAAAAAAATGTCTTTACCATAATTTTTTGGGGATCGCTGTGGGGACTGGCCGAGGCTACCCTGGGCTTCATACTGCACCTGCTGGCGGTGGCTCTGCCGGGAGTGCCGGGCTTTTTTATGTTTCCTGTTGCTTTTTATTTTATGAAGAAGGTTTACGATGCTACCGGCAAGGCATCATCGGTTTTCTACATATCCCTGGTAGCCGCCTCCATCAAAATGGCAGATTTCCTGCTGCCCTTGGCCGATCCTATCCGGATCGTCAATCCGGCCTTGTCCATCGTCCTGGAGGGGCTGGCAGTAGGGCTGGTATTTTATTATTGTGCCGGCCATCGGGTATCACTGGCCTATGTCCATACTCTGTTGATGGGGGTGTTGTGGCGGACCCTGTTCCTGGGGCACCTGTTCATCATATCCTTGTATGGCCTGCCTGCGGCCCTGGTTACCGATGGGATAGCCTATACCCTGAGATTCCTGTTGTTGGAGAGTTTCGTCAACAGCCTGTTGATATATGCCTGCCTGCGCCTGGATCGGAATAAGCCGGTTTTCTCCGTGAAGCCGGCCTTCTCCTGCGGAGCGCTGGCAACAGCCATCGGAGCCCAGCTCCTCCTCTAGCAAACAAGGGGACGGTTCTTTTGTTTGCTTGTATACAAATGAAATATGGGGCTGTTAAGGGAAAACATGGCTAAGGTTAGGGGAATCACCTGTTGGGTAGTGTGGTGACAGGAATGTCCCCTTGCAGCGCAGGTACATTCCCCTGGTTTTTCAGGGGTTTACAGATATATAGATAGAGGAAGAGTTTCAAAATTAAGAGAGGAAAAGGGAGTTATGATATACATAATCAGCGGAGGTATAGATTCGGGTAAGACCAGCGGTATGATAGAGCTGTATCGAAGATCAGCACCGGGGTCAGGAGATGGGCTGGTTACCCGCAAGATATATGCGAAACCGAAGCCAGGGATGGCGTTGGAAGGCAGCAAAAGGGATTCCGATGATTTTATCGGCTATGAGCTGTTGCGGCTGAGTACCGGAGAAAGCCAGGTATTGCTGCTGTTAGCCAGCAAATATAACGGGGAGTTTCAGGATTCTTTTACCTTCGGTCGTTTCGTATTTTCCCAGGAGGGATTTCGCTTCGGTAAGGCTGTCATACAGGAACTGCTGGATAATGAGAATATCCAGGATATTTACCTGGATGAGGTGGGGCCAGTGGAACTGCAGGGCAAGGGCTTCTGCAGTATACTGCGTAAGGCGATGAAAAGCGATAAAAACCTCTATTTGACCGTGCGTGACCAGTGCCTGGAGGAGCTCCTGGAGAAGTTCGGCGATCGCCGAAGCCAGGTTCTCTTGTTTCCCTGGGGTTAAAAGCAAACAAGAGGACGGACGGTTTTTGGCTTGTTGTATGCAAGCAAAAGTATGAGGCTGTCAAGCTCCCCTTGACAGAAAAAGAGGAGACAGGCTCTGAGTCGTCCCATTTTCACTCTAGGTGAACCGTAAAGGGATTATTTCCATCCGGTTCAACCAAAAGTGTGGAAAAAATTAACAGGATATTTTAGCTGAATGTAGAAGTTATTACCTGTTGATGAAAAAATGGGAAGGGGCATAAACTGGAAAATGAAACCCACAGGCAATCTCATAATCTTGAGCGGACCTTCATGTGTTGGAAAGGGACCGCTGTGTAATGCTGTACAGAAATTCTACCCGGAGTTGTATGGGAATCTGTATCGCTTGGTATTGTACAACAGTCGTGACAGAAGACCAGGCGAGAGGGAGGGTGTAGACTACTATTTCCGTACCCGGGAAGAGATGGAGGCTATGAAAGACCTGGACAATTTTGTTCTAATGGAGGTAAGGGGGGATCTGCAGGGTCTGGATACCGGGCAACTGCTGCAGGTTCTGAAAGATGGACAGGATGTTCTTTTTGAAGGGAACCCTTTTATTCCCCGGGCTTTGTGGGATCTACCCCAAATGTCCGAGGTTCCAATGATGAAGGTGTTTTTATCCCCTGTTTCGCGAGCTGAGATACTATGGCTGAAGTCGCAAAACGCGGATATCCACGGTACCGTAGTTGATGCCATGCGCCGCAAGCTGCTGCGCCGGACTCAGCGGCAAAAAGGGATTATATCCATGAAGGATCTGGAGAATATCAGGCAACGCAGCCAAAGTGCTCCGGTTGAGCTTAGTCTGGCTTGGCACTTTGACTGGGTGATATCCAATCACGACGGAGAGGACAGCGAGAACTGGACAGCCTTTGAATATCCGGTGGGAGATGCGTTTAGCACGCTGCAAGCTTTTGTCTCCATCCTGCAGGGACAAGAACCATCCTGCCGGGGTGAACGCTGGGAAGCAGACCTGTGGCCGGAATAGGATATTGACCTGGGAATGGGGAGCGGACTCGCGCATCCCGGGTTGGTTGGAGTACATCAGTTCCAGCCGTATTCGCCTTTGAATTCTACGAAACGTACTCCCCCCAGAGGGGCTTTGCTGATTTGTTTATTATCATTTTTGGTAAGCAAGAACAGCTCCTGGCTGTGTTTAGGGCCAATGGGAATCACCATTTTCCCGCCGGGTTTCAGCTGTTCCAGCAGCCGGTCCGGAATTTTGGCGGCTGCTGCGGTTACCATGATACGGTCATAAGGGGCATATTCCTCCCAACCTTCGCTGCCGTCTCCCACCCGGAAATAAATATTATCATATCCCAGGGTTAGGAGCCTTTTTCTGGCTTTTTGCACTAACTCCGAAATCCGTTCCACCGTGTATACTTCTCCGGCGAATCGGGCCAGCAATGCGGTCTGGTAACCAGAGCCGGTACCTATCTCCAGCACCCGGCAGCCCGGCTCAAGGTCCAGTTCCATGGTCATATACAGCACCAGGGTGGGCTGGGAAATGGTTTGATCGAAACCTATAGGCAAGGGATGATCCTGCTGAGCCAGGTCCTGGTATTCGGGATCTACGAAGAGACTCCGATCCAGTTGCTGGAAATATTTATACAGTTCTTCTCTCATCTGTTCCTCCTTGGATGTTCGGGGGGGGGCTTCATCTGTCCATATTTTATGTGCTGACGGAATAAATCTTATGGAAACCTGTTCTGATTATTGCGCGGAAGGGTGGTTGGGCCAATAGCAGTAAACAACAACAAGGATTGGTAAAATGGATTACTGTCCTAAGAACAGGTTTAATGTAATTATACCAGATAAAGAGCAGGGAGACCTACCCCCTGCTTTTCTATAAGCTATATAACCTGTCCCCTTGGCTTTGGCGTTATATCTGCTCCAATTCGGTAAGGGGGGCGAAACGATAGCCTTCGCTTTGGATGTCCTTGATAACTCGATCCAGGATCTGGGTATTGGTGGCAGAAACCGCATGCAGAAGCATGATCTGCCCGTTATGAGTGCCCTGCATGATTTTCTGATAGGAGGACTCCGGATCGGGCTGCTGGTCTACCAACCAATCCTGGTAGGCGAAGCTCCAGAATATCGTTTTATAGCCTAATTCTTTGGTCATCTGCAGGCTTTTTTCACTGTATTCGCCCCGGGGTGGGCGAAAGAAATTAGGCATTCGGGTTCCTATCAAAGCCTGAAAGGAGTCTTCCACTGCAGTGAATTCCTGTTTGAATGCTTCAGGGTTGCCGGTTTTTGCAGGCATTGATGGGTGGGTCTGACTGTGATTGCCAACGATATGTCCTTCGGCCACCATGCGTTTGACCAGCTCCGGGTTCCCGGTAACATAAGGGCCGGTCACAAAGAAAGCAGCCTTAACCTGGTTAGCCTTCAAAATGTCCAGGATCTGTGGAGTGTACCCATTCTCGTAACCTTCATCAAAGGTAAGGAAAATCACCTTTTCTTTACTGCCCACATAGTAAGCGTCATAATCAGCCAGGGAAAAGCCCAGATCGGTATTTGTGCGGGGAGTTTTGTGCTCCTGGTTGCGAACATAATACCAGCTCAAGGTCTTATTCTCGGCACTGAGCGAGCTGGAAGGCTCTTCCCTATTCACCGGGGTTTCATCCTCTGCCAGGGCCGGGGTTTCCGTCTCCGGCTGGACTGTTTCCCGTATCGGAAGAGCAGTTTCCTCCGCCTCGCTGACTGCGGCTGGTTTACCACAGCCTGAGGTGAAGCAGGCAACAATTATGATAACGATGAATAATAAACAGGTCAATTTCTTCATAAGCGGTGGTGTCCTTTCTTGTCCAAATTTCAAGTTATTCCGGGTAACTATAGTTTATACTCTTTTACCTGCTTTTATCTTACCTAAAATTTGAAAAAACGACAAAGCCGTCGAGGGGCACATTAAATATGCCTTGATCAGGAATGCTAATCAATACAGCAGTTGCCAGTGCTGCTCTCTTTAACCGGAGGGTGGAAAAAAGAAAGGAGTGATGGCTTACGGATAGGAAACGAGCGGAAGAAATATTGGATTCGCTGGGAGTTATCGAGGTGGTTCATCGTAATTCTCCGGTATGGCTTAATGGCTTGGATGAGGATATGGCTGACATAGAATACCTGGACAGCCTGGTTAATGCCAGAGTACCGCTGTCGGAACTACGAGAAAAATGACCAATCAGGAATCTCAGCACTCTCAATTATACGTCTTCGACATCCCAAGGTTTGAAACCCCGGCCATATACCTCCACGGTGTCAGTGATGGTGATAAAGGCCTCGGGGTCCAGGCGAAATATCAATTCTTTCAAATGCGGAATTTGGGTTTTCCCGGTGGTGACCATGATGATGTCCTCTGCCTGACCGGTATAGGCACCTTTGCCGCTTAGAAAGGTACAGCCCCGATTCATTCGATGCATAATGGCGTGGGCGATATCGTTGGATTTTTTGGAAACTATAATAACCGTCTTCTTGGAGATGAAGCCGGAAGTGACGCTGTCGATCATCTTGGAGCTGATGAACATGGTCAGAGCCGAATAAAGGGTTAGCTGAATATTGCTGGTAATCAGGGCGGCAGCCAGTACCAGAGCATTAGTGACAAAAAACGTGGTGCCGAAATTAACCCCCCAAATCCGGTGAAAAATTCCGGCGATTATATCCAGTCCTCCGGTAGAACCACGGTATATCAAGGCCAACCCTACGCCCACCCCGTTTAAGGCTCCACCCAGCAGCGCGGAGAGCAGGATGTCATCAACCGCCAGCTGAAAATCCAGAGGGGCCAGCAGGGCCAGGAAACCAGACAGGCTTATCATGCCCACGAAGCTGTAGATGGTGAACCGGCGGCTGGCCAGAAAAAAGCCGGCTATAAAAACCGGGATGTTTAAAGCTATGTACCACAGCCAGATGGGGAACCCGGTCATAAAATGCAGGATGATGGCAACGCCGCTTAAACCACCGGTCAGCAAGCGGGCCGGCACCACAATGAATTGAATAGCAGCAGCTATTATCAAAGATGCCAGGACTATGACGGCCATATCCTTAAAAGAGATTCGTTCCAGAGCTAATAATTTTGGCATATAATACTCCTTGCCAATTTAATGAATAACCATTGTTAGTATTTTATCATCTACAGCATAATATGTAAGTGGCAAACAAAACAAGGGAGGGGACGGACACAGAAACTGCAAGAGAGCCAGCATTGCGGATTTATGCCAGCTCTCTTACGTCGGAGATTGGTAAGGGTACATTTAGTACCTCCTTGTGGATTCATTACCCTGAAGTTTCAACCTCAAGTTCCTGCCGATTTTTTTTAGATTCCGCCAGGGCGAATGGTACTCACGTCCCTGCTTTCCTGCTAAAATGTTTTCTTTGGGAACCTGTGCTTAGCTCCGGGTAACTGTCAGGATTTCCAGTATTCCCTTCTTCCCCGGAAATTTCTCCTTTCTGATTCAGGCTTGATTCTTATTTGAGCTATTTCAGAGTTTCTGCCGCATCGCTGAACTTTCATCCATTGACCCGGTGATTATCTGCCAAAATTCGCGTTTGTAAGAACCTTCCTGCTCCATCAAGACGGGCCCCCGGGTTTCCAGTTCCACTTTCATCCCGTATATATCACCCCTTCGGATTGCGATTTATCGTTTGCGCTCAGGCCTGTTTTAGAGGTCTTTTCGGACAGCCCTGTTGCTGTCGTAAAAATTCCTGCTAATTCACCTTTGCGAGAACCAATCCCAATACTTAGGGTGATGTCAGGATATAAGCTTTACCTTAGATCCTGGTATTTATATTCTATGCAGGGCCTCGTTAATTGTCAATAAATTATCAGAAGATTTTGACTTTAGTGATTGTTTTCTTTTTCTTAAATAAGAGCCGTTTTTGACAGGGCGGATGCCCATAGATTAAAATAAACGAAAGGGTGCCAGGTTACACCTGAACATCTCCTTTTTTTCCGCATTGATTATGAGCGCACTCCTATGCCCGGCAACGGTTGCCTATGGATTCCAGAAGATAAATTGCCCGACTCCCTTGGCTTTTAGTACCATTCCATACGAATCATTCATCCTGTCTGGCCGGTCAGATCCAAACCGGAATCTGTTTATAATAATTCCGCTGTTCAACTACATAATATCAGGCAATTTGAAAATATTAAAAATAGCTGCTGGTAATACAACCGGGAGGTGTCAGTTTTGATCGACGGAAAACTTCTTAGAGCGATTATTATGCTGTTTCTTCTGGCCGTGTCAGGCTTCTATTGGCCCGGGACGGCTGCTGCCCAGGAAAGACCGCTGGTGTACGTTCTGAGGGTTGACGGTACGGTAACAGCAGGGACGGCTGGCTATCTGATGAGAGGGATAGGAGAAGCCGATAGTCGGGCGGATGCGGTAATAATACTGCTGGATACTCCCGGTGGGCTGGTAACTGCCACCCTGGATATAATACAGCTTATGGAAGCGGCTGAGATTCCGGTTATTACCATGGTTCATCCTCGCGGAGCCATAGCGGCTTCGGCGGGAACCTTTATTTTGGTGGCCGGAGACGCTGCGGTTATGGCCCCGGGCACTACCTGCGGGGCAGCTATGCCGGTTACAGTTGGCACTATTGGGCAGGAACCCCAGGCTGCGGATCAAAAGACCATCAATTTCCTGGCTGGTCATATGAAGAGTATTGCCCGGGAAAAGGGGAGACCGGAGGATGTTGCTGAACGCTTTGTAACCGAGAATCTCACTCTGACTGCCGAGGAGGCTAGGGAGTTGGGCATTATTGATTTAATTACCGGTGATATGAGCGAGATGCTGGAACAGCTGCACGGTCGGGAGGTGGCCACCGGTAGCGGGCCAGTGGTCTTTAATACTGCCAATGCCAAAATAGAAGAGCTGTCCTTAAATTTTAGCGAAAAACTGGTCAACATACTAAGCGACCCTGCCTTGGCAGGTTTGTTTATTATGTTGGGAATGTATGGTTTGATTATAGGGTTTTCCTCGCCGGGGTACTTCCTGCCCGAAGTGCTGGGGGCGATCCTGCTGGTAACCGGACTGTACGGCGCCGGACTGTTTCAGGTCAATGTGGCTGCGGTTCTGCTCATCGTACTGGGAGTGGGCATGCTGATAGCGGAAGCCTTTACTCCTACCTATGGAGTGCTGGGAACCGGAGGGGTAGTGGGAATCGTATTGGGTATGGTATTGTTTCCCTCTGAGCCGCTGATGCCTGCTGCCTGGTTTGTGAAACTCAAGGTGCTGGCCATTGGAACCGGAGTTATCAGTGCAGTTCTGGTAATAGTAATACTGATGGGCATTCTGCGTTTGCGCCGGCTGAAGCCGATGCAGGATGAGAGGGAGTTTTTCAACACCGAGGTCTACGTAATAAATGATCTGGACCCCCAGGGGCAGGTTAAGATCCGCGGGGAAATATGGAGCGCCCGGTCCAGGGGCGGGGAAGTGATAAAAACTGGTCAGAAAGTAAGGGTGGCAGAACGCCAGGGAATCATGCTGATTGTGGAGTCGGAAGCAGAAATAAGTGAAAAACAGGAGGGATAACATATGGAAATTATTGGCGCATTGGTAAACTGGCTGGGCATTATCCTGCTGGCGGTTATCGTTTTGTCCTCCAGCATCAAGGTTATTCCGGAATATGAGAGAGCAGTTTTGTTTCGCCTGGGCAGGATGGTAGGGGTGAAAGGGCCGGGGCTGTTTTTTATCATTCCTATAATTGACAGGATTATTCGAACTTCCCTGAGGATTGTGGTGGTAGACATTCCCCCTCAGGAGGTTATAACCCGGGACAACGTGACTACCAGGGTCAATGCGGTGCTGTATTATCGGGTAGTATCCCCTGAGCGGGCTATTGTGAATGTGGAGAGATTCCCCGAGGCTACCAACCAGCTGGCGCAGACTACCCTGCGCAGCGTGGTGGGAACTGCTGAGCTGGATGAGCTGTTGTCCCAGCGGGAAAAACTGAACCAGACTATTCAGAATATAGTGGATGAGGCCACCGATCCCTGGGGAATCAAGGTGACTGCGGTAGAAATAAAGGATGTGGTGCTGCCCAACGAGATGCAGCAGGCCATTGCCCGGCAGGCCCAAGCGGAGAGGGATCGGCGCGCAGCTATCATACAGGCTGAAGGTGAACGGCAGGCAGCCGAGCAGCTGGCCCGGGCTTCTGAAATATTGACCGGGGTTGAGGGCGGGCTGACTCTTCGCCTGCTGCGTTCTCTTTCCGAGGTATCCAATTCCCCTAATACTACTATATTATTCCCGCTGCCCATGGAACTGGGTAAATTGTTGAGCAATATCCGGAAATAACAAAGAGTCAAGGGAAGGCTTCCCCTGACTCTCTGGATCTGGTATTATTTGGAGCCGGGCTCCAGGACCAGCCGATATTCCTTTTTATCCTGTTCGACCTTGCTGCTATAACCTTGGTTCTGGGCCAGGCGGAGTACGTTTTCCTTGGAAACTTCACTCTCCAGCAGCACGACAATGGTTTCAGCCGGGTTTTTCTCCATTGCGCTCTTGGTTTTTACTACCGGTATGGGACAGGAAAGACCTCTGACGTCAATTTCTACTGACAATTGCTAAACCTCCTTTTTATAAAACCCGGTTACTCCAAGTTGATTTCCCTTCGGAATACTTCCGGTAACCGGGCAATAATTTCACTGATTCTGGTGGCCGGGGTGGTTTTTCCCCTGGCTCCCGCCAGCCGGTTGGCCCGGGCACTGATTTCCAAGGCTGATGAAATATCCAGGCCTTTGTAAATCAGGGCTGCACACATCCCGGTGATGGTGTCACCGGTGCCTCCAATACACTCTAATGCCGGCACATCCGGTCCTGCGATGGAGGCCAGGATGCCTTCTTCATTGGCAACAAAGTCTGATTCTCCCTTGACCAGCATATAACGGGCGGCACCCTGATTTTTGTATGCTTCGGCAATTAGTTCCGGGATGGATCGGACATCACAGGTTTCAAACAGGTGCTTGTCTATATAGGCAGGATGTATTGCTTCAGCATCGGCCAGGAATGCGATTTCAGATAAATCGGGAGTAAATACATCAAATTCCGAAGCCAGCCCGACGGCTTTAGCGGCATACATCGATGCTGCATCGGCAATCAATACCGGCCTGGTTTCCAAAGCCTTTACTTGTTCACATAACTGGTGCATCAATTCCAGATCCGGCATCCAGTAGTGAAGAGCCAGCACCTTTGGCTTGAGCCGGGGCAGATGATCAATTAAGTATTGATATATCAGCCGACTGCCGTCTCCCCGGCCTATGTCTCCGGCTATGACTGCCCGGGGGGCTACCATCCGGAAATGATCGCTTACGGCCAGAGCCGCACTAATCATAGCTGCGGTTCCTTGAGTGGAGGGGATCTGATGTTCATTGAGCTTTAATTCCGTTCCTTCTCTCTGCACCTGCCCGTCCAATAGAGAGAAATTGGGCAGGGGTATTATACCTGCTATTATCAGCATCAAATCCCATCTCCTTTCTTCCAGATTTCCAGGGCTCCTTCAACCGCTCGATCCAGCATCAGGGCACAAAGGGTATGGCCCACATCCCGGGGGCGGGGAATCTCATCCAGGCGTTTCCCCAGCATGGCTATATGCAGGTAAGGAATGTCTGGACAGCCCCCGCCTGAAGTATTTACTATTAATCCGCTGCCAGTTTCATAGGTTAGTTTCATATTTCCTGCTTTGACCATGGTATGTTCCGGATATTCGAAAACCTGAACGATATCCAGCAGTTGAGTACTTCCTTCCAGGCAGACTACCTCTTTATATGGCACCGCCTGCAAAGTTCTCTCTATGGCTGGCTGTTCTATCAGGTTGATTTCTAGGGCTATATCACAGCCTTTACGCAATTGCGGAGGAGGAGCAACCAGGGCACAGGCATATCCGGACCTTTTTACCAGCTTTTCCGACCTAATTGCCTCTTCTACTGTATCAAAGAGTACCAGCCCTTTGTTCCGCTTGTCCTGCAAGGCCTTGTTATCCGGCTCGGTTCTGGCCTTCTTCTTCGACCATAACAATATGCTGCACCTCCTTCCTCCAAGTCTAACAGCAGGTGTTTTCTTTAGTCTAGCTGTTCACTCATGAAGAAGCCAATGGCACAAACAAAAATCAGTCCAATAATAACGATAGTGGGTCCATATATTCCTGGGCCGGCTGGGCTGGAAGCCATCAGCCAGTTGTGACTTACTGCAGCTCCGGCAACTAAACCAAGAATGCTGATGCCGGCATCCGTATCTCCTTCTGCAGCCAGAACCGTCTGCCGCAGGGGACAGCCCCCCATCAGGGTACAGCCCAATCCGCAGAGAACCATACCCATAAAATTCCACAGGGCATTGCTATGGGCTACCGGCTGCCCTTCAAAGCCAATATTAACGGCTCCGATAAGGAAATTAACCAACAGGGCGCCAACAAAGAAGGCGGCGATGCCGCTGAACAAATAAGAATCCTTGACCAGAGAGAGGTCACGCCACCCGCCTACAAAGCACATCCTGGTTTTCTGAGCCAGAAACCCAATGGTCAAGCCTACTACCAAGGCAATTGACATGGGAGCGTACATGGAACCTGGTCCGCTTTCACTGTTAAATATGAATTCAGGCTGCGTGATGGCTAGTATTAACAGGACAACCATAAGAACTGGCATAATATAACCTGCTATGGGATAGGTGGAGTTGGTGCGTCCCAGATTGAAGCCGCGTTTTAGGAAATATATGCCTATGAAAGCTCCCACCACAATCCCGGCAATGGCATACAGGGCATTAAGGTCTCCTCCGGCCAGTCTCAGTACCGCACGAACCGGACAGCCCAGGAAAACCAGGGCGCCGATCATGACGAACATGCCCAGCAAGAAGCGAACCAGAGGATTGGAGCCTCCCCGCGCGCGGAATTCCCCAAAAGAAAGAGCGGAGATGAAGGCTCCCAGGCACAAACCTATTATTTCCGGCCGCAGGTACTGTACTACCTCGGCCCGGTGAAATCCTAGCGCGCCAGTGATGTCCCGGTAGAAACAGGCTACACAGATACCCATGTTGCCCGGGTTGCCCAGTTTGGTCATGTAAGCGGCCAGGGCGCCAAAAACCAGACCGGCAACAATAATCAGGTATTTTTGATTTTTCAACTCTTTAACCTCCTATCATATTGTCGAAAAATAAAAAAATATTGCTAAAAATCCCTCCCCTCATAACCAGTGCAAACAATAAAATGAGGCGCGAAAAAATGTTCCCCGTTTCCATAAACGCTCAAGTTCAACAAAATAGGTACCGGGTTCTGCTTCCCGCCTCGTTACAGCGATGGGTTGAAACTGCTCCAAGTTTCTTCCGATGCTTTAAAATTCGACACAGGGAGGTAAAAACCTTCAGAGTAATACAATATATAACAGAATATTATATAAAATTGTAAAAGGATGGGCGGATTCAGGCTGTTGTGACCGACTGAGAGCATGGCTGGTAAATATTAAGCAGGATTGTGAACGGGGGTGGTCGAAGCGAACTGGGAATAGATTACCATTGGTGGAAAAAGTGGTCCCACTGTAGATCTGACAAGTATTTTGAATACTGTATGCATGGCGTATAATAGATTGAACTTTTGCGTCGAAAATAATAGACTTTATATATCAGTCAAGAAAGGGGAAATGAATATGTCCTGGGAGATCAAAGTCGAGAGAACCAATAGTCCGAAGGCTAGGCCGGATCAGAATAGTCTGGGCTTCGGTGATTACTTTACCGATCATATGTTTATTATGGATTACACAGAAGGCAAGGGGTGGCATGATCCGCGCATAGTGCCGTATGCGCCGCTGTCGCTGGATCCTGCTACCATGGTGCTGCATTATGGGCAGGCGATATTTGAGGGTTTAAAGGCTTACAAGACGAAGGATGGTAGGATTCTCTTGTTCAGACCGCACAAAAATATGGAAAGGGCCAACATTTCCAATTCACGGCTGTGCATTCCTCCTCTTGACGTTGATTTTGCGGTAGAAGCGATAAAGGCAGTGGTGAGAGAAGATCAGGATTGGATTCCAGAAGCGGAGGGAACTTCTCTTTATATAAGACCATTTATTATATCAACTGATCCTTATCTGGGGGTAAGACCTTCTTATACATATAAGTTTATTATCATATTGTCCCCGGTGGGCGCCTACTATCCCGAAGGAATAGATCCGGTCAAGATCTATGTTGAAAGTAATTATGTCCGGGCAGTTAAGGGTGGAATGGGTTATACCAAGACTCCGGGCAATTATGCAGCCAGTTTGATTGCCCAGGTGGAGGCCAAGAATAGGGGATATACTCAGGTTCTTTGGCTGGACGGGGTAGAAAAGAAGTACATTGAAGAAGTTGGTACTATGAATGTGTTCTTCAAGATTGATGGAGAGATTGTTACTCCGGCAGTTGAAGGAAGCATCCTGGCCGGGATAACCCGGGATTCAACTATTGAGCTGCTCAAGAGTTGGGGAGTTCCTACTACTGAACGACAGATTTCCATTCAGGAACTGTATGATGCCAATGCCGGCGGCAAGTTGGAAGAAGCCTTTGGAACCGGTACTGCGGCGGTTATTTCTCCAATTGGGGAATTGAACTGGGACGGTAACGTCATTTCCATTAATGATGGGAAAATCGGCGAATATGCCGCCAGAATTTACGACACCATGACCGGCATGCAGTATGGAAAGCTGGAAGACAAGTTCGGCTGGATAGAGGAAGTATAGAACAGAAAGGGTTCAAATATAATAAATCACAAACAGGTTGGGTAATTTGACTGCCCAACCTGTTTTTTTGGTTGTCTTTGGGGAGGAATATACATAGAACCGATCCAGCCGGCAGTTGTCCAGCCGGCCCCATCTGCAAGAAGAACAAACCGCTTCTATGACCTTAATTCGAGTCTAATTGTCTTTGTAAATGATGGTTCCTACATGTTCGCCTCTCAGAGCCCGGGTGATGTTACCTTCCACCGTGCCATTGATTATCTGAATTTCCCGGGTATTTTCCGAGTGTAGCATCGATATCAGCACCATGGGTTCCACCACTAGGTCTTCCAGGTCTCTTTCCATAAGTTCCCTGGCTCCGATCCGGGGAATAAATTCTGCCTCGGGGTCGATTTTGGGATTATCGGTGTACAAACCGTTAACATCTTTGATAAACAGGCATTGTTTGGCCCCGGTAACTTCCGATAGAAGGAAAGCCCCCACATCAGTCCGATTGGGAGGGAGTCGACCTTCTTCCGGAGGATGTTCCCAGAATCCATATGGCGGCATACCGTGTATTACAGGAATACAGCCCTGATTCAGGTAGGCGGCCAGCTTGGGAATATCGTCATGCCCAATTTTAATGCCTCCGTGTGGATTGAGCAGGGTGGAAATCATCAGAGCATTCTGTTCCGAAACACTCTGTCCCAGAGTGGCAATAATACCCGTAGGCATCCCCAGTTCCATAGCTATGGCGTAAACGTGGCGGGAGCGAGTGCCGCCGCCGGTGGAGATCACCATCCGGTGCTCCAGCTTATTCTCAACTATTTCCTTAATAATAGGGAGTACGGCCCGGGCACCCATATCGGTTATGCTCTGACCGCCGATTTTCAGGATGCTGACGTCTGGCAGAGCTTTAAACTGCGGCCCATATTCCAGGGATTTAAGAAAGCTTTTGCCTACCAGCGATTCACCCATCAACTTGCTCTTGATATGCAGTCTTTTACTGTCGCGTTCACGAATCAGGGGCATTAAGCAACTACCTCTTCTTTCTTGGATTTGGGCTAATCATCATCACCATTATCTTTTTCCCGGGTGAGGTATACTATTTCCCCCTCAATTCTGCCGGCTATTTGTTCCAACTCAGATTTGCGAATGTGATTAACGTTGATCCTAAGATCGGTTCCTACCGTACCAACAACGGCAAAACGGGGCTTCTTCTCACCCTCACCTACCTGATTGCGTTCTCTGACGAAGAGTATGGGAGTTGACATAAACTTATCCTCCTTCATGCATTATTCTACAATCATAGTTCCATGCACCCCCATTATAACAAAATTCCCACCCCCATCAAAGGGGACGGCCTGACCAAACAAGGGGACGGTTCTTTTGTTTGCTTGTATACAAGCAAACAAAAGAACCGTCCCCTTGTTTGGTCAGGCCGTCCCCTGGTTTTCTTACTTAGATCGAGGTGGCATATCCTACCATCCACAACAGTTCTTCATCTTCCAGGCCCAATTGCAGCACGATGACAATATCGTTGTACAACCACATGCTTAGCAGGTCCAAATCGCCGCTTAGCACTGCGCTTTCCCACTGATCCGGATCATCTATATATTGCTCATCATACCAGACGGGATAAAAATCAGCATCACCGTATTTAGTACTCAGTACTTGCTCCAGCTGCCAATATTCACTCCACAGGTTGTTCTGGTTCAACGAACTGGTATCCAGATAATAATATGCTGCGGACAAGTGGTTTTCCAGGAATACGTAGGCTAGGGATGCATCATAATTCTCTACCCGGATATTATTGTAGATCAGCAAATAGGATTCATTATCTTCATAAGCAGTAAAAGGAAGATTTCCTTCCGAAGCTTTTACTTGGTCCGGACTGGCTCCCCAGGTGGTGTTGCGGAAATGGAAGGGCTTATTCATGCTGTTGTTATTGGACGTTGTAATGGTAATGGTCTGGGTTGAGGCCTCCCACTGCACCTGAGCTCCCAGGGATTCACTGACAAAACGCAGGGGGACCAGGGTTCGACCATTGACCACCCGGGCTGGGACTTCGATTTGATAGGGCTGATTGTCTATATATGCTGTAGTCTGCCCTATGGTCAAACGGATCTGTTTTGCCCCTGCCAGGGCGGTTACGGTTCGGGTTTCTCCGTTCCAGAGCACCTCGGCCCCCAAAGCCTCGAAGATAGCCCGCAACGGCACTAGGGTGCGTCCATTTTCAATAATCGGCTCCACATCGAAGGACAACCTGCTGCCATCCACCAGCACCGCAGGAGCCGCCCAGGCGGAGGGGGCCCAGCCCAGGCAAAGGACGCTGATAATTAGCAGTACAACTAATCTCTTCATGCTGAAACATCTCCTCTCGTTTTAAAAGATCAGGGATATAAACCCCATTACTTCATGGCAGGTTGAAAGTAGCTATACCTCTAGATATTTTAGAATAAAGGCATATATGAAAGCGGTTTCTTTTAAACTCTCATATCTTCCATCGGTACCGGAATGCCCGCTGGACATGCTGGTTTTCAACAGGATGATATTATCGTCAGTTTTATATTCCCGCAGTTTGGCAGTCCATTTGGCCGGCCCCCAGTAGGGGATTCGTGGATCATTAAACCCAGCTGTAACCAGCATGTGAGGGTATTCCTGGTTGCTCACATTATCATAGGGCGAATAACTTCTGATATAATCATAATAACTTCGATAAGCTGGGTTGCCCCACTCTCTGAATTGAAAGGAACGCCCCGGATTTGAGGAGTCGGTAAGGATATTCAAAATATCTACGGCCGGAACCTGGGCTACTGCGACCTGGAATAGATCCGGGCGCATATTGACCACTGCTCCCACCAGCAATCCTCCCGCACTTCCGCCGGATATGGCCAGATTATTGGAACTGGTGTAGCCCTGGTCTATGAGAAATTCGGCACAGGCTATAAAATCGGTAAAACTGTTCTTTTTTCTCAGCAGAGCTCCGTCATAATGCCAGTTGCTCCCCTTCTCACCTCCGCCGCGTACATGGGCAATGGCATAAATCACTCCTCGGTTGAGCAAGGGAATGAGGTCAGAGTCAAATAGCAGTGCCCGACTGATGCCGTATGCCCCATAACCCTCCATTATCACAGGATTAGAACCATCCCTGACCATACCCTTTTTATACAACAGGGTGAGGGGAACCAGCGTTCCGTCTTCGGTCTTGGCGTAGAGTTGTTCGCAGGCATACTGTGAGGGGTCATATCCATCGACCTGCAACTGGTCTATCAGTTCTGACTCCTGCTTTTGAATATTGTAACAGTAAAGTGAGTCCGGGGTGACGGGCGATGTATAATAATAGCTAAAGGCGTTATCGTCGAAATAGCTGTAGTCCAGGGTAACCTCAAATGAAGTTTCGGGTAATTTCAGGTAATGAGTCTCTCCGGTATTCCATTTGACAATCCTTATTTTCTGCAATCCGTCATGCAGTTCCTGAACTACCAGATAGTCCCGGCAGACCAGAAAATCAAGGATTGAGACATCTTCCCGTCTGGGCAGCAGGTTCTTCCAACTACCAGGCAGAGGTGAGTCCTCGGGGGCTTTGACCAGCCTCAGGTTTGGACTGCTGTCACTGGTCAGTATTATGAACGAGTCGGGTATGTGCTGGACTCGGTAAAAGATACCGAACCAGCGAGGAAGAACAACCCGGGGTTCTGCTTCGGGCTCCTTGGACAGGCACAGTACTTCCGAAGCATATATGCCCACGCAGTTGATCAGCAGGTATTCATGATCGTTGCTGATCTCGGTGGTTATATAGAAGTTATTATCGGTTTCTTCGTATATCAATTCATCCTCGGCGAATGAGGTTTCCAAGCGGTGGCGATATAAGTAGCGGGGATATCCATCCCGGTCCAAGCGAGTATAAATCAGAGTCTCATTTAACCAGTATACATTACCAGATATTTCCGTAAGCACCTCGGGCAGGGTCTGTCCGGTGTTGAGATCTTTAATATACAGGACGTATTTTTCATCTCCGCTATAATCAAGGGTGTAGGCAAGTTTGGAATGATCCTGGCTGATATCTATAGCTCCCAGCTGAAGAGCAGGATTGTTTCCGGTGATTAAATTGTAATTTAACAAGATCTCCTCCGCAGCATCTGGTGAATCCTTTTTACGGCAGATGAGGGGAAAATTTTGTCCGGATTCCATACGAGTATAATATATGTACTGGTCAATGGTGACAGGGGGAGAAATATAGTTTTGCTGCATGTGTTGCAGCATTTCGGAATAGATGTCGTTCTGGAGCTGCTGCGAGTCAGCCATAATGAGTTCGCTGTATCTGTTTTCCGCTTCCAGGTGAGCCTTTACATCTGGATCATCCTGATTTCTGAGCCAGCTGTAATTATCTATCCTGGTATCCCCATGCTTGGTTATTTTCTCCGGAACCTTTTTCAGGGCAGGAGGAGCGATGGTCCCATTGACATCAGCAACTGCAGCTGCCGGAGCCGGCAGCAAGATGGCTAGACATAACACCAGAGAAACAAGGACTGAAATAGACTTTCGCAAAGCTTAACCCCTTCCTTCAGTTATTTTCCGCATGACCATATATTACCATAAATAGACAGCATAGCCTAGATACCAAACAAGGGGACGGTTCTTTTGTTTGCTTGTATACAAGCAAACAAAAGAACCGTCCCCTTGTTTGGTACGGGGTTAATCAGTATATGCTATTTTGATGTTGGCTTTATATTCTATTATCCTGTTGTCCTGACAATCTGCGGTCCAATTATACACTTCCACTCCGGTGATATTGTCCATGCTTTTGGAAGCCTCGGTCACTGCATTTTCTATGGCATGCTGCCAGCTCTTCTTTGACTCACCCACAAATTCAGCAACTTTTACCTGCACTATATAACCTCCTTTTCGTAATTCATATAAATAGTGTGCTTTTTTTGCTTTCATTTTATACAAAAGCAGCAAACAAGAAACCACGTATGATCGATAAACGAATACTGGAAGGGGATGGGCACCTGGGGCAGAGGAATGGAGACCCATCTCACCGAGAGACTGGTGACAGGAATCTCCCCCATGACGAGAATGCCCCCTTACGGCATAGGAATTCCTGGAGGATAATAGCTTGCACACAAGCAAACAAAAGGACCGTCCCCTTGTTTGTCTTACTAATACGGGTATAATAAGAGAAGTCGGTATTCTTATGTATTTATCTCTGTGCCGGCCAGATGAAAGGTGAGGGAAATAATGAACAACAATGATGAGCAGATCAAATCATTTATAAAAGAAAAATATGGCCAGATTGCCTTGGCTAACGCGGGCGGATGTGGCTGTGGAACCGGGAGTTCCTGCTGCGGAAGCAAGCCTGACGCAGCCTTGACCCTGGGTTATTCTCAGGAAGACCTGGAAATGATGCCGCATGGTTCCAACATGGGTCTGGGTTGCGGAAATCCCCAGGCTATCGCTGGCTTGAAGGAGGGTGAAACGGTACTGGACTTAGGCAGCGGAGGCGGATTCGATTGCTTTCTGGCCAGAAAAGCAGTGGGGGAATCGGGAAGGGTGATTGGGGTGGATATGACCAGGGAGATGGTTGAGAAAGCCACTGGACTGGCAGCAGCAATGGGTTACATTAATCTTGAGTTCCGCCTGGGGGAGATTGAGAATATTCCGATGGAAGATAACTCGGTGGATGTGATAATATCTAATTGTGTGATTAATCTTTCCCCTGACAAGCCCCGGGTTTTTAAAGAGGCATTCAGGATATTGAAGCCTGGCGGAAGACTGGCCATTTCTGATATTGTTGCTATCGCCCCTATGCCGGAAGCTATGAAAAACGATCTGGCGCTGCATGCAGCTTGCATTGCCGGGGCCGAGTTGATAGAGAATATCGAAAGCATGCTGAAGGATGCCGGATTTAAAGGGATTCGTATTATTCCTATGGACCGGAGCAGAGAATCTATCCGGGATTGGTCGCCGGGAAACGATGTTCAGGATTATGTGCTCTCAGCCAGTATTGAAGCCAACAAGCTGTAAATACTAATGGATAGATTAGGATAAAACGTAATTGCTGCCCGCTAATTGTCGAGGAGTACATTGGAGGATAAACAAATGATAGGGAAAGTTGAGGCAGTAAATGTTTCGGAAAAACGAGGAGAAAAGAAAAAGACCGTTCAAGAGATTAACCTTAGAGCAGGTTATGGCATCGAGGAGGACGCCCATGCCGGAGATTGGCATCGGCAGGTGAGTCTGCTTTCATTATCTAGCTTTGAGAAAATGCGAAAACTGGGAGCAGATGTTGTCTATGGAGATTTTGCTGAGAATATCAGTGTGGCAGGGATAGATGTGTTTAAATTGCCAATAGGTACCAGGATAAAAGTAGGAGAAGCCCTGCTGGAGGTTACCCAGATAGGCAAGACCTGCCATGATATGGGCTGCGCAATTAAAAAACAGGTAGGTACCTGTGTTATGCCCCATGAAGGCATCTTTGCCCAGGTGCTGGAATCTGGCCGGGTGCAAGCAGGAGATGCAGTTGAGGTAATGAAATAGGAAGGTTTCCCATTATACAAGTTATTGGTAATTTTAGTGCCAGCTGATTTTTCCCGGCCAGGCCAGCATACCCCAAGGAACGGGTAGGGGCTGCCCGGCCGCAGTTGGCATCCATCCCAGGGAATATATAGACTTGCTTTAGTTGTCGGAATCGTAGAAGTCATACCCGGCAATTTCCAGAGTTTCACCCCGGTCCGACATGGCTCCGCTGAAGGAAATGTCTTCTTCGGCGGGACGGGTGAAGTTATCCCGGGTCTTACGGGCACACTGTATGCACTGAGTGGTATTGAGCACTCTTTCCAGCCTTTCAGGCTCAATGGGGCTGCCGCAAATGGAGCATATGCCGTATTGCCCGTTTTCATAGCGGTTAAGGGCATCGTTGAGTTTCTGCAGTTCCAATTCCATCATTTCCAGCAGTCCGGCATCTTTTTCCCGCTCATACAATTCACTAGCCACATCAGCTGGATGCTGGTCATACATGGATAATTCATCAGTTGATTCTGTTATAGGTATCATTAACTGGTCCTTTTTTCGGGCGATTACCTGCTGAAGTTTTCTTTGCTTATCCAGCAGTCTGCTTTTAGTATCCAAATCCTAACACCTCTGATATATATTTAATGATGGCCATGGAATGGCAACCTGCTTTCATTGTTCCCCAAAATAATCCCGAAAATGTAAACAGGAAACGGTAAAACAAAGCTGTACATTCTGGTTATTTCTAATAATTGGTTGCGCTGATTCCTGGAAAGCATTACCCATACTGCCTGGCAGCAGTTGCCAGGGCATTTAACTCAGGTGAAGGCGACAGCATTGAAGTACTGCAGTATCTGATACCCTTGCTGGCCTGCGCCAACAGACAAAAGAACCGTCCATGCTTTTTCCTGGAGAAGGAGTTGGGAGGTGGGGCGCGAAATACTAGGGGAAAGAATTTTCGAGAGGGGTGCTTGCATGAAAAATGTTAAAGTTTTAGGCATTTCGGGCAGTCCCCGACACGCCAATACCGAGACCTTGGTGAACGAGGCCCTGAAGGCCGCCCGGGAAGTGGGACCGGTGGATACTGAACTGATTTCATTGGCTGGTATGGAAATAAATCCCTGCGACGGCTGTAATAAATGTTACGGTTATTCTAAGGGAGCTTCCTGGGATCGCTTGTGTTACAAGTACGATGACGACGTGACTATGATATATAAGAAAATACGTGATGCAGACGGGATTATTATAGGTTCACCGGTTTATGCCGGTGACATAACGGCTAAACTAAAAGCGCTGATGGAGAGGGGGGCCTGTTTCTGCCATTACTCGGCATCTCCGGTGGCAGGCAGCATTCGCAATAAGATGGTGGGAGGAATCGTGGTTGCTTTTGAAAGGCGCGGAGGACAGGAGGGATCTCTGCAGAGTATCTGGAGATGGGCTACCGGTATCATGTTTTCCTATGTGGTAGGGGCGGTCCCTTTTCCGGATGATCCGCCGCCGCAGGCTTCAGCCTTTGGAGGGTTGGCGGACACTTGTGATTCTTCTGCCGGTCTGGGAAAATACGGAGCCATGCCCGAGACCACCCGGACCCAACCCCCCAGCAGCGGAATTTATAACCTGCGTTCGGTCAGAAATTTGGCAAAAAATGTAAGCCTGGGATCTCTTTTGATCAACCGGGGAACTATATCCCTGCAGTCTGAGGGTATAACTGTGCCACCTCTGCCATTAACTGCTTTTCCGGAAAAAATCCTGCAGCCTGATTCCTATTTGAAGCAAGTCAGGGAGGGCAGGCAAGTACCGGAATATCAAATTATTCTTGAATGAGCGGAGGGGAGCTTGTATGTCCGCTTGGCAAATTCCTTAAGATCACGTCATCATCAGATGATTGGTCAGGTTTCCGGATGGTGAAATATGATCCGCAAGAAAGGCCGGTCAACTACCGTATGATGCCGGCAGTAGTGTATAATAACCCTTATAGGAGGTGGTCCTCAATAATATGGAGTGGGAATTTTTCAAAAAGAACCAGGATGAAATAAAAAATATTAAAAATGAAACAGTTAAAGAATTTTTCCACCAATCATCCAGCTGGCAGAAAAAAGCGGTCAAGTATATTAACGACCCGGATGAGGCCAGAATCCTGCTTAATGAGGCGGTGAAAAAAGCATCTCTTAATAAAACTGGTCCCTTGCATGACATCTGGGATTCTCTGCAAACCCTGTTTAGTTTGATAAGAGATTGGATATCAGGTGATTATCGGGGCATACCGTTTAAAGCCATGTTGCTGGTGATGGCAGGAATAGTATACTTTGTTGCACCTATTGATATAATACCGGAGTTTATCGTTGGACTAGGCTTGCTGGATGATGCGGTGATTTTGGGCTGGATAATTGCTCAAATAGGCAAAGAGTTGGATGATTACCGGGCCTGGAAAAGGGGAGCCAAGGTTATAGATATCGAAGCCACAAGGAAATAATAGGCTGCCTAATGACCTTCTGACTGCATAAGTCATGACCAAGGCTCTGAGGCGGGCAGTCTGTTCTTAGGGGCGGGGACCTCTTCTTCCCTTTAATAGTTGTAAGCGGCGAGAAGTTACTCGCCGTTAATGTTTTTACTGCAGAACTATAATATAATGATAGGCAGGAGTATGTGATTGGATTAAGACCAAAAATATATGAGGAGGGAATATCATTGAGTCACGAAAGAGTTGCGGTGGATTATAAAGTTTTGGTAAGGGATCTGGAAGCGGGGCTGGATGCTTTTGCCGGAGATTTTCCTCTGGAGAGTTTTAGCCAGGGTGACTACAAACAGTACCCGGTTATAACTCTTCTGGCCTGCAGTGATTCTCGGGTGCCGGGGAACATGGTGGGAAGCATGTTCAACCGGGTATTTACTATTGAGAATATCGGCAATCAGGTTAAAACTGGGGAGGGTTCAATTCTCTATGGTCTGCTGCATTTAGGAACTCCCTTCATGATTGTGTCCGGACATAGTGACTGCGGAGCTATCAAGGCTGCCAGTTCTGATTTTTCAGGGGAACCGGAGGCCCTGAGAAAGGAGCTGGAAACCGTCAAGGATTCCCTAACCCGGGGAACCGCAGCTTTGAGCGGCAGCCTGTCCGCTGGGGATCAGCTGAAGTATTCACAGCTGGCTGAACTTAACGTAGATGTACAGATAGAATATCTCTTGAGCAACGCTGAAGTCAAGGCACTGGTGGACAAAAAACAGCTGTATATTTTAGGTACTATGCTGGATATCCATGATGTATACGGCGGCGGATATGCCAGAACATATTTAAGCAATGTGAATGGCGAGAAAGATCCGGAAATTATCAAAGGCCTAGATGATCTCGGTTCTCTGGTGAAAAGAGCCAAAAGATTGATTTAAGTATTTGTTTGTGATTGATTTGGAGGAAAACTGATAGTGGACTTTTCATGGCAGGAAATTGCTTTTGCCTTTTTTGGAGGGTTGGGCCTCTTTTTATTTGGCCTGCGATTTATGTCGGAGGCATTGCAGGCGGTTGCGGGCAATCGGATGCGGACCATTCTGGAACAGGGCACCCGTACTCCCCTGCGGGGAGTTCTTACCGGAGCTCTAGCCACAGCCTTGATCCAGAGCAGCAGTGCTGCCACAGTACTGACGGTGGGACTGGTTAATGCCCGCTTACTGACTCTGCGGCAGGCTATTGGTGTGGTGATGGGGGCTAACATAGGTACTACCCTGACTGCTTACCTGATTGGTTTCAATTTAAAGGACTATGCCCTGCCAATTCTGGGCATTGGCGCCCTTATCTTTTTGTTTTTCAAAGATAGAAGGGCCAAGCTTATCGGTCAGGCTATCTTTGGCTTCGGTGTACTATTCTTCGGGCTTACTATCATGGGCCAGGGAATGAAACCTCTAAAGGATCTGCCTTATTTTCTGAACCTGATGATCAATGTGGAAAACCACGCGGAACTGGGCGTACTGATAGGTATGGTTTTCACTTTTATTGTACAGAGCAGTAGTGCCACCATCGGTGTTCTCCAGGAACTGGCTTATCAGGGGGCAGTGACCTATAAGCAGGCGGTTCCCATCCTATTTGGAGACAACATTGGAACTACCGTTACTGCTCTCCTGGCAGCCATGGGAGCCAGTGTGGCAGCCCGGCGGACAGCCCTTACCCATTTTATTTTTAACGCTCTGGGGACTCTGATTTTTCTGCCCTTGTTCCTTATGGGGATATTCGAGAAAATAGTAATTCTATTTACCAACTATTTATTCATACTATTGCCGGGATTCGAGGGAAGCTGGGAGACTCTGAATATCAAACTGCAGATAGCCCAGACCCATGCGGTGTTTAACCTCAGCAATACCATCGTTCAGCTGCCCATGGTAGCCTTGCTGGCCTTTATTGTTACCAAGCTGATTCCGGACTCCAAAGAGGAGGAACTGCAGAGCGTTCGGTATATAGACAAGCGCTTCCTGAACAACCCGGCTTTTGCCCTTACTCAGGCAACCCGGGAAACCCTGCGCATGGGGCAGTTGGCCCGGGAAGCTTTCAGCAACGCCATCGAATACTTTAATACCCGCGAACATAACCTCTATCAGAGATCAATGGTCCTGGAAGAGACTATTGACGATTTGGAAAGGGAGATTACTGATTATATTGTTCTGGCTTCGCAAAAAAGCCTTACTCCGGAGGATTCCCAGCATGCTTATGTAATATTGCAAGCCCTGAATGACATAGAGAGAATTGGTGATCATTGCGAGAATATCATCGAACAGGCTGAATACGCATTAAAAAATGGAGTTACTTTTTCCGGGGAAGCCCAGGTGGAGTTGCAAAATGTTATAGACATTGCCGATGAAACCCTGGCAATGGCCATGCAGTTATTTGAGAGCAAGGATAAGACTGTTGCTCACCAGGTGATACAGAATGAGATAATGATAGATCATCTTCAGGCTGAATACCGCAAAGCCCATATCCGCAGGCTGAACGAAGGTGTATGCAATGGCAATAATGGAGCTGTTTTTCTGGATATGCTTTCCAACCTCGAGAGAATTGGCGATCACTGCAACAATATAGCCCACTACATATTGGATGAAGCATAGGTCTGGGGAATGTAGAGGAACTCCTTGGAATAGGTGGCCAAGCCAATGCCAGGGTATCCCAGTATTCCTCAAATTAAGGACAGTAATAAGAGGGGGGGGTTCTTCTGTTTAATAAGCACAGGCTTATGTGATAGAAGAACCTTAACTTGTACTGGAGACTTTTTTAGGGCTGATATTCCTGATCAGGTTTTTTCTATTAATCGCTTTAATATTTTGGATATTGGATAAAAAGGCCAATAATAGAGAGGATGATTCTAATCTGCTGGAGAAATAATATAATAAGATAACGGGAGCAAGCCTGAGAATTTTAAAAAATGGGGGCCAAAAATGATAGTATTTATAGCCATTGATGATACCGATAGCATCAGTGAGGGATCTACCGGGAAAACTGCCAACGGTTTGAGACGATTGGTGGAAGAAAAAGCCTGGGGAACCACCGCTCCGGTGACTCGCCACCAGTTGCTGGTGCATCCTGACATCCCCTATACCTCTCACAACAGCGCTATGTGTTTTAAAGCAGATATTGCACTTGAGGCCTGGGATGATTTGATATCCGGAGCCGGGCAGTTTTTGAAGGACGCCAGCGTAGCCGGTTCAGACCCCGGATTATGCATAGCTCGAGAAGACATAACCAATCCATCCGAGTTTTGTGCTTTTGGTTATCGGGCCAAGAAGGAGATCGTCAGGAAAGAGGAGGCTTATCTTCTGGCCCAACGTCTGGCTATCCACTTGTCTGAACATGGCGGCACCGGAGATGGAGTAATAGGAGCGCTGGCAGGAGCAGCCCTGAGGATGTCCGGTAATGATGGGCGATTTCAGGGTCGAACCAAGCTCAAAGAGGCCGGAGAGAAAATGAGCGTAGCAGCGATTAAGAGCTCCAGTGACATAGAGGTGGTAGAGGGCATCGAGGGCTATATACTGCAGGACAGCGAAGAGATAATACTGGGTGAAGTAATCAAAACAGTATTGCTGAAAAATAAACGCAAGCTGCTGGTTTTCATGAACCAGGATGGCTTCTGGCAAACCTGCAGCAAACAACAACTGCGCCAATACTAACAGAACAGAAAACAAGGGGACGGCTCTTTTGTTTGCTTGTGCACAAGCAAACAAAAGAGCCGTCCCCTTGTTTTCTGTTAGTATTCGCCTTTGAGGAATCTGCGGGTTCTGGTGTCCTGGGGATCATGGAAGAGGTTTCTGGTGGGTCCCTGTTCGATTATGCGGCCGTCCCACATCAGGAATGTTTCTTTGGCCAGTTTTCGAGTCTGAAAAATCTTGTGAGTTACCAGTATGATAGTAATTGAATGTTCCTCGTTTATGCGCTTGACATAGTTTTCTATATCAACCGAACTGGTAGGGTCGATATTGGAAGTGGGTTCATCCAGAAACAGGACCCGGGGATTCACAGCCAGAGCGCGAGCGATAGCCACTTTTTGTTTTTCTCCCCCGGAAAGGTTGTTGGCCGGGTGATTCATAAAGTCTAACATACCCAGCAGGGCCAGAGATTCCTGCACTCTGATTTTGGTCTCCCGTTCCGATATTTTTCTGGCTCTAAGTCCATATGCGACATTGTAGTATACCGACCCTTCAAACATGTACGAAGATTGAGTAACCATGGCCATCTGTCTTCTCAAGCGCAGCAGCTGAGATTTGGACCAGTTGATCTGTTCGCCAAAAACCTCCAGCTGTCCGGCCGTGTTAAAAGTCAGAAGCGATAGTATGCGCAAGAGGGTGGTTTTTCCTGATCCATTAGGCCCCATGATGGCATAGATATGTCCGGGAGATATTTCTAGCTGCTCAACATTAAGAACCCGGCGTTCTCCATATGTCTTGCTTAGATTAGATAATCTGAATAGTGCTGTCATCTTTAAAGGACCTCTTTTCAAGTTTCAATATGATGAGCATAATCAAAAAGGCCAGGAGCAGAAGGATAATGCCGATCCCCAGGGCACGGCTGTCGTTCCCCATCCGGGTCTCCAGCACGATGGAGGTGGTCAAAACCCGGGTTTTTCCCTGTATATTTCCTCCTACCATCATTACCGCTCCTACTTCTGCGATTAATCGCCCCAGGGCAGTGGTAAGGGCTGCGATAATGCCGATACGGGCTTCCCTGATAATGGTAAGTATGGCCCCGGTGCGGGTTGCCCCCAGCATGGCAGCGGTATCATAGACTTCCTGTCGCAGGGCCATAACCGCCCGTGCAGTCAGGCCGCAGACCAGAGGGAATCCTAACAGCACCTGGGCGACTACCATAGCGGTAGGGGTAAATAGGAGCTGGAACTCACCCAGGGGTCCCCGGTTGCTCAGGAAGAGGAACACGATTAATCCGGCCAATACCGGCGGAAGTCCCATGAGGGTATAGGTCAGGTTCAAAAGGGTTTTTCTTCCCCAAAAACTCTTTAGAGCCAGCAAGGTGCCGGCCGGAATCCCCAGAACAGCGGCGACAAAAAGGGCGGACAGAGATACCTGCAGCGACAATAGAGTGATTTTTATCAGCTCCGGGTCCAGGGACAATATAAGTCCTATTCCTTCTTTTATTCCTTGTAAGATAACTTCCATAGCCAATGCCTGCTTCTTCAAAATTCGAAGCAGGGATGAAATGTTCCAAAAGTGATTTCATCTCCTGCTTCAACATAATCTTGCTAAAAAATCATGTTATTTGGCATCAGGGATAAAAAGTGATTGACCATACTTATCTTTGCCAAATTCTTCTATCAAAGCCTGGGTTTCATCGCTGACCAGCCATTGGATAAAGGCTGTTGCCCCGGCATAGTTTATGTTGGGATATTTTTCCGGATTGACTGCAATAACTCCATAGGGGTTGAACAGTATTTTGTCTCCCTCAACCATGGACTGGAGTGAATAGTTGTCCTGGTTGGCCAGATAAGTAGCCCGATCAATTAGGGTATATCCCTGCATTTCGTCAGCCATCCGATAGGTATCAGCCATACCCTGTCCTACTGAGTTGTACCAATCTCCGGCAGGTTCTATTTCCGCTGCCTTCCAAACTGCCAATTCCTTTTTATGGGTTCCTGAATCATCTCCCCGGGAAAGGAAAATAGATGTGGTTTCGGATATCTTGGTCAGTGCTGCAGCAGCATCGCTGCTGCCCTTGATGCCGGCTGGATCGGCAGCGGGTCCGATAATAAGAAAATCGTTGTACATTACATCGTGGCGGTCAACTCCATAACCATCGGCAACAAACTGGTCCTCAGCCGCACGGGAATGAACCAGGAGTACATCTGCATCTCCGGATTCCCCCATGCTCATTGCTGCACCAGAGCCAACAGCTATAACTTCTACCTGGTATCCGGTTTTTTGTTTAAAGTCGGGCAGTATGGCATCCAACAGGCCTGAATCCTGAGTGCTGGTAGTAGTTGCCAGTGTCAACTGCGGATTTTCAGGTGCTTCTACACTATCGCCGGCTTGCCCCTGAGGTTCTTCTGTCTGTTGGCCGCATCCGGAAAAAGCGAAAACCGAAGCTATCAGCATAAATACCAGCATTAAGGAGAGAAGTTTCTTGTTTGAGACTATTTTAAACATATATACCTCCCAATATTTAATATAAGCAAAAATATGAATAGCAGCCTTTATCGCCATAAAAAAGGCCATAAAACTGCTAGCAAAGTATCATAGGCATCTTCTCCTTTCCGGAAGGGAGGCATGCTGGTTTCCCGGCAAACCCTATCGGTCTATTATCCATGGATTCATACTTTAGGATTAGTAGACTCGGAGAGTCAAGTATTAACTTATCCTTTATTATTCGGGAATTGAACTATGTTGTCAAGCTAAGAGGGATTAAGCCCCCGGGACAGGTTCACTAATCTGCTTCATGATATGGTGAAATTAGCGGAGTTTGAGAACCGGTTCTCCGGTTTGAAACAAAAAAAGTCCCGTCATCTCATAAAAGTGACGGGTCGTTTTAAGATAATACGAAGGATTAAAATGTTAGGAAACGAAACAGAACATAACAAGTATTAATAGTTAATATTCTGTATGGTTATAACTATATATTAATTTGCGCTTTAAGTCAACAATAAGTATGGGCAGTTTTGTTACATTAACAACGACGCGAAAAGATGTTTCCTGCTTACTTAAGGGGGGAGGTTTCCTTTCCCAGTGTGGGGGCAGCGGTAAAAATAACACTGTATGAGGTGAAAATTCACCCCGGTTAAAAGAACTGGGGTCAGCACCAATGAGCTTAGTTAACTCATATTCTGTGTCTGACCCCGGGGAGATTTTTCTTATCTTAATGATGCTGTACGGTCTCGTTGACTTGTCTGAATCAGTTTGCAGCTGCAAAAGGTAATTATACCGGCTCCGGCTGTTCCGGCTGCTTGGAGCCGGGGAAGAGGATTCGGAATATACTGCCCAGTCCCAGGGATAGTATGAACATGCCCAGTATCCAGCCACCATAGGGTATTTTTACTGCCAGCAGCAGTACCAGTAAAATTACCAGTACCAGCCAGATATCATGAGCGCTGTAATTTATGCGTGGCTTCAGAAGCTCGGTCAAATACTGGGCTGCCACCAGGATGCTTAAATACAGGGCTATACTATAGACAGCCAGGACCAGGAAACCGGCTGGAATGCCTATCACCGTTACCAGCAGCAAGATGGTCAGCAGGGGAGTGGCCAGAAGCAAAAGCAATCCTATGCCAGTACTGCCCAGGGGGTTATTCCTGGCTGGTTGGGTAAGCTGTTGCCAGAAGCCCGGGCGCCATAATCCAAGCACTCCCCAGACTATTAACAGACCGGCTAGTTTTATCAGCAGTGAGCCTATCATACTCCCATAAGAAACGGTTGTTGGGGGAGCAGATGGCTTAATCGATTCCGTCCAGTGCTCTTCTCCGCCGATAAGTGTACCCGGCGCGATTACTGCTTTATTAAAGCTCCGGTAAAGGAGATCACCGCCAATCTCAGCCCCGGCTAATTCCAGCTGGCCGACGTCAAAGAGTTCAACGTCTTGGCCGATGGTGCCGGACAGGTACATGGTCTGCATGCTGCCCTTCAAGTTTCGCTGCACATTACCTTCCAGGGAGCATGAATTGCTCAAAACCAGCATGTCCCTCTCCATGACTGCCTGGCGGTTAAAATCAAGGAACTGACAGAATATGGTGGAAGAACCGCTGGTAACGCCTTGCAGCCTGACATTTTGGGCCGCCAGACGCAAATCTCCCTGAACATTGCCAGCGACGGTGATGCTTTGAGCGGCGGCGATGATGTCCCCCTTTACTTCTCCGGTAATGGAAATATTGTTGCCGGCTGCGTAAACATCTCCGTCCACTATACCATCAATTCGTACTCTGTCTCCGGCCAAGAGGAGGGGGCCTTCAATTACCTGCCCGGCCGGCACATAATCCACTGGCGCAGCCTGCAGGCCGGCAGAAGGCATCAGCAGCCAGATGACCAGGATCAATATCAGCTTGCCCCGGTAGTTGTTCATTATATTACCTCCCTCATCATAATTCACTATTTGTTGGCGCAGCAGAATTTGGAATAATAATAATGTATTATATCTAAAGTATAGAACTTTTGCGGTAAAATAGACAGTAAAACGAGGCGTAAAAAGATCTCCCCGGGCTTTATTTTAGCTGAGGGGTCCTGTTAAATAGACAGCATAAAAATGGGGGAAAGAAAGATGTGCGGACGTTTTTCCATCCTGGACGACCTGGATAAGATTTGCGAGCGTTTCAATTGTTATTCCCAGCAGCGGGACTTTGAACCCCGGTATAATGTGGCTCCCAGCCAGGAAGTCCCGGTGGTGATCTGCCACCGGGGCCGGACAATATTGAAGAATATGCGCTGGGGTCTGATCCCCCACTGGGCCAGGGAGGGGAAGACAGGCAACCGGTTGATCAATGCCCGGATAGAAACCATAAGGGAGAAGCCGTCCTTTAGAAGTTCATTTCGTCATAAACGTTGTATTATACCGGCTAATGGCTATTATGAGTGGCAGAAAACCGGCGGCGGCGAAAAACTGCCTTATCGAATAATGCTGGAAAGCCGGGAGTTATTTGCTATGGCCGGACTGTGGGATCAATGGGTGGATGAAAATGGCCGGGCCTGGTTTAGTTTTGCTATCGTAACTACTGATGCGGCAGAGGCGGTCCAAACCATTCATAATCGTATGCCTTTCATTTTGCAAGAAGAGCAGGAACAATTGTGGCTGCAGGGAGCCCCGGACGCTGATCTGCTTCAGATGCTGGAACCGGCCCGGAGGCTGATTGCCTATCGGGTTTCGCGGCTGGTAAATTCTCCCGCCCATGACGTGCCGGCCTGTATAGAAGAGCTGGGGTAAACAGACCGGGAGTCAGGCGGCCTCTCCATGCCCAGCGGCCTGGCCTGACTCCGTATAATACCTGGAAAATCAATCAGCGGTGGATATCTGTTTGATTTGCTGCAGGGAGGAACCGTCATTCACTCTGATTTGCTCATTGGATATGGTATAGATATTCCCAGCGATGACAAGTATCCGGCGAATGTTCTTATTGCTGTCATACCAGTAATCTCCCGCCTTCAAGTAATCATCCGCGCTCAGGTGAGTCAGCCGTCCTTTATAATCCAGACCCTTTTCCGAGATAGAATAGATGTATGCACCCTGGAATTCAAAGGCTCCGTAATAACTGCTGCCGCTGCTGTTGTCTGCGGTATATACTGTGGCCGGAAAAGCCAGCAGGTCTTTATGGAGTAAGAAGGCCAGGTGATTGTCAGCTGCCTCCGAGTAACTGCCGGCAGTGCCTATTATTTCCTGGTCTACTTCCCGGGGATTATTCACATCACTAACATCAAACATGGCGGCTTTGATTCCCGCCTGAATAACTCCCCCGGATTTGGTTAACGTGGTATCATAGCCCAAGCCTATAACATAATGATCCCGATAAGGATGCAGGTAGCTGCTGAAGCCGGGGATTTTTAATTTTCCCAGCACCGATGGATTCCGGGGATTCAGGTCTATGACAAAAAAGGGATCCAGCTGTCTGAAGGTAACCAGATACAGGCGGTCCTGCAGGAAGCGGGCGGAATATATTCTCTCTCCGGGGGCGATATCGTTAACAGAACTGACCACATCCAGGTCCTGATTCAAAATGTATACGGCATTCCGGGAGTTGGTACTGGACCACTGGTTGGTGGTGGCGGCCACCCGGAAATGTCCGTTGTATTCATCCATGGAGAACTGGTTGAGCAGGGTTCCCGCAACCTGTCCCCGGGCACTGTATTTAACCCTGTCTCCCAGAGCGAATTTGAAAAGCAGGGTTGTCTCCCGGGGTTCCTGGTAGTTATGGTAATAATCAGCAGGGTTGTACTCCACTGCGGTAACATACAGGTTTTCAGCCGAACAATAGATGCTGCTGCCTCCGCTAAGATAGGTCTCCAGAGCAAACTTATCAAGGCTGCTGCCCATATTTATCCGGGCTATATGCAAATACGAATTATGAATTATATTGGGGAAATACCTGATTTCGCTGTAAGTTTTTTCTATCCGGCTCCCATTGATATAATATACCGGCTGATAGGGGGAATAGACGTACTGGCTGCTGATTAAATATACGGCATCTCCAATCTTGCGGGAAGCGATATAATTGCCTTCTATTTTATAGGTATCCAGTTTAATCGGACTGCTCTTGCTGCTGGTATCGTAAGTGTTTATGACCAGACCGTCCTGATAGGGGTAAGGGGGAGTCACTTTTAGATCCGCCCCAGCCTCGTTGTCGTAGAGATAAGGGGAGGCGCTGTGATCCCGGCTGATTACCAACAGACGGTTATTAGCGATAAAAATATCCTGGGGGCTTTCATTCAGGGAGATGCGTGCTTGCAGGGACAATTCAGCGGCGGGATAGGCTTTGACAATAAGGATATCATGGTTTCTGACCGCGTAAAGGTACTCGCCGTCGGTTTTGACAATATCAGCCTCATCTACTCCTTCCACCTGAACATTGCTGCCGGAATAGTCAGTGGAAGCTTCTGCGCTCGGGACTGAGGAAGCAGTTTCTTTGCTGGCTTCCTGCAGCATGTCCGGGAAAAATCCGGCATCTGCTCTGGTCCAATATTCATCTGGGTTGGACTGGCTCAGCAGTTCCTGCATGTTATCCCGGGTATTGATCCGGGGCAGTTCCAGCAGAGTATTCCCGGTATTTTCCATCAAACGCTTAATTTCTGCTTCACTCTGCCCCTGGCTGAAGATATGGGCGATTCTTCGGGAAGCGTCCCAGTTGACATTACAGCCCAGGTAGATGGAGATATAACGTAACGGGATCATCAGTCGGTTGTTAACCAGGACCGCTGCGGTATCCATTTTCTCGATCTTATCGGGATGAATCAGCACCTCCTGTTTGCCAACCGTAAGGGTTAGAGTGCTGGATTCTCGGCTAACCACTACCTGCAGCTGTGCTTCATCCCATTCCACAGATGCTCCCAGGGCTTGGGCGAAAAACCGGGCCGGAACCAGAGTGCGGTTATTACTATCAATAAAAGGCTGCTGGTCTGGAAAAATCAACTGTTCCCCGTCTATAAAAATAGCAAGATCTTTCTCCATAGCCAACCTGGCCTGGCCCAGGGGCAGGGCGGCTATAAAAACTATGGCCATCATTACCGTCAGAGCGATGAGGCGGCGATATGTCACAGTACCCACTTCCTTTCCTGCTTAAATGTGCTAACAACCATAATACACCTGAGATACGGTCCGTCTTGCACCGGAGGGAAGATTTTTTGAATAGTCGCGGGTGGATACTCTGCCGGGAGGATAATGGAATCATTGATGGAATCCAGCCATGCTGCATGAAGCAAGAAGGCCAGAGGGTTCTAATATCCTGTTCGCCAGAGAAAATGATAACATCCATTCGGGCCCCGGGACACAATATCCTGGGAAAGGTGGAAAACAATAAGCTGATTGAGGTATATTGAAAGCAATGGCACGTCATTGGCCAAAGAAGGTAAGGAGGTAAAAAGAGTGAAAAACTTTACTTATCACAATCCTACCAAGATATATTTCGGCAAGGATACCATCAATAACATCGGCCGTGAAATGAGTGAAAACGGTATAAGCAAGGCACTGCTGGTCTGCGGCCGCCAATCAATCTTCTCTACCGGGGTATATGACCGGGTAATGGACTCGCTGGAGGAATGGACTATTGATTCTGTGCTGTTTCGCGGGGTTCAATCCAATCCGATTTTGAGCAAAGTGCAGGAAGGCATTGACCTGGCTGGTCAGGAGGGGGTGGATGCCATCCTGGCTGTAGGGGGGGGGAGTGTTTTCGATTCAGCCAAGGCTATCGCAGCAGGGGTAAAGCACCCTGGTCCAGTCTGGGATTTGTTCAGCGGGCAGGCCAGGATCAATGAGGCTCTGCCTGTATTCGGAGTATTGACCTTATCTGCTACTGGTTCTGAGATGAATGGCAATGCAGTAATTACCAGGACCGAGGAGAAAAAGAAGTGGGGGATGGGGTCCCGACATTTGTATCCCCGAGTATCTATTATAGATCCCCAGTTCCAGGCTCATCTTTCGGAGCAGGATACGGTGAATGGTGCGGTGGATATCTTGAGCCATGTTTTCGAGCTCTATTTCGACGGCACTAAAAACGTGGAATTGATGCAGGAATACTCCGAGGCTATTATCAGAACGGTTATGAAGTGTATAAGGATATTGCTGCATAATCCGGCTGATTATGAGGCTCGTGCCCAGATAGCCTGGGCGGCCACCCTGGCCCTGAATAATTCCAATGGTACCGGGAGAAGCGGAGGTGACTGGGCCGCCCATGATATAGAGCACAGCCTGAGTGCCTTTTACAACGTAGCCCACGGGGCGGGTCTGGCGGTGGTAACTCCAGCCTGGATGCGCTATGTATACCAGGAAGATCTGGACACCTTTGTTCGCTTCGGGGAAAAGATTTTTGGCATTACCAGCGGGGCGGCGGAGGAGAAAGCCGGGCAGGGAATAAAGCAGTTAAGGCAATTTTTGGGTGAAATCGGGGCTCCCCTTACCCTCAAAGAACTGGGGGTTAAATACGATGATCTGGAGGAAATGGCAGAAAATGCGGTTCAGCAAAGACCACTGGGCAGGCTGAAAAAACTGCAGAAGCAGGATGTGCTGGCTATATATCAATTGGCCTGGGATCATCATTGAACCAGAAGGTCATTAGTTTAACCAGGAGGTTCTTCTGAAAACAATTGGGAGTAGGGTCTCACAGTTTGCTAACCTGCGATATTACATTGTTGGGTTGTAACAGAAGGACCATCTCCTTAATATACTAGAAGGAATATGCTAAGGGATGTCAAATATTAGAATCAGGAAGGGTAATGTGTAGATTTTTTATGCATAAGGGCATTCGGGTTGGAGAATGCAGCGTAGGGTTAGCACACATGTTGCCTGACCCTGCCTTTGGGGTGAGTATTTATGCGCCAGGAGGTGATAAGCCACTGGTATATGGTGTGTTGCCCCGGAAAACTCAAGAAATTGGAGGTATAAGGTATGATGTATGATGGAAGTGGCGCCTTCTGGGCAGCGATGGGAGTCTTAAGCTTCATGTGGTTTATCGTATTTGCGGTTTTCTATGTGCTGAAATCCCTGGGCATCAGCGCTCTGGCTGCCAACCGGGGACTGGAAAATCCCTGGCTGGGCTGGGTGCCGATAGCTGATCTTTATGTGCTAGGAATGCTGGTAGGGAGTATGGAGCTGTTTGGAAAGCGGCTGGACAATCTGGAGATTATATTGCCGGTTAGTATGCTGGCAGGATTTCTCCTGGTATGGATACCTTTTATCGGACAGCTGGCATGGTTAGCGATTACGGTGTTCTTTGTTATCTTTACTTATAGACTGTTTGAAATGTACACCGACAATGCTATGATATACACGGCGGTTTCCGTTCTTCTGTGCCTGTTTCCGGTGTTCCTGTTTATTATTCGCAATAATCAGCCCTTGTTTCAACCACCCAAATCAGGAAATAACTAGCATAATAAGGGCAGTGAGCCGCGGGGACAGGTTCTCTGCTCTATCTGCATGGAGATCTTGGGGAGGGACCTGTCCCTGAGGTTTATGAATGGCGGGGAGGTATATCCATGATCAGCTACAGTTTTGAAATACTTACAACGGTGCAGATGAAGGGTCACAAGATCGAAAAGACCAGGGACTATGAAGTTAAAGTGCTGGTCAGGAAGGATGAAAAGACCATCTTTAACGATGTGGTCAAGGTAAGAAAGAATGTCCAGGGGGTATATCCTGATACCGGTCTGATTAATAAGAAGATCAAGTCGGCAGCGACTAAAAAGGAGCTTTTGGATAAACTGAAAACATACGTTAAGAATGCCCGCTGATTACAACTGTAACCGGTCCGGGCTGATGCCGTAGATAGAGAGTCCGCCTGTTTTAATGACGAGTTCCGGCTGAAGAACCCAAGGGCCAATGGATGGATTAGGCCAGGCAGAGGGGTGGCAGAAACGGGCTAATACAATTGATCAGGATGTTAAGCAAGAGCCTTTGGCAAGTTTGCCAAAGGTCTTTTTTTTTGCCAAAGTGCGGCTTTGGACACAATGCAGTTGTTCAAAACCCGACTGGTACTATTGCCAAATAATGCGGCTGCTGAGGCCGGGTTCTGGAGCGAAAGGGCAGAAAAACTTGAGTTGTCGGGCTCTGAGATTCCTGGCACAGAAATTGCTAATGATATATGTCAGGTGCTAATGAAAGGGGGGATCCGGGTTCCGAGGTGACAAGGAAGGAATGGCTGGTTGTATGGGTTTAGAATATTTTAGGGGGAGGCAGAAACAATGGAAATAAAAAAGGTTGGGGTTCTAGGTGCAGGCACCATGGGGGCAGGGATTGCCCAGGTGAGCATCGAGGCTGGTTTCCCGGTAGTCCTGGTGGATATAGATGAGGCTGTACTGGCCAAAGCCATAAAAGGATTGGATAAAGCCTGGCAGAAAGCCCTTGACAAAGGCAGGCTGAGTGCAGACGAAAAACAGCAATGGCAGACATTGCTGAACACCAGCTCGGACTTACAAGGATTTGCTGATTGTGATGTGGTTATAGAAGCTATAGTGGAGAATATGGATATCAAGAAAAAAGTCTTTCAGCAGCTGGACTCCATTTGTCCCGAAAATACCATACTGGCTTCCAATACCTCTGCATTGAGCATAACTGAGATAGCTTCATCGACTAAAAGAGCGGACAGAATTGTAGGCATGCATTTCTTTAATCCGGTGCCGGTTATGAAACTGGTGGAGGTTATCCCGGGAGCAGACAGCAGCCAAGAAGCGGTTGAAACAGTAATGGAACTATGCGGAAAAATCAAGAAGGAAGCAGTCCAGGCTAAAGAAGTGCCTGGATTTATAGTCAATCGGCTGCTGGTGCCCTACCTTAATGAAGCTGCTTTTGCTTATCAGGAAGGGGTAGCCAGTGCGGAAGAAATAGACAAGGCCATGAAACTGGGGGCTAATATGCCGATAGGCCCGCTGGCTCTTTGTGACATGGTGGGGATTGATGTGCTGCTGTCGGTATGTGAATATTACTGGCGTGAATTCGGAGATTCCAAATATCGTCCCTCTCTGGCCCTGAAATCAAAATGTCGGGCCGGGCACCTGGGCATCAAGACCGGCAAGGGGTTTTATGATTACACCAAGTAAAAGGGGAGGTTTTTATGAAACTAACAACCCTGCTGTTTGAAAAAGAAGACGGTCTCGGTACTATTACTTTGAACCGGCCTGAGTCATTGAACGGCTTGAATGATGAACTGCTGAAGGAACTATCGCGCTTGATGGATGAGATAGCTGCCGACCAGGAGATTAAGGCGGTGATCCTGACGGGAGGCCCCAGGGTTTTCGCAGCCGGAGGAGACATAGCCTATATTGCTTCCCTGGACGCCATGGGAGCGGCAGAATTTGTGGCTTTGGCCCAGGATGCAGTAGACAAGATTGATAAGCTGGAGAAGCCGGTCATTGCTGCCATAAATGGTCTGGCCCTGGGCGGCGGTTGTGAGCTGATCCTGGCCGCAGATATCAAACTGGCTTCGGAAAGCGCGATATTCGGCCTGCCGGAGATAAATCTGGGCATTATTCCCGGAGCCGGGGGCACTCAGAGGTTAAGCCGGGCGGTAGGACCGGCTTGGGCCAAATATCTGATTTATACCGGGGAAAACATCGATGCTCAGAGGGCAGCCGGTATCGGTCTGGTAAACGCGGTATTCCCCCGGGATCAGTTGATGGAAGAGGCGCAAAAACTGGGCAAAAAACTGGCAGCCAAGGCTCCGATAGCCCTGGGAGCGGCTAAAAAATGCATCAATTATGGGAGTGGAGTGGATCTGAATTCAGGTTTGCAATATGAGCAAAAGACCTGGGCACTGCTTTTTGCTACCCAGGATCAGAAGGAAGGCTTTCAGGCCTTTTTAGAGAAGAGAAAAGCGAAATTTACCGGACGCTAATTTTGCCATGGGTGAGCTTGCTATCTGTCGCAAGCTGAAAAGGAGGAGTTTACATGGATTTCAGGTTGAGTGAAGAACAAGAGATGATACGGAAAATGGCCCGTGATTTTGCCGATAATGAGGTGCTGCCCTATTGTCAGCAGTGGGATGAAGAACACGTATTCCCCTGGGATACAGTAAATAAACTGCAGGAACTGGGTCTGATGACCTGTGGAGTGCCGGCGGAATACGGCGGACCTGGGATTGATCATTTAGGACAATGCATTGTTGCTGAAGAAATAAGCCGCGGTGATGCTGGATTGGCTACCACTCTGGCGGCCAGTACTCTGCTGGGACCGGACCCGGTGTATATCGCGGCCACCGACGAACAAAAGAAGTGGTGGTATGGACAGATGATGGAAGGTGCCATTACTGCATTTTGTCTGACTGAACCTGGAGCCGGATCTGATGCGGGAGGATTGTCCACCCGCTGTGTAAAAGATGGGGATGACTATATTCTCAACGGCACTAAACAGTTTATTAGTAATGGCGGGGTGGCTAATCTATATACAGTATTCGCTACCCTGGATAAAAAACTGGGGTATAAGGGTATGTGCAGTTTTATGGTGGATCGCAGCACCCCTGGAATCAGCGTGAGCAAACCGGAAAACAAAATGGGAATCAGAAGTTCCAATACCACCCAGGTTATTTTTGAAGATGTGCGGGTACCGGCCGGCAATCTGCTGGGCAAAGAAGGTGAAGGCTTCAAAATTGCCATGAAAACCCTGGATATCTCCCGGGCGGTGGTGGGAGCCATGGCGGTAGGGATAGCCCAAGGGGCATTTGAGTGTGCGGTACAATATGCCAAGGAGAGGCAGCAGTTCGGCAAGCCTATCGCCAGTTTCCAGGCTATACAATTCATACTGGCCGAGATGTCGGTAATGGTTGAAACGGCACGGCTGCTGTACCAGAAAGCTGCCAACAACCAGGATATGGGACTGCCCTATACCCGGGAAGCTTCCCTGGCAAAATACTGGGGCGGCGAGGCGGCCATGAAGGTCAGCCTGAATGCGGTGCAGGTACATGGCGGTTATGGATATACCAAAGAATATATGGTGGAAAAATATATGCGCGATGCCAAGATATTTCAGATATTTGAAGGAACCGCTGAGGTGCAGCGTCTGGTCATCGCTGGTGATGTTCTTCGTGGTTAAGCCTGAGAAAGAACCGGACAGGTTCGGTGAAGGCGGAGCCAGGAAATAGACCCCCTTATAAATAGTATGACGGAGGGCCTCAAGAGGCCCTCCGTCATACCAGCCTTTTGGTCGAGCCAAGTACCGGCCGGCCCGGGCTGATCAATTTTCAATAATGAAGGAGGAGTATTCATGTTTAACGGCGAGTATAAAGAAAAATTTCGCACACCCGAAGAAGCGGTCAAGGTAATCAAGTCTGGAGATTGGGTAGACTACATGTACTTTAACGGGTATCCCAAAGCCCTGGATAAAGCCCTGGCCAAGAGAAAGGATGAACTATACGGGGTGCATGTTCGCAGCGGCATTTCCCTGCCCCCCTTCCCGGAGGTGCCCATCAGCGATCCAAGCATGGAGCACTTCCAATGGGACAGCTGGCACTACAGTGCCTGGGATGCCCGGTTGGCCGACCAGGGAATCTGCAGTTTTTCCCCTCTGCTCTACCATGAAGTGCCCGGGTATTATCGCAACCGGGAGGTAGAAGTGGATGTAGCCATGCTGCGGGTGTGCCCCATGGATAGATATGGCTATTTTAACCTGGGTATAAATGCATCCCACTGTGAAGCGGTAATAGAGAATGCCGCCATTACTATAGTGGAAGAAAATGAATCAATGCCTTATGTTTATGGCGGCAACGGCCACCAGATTCATATATCGGAGATAGACTTAATTGTGCGAGGCGAGAATGAGCCTATGGCCAATGCCCCTATCCTGGAAGCCAGCGAAGCGGAAAAGAGGATTGCTGAACATATTATGGAAGATATTCATGACGGCTGCTGCATCCAGCTGGGGATCGGGGGTCTGCCCAATTACCTGGGCAAACAGATTGCCGCCGCCGGCTTAAAAGACCTGAGCGTGCATACCGAAATGATGGCCGATGCCTATGTGGAAATGTGGAAAAACGGCTGTATTACTGGCCGTAGAAAAGAAATTGACCGGAAACGGATAGTCTGTACTTTTGCTCTGGGCTCTCCGGAACTATATGAATTTATGGATCGGAATCCCATGATCGCATGTTATTCGGTAGATTACACCAATGATCCTGGTGTAATTGCCCAAATTTCCAATGTGATATCCATTAACGGCTGTCTGGAAGTGGATTTCTACGGCCAGGTTACCTCTGAGATGCAGGGGCCGCGGCAAATTACGGGCACCGGAGGGCAATGGGATTTTGTTCTGGGTGCCTATCATTCCCCGGGTGGGAAGAGCTTCTTATGCACCGCTTCCACCTTTAAGGACAAAAACGGCAATCTGCAATCCAAGATCAAGCCGCTGCTGACCCCGGGAGCCGCCTGTACTGTTTCCCGCCAGCTGACTCATTACGTGGTAACTGAATATGGCAAAGCCTTATTGAAATGCCAGTCCATATGGAAGCGTGCCGAAAGATTAATTGAAATTGCTCATCCAGATTTCCGGGATGAACTTATCAAAGAAGCTGATAAAATGGGCTTTTGGAAAAGAAGCAATAAGATTCAACCATAAGCTGTACTTGGGTATCACAGAAAGAAACTAAGGTAGGACTGGGGAAACCCTGTCCAGCCATGAACAGGTTTGCCTGCTGGACAACTGGCTGCTTAACCAATAGTATCAGCATCTGTGAGCCGGAATGACAGAACCAGGGAGAATCTGATAATATGGGATTATTAGGATCAAACTGGTTTAAGGGGGAGAATACAAGGTGAGTTACTGGCAGGAATATCGCAGCAAACTGGTTCCCGCGGCGGAAGCGGTCAAATTAATCAAATCAGGTGATTGGATTGACTACGGATCAATGAACGGTCAGGTAGTCAGCTTGGATAAAGCCCTGGCTGACAGGAAAGATGAACTGGAAGATATCAAGGTCTGGATTCTTCTAAATAGCTTTCCCGCTCGGATATTGGAGGTTGATTCCGACGGAGACATATTTACCTGGAACAGCTGGCATCTCTCCGGCCGGGATCGCAATCTCATGAAGAACGGGAGGCCGGTTTATTATTCTCCTATTCGCTATTCCGAGCTGCCCCGGTATGTCAGGGAACATATTGAACCTCTGGCGGTGTCTATGATGCAGGTCTGTCCCATGGATGAACATGGATTTTTTAACTTCGGACCCCAGGGGTCTCATATGCGGGCAGTCTGCCAACGAGCTCGGGTGGTCATGGTAGAGGTTAACCAGAATATGCCCCGCTGCCTGGGGGGATATGAAGAAGCGGTACATATATCCGAGGTGGACTATGTTATTGAAGGGGAAACCCCCCCCTGGTGCAGATCCCCGAGGGGGTATCCTCCCCAGTGGATGAGCAAGCAGCCGCCTATATAATTGAGGAGATGCGAGACGAGTGCTGCATTCAGCTGGGGATCGGCGGAATGCCTAACGCGGTCGGGAAAATGATTGCAGCAAATTTGCAATGAAGGGCAAATCAGTATGGCAGAGGGCCGAGGGACTGATTGATCTGGCTCATCCTCAAGTAAGGGAGGAATTGGTAAAAAATGCGGAGAAACAGGGTATCTGGAGAAAAAGCAATAAGCAGGTTTAATTCCTACTAATCAGTAATCAGGAGTCAGGCTTAACTCGATTTTAGCTTCTTTAGCCGAGTTAAGCCTGACTCCTTTTATGTTATAATTCTAATTATCAACCAACCCTCATCGAACCCCTGGAGCCCACGGGCCGGTCTGCTCAAACCGAAAACCGGTTAATGGTCCGGGGGGGAGTAAAAGAGAATTTCATGCTTGCATCTGCGGGGGGGAGAGCTGGAATTGGAGATAGGAAGGATACTGGAGGCTTTGTTTACTGAGAATCAGTTCATGGCGGCCATGATTGTTGACCATAGCGGCAGGATTGTGTCAGTCAGTGAGACTTACTTGAATGTGCTCAACCTGAGCCGGGAAGAGGTGATCGGCCGTCCCGCCAAAGAGATAACACCCCACACCCGGGTAATGACCGTACTGAAAAGCGGCAAAGCAATTGTCGGGTACAACTGGCGCATCAACGATTATAACATGATTGCATCTACTATACCCATTATTCAGGAAGGCCAGGTGGTAGGAGCCTTCGCTTACAGTGTGTTCATGGATATCTGGAATGCCCAGGACACCATAGAAAACCTGATAACCGAACTGAATATGTACAAAGACGAAGTGGATAATTTATACAAGGCCAAATACCATTTTGATGATATCGTGGGAAAAAATGAAGAATTCCGAAAGATAATGAAATTTGCCCGCCAGGTAGCCCAGCATATTAACAGTACGGTTCTTTTATGCGGTGAAAGCGGTACCGGCAAGGAGTTGTTTGCCCAAGCTATACATAACCAATCCAGCCGCAGCCGATTCCCATTTCTGCGGATAAACTGTGCCGCTATTCCTGAGAGTCTGCTGGAAGCGGAGTTGTTCGGCTATGAAGAGGGAGCCTTCACTGGAGCCAAAAAAGGCGGAAAACCGGGTAAATTTGAATTGGCCAGCGGTGGCACCATATTTCTGGATGAGATTGGTGAGATGAGCATGAGCATGCAGAGCAAACTGCTGATAGCACTGCAGGAGCAGGAGATAGAACGTCTGGGCGGCAGCTATCCTATAAGGGTCAATGTAAGGCTTATAGCGGCTACCAACCGGAACCTGGAAGAGATGATCGAAAGCGCTGTTTTCCGGGAGGACCTGTATTATCGCCTGAATGTGGTACGGATGGATATACCGCCTTTGAGAAAAAGGCCGGGAGATATCCCGCTGCTGTGCCAGCACATTATGTCCCGCCTTAATTGCCGTCTCAATACCGGGATCAGGGAAATTTCCGGCAGCGCCCTGGAGATGCTCAGCAGCTACGCCTGGCCCGGCAATGTGCGGGAACTGGAAAACGTGCTGGAGAGAGCCATTATCCTGGCCGATATGGAGAAAACCAAGAGGCTGGATGTACGGCATTTTCTATTTATCAAAAAACGGATGGATCTTTACCGGGCCTCCCATGAACAACAGAGTCTGAAACATGCGGTCAGGGAGTTCGAACGTGACCTGATTGAGAAGGCCATGCAGGATGCCGGGGATGATCGGGTTAAAGCCGCCGAACTCCTGGGGATAGATCTTTCTACTCTTTATCGTAAATTGAAGAAATATGGTTATCCGGCTTAGCCTGCTGCCATACAGCTTCCAGTGGCGGCAACCGTCGCCGACCAGCTGGATGATTATTGGAATTCTGTTCCGGCGGCGGGCCCAAGGGTTTTAGTTTTTATCGCTGGATGGGAGCAAAAGAAACAGTAGTAATTATCAAGGAAAATTGTTATTTGGTTGAAATTTCCTTTAAGATTGAATGCTAAGATTAGCCTAACAGGTGATCATAAATTGTACCTTCATGGGAGGCAGGTAAATACCTGCCCATTTTTTTGGCTTTCCCCGGGGAAACTAATTGCTGCCCAGGTAAATAGATGGATTATTAAGAAATCTTGATATCATCTTGACAGTGATTTCAAAAAAATGATGCATACTATTGAGGAATTAACAAATAAGGAGGATGGTTATCTATGCTTAGAAGCAAGGGTTGGAAATTGGCAGCCATTGTGCTGGCAGCAGTGTTCATAGCTGGGGTTGCCGGGATTGCCTGGCCGGTCCTGGCAGAAACTGCCGGCACTGCACCGGACAAGATTATGCCTCCCGGGCATCATGGCGGAGGCGGCGATGGGCTGGATAAAGCATTGGAGAATGGTGATATCACTCAAGCCCAATATGATGCCATGACAGCATTAAGGGAAAGGATGCCTGAATTAAAGGATCAGTTGGCCGATTTGAGTCCCGAGGAAAGGCACACGGCTATGAAAGAAGCCCGGGCAGAGGTTCTGCAGGAATTGCTGGATGAAGGCACTATCAGCCAGGAATTATACGATGAACTGAGCAGCGGAAAAAGTATGGGTATTGAACCACGCGGTTTCCAAGCCGATACGGATTGCCAGCCAGCACCGGAAAGGAAGGAAATGAGCCAGGCAGAATATAATGCGATGAAGGTCTTGCGGGAAAAAATGGCTGGATTAAAGGATGAATTGGCTGATTTCACCGGGGAGGAAAGGCAAACGGCTATGAAAGAGGCCCAGGAGGAAATCCTTCAGGAGCTGCTGGATGACGGAACCATTACTCAGGAAATCTATAATAATATGACCGCCGGTCTTGATAGGCAACCGAACCCCGGAAGACATGAAGCTGGGGAAGGTTTCGGCGGAAGGCAGGGCGGCATGAGAAATTGCCCGGCCGAATAGCTTAGCGCAGCGGGGCAAAAACAGGAACTACCCAAGCAGGGGGTATTTCTTCTCTCTTGGCCGAAAGGGCAGGTACATCAAGTGCCTGCCCTTTCTTCAGTGCGCCCGGTGTCAACTGGGGAATATCTTGTTGCCATCCTGCATCACCCTGCCTGCTGATTGTTAAGAAAAATTGATATTTATTTCAAATTGTATTGATGATTAACTGCTAATATTTGTTAGTAAACCCATGCCCAATTTAAGTTGACATTTACAGGCTGGACAAAAGATTACAACCGGAGCTGAACCGGGTGGACAGAATTAAGGGTCAGTAACATGATAATACGGGCAAGATCATCAGGGAGGTGAAGCGGAATGCCGTGCCGGGGGAAAAAGCTGCCGGGTAAAGGAAAGGTGATGAGCAGGTCGTATATATCGAAAAAGGGAGAGGGAAGAATTGCTCAAGAAATTGTATAGCAGTAAACGAATGAGAATAGCCATGGTGCTGATATTGCTGTCCATGGCAGCGATTTACTATTATTATAAAACATCTGCAGTAGCTGAGCAGGAAACAGTATATCGGGAGGTGCAGGTGACCCGGGGCAATATAACCGTAGAACTGGTGGCTGACGGGAGTGCTGATTTAGAGGTTACCAACCTGGCTTTTCAGGTAGTGGGAAAACTGCAGGAGATATTAGTCGAGCCGGGACAGACCGTCAAGGCCGGAGAGGTACTGGCCAGATTGGATGGAACCGATTATGAAAATAAGCTGACCCGTGCCGGGCAGGATTACGAGTTGAACAAGATCAGCGGTCAGCGGCAGTTGGATGAACTGAAATATCAGCTGGATAAGCTGGAATACGAATACAACGCCATGGCGCAGATCGCTGATTGTTATACCGAGAAGGAAATGAGAGACAAGGAACAGGAATTCAAAAACGCCAGAGCAGCTTATGAAGCTCAGGCGGCCAGCTATGAGATTAGCCTGGCCAGTGCCGCAACGGACCTGAAGACCGCCCAGGATGAATTAAATAATACCGTTCTGATTTCTCCCCAGGATGCTCAGGTTCTGGCGGTAAACTTCAGCCAAGGCGAAACTGTACCCGAGAATGAAACCTGCATAATTCTCCTGGATGATTGCAAGATCAAAGCAGTGGCCTCGGTGTCGGAGATAGATACTGCCGGGATATACCCAGGGCAGCAGGTAGAAGCTGTTTTCGATGCTTGTGAAGATCAGGTCTTTAGTGGCCAGGTTATATTTATTGACTCGGTACCGGTCAAAGATAGCAGCGGATTGGTCAGCTACGATACCTGGATCGAACTGGAGGGAGGCCGGGAGCAGATCAAAACCGGCATGACCTGTACCATAACTTTTATCACCAAGCGGGTGGAAGATGTGCTTTATATACCCGTCAAAGCAGTGAGCATCGCAGACGGCCGGCAGATAGTACAGGTTAAAAGCCAGGACGGCACTGTCAGTGAAAGGAATATCAGTACCGGATTTACCGATGGAACCAGTGTGGAGGTTATTGAAGGCCTGCAGGCCGGGGAAATAGTACTGGTAACGGCAACCTCCGCTCCGGCAGCTGCAAACAGCAATAATAACAACGATATGAGAAATAATGGTTTTATGCCTGGGCCGGGAATGGGAATGGGGATGTGATGAGGTGAGCCTGTTAGAGATTATTCGTTCGGTACTCATTAGCATTTCCACTAATAAATTACGGGTTTTCCTGACTTCGCTGGGGATTATTGTCGGAGCCTTCACTGTTATTTTGGTAATAGGAATTGGCAAAGGCAGCGAAGCCTCGGTGGCCGAGCAATTCGGACGTCTTAATGCCGGTACCATTCTGGTTTCTCCCGGGAGAGAACAGGGTGGTCCCGGAGCTAATGTGCAAACCGACAAACTTGACCGGGATGACTTGGAATTAATCCAGGCATGTCCTGCGGTGGACAGCGCTACCATGACTATAAGCGGAGGAGGAACTATCAGTTATTACAATACTTCCTATTCCACCATGGTGGCAGGTGCGATGGCTGACTACCTGCTGCTGAACAACCTGGAATTGGAATACGGTACTAACATAAGCGATGAAGACAGTGATAAACGCCATAAAGTAGTTATTATTGGATCGGATATAGCAGAGATGTTCTTCGGAGAAAGTTCCAGCCTGGGCCAATCTATCAATATCAATGGCAAGAAATATGAAGTAATAGGGGTACTTAAATACCTAGGGGATACTACAGGAGGTTTCAGCCCGGATGAATCGGTAATAGTACCCTATACGGTGGCCGAAAAATATGTGCTCGGGGGCCGGACCAGGCCTACCATTACTGCGCTGGCGGCAGATATGGAAAGTGTCGGCACGGCTATCGAAGAAATTACTGCGGCATTGACTGTAAACCATGCCGACACCATAGACAATTTTCAAATTCGCGACGCGGGCAGTATGCTGGAGGCAGCTCAGGCGACCTCGAAAACCATGACCACCTTGCTGGTTTCAGTTGCGGCCATCGTTCTCCTGGTAGCCGGGATAGGGATTATGAATGTCATGTTTGTCTCGGTAAAGGAGCGTACCAGAGAGATCGGTATATTAAAAGCTCTGGGAGCCAGGAAAAGAGATATATTGCTGCAGTTCTTATTTGAAGCGGTATTGATAAGCACGGTGGGCGGTATGATTGGAGGGATATTAAGTTATATAGTGGTTCCTTTCCTGGGATTTTTTGAAGTTACTATTTTGCCCAGCTTGAACGGGGCCATGCTGGCGGTAGCCTTTTCCGCCGTCACCGGCACCTTTTTTGGTTATTATCCGGCCGCCAAGGCTGCGGCTCTAAAACCCATTGAAGCGCTGAGACAGGAGTAGGCGAGCATAAACATAATATAGGGAGGTAGGCAAGTTGAAAAAGATTGGTTTTATTTTGGTTCTGGGGTTGTTTTTAGTTACGGCCGGCTGCGCCGGGGGGAATCAGGCCGATAAGGGAGACGATGGATCGATCCCGGACGGTTCTGCCTCAAGAGCAGAGCAGAAGATACCTGAAGTTGATCCGGACCTGGTGGGAGTGGTGAAAAGCATAGTGGGGAATGAAGTGGTACTGGCTCTGGCTGAGATGCCGGAAATGCCGGAAATGCCGGAAATGCAAGCATCTCCGGATGCGGCGGCTCCCCAAGGAAATAATACCGGGGGACCGCCGGAAGGCGGTGCTCGCCCGGAGGCAGGCCAGCGGCCATCCATGGAGGACATGAGTGACGAAGAACGTCAGGCTATGATGGAAGCCAGGCAGCAAGGCGGAGAGGGAGCAAGGCCGGATAATATGGAACCGACGGCGGAGATGGAAATAAGCTATACTGGGGAAGAAGTAACTTTGACCATCCCGGTGGGAATAAGTATTGCATCTCGGGGAGGAGCCGGGGAAGGCTTAGAGCTTAGCGACCTCCAAAAGGGGGATATTCTCAGTATATGGTATAAAGATGGCACCAGCGGCGCAAGTGCAGTCATAGAATCTATAAAATTAGTGGGCCAAACAAGTGAGAGCGGCAGCTATGAATGATGGTCAGGCATTAATTTTAATGAAAGATATCAGCAAAAGATATAAAATGGGAGATAACGAAGTAGCAGCCTTGGAAAATGTAAACCTGGCCGTGAGCCCGGGAGAGTTCCTGGCCATCCTGGGACCTTCTGGTTCGGGAAAAAGCACCCTGATGAACATAATGGGCTGCATAGATACCGCTGATTCAGGAGAATATCTGCTGGCGGGACAAAATGTGGAGAAGCTTGATGATGATGAACTGTCTTTGATCCGAAATAAAGAAGTAGGGTTTATATTCCAGCAGTTTAACCTGCTGCCCCGCTACCAGGCGATACAGAATGTAGAACTGCCCCTGTTGCTCCGGGGGATGCCGCGAGATCAGGCTCGGGAGAAGGGTGAATGCATGCTGGAACGAGTGGGGCTTAAGGAGCGGGCTGAGCACCGGCCATCGGAGTTATCGGGAGGTCAGCAGCAGCGGGTAGCTATCGCCCGGGCTCTGGTCGGTGATCCATCGATACTGCTGGCTGATGAGCCCACCGGCAACCTGGATACCAAATCCGGAGAAGAAATAATGGGAATAATGCAAGAATTGAATTCCCAGGGTCATACGGTGATACTTATAACCCATGACCTGGAAGTCGCTCGTATGGCCAAAAGGGTAGTGCGGATGCTTGATGGAAGACTAAAGGCGGAGGAAAAGTATGAGTTATCAGCTACTGGTGGTGGAAGATGAGGAACAACTGAGGAAGATGGTCTGCGAACACTTTGCTTCCGAAGGGTATATTACCCTGGAGGCTGCCGATGGAGAGGAAGCCCTGGATATTTGGCAGCAGTGCCGTCCGGATCTGGTTATCCTGGATGTTATGCTGCCGGTCAGGTCGGGAATTGAGGTTTTACAAACCATTCGCAGAGAGGATAATACTCCGGTCATTATGCTTACCGCCCGGGTAGAAGAGATTGATAAGTTGCTGGGACTGGAGATGGGAGCCGACGATTATATTACCAAGCCCTTTTCTCCCCGGGAACTGAGCGCCCGGGTCAAGGCAGTGATGAGGCGCAGCAATAACAGTCTTCCGGACAAACACCTGCTCTCCCTGGGCAGCCTGAAAGTAGATATTCATCGTATGGAGGCATACTATAACGGGCATTTGATCAGCTTGACCGGCACCGAATTCAGGATCCTGTTGATTTTCATAGAAAATCCCGGACAGGTTTTTTCCCGCTTGCAGATTCTGGAACGCATTTACGGTGATATCTATGAAGGATACGAAAGGACTATAGACACTCATATAAATAACCTGCGTCGTAAAATGGAGGCTTTGTCAGTAGAAAACATATCCATCAAGACCGTATACGGAGTTGGCTATAAACTGCTTCAGGAAGGAAAATAGGATGCACAAAACGGGTATTACCAGCCGGATTACCATAATTATAATCCTAGTAGCGATTCTTTCTGCGGGCTTGACCGGAATTCTGGCCTATGCGATAACCAAGCAGCAATTCAGCCGCTATGTTGACTTGGGGACTTCATCCATGGGAGAAAGTATAGCCCTGGAGGTGAGTTCGTACTACGATGCCAACGGCGATTTTAACGGCCTGCAGCAGTACTTGCAGAGCCGCACCTATTTCCCCGAGGACCGGAAAGGGCCTGGAGGTCTGCCGGAACACAGGCCCTTCTGGAGGGATGAAGTGCTGGTGCTGGACCATGACCACCGGGTAGCAGCTTCCAGCAGAAGCGAGCTGCTGGGATCATATCTCAGCTTGAACCGGGAAGAATTCACGGTATTTCCGGTACTATCAGAGAGTCAGGAAATAGCCTGGGTATATATTTTTAATCCCCTGAAAAGAGGAGTAATCAGTATGGAAAATCAGTTCCTGGATAGCATAGCCAGTCAGACTGCCAATGCTATTCTGATTACTATAGCTTTGGCTTTGATCATAGGAGTTGTGCTGGCCCGGGGGATCACTCGTCCTATAAATTCCCTGTCCCAGGCCATCCACAACCTGGCCCGGGGCGATCTGGAAAGCCGGGTAGAACTCAAAGGAGACCGGGAATTTATTCAGCTATCGGAAGACTTCAATTATATGGCCCAGCAGCTATATGAACATGAGCAGAGCAGAAACTCTTTGGTAGCCAATATCGCCCATGAACTGCGTACCCCGCTAAGTATACTTCGGGGACAACTGGAGGCCCTGCAGACAGGCAGCATGGACCTGACTGATCAGGTCAAATCCAGTCTGGTCGATGAGATCATCAGGCTGACCCGCCTGGTAAAGGAATTGGAAACTGTGGGTCTGGCAGAAAGCGGGGCTTTAAGGCTGAATATACAGCGAATTAGCACCGCCGAAGTGCTGGAGAGAATTCTTCCCCTGAGGCTGGTGATGGAAGAAGAAGGGATTGAATTCAAGGTGGAGATGGATGAACCGGGGTGGATACACGCAGATATTAATCGCCTGACTCAGATACTCATCAACCTTTTAAGCAATGCCATGCAGCATACCTCACGTGAAAATGGAGTCATTGCCTTCAAAATAAATCGGAGCGGAGAGCAGATCCAATTCAGTGTTGCCGATAACGGACCGGGCATACCGGAGAGAGACCTGCCCTACATCTTTGACCGTTTCTATCGGACCGATGAAGCCCGCAGCAGAAGAGAGGGAGGCAGCGGTCTGGGTTTAGCCATTGCTAGAAGTTATGTGCGTGCTCATGGAGGCACCATTTGGGTTCAGAGCGAAGAAGGAAAAGGTAGTGAGTTTTATTTTACCCTGCCTTACAACCAGGCGGATTTAAAATCTGAGGACAATTAATAGATTTCCTTCCAGGCCAGGCAGTCGATTGGTTTAAGTATATAATTAAACCCATCGACTGCCTGGCCCTTAATTGTTTTGCATATTATGCAAGGAGATTACCTTTTTTTGTAGAATTAATATATTTTATAGGAATGAATACCAGAGAGGAGATGTAAAGATGAGAAAAGTAGTTGGACTGGCGGTAGTATTATTTTTGCTGCTGTCAGGGTGGGCACTGGCCGGATGCGGTGGCGGATCAGATAAGGAGCAAGACCCGACCGGGGTCACGGACAATAAAGGGGCCGAAAATGCCGGTAGCAAAGAGAGCAGCTTGAAGGATATATTCAGCCGGAGTTCCAAGATTGAATCCATGACCTTTGAATGGGAAATGACCGGATTCGATATAGCATCTACCGGCACCCAGTACATGCAGGGTTCCAACATTCGAATGGATATGGAGGTTGCAGGAAGTGGCTCTGCCACTATGCTTTATTTAGGGGATAAGAATGAAGCCTGGATGATATACCATGATACTAATACGGCCATGAAACTAGGCGACTATGACGCAGATGCCGAGGCGGTCAATCCCCTGGAGGTGCTGGAGGAATATGAGCAGAACGACGAGTATATTGAGGAAAATATCAATATAGTAGGGCATGAAACTATTGATGGGAAGAAATGCGTGGTTATAGAAACCGAGGATGAAGGAAGCTACACCAAAATGTGGGTTTGGGAAGAATACGGTTTCCCTCTCAAAATGGAAATTACCAGTGAAGGACATCAGATCAACTATCAATATAAGAAGGTAAGTTTTGATCGGATACCTGATTCCATGTTTGAAATTCCGGCCGGGGTTCAGATAATCGACATGCAGATGCCGGATCTGGAAAGTCTCCAGAATATGGGTCAGTAGTTAAGAGAGCATTGTAAAAGCCTCCGTTTTGCAACGGAGGCTCAGAAAGTCAGCACCTTGCCAGAGCGAGCAAAAAAGGTTAAGAGCAAGGCAACTGGAAAGCCCGTGATTGAGGCGTACAGATGGTACGCTGATTGAACGGGTTTTTCGAGTTAACGCAGCTATTGGCCTTTTTTGACGGTCTGGGCCTCTGTTTTACAACGGAGGCCCAGAAAGTCAGCACCTTGCCAGAGCGAGCAAAAAAGGTTAAGAGCAAGGCAACTGGAAAGCCCGTGATTGAGGCGTACAGATGGTACGCTGATTGAACGGGTTTTTCGAGTTAACGCAGCTATTGGCCTTTTTTGACGGTCTGGGCCTCTGTTTTACAACGGAGGCTTTTATTTTTACCCATGGCCAGTTAACAGGTATATCAAACATGCCCTCCCTCATAATTCATATAGTAGAAGGATTTTAATGCCTCTGGGGCAGAAAGGCATAAGGGGGAGATACTTTGGGGAAGAAGCTGGGAACGATACTGGCCATTATGCTTATTACCGCAGTGGGAGGGTGTGTAGATATCGGTACGGATAAGGCGGAGACGGAGACGGAGATAAGGGTTAGGGTCGGTGAAATAGCTCCTTCTATTTTGCATGCACCGCAATATCTTGCCATTAATCAGGATATCTTTGCCAGAGAAGGTCTGGCGGTTGAAATAATTGCCGCCCAAAATGCCGGGGAATTAATTGCTGCTCTTCGGGAAGGGCGGGCAGATATAGGCCTGGCTGAGGCCGAGATTATTATGCAAAATTATCCAGCTGAACCGGAAGATGGCCTGCTGAGTTTTTCCCAGCTGACCCAGCGGGAGGGATCATTTCTGTTGGGAGCAGAGCCCGAGGCTGAATTTCAATGGGAAGACTTAAAAGGCAAGACGGTGTTGATGGAGCGTTCAGGCGGAAGGCAGGAGATGATGCTTGATTATATTCTGAAGCAGCATGGACTTGACCCGGCTGAAGAAGTGACAGTTATCGCCGACTTGGATGCAGCTGAGGTGTTCCTGGCCGGAGGAGGGGATTATGTAATTCTGGAAGAACCCTCTGTCAGCTGGCTGGAAAAAAGCCAGGCTGGTTATCCGGTGGCTTCACTGGGTACAGCTGTCGGGGATATAGCGGGTAAAGTATATTTTACCTCCAGGAGTGTGCTGCAAGAAAGACCTGATATGATTCAGAAGTTCAGCAATGCAGTATACCAGGCCCAGAGGTGGATGGATCGTCATTCTCCGGACGAAACCGCTCGGGCTATTGCTCCCTTTTTTGCCGGTATAGCCAAGGACGATCTGGCAAGAGGGTTAGGGCGCTGCCAGCAGCAGAACACCTGGCGAACTACCGCCGTTATGGATGAGGAATCATTTGACCTGCTGCAGGAGATCCTTTTCGTTTCGGGTCAACTGGACGGCAGGGTGGAATCATCCGGGTTTATGGACAGTTATTTTGCCCGGAAAGCGGTAGTATCCAGCGAGAAGAATCATTATCGCTGACGCTGATCAAGAAGTTTGCGCAGATAAAACCTTTGTCCTTCAAAATCTAGTTCTATCAGCTGGCCATCTTTTATAAGGCGTTCTATTACATCCCAATCCCGGCCAGCCTTTTTTAACAGTTTCTTTACCGCATCTGCCCTCATGGGGTGAACTGAGGCAGTACTGAGCAGATCCTTTTCAAGGTCAGCGGTATAGGTGAAGGTATCATCCTCTGGGCCGATAAGGTATTCAACTTCTGCTATATAGCGACGGTATATCTGGTAAGCGCTGTAAAGTGAAATTTCATCCGGGGGGGTCACCCTGCGGTCAGCCGGAGGCCGGGTGGGAATGGATATATATGCAACCGAGGGCTGAAGCCGAGCGATAAAACGGGCTGTATCCTCAAGGATGGCTGCCTGATCATTTATTCCTCTTACCAGCATGGTCTCAGTGCATAATATTCCCTGATAATGTAAAGCAAAGTCAATAATACCTTCCAAAATAAGGGGAAGGGAGAGGCCCCGGTGGGGATGGTCGATTCGCCGCCAGGTTGGCTCATGAATACTGTCGATTTTGACTGACACCCAGTCAACTCGGGCCAGTTCGTTCCTAAGCTCCGGCATCCAGAGCAGGGAGGCATTAGTAATTATGGCTATGGGAATATTAAAGGGTTTCAGTAAATCAATCTCCCGCCCCAGGTTTACATCCAGGGTAGGTTCGCCATTGGGAACAAAAGATAAATAGTCTATAGGCTCCCCGGCAGCAACTGCCCGTTCAACTTGCTCCTTGACTGCGTCCCGGATTACTTCCGGTTGGTAGAAAGTCTGCCGTTCGATCTGAACTTTGCTGGAATGTCCCTGCTGGCAATAAACACAGGAATAGCTGCATATTTTAGGCGGAATATTGTTTATTCCTAGGCTGCGGCCGAGCCTGCGAGATGGTACGGGGCCAAAAGTAAGCATGGGCAACCTCCTTATTTAGTAGTCTTCGGGAGACAGTTGATTTACTAGTCAGTCATCGCTTCCGATTCCTACCCAGTATATATGCCAATTTCTTCTTACATTATAGCAGAGTAGCCCGCAACATTTACTGATAGAAAAATTCTTAACCTGATAAAAGTATTTACAAGACACCCCGGGGCAGGTACTATTATATACAAAGAACTTCGAGGTGATGCTTAATGACTATCAGTGCCCTATTTGTCACTGCGTTTGTCATTGGCCTGTCTGGAGCTATGATGCCCGGGCCGTTGTTGACCGTGACCATATCCGAAAGTATGAAGAGGGGATTTATAGCTGGTCCTTTAATAATTTTGGGCCATGGGGCACTGGAATTGGCCCTTATAGCAGCCCTGGTGGCAGGCCTGTCGGTGTATTTAACCAGCGCCCTGGTGAGCAGCACCATTGCTCTGCTGGGAGGATCATTTCTTATCTACCTGGGCTTGACTATGAGCAGGGAGGCACTTAAAGGGAATATTTCCCTGGCCGCTTTGGAACAACAAAAGGAAGGCGAAATTCAAGGCGGATTGCACCCGATTGCAGCCGGAGTGGTTATCAGTCTGGCCAATCCCTACTGGAGTATATGGTGGGCTACTGTGGGCCTTACCTATCTTACCCTATCTCTGGAAAGCGGCAGGATGGGATTGGCATCATTTTTCTCCGGACATATACTGGCTGATCTGGCCTGGTATACCCTGGTTGCTGCGCTGGTGGCCGGGGGCCGGAGATTCATGAGTCCCCGGCTGTACAAATATATCATAGCAGTTTGCGGAATCTTTTTGCTGGTGCTGGGACTGTATTTTATTTACAGCGGTTATTCCGGTTATTTGAGATAATACAGGCCATCAGCCTCTTCCACCTGACTCCATTCTATCAGACGCTGGAGATGGACGAAAACAGCCATCTTTTCGAACATTTTATACAGCCGTGTAAACTCCTTGATCTGACCGTAAAATATAAGCAGGTCGGTGATTTGATCCAGGCTCAGGGGATTTTTCAGGTTTTCCAACAGGCGTTCTTCTTTCCGATATACTATATCAAGATAATTCTGCAGCCGTTTCTGAATATCATCCTGGATAATTCCCCGGTGGGAAGTGATAATAACTGCGGGGTTGATTTCCATACATAATTTAATGGAAGCTAGGTAATCATCCAAATCGCTGCACAGGTGCCCGTACCAGGGGCCAAAGCTGCTCAGGTCGATGTCGGAGCTGAATAATACCTGCTCATCAATCAGGAAACAGCAATGCCCGGGAGTATGCCCGGGAGCATGAATAACCTGCACCTTGGTTTGGCCAAAATCAAGCACTTCTCCGCCCTTCAATTCCCGGTGGACCGGAGAGGGCCTGGCTCCAGACCAATTGTAAAACATTTGGCCCAGTTCTTCCTCGTTGAAGTAATGGAAGCCATAAAAATTGGCAAACACTTCTTCAGATCTGATGGCTGGTGCATCCAGAGCGTGAGCCCATATTTCAGCCTCCGTGAATCTATGATTATTCATTATATGGTCTTCGTGGAAATGGGAGTTGAGAATGATGTCGATGGGATGGGTCATAAAATAATCAATGTTTTCCCGGCCGCAGGCAGTGTCTATCAATACTCTGACCTGATCATCGATAAATAGGCTGTGAGCATAGGGAAAACGGGCTCGATCAGGGGCTTCAATGAATTTGACCCGCTTATTGACTACCGGAACCATATCACACCTCCGTTTGCATATTGCACATTATATCTATGAGACGGGACTCCATTCCCAACAGGTCGGGGGAGGCGAGACTCCGTTCCGGACCCAGATCTATTTTCATATCGTGCATAATATGAGCCGGACGAGGAGAAAGAATAATTATTCTATCCGCCAGATACAGCGCCTCTTTTAAATCGTGGGTTACCGCAATGAGAGTAAAAGGATTTTCCCGCCAGAGATGGTAAATATCAGACATTATACTGGCTTTTACCCTGAGATCCAGGGAAGAAAAAGCTTCATCCAGGATCAATAAATCAGGTTGGGTTATCAATGCCCGGGCCAGGTTTACCCGCTGCCTCATTCCACCGCTTAACTGGGAGGGCAGATAATCTTCAAAACCGGTCAGACGAAGTCTGTCCAAAATCCCGCTGAAGTCTCCATTTTGCTTAACAAACAACAGGTTGTTTTTAACACTGCGCCAGGGAATCAATCTGGGTTCTTGAAAGACATATCCGATTTTTTGATTAAAGCTGTCTATACATCCGCTGCTGGGCATCTCCAAACCGGCTACTAATCTTAAAAAAGTAGTCTTGCCTGCTCCGGAAGGACCAAGCAAAACCAGTCGTTGTCCCCGGCGAATATTGAGATTCCAGTTATCCAGAACGGTAAGGGAGCCATAGGCTTTAGTTAGGTGGTTCACTAACAGGCAATTGTCCATCGAGCCGACACCCTCCCTAATCCAGTTTTGATCAGACGTTCAGTTACAATGCCTAGTAGCACAGCAATCAGGGTCAATGCCCAAACTCCAGGAAAGTCTATATTCATGCGCATGCGAAGTATCTCTACGCCCAGGCCGCTGCCTCCGCTCAAATATTCGGCCACCAGTATTACTTTCCAGGCCTGTCCGATGCTGACATCTAGTATGGCAATGATAAAAGGCAGCAGGGACCCCAGGTAGATATCTTTGAATATCCTGATAGCCGGAACCCGATACAGGCGGGCCATTTCCAGCAAATTCTTATCCAGGTTGCGCACCCCGGATACCGTAGTCAAGATAGAGATGGGCAGAAGGGAAAGGAAGGCAATGAAAACAGGCCCTTTCCAACCTATACCCCAGGCAAATATAACCAGTGAAAGCCAGGAGATAACCGGCACTGCCTGTATAACCATGATAACAGGCCGGAACATGTCGTAAAGGGTATCCGATAAACCCATAAATAAGCCCACCGGCATACCAATCAGCATTACCAGCAGGAGAGAAAGAAAAACTTTCCAGGCGGTTTCCCAGACCGCCAGCAGTATGCGGCTGGAAAAAAGCAAGTCTGCCAGCAGAGCCAGGGTTTCAGATGGAGCCGGAATTATACTCTTGTTAACCATCATCGCCAGGGCCTGCCAGACGGCCAGAAATATGATAATTCCCAACAAACCGTGAAATAATGATCTCATTATCGGGCAAAGAATCCTGAATCAGGAATCCTTTTTACTCCCTCCGGATAAGTATCCTGCATAGCCTGTAGGAAAGAGATGGTTTCTGCTTCTGCATCTGCAGCGGTAATATATTCAAACTTGATCCGCTGCAGGGCGGTTTTCATCACGGCCGGAGGCAGCGGCAATATTTCGGCACTGGCCTGAACAGCAAAATCCGGGTTGTTATTGGCCCAGGCAGTAGAGTCATCCAGCAGGGCCGCAATTTTTTGAGCCTCCTCGGGATAATTGCTCAGGAAATCCTTTTGCACAAACAGTCCGGCGATGGGAATGCCCAGATCGGTACCGCTTATTTCCGACCAGTATTCCTGAAAATCCAGCACCACTCTGCCGCTGCCGGAGGCCAAGGCCAAGCTGACATAAGGCTCGGGCAATGCTGCATAATCAATTTTGCCCTCCTTAAACAGAGCTACTATTTCCTGGGGGGGGGCATAAGCAAAACTAACCTCTTCATCGGGGATGATATTATCTTTGGCCAACGCATATCTGCTCAATACATCAACCGTTTGTCCTTTGGCAGTAGGAGTATAAAGGGTCTGTCCGATCAAGGAGCTCCAATCCTGGAAATCCGCCTTATCGGCAGCCAGCAGATAAAAGACTTTCCATTCGTGAACCCCCATCATTACAATATCTATCCCGCTGGCATACATATTAACCCCATTGGTTATGGGCAGCACGGCAAATTCAACCTCACCTGCCGAAAGCAAGCCCACCGCTTCATCTATGGTATTCCAGTACTGTACATTGACCTTAATGTCTCCCTCAATAACTCCGCTGTCAATACCGACCACCGGTATAACCGCCGGACCCTGAGGGTTGATCAAATCTACTGTTTCAACCGCCGGCAAAGCTGAAGATTGATCCTGGTTATTTGCCGAACATCCGGCCAGTGATAATAATAGGCAAAGAGTAAGAGCCCATATCATCACTTTATGTCGGTTCATCATTACCTAACGCCCCTTTATTTTCTAAATTAATACCTAAAATATACCATAATTTGTCCTGAGATGAAATGCCAGGAGAAAGGTTCCATTAGCATTAAACCTGCCTCCTGGCATAAAAAGAGGTGCCCTGCAGCACCTTCTTTGCTATTTAGCCCATATAATAATATCTGCGAGCACAATTTGGATTCGCCAGGCTCAAAAGAATAAGGTTGCACTCTGCGAGCACTACAATTTGGATTCGCCAGGCTCAAAAAGAATAAGGTTGCACTCTGCGAGCACTACAATTTGGCTTCGCTCAAAAGAATAAGGTTGCACTCTGCGAGCACTACAATTTGGCTTTGCTGGCTCAAAAGAATAAGGTTGAAACTGCGGAGCAGTTTCAACCGACTACAACGAAGTGGGATTATAACTTTCCGCCTCGTTATATTATTATCCGCTGGTCAGCTGTTGCTTGACCTGAGAGATTTCTTGCTGAGTGGCATCGCTGGCTGGCTTGTACCAACCATGTTGATTGGCCAGCTGGTAAAGCTGATATTGGAATTGTTCATCTCCGTTTCGGATTTGCTGCAAAGTTTGCCTTAATTGCTGGTTGGAGCTTTCGGTAATGCATTTCGCATAGGTGGAAATACTGCTGTTGGTCTGGGACAGAATGTCATTTACCATTTCTTTATCCTGAAGATGTCTCAAGTCTACTCCTCCTATCCTAAGAATGTCATTAATTTTTCGGCGGTCTGCTGGCAGGCTTTGGCAGATTGCTGAAACATCTGTCTGCACTGCTGATCCTGTACCTCGGAAGCATAAAAATCAAATTTCTTCTGCATAGTTTGATGGGACCCGATTAAATGCCTCAAATTTTGAAGTTCCAGATGATTCAAGGTCATTTCAATTGCTCCTTTCTCTATTTGCTTTTGTGCTAACAACAATTATAGCTTGTGCATTTCGGGGCTATTTATACCACTGAAGCAGGAAATAATAATTACATGAGGAGGAAAGAGCTGGAAAAATACTTGAAAATATTCGCAAATAATGCCCGATTAAAGTCCTTATTAATATATAATTATGGTAATATTATGTATATAAGATAGAATATTTTCATAGTTTGCGGGAGGAACAAAATGGAAATATTGGAGCTTTCCGAACAGCTAATAAATAATAAACTGGGCCGCAACATCTATGATGATACCGGGCGTTTATTACTCCCCAAAGGTACGGTGCTGCAAGAAGCTCATATCAATCAGCTGCTTAATTTGGGATACAGTAAAATTCTGGTCGGCAGTGATGATGAGCAGTCAGAGGAAGTCTATGAGCCTGAAGGAGAAAAACTGGCCCAGAAACGGCTGGGACAGGCCTTCGCGGTTGCGGTTGACAGCCTGAGAGATTTAATGGCCAAGGTGGCCAACGGGCATCCGGCCGTAGCGGGAGAAGTTGAAGAAACCATGGAGATGCTTTTCCCCAGTGTCAAGGAAACCAATAACATTATGCTGACTCTGCGGGATTTACGGCGTAAAGACGAGTATACCCTGCAGCATTCGGTTTCCGTCAGTGTTCTTGCCACTAAGCTCGGACAGCTGATGAGACTGCCCGGCCATGATCTGAGAATGTTAGGCACCGCTGGAATACTGCATGATATTGGAAAGTGTAAAATTCCGCTGGCTATATTGAACAAGAACGGCAGTTTAAGTGAACAGGAATTCAGAGAAATGCAAAAACACCCGGTTTACGGGTATCAGATAGTAAAAGACATGAATTTGAAAGATCCCAGAATAATGCTGGCAGTATTGCAGCATCACGAACATCAAGACGGCAGGGGATATCCATTGAAATTGTCGGGAGGCAAGATACATTTGTTCTCAAAAATCATTGCAGTGGCAGACGTATTTGATGCTATGACCTCCGAGCGGCCTTACCGGGGAAAAATGGACCTGTTCAACGCTATGAACGAGATCTTCGCCAGCAGTGCAAGTCATCTTAACCCGGAAGTGGTCAACAAACTCAGAACCTATATTTTAAGCATCTGCCCGGGGGCTTCGGCTCTATTGAACAACGGTGATGTGGCCAGAATTATTCTGATGAACAGTGATGAACCCAGCCGTCCTCTGATACAATCAGGCCATGAATTTATTGATTTAAGAGAACAACGGGACCTCTGGGTAAGGGATATCGTGATTTAAATCAAAGGGACGGGAAATTGGTTCCTGCCGCAGGGAACTTGAAAGATGAAAAAACACTGATTAAGCTTAGCCTGAGGAAGCATCCCCTGGACTTACTTTCAGGTTTTCTTTAATTTCCTGACTGGCATCTTTAACTACCCGGTCGCCTTCTTTCAGCCCGCTTTCTATTTCCACCTGGTTCCCATCACTGAGTCCGGTTTTGACTTCCTTAATCTTTATTCTATTATCTTCGATGATCATCACTTGTTTCTTGCCCTCCGCAGTTTGGCGTACACTCTCAATCGGAAGAGTTAGGACATCTGTCAGGTGTCGGGTCTGTATGGCTACCCGCACCTCGTAGCCGGGTTTAAGATTGGCCTGGTCATCCAGGCTGATGATTACCGGTACCCGTCTCTGGGTTACTCCCAGAGCCGATATTTTCTCCTCAGCCCGGGGATAAATACGGGAGACGGTTCCTTCCAGAGTTCGATCGCCGATCACCACTGCCGTAATTAATACCTTCTGTCCCACTTGTATATCCGCCAGGTCATCACTTAAAATGTCTGCCTTGATCTCCAGATTATGATCGGCGGCTATGGTTGCCAGCAACATACCTGCTGCTACTGGCTGTCCCTCTTTGACTGGCAGGCTCAGGATAACACCCTGGATAGGGCTGTAAACCTGCAGTTCTTTTTCCAGGTTCTGAAGTTCGCCCAGTGAATCCTGCAAACCGCTAATCTGGGATTGAACTGTGACCAGGTAAGATTCCTGTTCATTTAAAGCTGCCTGAGCAGTATCCAGGAGCAACAGTGCCTGCTCGTATTCCATTTGACTGATGGCCCCCTGATTGAACAGCTCTTCGCTGCGGATGGCATTGGAACGGGCGTCTGCCAACTGAAGCTCTATTCGTTTTACGCCGGCTGAGGCTGCAGCGGCTGATGACTGGGCCTGGGCCAGCATGGATTTGTTTTCGCTTAACTGCAGCTGCAGTTCAGGATTCTCCATCTGTATTATAAGCTGGTCCTTTTCCGTCATTTGTCCGATCTGGACATTGATAATCTTTATACGGGCGTTCTGAATCGCATATAAATCATGGTCGGTTGCCGCCTGCACCAGAGCAGTATCTTCCACTGCAACGGTAATGGAATCAGAACGGGCTTGAACCGACTCAATTTCGATACCCCCCTGACTCTGCCAGAAGACAGCAGCTGCTATTAACGCAGCAAGGGCGACGATGATGTACAAAAGCCGCTTATCCTTCATGATGATGTCCTCCCCTTAATCAATATTCTTGGATAATTCAATGATATCAAGCTTTTTTATACCCCGGCTGGCAGCCCATTGTCCCAGCAACACAAATACCACTCCCCCCAAAGCGGCCATAGCATAGCTGGATGGGTAAATAACTACCGGCATATACCACATATCAAATTCTACTGAACTGAAATACAATTCAGCCAACATCTTGCCTGCAGGCAGACCCAGCAGTACAGCTGGAATTGCCTGGGGTATGGTTTCCTTCCACATAATGCCGGCTACCTCCTGTCGGGTAAAACCAATGGTCAGCAGGGCTGCCAACTCTCTTTTACGTTCATTAAAACTCATAATTACCGAATTGTAAATGATAACAAATCCAAGTACTACCGCAAACATAATCATAATGCTTACCATGTAGATCATGCTGTCCATCATGCTCAGGATATTATCCCGCTCCTTGTTCCGGCTTACGATGGAATTAATCCCGGTCATATCTGCCAGGTGCTTTTCAATATTTTCCGTCTGGCTGCTGTCGGTCTGCATGAGAGCTCCGTTTACCAGCCTGGCTTCATTCAGGATCCGGTTGGCCTGAGTCAGGGTGATATATGATTCATTGCCCAGGAGCTGATAATTGATGGAGGTTATCTTGACCTGGGCATACCGGGCCGGCCCTAAACCCAGCAGGGTTTCAAGCTGAACTGTATCTCCAACCTTCAGCCCCAGTCTTTCAGCAGATCTCCGACTTAATATGATGCCGTCATCGGGGATGGGGATGAACTGACCGTTTTCCCGGGTGGGACGTTTCAGGGTATTGGCCGGATCGATGCCGATGAGTACATCTTCTTCACTGTGGCCCAGGTAGTGGACTCTAACCGGCAGGGAGAAAAAGCCTTCAATATGCTCTACTCCGTTCAGACGCGCAATGTTAAGCAGTTCTGAGTCTTTTACCGGCTGGCTGAAAGTAAGCAGGTAGTCATAAGAAGATTCTTTATTAAAGTGCTGGTCCATCATGTAATCTACCGCATCATTGGTAAACATGGATAAGATAAGCAAGGCAACTGCCGATACTATTCCAAAGATGCTAACCAGCAGGCGGAAACGATTACGGCTGATGGTACGGAAAGCCATCTTCCAGGAAGAAGAGAGTCGGGTCCAAAACCAGGCCCAATTTTCCAGCAGTGATCGGCTGCTCCGAGAAGGAGGCAGGGGTCGCATGGACTCGGCCGGACTGATTTCCAGCACCGGCCGTGAGGCCGAAAAGCCGGCCAGAGCTCCTACTCCCAGGCTGAGCAGAATACTGTTAAGGATTACCTGGTAGTTGAGACCTCCTATAGCCTGGGGCAGGTTGAAAAACATAGCATATAGATCAGAAAAATAAGAGGCCATGTAGACACCGGACCCTATACCAATAGCAGCTCCGATTGCGCATATCAGGATGGCGTAAGTGCTGAAATGAAGAATGATCTGGGTATTGTCGAAGCCCAGAGCCTTTAGGATGCCGATCTGGGTTCTCTGGGTTTTTATCATTCTGCGCAATATTACGAATTGTACTGCGGCAGCTACCGTGAGAAATATCATGGGCAGGAAGCCGGATATTGCATCCAAACCGGTTAATTCCGCATCCAGAGCAGCATGACTGAGCTGATCCTGACGGGGGAAACTGGCCAGGTTGCCATAGGGGGAAAGAATATCCTTGATGGACTGGACGGCTGTATCAACATCGGCCCCCGGGACAAATTGGACCAGAACCTGGTTTAGCTGCCCGGGCAGGTTAAATAATTGCTGAGCCTGATTAAGGGGTATCATCATAATGCCGAAGGTTTCGTTGTCCGGCATCATATTGGCGGCATCTTTCATAATATACGTGAATTCGGGGCCCGTGGCAGTCCCGACTACCTTAACCGGGTATTTCCGGTTTTCGGCTACAATATCTATCGATTCTCCCCAGCTAAGCCGGTTGGCCTCAAAATAAGCAGGATTAACCATCACTTCCATTCCGCCGCTAGCAGGATAGGAGGAAAAAAGTCGGCCTCCCATAAGCTGAATGCTGTTAACTTCTCTGTCCAGAGGCAGGCGGTAGGAAGTGATGCGCACCGTCGCGCGTTCCTGATTATCTTTTAATACCGGGATATCTTTCTGGATGCGGCCAGTTGCCAGCTTAACTCCAGGGACCTTTTCCACCTGTTTTAGAATGGACTCCGGAGCTCTGACTATATAAAAATAATGGTCGGCAAAATTGTTGTCCTGGTAAAAGCTGTGCTGGGATTGACTAAGGTTGAAGAAGGCCGTGGTTATACCGATGTAGAGGGAAATGCCCACCGCAATGATAACTGCCATACCCAGAAACTGGCCCAGGCTGCCCTTGATAATGTGCTGTAATCTGCGGTTGAGTACCTTCATTACCATTCAATCCTTTCCGGTGGGACCGGGGACTCATTTATAATTATGTCGGCGACACTGCCGCTTCTCATCCGGACCATCCGGTCCGCCATGGCGCCGATAGCGGTATTGTGAGTAACCAGTATGACGGTGCTGCCCATGGTTTGCCGGGCTTGTTTAAGCAGTTCCAGGATGCTGATACCAGTCTGATAATCCAGAGCACCGGTAGGTTCATCACACAATAAGAGGGTAGGATTCTTGACTATAGCTCGGGCAATGGAAACTCTTTGTTGCTCACCGCCGCTGAGCTGGGAGGGGAAATGGTCGCCTCGGTCAGCCAGGCCGACCTGATCCAGCACCTCCCTGTTATCCAGGGGCTTGGATACCAGGCTGGCTGCCAGGGCTACATTCTCCCGGGCTGTAAGGTCGGATACCAGGTTGTAGAATTGGAACACGAAACCTATTTCCCGTCGGCGGAAAAGAGTCAAATCGCGATCACTGGCATGGCTCAGGTTACGGTCCAGGAAGAATATATCTCCCGTGCTGGGTTTATCCATTCCCCCGATCAGGTTGAGCAGGGTACTTTTGCCTGAGCCGCTGGGCCCCAGGATGACCAATATTTCACCTTGATAAATATCCAGGTTGGTTTCCTTCAGGGCTTCAACCTTGATTTCACCCAGCACATAAGTTTTGGTAACGTTTTGTAACTGCATTAATATCGATTTATCCATATAAATACTACTCCGTTTTTACGGGCCTGGGAAATCAACGGCATTTAAGTATAGTTTAACATATGTGTTTGGTGTTGTTGGGGCATTTTATCAGCTGCTTCAAGACCTGGCTTAAACTAAAGCTCTTCATGAGATAGACTGCGGTCAGGAGGCGGTATCAGGCGAGCCACCAGCAAACTTAGCAGCCCCAGCACAGCAGCCGCTATAAATACTGCCTGGTATCCCAGAGCCGCCCATAATAGACCGCCCAGCAGGGGAACTGTCATAGATACCGCGTGGTCCAGGGTTATCCCCATGGATATGCTGGGAGCTATGTCCCCGACCGCATCCGCGATGCGGTTAAGATAAGTAATCCGGGCCATGGTAATGGCGAAAAGCACCTGGTCGGTTACAAAACAGGCCATAATGATTATCACCGCTATGGAATCCGGAAACAGGGTCTGGGCAAAAGCATAGAGCAAACATAGGGTAGTAACCAGTATGGCATCCGCAGATAAAACCGTACGCTCTCCCCAGGCGTCTATGGCCCGCCCCAGCAAAGGACGAAAGAGCAGACCGATCAAGGTGGCGATTATACCCAGCAGGGCGAAAGTACCGACTCCGCAGCTAAATAGCTGAATCAATACCCAGGGGGCAAAGGTCAAAAACACCTGTTTGCGAGCCCCGAAAATCATGTTGATAATATAAAAAAGGCTGTAACGGCGTTTAAACAGCAGTTTTCGTTCCGGGCGTTTCACCGGCACCGGTTTTATCAGATAGAGCAGCAGGGCAGCAATGAAGGTACAGCCACCCGCCAACCCGAATATCACCGGGAAAGAAAAATTGTAGAAGGAAACCCCTGAGTATACCAGGATCATACCGGCCAACAGCCCCACGGCCTCCAGTGCGCCCAGGTCTCCCATCAGTTTGCCTTCCTTGCCTTTGTCCGCCAGACGCAGGGCGATGGAAGACTTTACTACCATATATACATGGGCTCCGGTACTCCATATCAGCATCCATATTACCACCGCGGTCATACCTGGTGCCAGCCAGCCCTGGCCCCACAAGGATAAGGCCAGTAGAAGGGCGGCCAGAGCGGCGATCCTGGTGTCAGCCAGGAACATGAAGAGAGAAAATATAAAAGCACAAAGGAAACCCGGCAGCTCACGGGGGAACTCCAGGGCTCCCCGGGCGACTTCATTTATGTTATGAACCTGTGAGAGGTAATTATTAAACGATGGTTCATACAAACCCGAATAAAGGCCAAATAAACAGCCTGCAGCGGCAAATAGAACCAGCGGAGTGAATATTAGTCTTCTAAAACTGGACATAGGGGGGGGTTCTCCTTTTTAATATATTGCCTTAATCATTGTATACCCTGAGAAGACAGCTGGAAAGTTAAAAAGAAGCAGAGGGAAAATTTAAAGAAAAAAATCTGAATAAACCCCGGCGTTTATCGACCCAGGATTCGATTATAGTATTAGGCTCGGCTCAGCCTGGGGTGCGGCTCCGCCACCGGAGTGTTCACAAAAGTCCAGGAACGAAGCCTTCCCTCAATTAAAACTTATTTATGGCAGTTAAAACCGGGTCCCACAGGGGGCTGAAGGGAGGCGCATAAGCCAAGTCCATGTTAATTAAATCATCTATTCTGCAGTTGAGAGTGAGGGCCGCCGCAATAGTATCTATACGTTTGCCAGAGCCCGGATAACCAACTATTTGGCCTCCGAGCAACCGGCGGCTGTGAGTTTCAACCAGGATCTTGACACGAATACGCCCGGATTCAGGGAAAAAGGGCACCATGGTTCTGGACTTAATGGTCCGGGTAATAAAATCAATGCCCAGGTTCCGGCATTCCTGTTCACACAAGCCGGTGCGAGAAATCTCCAGCTCCATGATCCTGCTTATGCCGGTTCCCAGTACCCCTTTGAAGAAAGTGCTGCCCCCGGCCGCATTTTCGCCTGCGATACGGCCCTGTTTATTGGCTGTAGTTCCCATGGGCAGATATACCTCCCGATCGGAGATTATATGATGGACGGTAGCGCAGTCACCGGCTGCATAGATTCCGGGCAGGTTGGTTGCCATCTGCCTATTTACTCTTATGGCATTGCCGGCTCCCAGCTCTATGCCTGCGCGCCCGGCTATTTCACTGTTGGGCAGCACCCCTATGGAAAGGATGACTATATCAGCCGGGAAAGAATTATCGCCTACCACTACTTCTCGGACCCTATCATCACCTCTGAAAGCGGTAACCGCTGAATCAGTGAGGACTTCGATCCCCTGGGATTCCATATAAGAGGCTACCACCTGGGCCATATCCTGATCCATAACCGGGAGGATCTGAGGAGATTTTTCTATCATCCGGACCTGGCAGCCATGAGCCCTTAGGTTTTCCACCATTTCCAGGCCGATATAACCTGCTCCTATGACCACCGCCCGGGTTGATTGGTATTCCTGGAGATAAGCCTTGATGGCCTGGCTATCCTGTATATCTCTGAGGGTGAAAATACCCCGGAGATTAATTCCGTCCAGAGAGGGGATTACCGCTCTGGCTCCGGTAGCTATGATCAGGCAGTCATATTCTTCAGTAAAGAGTTCATGGGTAGTTAAGTCTTCCAGGATGATTAGGCCCACATCAGGCTTGATCTCCAGGGCTCTGGTCATGGTGTGCACCTTGGTGCCCTGCTGGGCGAAGTGCTCTGTAGTTCGGGCTATCAAGTCGTTGGGGGACTTAACTATACCACCTATATAGTAGGGTAAGCCGCAGGATGAATAGGAGATATATGCATTGTCGGTAAACACCTTGATATCCAGCTCAGGATTGATTCGCCGGGCTTTAGCGGCTGCACTCATTCCTGCAGCTACCCCCCCGATTATTCTGAGTCTTTTCATTGCCACTCCTCCTCAAAAAAAATCAGGATTCTACTGAATAATGTTAATAATAATAGATGTTCTGCATAGAGTTTTAATAATCCTACCCATGTAAGCTGATAAAAACCGTAGTTTCCTGCCGTTATAATTAAGGAACGGACGGATATTCGCTGGTTTATATGCTGCTGGTTCTTGTTAATCTTGCTGAAAAATAGTAAAATGCACTATATTGCAGGTCAAGCATGGACAGGATTCGGGAGAGGAGGGACTTCTATTGGCTAAGATAAGATTGTATGCAGATAACTGCTGTGATCTGGAACCGGAAGTTATGAAACAACTGGGGATAAGCTCCATTGCTTTAAAAGTAAACATCAAGGGCCAGAGCTATCGTGACAGAGTAGATTTGTCCCCGTCGCAATTCTACCAATTGATTAAAGAACCAGGAGTTATGCCTACCACTTCACAGGTTAATCCGGCTGAATTCGAGGAAGAATTCAGAAATATCCTGCAGGAGGAAGACTGCGAGATAATCTATGCAGCCTTTTCTTCCGGGTTGAGCGGAACCTATCAATCCGCCTGTATAGCGCGTGATATGGTAGATCCGGCCCGCATAACGGTAATAGATACGAAAAGCGCTTCTTTAGGATATGGATTAACTTTGGTCCGAGCAGCCCGGGCCATTGACGATGGTTTGAGTAAGGACCAGGTTATTGCCGAGATAAAAGATAACCTGGCCAAAATGGAACATGTCTTTATTGTGGGAGACTTTGAGATGCTGAAAAGAGGCGGGCGGGTTAGTGCAACTTCAGCATTTATCGGATCGCTGTTAAGTATCAAAGTTATAGCTGAAATCAAGGATGGCACAATTCATCCGGTGGAAAAGACAAAAGGGCTGAAAAAAGCCAAAAAAAGGCTGCTGGAAGTAATGGCCCAACGAGGCGATAATCTGCCCGGGCAGCTGATAGGGATCAGTCATTCCAATGACTATGAAGGTGCGATTCTGATCAAGGATATGATCGCTGAAAGATTTGGCTGCGACAAGTTTATGATTACCGAAATAGGTGCGGTGATAGGAGCCCACGTAGGCGCCGGTACTTACTCGGTATTCTTCCTCGGCCAATAACAGAAAACAAGGGGACGGTTCTTTTGTTTGCTGGAAGCAAACAAAAGAACCGTCCCCTTGTTTTCTGGGGTTTTAGTAGTTTAGGATTTGGTGGTAGAGAGCGATATAATCGTCGATCATGCGGTCCTGGCTGAACTTGCCTTCTACCCATTGGCGGCAGAAATGGCGATCCAGATTTGGGATCTGGGGTAAAACCCTGCATGCTTGCTCCACATCTGGGACCAGAAATCCGCTTTTTCCGTCATCGATTACTTCCGGCATGGAGCCTTTATTAAAAGCTACTACCGGGGTTCCGCAGGCCATAGCTTCTATAACGCTCAAACCAAAGGGTTCATGGAAGTGGATAGGGTGGATCAAGGCCAAGGCATTGCCCATAAGCTGGTTGCGTTGGGCCGGGTTGGCTACTCCATAATAGATTATCTGTTCTCCATCAATAAATGGTGCCACCCGGGTATTATAGTATTCCCGGTCTTGGATTATCCCTGCTATTACGAGCCTGATACCGGATTGTCGGGATATTTCAATGGCTTCTGCAGTGCCCTTGTCCGCATGTATCCGTCCAAAATATAAAAGGTAGTCTCCGGCCTGCTCCTGGAAGTCAAATAGCTTCAGGTCAATGCCGTGATAGATGGTTCTGGCATAATGCAATTCTTCACTGCGATCAGCATTGCTGATGGACACGTAGTAGTTGCAGTCATTGTATTCCCGGTAGACAGGTATAATCTTGGGAGAAGAAAATCCATGAATGGTGGTTACTGTTGGAGTATCTACTAAACGGGTAAATACCAGGGGTAAAAAATCATAGTTATTGTGGATAATATCAAATTTTTCGGCTTGTTCAAATAAATGGGCAATATGCAGGGCTTCCCAAACTTTTGGATCTATTTCCGGGTTTTCTTCGTAGGGGACCGGGCAAATGGATGCCAGTTGGGCCCGGGTTAAGGAGTCTCCGGTGGCAAATAGGGTTACATCCAGGCCCCTTTGAACCAATCCTTCCGCCAGCATGGATACTACCAGTTCCCAGGGGCCGTAATTTCGAGGCGGGGTCCTCCAGGCGATAGGAGATAATAAGGCTATTTTCATTGATCATGCTCCTTTTCCCTATAATCCTGTTCACTTGGGCAGCAGGCAAACTTTTTTGGGACCGTCCTTACAGGTATATTATAGGCTTTAACAACTATAATATACCATTTATCAGGAGTACCTGCTCCAGGGGAGCTGCAGGTCTGCGGGTTTATTCTCCTCTGATTTGTTGCTGGATTTGTGTTAAAATGAATCAAAAAAGGGGTATCTGAATGCGGATTAGAGTTAGTGAGCTGATGAATTCCCATATGCTTTTTATGCAATGCCGGCATACTATTGCTGAGGCTGCCCGCCTTTTTGCGGAGAATGAAATTGCACTGGCCCTGCCGGTTCTAGACGAAGAGCATAATTTAATGGGTTTTATAAATCAGAAACAACTGATGGCAGCTCTGGCCCAGGGTATGCTGCCTTCGGACTTAATCGCCCAGCTGGTTAATCCGGTTTTTGAAAGCCTGGATTATGACGATTACCTGCCCCTTATTCTAAAGGATAAATTCGAGTATATTCCGATTTTCAAAAATGGTGAACTGGCGGGGATGCTCTATTATGAAGAGGTATATCATGCCATAGCAGAGAGGCTGTATGAGAAGCAGTTGGATACAGAAGCCAGTATAGATGCGGTCTATAATCCGGTAATATCCATCGATAACCAGTACCGTATCGGTATTTTTAACAAAGCGGCAGCTAAACTTATGGGCATGTCGGCGGATGAGGTAAGGGGTTCCGATGCCCGGGATATACTGGCCGGTACCGGGGTACTGGAATCATTCATCAGCGGGTCTCATGCTCCGCTGCCCGCCAACAAACTGGTTATAGCGGGAAGAAGTTTTTTGCCTTACCGCACTGATGTTAACCGGAATGATCGGACCATAGGAGCCATCCTGGTTTTGAGAGAAATATCGGAATTTGAGGAACTAGTAAAAGAATCCGAGTACACCAAGAAACTGAACCGGGAGCTGGATGCAATTATTGAGTCTTCCTTTGATGGTTTATATGTTACTGATGGACATGCCAACACCCTAATGTTGAACAAAGGTTTCGAACGAATTACTGGCATAATGGGATTTGAGTGTATAGGAAGAAATATGACCGACCTGGTCAAGGAAGGGGTATTCTCCCGTTCAGGTACCCTGCTGGCTCTGCAAAAAAGAGAGCGGGTCACCATTACTATCGTCCCTCGCAGCGGCAAAGAGGCGCTTATCACCAGCAATCCTATTTTTGATGAAAAGGGTGATATTGTCATGGTGGTGACCAATGTTCGGGATATCACCGAGCTGAATGAACTTCAGCGGAGGCTGGAACAGGTGGAAGGGCTGCGGGAGTTTTATAAGACCGAGCTGCAGCACCTGAAGATGCAAAGTTCCCAAAAGATGGTGGTCAAATCCCAAAAGATGAAGGAACTGCTGAATATGGTAATGAGGGTAGCCAGGGTGGATTCTACTGTACTTATACAGGGCGAATCTGGGGTGGGAAAAGAACTGATAGCGGAAATAATCCATCAAAGCAGCAGCCGAAAGGAAGGGCCTTTTATCAAAGTCAACTGCGGGGCTATTCCCGAAAATCTGCTGGAATCTGAATTGTTCGGGTATGAAGAAGGGGCTTTTACCGGGGCCAGAAAAGCAGGCAAAATAGGACTATTTGAACTGTCCCATAACGGCATACTATTCCTGGACGAGATAGGTGAACTTCCCCTGGGCTTGCAGGTAAAACTACTGCGGGTGCTGCAAAATAAAGAGATAATAAGGGTGGGCGGGAGCAAACCATTTAAAGTGGATACCCGGATACTGGCCGGAACCAACCAGGATCTAATGGATATGGTCAACAAGCAAAAATTCCGTCTGGATCTTTATTATCGCTTAAATGTTATACCGGTAACGGTGCCCCCGTTAAGGGAGCGTAATGAGGATACTACGGTGCTGGCCAATTATTTTCTGGCTTTGTTTAACCAGAAGTACGGTATGAACAAACGATTCCATAAGGAAGTTATTGATTGTTTTGTGGAATACAATTGGCCAGGTAATGTCAGGGAGTTGGAAAACCTGATCGAACGGCTGGTAGTCACCAGTAATGATACCATTGTCAAAACCATTGATCTCCCGGCAGCCATGAGCAGGGTATTCATGGAAAAAGATACGGAGAAAGGCCTGTGGCCATTAAAACAGGCAGTGGAAAATGCCGAAAGACAGCTGCTGGAAAAAGCATTCAACCGCTATAAAACAACCTACCAAATTGCTCAGGTGCTGGAAGTCAACCAATCCACGGTGGTCAGAAAAGCAGCAAAATATGGTATAAGACCTAGAAATTAATACCAGACTTTTAGAAAGATTGACGGCAGGCAGGGGGTGCCTGCCGTCAGGGGGAATAATATTCTCAGGTTTCCAGCTGAACCTGTCGTGGTGAGTGGTATGACAGGTTAAACAGCTGGAAATTCTTTATTTTTATGAGGGTTATTTTTGACGCAACTGTGATAGATAGCTATTTACCGATAGTTATCCCATCATTTTTTACAAATATCCTTCTTCAGGCAGATCAATACAGCTGGTGTCAGGTCTCTGCATGGCTTTCAGGGTTGAATGGACTTCGGGAACCACGTTCATTACAAAGAACTTGGAAGTGGCTATTTTGCTCTTGTAGAAGTTGGCATCGTAGTGGTCTTCCCCTACTTCCGCCAGCTTCTGGGCAGCTAGTATGCCTTGCTCAAGCATCATCTTGCCGCAGATCACTTTTGAGGCCGCATGCAGCATTCGGGTGGCATACAGCTGTTTCATTTGCTTGTTATTGACAGACCAGTCAGCATTCAGATCCATAATGGCCTGGAAGGAGGTGAAGGCTTCGCCCAGTGTATCAAATTCAGCCTCGAATCCTGGAGTCTTTTTGGCGATTAAGTCGGCAATTTCACTCATCCATAATTTGAACGGTTCGCCGCCCTTCATGGTAAACTTCCGTCCGGTGAAGTCCTGCCCATGCATGAAGTTGGTGCCTTCCCAGATGGAATAGATTTTGCAATCCCTGGCCAGAGAGGCTGGGGCATATTCTTCCATGAAGCCGTAGCCGCCGTGTACCTGCATGGCTTCCGCACACATTATCCATGCCATATCGGATATAAAGGCCTTGGCCAGCGGATTTTGAATCATAAAGAAGTCTTCGGCCAGTTCCCTTTCTTCCTCGGTGGGAGCTTCTTTGGATAGGTCTATATAGTAGTAGGATGAATAGACCAACGCCCGGCAGGCTTCCATCATGGACTTCTGCAGCATCAGCATGCGGCGGACGTCTTCATGCTCGATGATCCGGACTTTCGGACCCTTGGGATCAGTGGACTTGGCGCTCTGCACGCGAACCTTGGCATAATCCAGGGCTGAGTAGTAGGCAGCACCAAATGCGCCCAAAGAGAATATACCGGTGTTGATACGCTCTTCGTTCATCATCTGGAACATCTGGGCCATACCTTTGGCGCGGGGGCCTTCAGGATCAGGTCCGATCATCCAGCCATAGCATTCGTTGTTTTCGCCAAAGGCTAGGGCGCAGGTAGCAGAACCGTGGATGCCCAGCTTGTGTTCAATACCGGTGGTGGTTACGTCATTCCATTTACCCACAGAGCCATCTTCGTTGACCCAGAATTTGGGAACAACCAAGCAACAAATGCCGGCAGTGCCATCTGCGGCGTCGGGGTGTTTAGCCAGTACCAGATGGATGATGTTCTCGACTCCATCCCAATCGCCAGTAGTGATAAAACACTTCTGGCCTTTAATCTTCCATAGGCCAGGGGTGTCGGTGGGGAAGCACTTGGTAAGAATGGAGCCCACATCGGAACCAGCGCCCGGCTCGGTTAGACACATGGAGCCGCCCCATTCGCCGGAGTACATCTTGGGCAGGAAACGTTCCTGCAACTCGGGCTGGAGATTATACTGCAGTACGGTGGTAGCACCCTGAGTAAGGCACCAGAGCATTACTATCGCCGGGGATGCGGCAGTCTGCATTTCCAGAATCGGAGCATACCAATACAGAGGCATGCGGCCTTCCACCTGGCGGTCGCCAAAACCGGGGCCCATACCGGCTTCAATAACTGTGTTATATACAGTTTTGAAGCTGTCAGGGCTGATAACTGCCCTTTCATTACCGCCCACATGTTTCATCCCAATTTCATCGGAGTCTTTGTTGGCCGGACAGATTACATCACGGCAGATTTTGAAATTAACATCGCAGATAGCATCAAAGTCGTCGGGTCCATAGTAATCTTTGTAAGCATCCAGGGACAAGACCTTGTCGATGTTAAGCCATTCTTTTATCTGGAACTTAATGTCTCGGGTTTGATACAAGAAATTATTATGCGGCATTAGAAATTCCTCCTCCTATTTTTTCTTTATATTAACAATGCAAGGACTGCTTTGTTGAACGGGTTGGCTAGATTCCGATCAGGGTGGCCATCCGTATTAGCCAACTTGAAGCAGCAACCGAAGATACAGGTTTCATTATATCTTCACCACGCTGTTAGAGCATTTCAAATATGGTGGTACAGCCCATCCCTCCTCCTATGCAAAGAGTGGCCAATCCGGTTTTAAGATTGCGCTTCTGCATTTCATAGAGCAGGGTTACGATGATCCGGGCTCCTGAGCAGCCAATGGGATGTCCCAGGGCGATAGCCCCTCCATTCACATTGACTTTCTCCATCTTGTCCGCCCATCCGCAGTCTCTGGCTACTGCCAGGGACTGAGAAGCAAAGGCTTCATTGGCTTCGATTAGGTCAATATCATCTATGGTCATACCAGCTTTAGCCAGAGCCTTCTTGGTTGCAGGTATGGGTCCTATTCCCATTACGGAAGGATCTACTCCGCCGGAAGCATAGCTGATGATTTTGGCCATGGGTTTGATGCCCAGTTCATCAGCTTTTTCTTTGGACATGACGATCATAGCGGCTGCACCGTCATTTATTCCAGAGGATGATCCGGCGGTAACAGTTCCACCTTTTTTGAAGGCTGGAGCCAGTTTAGCCATTTGCTCGCGAGTTGCCATGCGGGGATGTTCATCGGTGTCAAATATGGTTTCGCCTTTCCTGGTTTTAATAACTACCGGGACTATCTCATCTTTGAACTTGCCTGCAGCAATGGCCTCGGCTGTTCTGACCTGACTGGTATAACCGAAATCGTCCTGTGCTTCACGGGTCAAACCATATTGCTCTACCACATTTTCAGCAGTAATGCCCATATGATAGCCATTAAATATTTCCCACAGTCCGTCATAAACCATGCCATCTATGAGATCTCCTTTTACCATGTTCATCCTGTAACCCCAGCGGGCATTGGGCAGGTAATAGGAATGAGCGCTCATATTCTCCATTCCTCCGGCCAGGATAACTTCCGCATCTCCAGCCTTGATAATCTGAGCGGCCAGTTGAACCGCTCTCATCCCTGAAGCGCATACTTTGTTTATGGTAAAGGCAGTCGTTTCTTTGGGTATACCCGCATGTATCATGGACTGTCGGGCTACATTCTGGCCCAGTCCGCCCTGCAGAACACAGCCAAAGATTACCTCTTCAATCTGTTCCGGCTGGATTCCAGCCCTCTTCATAGCTTCCACCATAACAAGTCTGCCCAGCTCTATGGTTTTGGTATCTTTCAGAGTGCCTCCGAATGTACCTATTGGTGTACGGCACAGACCGGCAACAACTACTTCTTTTGACACTATTTGTCCACCTCTCTTTCTCAATAATAAAACATAACCCCTGTTTGGCTGAATGATGGTCTGAAAGGCATCCTTTCAGCCAGAAAAACACACTATCCCCCCTTTAAAAGTATTTATTTTTCTAGTGAAATCAACTACTCCCGAGCATACATCATGACATTAACCTTGGCATAAAAAAACCTGCGGCTAAACCGGTGCAGAGTTTCATCTGCTGGGTATAACTAATTCAATATGTTGGGTTGGTTATGGTTGTATAAGGAGCAGCTATCTATATTCTCTAAAAAAGAAACATGCAATATACATGCCAGCTTGTGGCAATTGGAATGGCCGTAAAAATGGGGTTTTGGCCAGTATTCTGGCCTGATCTAAAAAGATAAATGCATAAAAGCATTAAGATTAAATGCACAAACGCATTATGCCCAAAACGGTGCTTTTGTATGAGGATTTGAATAGATCAACGGTAAAATATACAAAGAATTAATGCGATAGTGCATTGAAAAAAGGTTGGGATTAAGTGTATTTTAATTATACTTGAAATTTCCTGGGAATAATACAGCAAATTTCCATAATGCATGGCTCCGGAATCATTTTATAGGGACTTTCATTTGCATGGATTTTAAGGTACCCTGAGATTATAAAAAAGTCAGGAGCTGGAATATTGTTCCCACTACGAGATAGCACCCCCAGCAGATCTTTTCCGGTTATAACTGTGGCAATAATAATCATCAATCTGCTGATATTTATACTGGAATTAGCTGCCGGGCCTCAACTTATAACTGAGTTCGTTTACGTATTCGGATTAGTGCCGGCTTATATCAACGAGAATACATCACTGACCGGGTATTACCCACTGCTGACTTCCATGTTTTTACACGGAGGCTGGATGCACCTGGTGGGCAACATGTGGATCTTATGGTTGTTCGGCGACAATGTTGAAGATCATATGGGATCAGCCCGCTATCTGTTGTTTTACCTGATATGCGGTGTAGCTGCGGGACTTTCTCATTTTGCCATCAACCCCCTGTCTGATATCCCGGTAGTTGGAGCTTCAGGCGCAGTGGCCGGGGTAATGGGGGCCTATTTTTTGATGTTTAAACACGCCAAGATCCTTACCTTTATACCGCCCATTTTTTTATTAAACCTGCCCGCCTGGATTTACCTCGGTTTTTGGGGTTTGAGTCAGCTTTACTGCGGTACTGCCGATATTATTTCCGCCAATACCTGCGGGTCCATTGCGTTTTGGGCTCATATAGGGGGGTTTGCAGCCGGTATGGTTTTGTACCGCCTGTTTCTGCGCGATGAACCCGGCTCCGTGTAAGTCGTCCGGGATAGATCCCTCTAGACCTCCGATGTTCATGATCGCTCATTAACCTTTTGTAACAAGCGTTCGATATGATCGTTGGCCAGCCTGCTGTTGTCGTCGCTGTTCTGTAGAAAGTAGATGGTGTTTTCTATCCTTTCCTGACTGGCTTTGATTTCGTCCCAGTGCCGCTCATCTTCGTACAAGTTCATACAGTCTTGCAGGTCGTTGGCCCGGCCGGTTTCCAGATAATGTTTAAAAATGCTCAGGGTATTAATATCCTGATAATCACTATGAATGAGCGATTTGTTGATGATATTATTGTATATCCTTAAATTTTTCTGGGCATTTTTCAACTTGGATTCGGTGATCTCGATATCAATATGACAGCGATCCAGAAAATCGGCCTTGTGATCCTGCCAATGTTCCAGAATTTCTTTATACCGGTCACAGGCTTTTTCGTATTCGCGATACTGAAGCAGATAAATTTTCATCTGGTGGTTGAAACTGCTGGTCTTATCATCCTCGCCCTTTCTTTTCCGGAGCATTTTCAAGCTGTTAAAGGGAATCAAATTACTGTTGGATGTACGCTCCACCTGGTGGTTCTGAGGCTTGGTAGGCAGAATGTCCGGCTCCTGGGGCCATAGGTCTTCAATATTTACGATATTATAGCGAAGTTCCAGCAGCTTGTTTAAATAGTTGCTGTGCCTATTGATCTTTTCGCTTTCCGTCAAAGCAATGATGCACATATTGATATCCTTTATAAGGTCCTCCTGGTTTTTATAGGTCTTTTTAGCGTTCTTCCGGATCTTCTGATATTCCAGTACTTCACGATTTACCGGTTCGAGGAATTCCAGGGCCATAATGGCCGCAAAGTCCTGAGCAGTGATCTGCCGGATTCTGGAGGGAACATCCCGGTTCAAATAGAATCTGGTGTTGCTGAAAGGATAATAATAGGGTCCGGTAACCGAGACATATTCATTGGTAAGCAGGGTTTCAAGGTCTTTATTGATTTGCAGCTCTTCATCCAGTAATTCCAGCCACTGGCAGCACGGGGACAATGCGTCCTCTTCCGACTGGGACGCTGTCTTCAGCTGCCGATAGGTATCCAAGCTGATGGTCAGATGGGAATTGTAATAATAAAACAGGACCTCCTCCGGGGTATATTGCAGCAAAAGGGAAAGATCGGGAAAATTTGCCTGGTCCTTATTAAGAAAGGTAAAAAACATATGGAACCTCCTTATATGAATTAGCATTTAATAATTTCTATATATTTCCAGTAATTCCTTCTTTTTATAGAAAAAAAGAAATCAGCCCATACTGGCTTTAATTTACCCTAGCAGGTGGATTATAATGAAATGAGTTAGTTCGCCCAGGGAAAAAATAATAAAATATCCTTTTTCAGGGTGAACTGCTTAGATTAAAGACTACAGGGGGATATCCTATGGAAATCAGATTGCCATGGTTTGTTGAAGAATTAAGAGAGAAGGATCCGGAATTCTTTCCGGTAGTTAAGAGGGTAGTGGAGTCGGTCCTGGAGACCCGCGCCCTGGATGCCAAAACCACTTACCTGGTGGTTCTGGCTCTGGATGCAGCCAAAAATGCCGAGCAGGGAGTAAAGGTGCTGGCGCAACAGGCTCGCACAGCCGGAGCTACGGAAGAAGAGATAAGGGAAGTGCTGCGTCTGGCCTATTATGTGAGTGGAATGGATGTTATCAAAACATCCCTTAAGGCCTTCGAATAAAGGAAAGAAAAGGAGAGTTTGGCGATGTTTGAAGCCCTGCTTTTTGATTTGGATGGGACTCTATTGAATATAGATATGGATGAGTTTTTACCCCGTTATTTTGCTCGCATGACGTCCAGGGCCCAGGAGATGGGTTTTAAGCAGGCAGAGCGCCTGGTGCAGCAAATATGGCTCTCGACTGAGAAAATGATTGTCAATACTGATCCGGACAAAACCAACGAAGAGGTATTTTTTGAAGATTTTTATCGGGATTGGCCCTATTCACCGCAAGAATTCAACCTATTTTTTGAAACTTTCTACCGGGAGGAATTTCCCCGTTTGCAGCAATACTGTCAGCCCTTTCCCGGGGTAAGCAGGATGATGGAAAGCCTCTTTGAGCGCCGGTATAAGATTGTTATTGCTACCAATTCAGTATTCCCGTTAACCGCTATTCAAAACCGGCTGGAGTGGGCCGGAGTGGGACACTTTGATTATGAATTGGTTACTTCTTATGAAAATATGCATTACTGTAAGCCTCAACCTGGATATTTTCAGGAGATATGCGATGTTATCGGAGTTAAAGCAGAAAACTGCCTGATGGTGGGCAATGACACCGGCGAAGATCTGGTGGCCGGAAAGATCGGGATGAAAACCTTTCTGGTTAAGGACATGCTGATTGATAAAGGAGTCGGTCTGAAGGCTGATTGGCAGGGTCAACTGCCGCAGTTGTATGATTTTCTGAAAAAAATTTAAAAATGGAATAAAATTAGCCTGCCCCGGGGGAGATTAATAGTAATATTTTTTACTCGGGTGGGGTGGTTATGGGCCGAAAAGGCAAAAAGAAAAAGCCGCTTACGGAGAAGGATTTAATGAAGATGGAGATTGCCAGGGAATTGGGCATCTGGGAGCAGATTGAGCAGCACGGCTGGGAATCTTTGAGCAATGCCGCCTGTGGAAGGATAGGGGGCATAATGAGCAAGCGGCTTAAGGAAAGGCGAGCAAAGGAATAACGAACATGATAAATATCCCCGGCTATGGCCACATAGACCGGGGATTATTTTTTGCGGGCAAAGGCACATGGATTCCATCGGCTGTAAGTGCGGGGGTTGAAATGAAGCCGAATGCCAGCGAGTATCTCTCCTGGCTCTGAGCATATATAGCTCTCCGGTCCGAAGTTCTTGTTAATAAAGGCCGGGATTGGTTTATAATTATACTTGTAGAAAAAAATGTATTAGTGGTTGGTGAAGAAAGTTGAAAGAGATAGAAAGAGTAAGGGAGTATTTAAAGGAGAAAAACCCGGCTATCCGCATTATTGAATTTGAACAGGATACCAGCACCTCCTGGCTGGCGGCTCAGGCTCTGGGTACGGAGGTAGGGCAAATCGCCAAGTCCATGCTGTTTAAGAGCAAAAAGGATGATTATGTGCTGGTTGTATCTACCGGTGATGTGAGGATTGATGCTAAAGCAGTAAAGGATCTGGTGGGGGCCAGGGTGCGTATGGCCAATGAAACCGAGGTTCAGGAGATCACCGGGTTTCCGGTGGGCGGAGTATGTCCTTTTGCCTTGAAAAATCCAGTGCCGGTATATCTGGATGAAAGTCTGAAAAGATATGAGGTTGTATATGCGGCAGCCGGTACAGGCAATACTGCGGTTCCGGTTACTTATCAGCAGCTGATGGAAATAACCCAAGGAAGGGCCTGCCGGGTATCAGAGTAGTTCAGGTTGACAAGGAGAATGCGTATGGAACCTGGTTTTGTACATTTACATAATCACACCGAGTTCAGCCTGCTGGATGGGGCCTGCAGAATAAAGGACATTGTAGCCCGTACGGCTGAACTGGGTATGCCGGCCTGTGCCATTACTGATCATGGAGTTCTGTATGGGGTTATAGATTTCTATCGGGAGGCTCGCAAACAGGGTATAAAGCCCATTATTGGCTGTGAGGTGTATGTTGCTCCCCGAAGCCGGTTGGATAAGGAGCCCAGGATAGATGACAATATGTATCATCTGGTCTTGCTCTGCCAAAACCAGGAAGGTTATCAAAACCTGGTGCAGCTGGTCAGCAGGTCTTTCCTGGAAGGCTTCTATTATAAACCCCGGGTTGATCGGGAGCTGCTGATGCGTTACAGTGCGGGATTGATTGCTCTATCGGGATGCATAGCTGGGGAAGTGCCCCAGGCTATATTGTCTGGAGAATATATCAAGGCCAGGAATATAGCTCTGGAGTATGATAAGATATTTGGCCGGGGTAATTATTACCTGGAATTGCATGACCATGGGATGCCTGAGGAGAAAAAGGTTGGTACCGACTTGATCAGGATAAGTGCTGAGACCGGGATACCCCTGGTAGCCAGCAATGATGTGCATTATACTCATCAGAAGGACGCGGCTCATCACGATGTGTTGTTGTGTATACAGACGGGAACAGTGGTAAGTGAAGAACAGCGCATGCGCTTTCCGCCTGGCAGTGCGTTTTATCTGAAGAGTCCGGATGAGATGTACCGGCTTTTTCCTGAACAGCCGGAAGCCCTGGCCAACACGCTGTTGATAGCGGATAGATGCCAGGTGGATTTTGAATTCGGGGCTTTTCATTTGCCTCATTTTAAAGTTGAGGCGGGACATACTGCCGAGGAATACTTAAGCAAACTGGTAGCAGTAAAGACCCGGGAGAAATTCCCGGAGCCTGATCCGGCAGTGGATGAACGGATTGCCTTTGAACTGCAGGTAATAAACGATATGGGTTTTGCTGCCTATTTCCTGATAGTCCAGGACCTGATCAACTGGGCCCGTACCAATAACATTGCGGTGGGACCAGGACGGGGATCGGCGGCCGGCAGTCTGGTATCTTACGTGCTGGGGATAACCGCCATTAACCCACTGCAATATGGTTTGCTGTTTGAGCGCTTTCTCAACCCGGAACGGGTCAGCATGCCGGATATAGATATTGATTTCTGCTTTGAGAAACGGGAGCAGGTTATCGAATACATTATTGAAAAATACGGTGCTGACCGGGTGGCGCAAATCATCACTTTTGGAACCATGGCGGCTCGGGCGGCTATTCGGGATGTGGGCCGAGCCATGGATATCCCTTACGGAGAAGTGGATATAATTGCCAAAATGGTTCCCGCCGAACTAGGAGTTACCCTGGATCGGGCCTTAACCATGGCACCGGCTTTGATTGATTTGTATAACAGCGATTATACCGCCCGGAAAATAATCGATACCGCCCGGGCGCTGGAAGGCATGCCCCGCCATGCCTCTGTACATGCCGCCGGGGTGGTTATTGGCCAGGAAAGTCTCAGCAGTCTGCTGCCTCTGCAGAGAACCAGTGACGGGCATATAGTGACCCAGTTTGCCAAGGAAACAGTTGAGGATATCGGGCTGTTAAAGATGGATATCCTGGGATTGAGAACATTGACCGTGATATACCGCGCCGTAGATATTATCCAGAAGACCCGGGGGGAGCGGATAGAGGTCGACAATATTGACCTGGGCGACCCAAATGTGTACCGGCTCTTGTCCCAAGGAGATACTATAGGAGTATTCCAGCTGGAGAGCAATGGGCTGCGCCGAATACTGAAAGATATGGTGCCCAGCTGTTTCGAAGACTTGATAGCAATAATTGCCCTTTATCGTCCTGGTCCGCTGGGCAGTGGCATGGTAGAAGATTTTATCAACTGCAAACACGGTCGTCAGGAGATCGAATACATACATCCCATGCTGAAGGACATACTGCAAGAAACTTATGGAGTGGTGCTGTACCAGGAGCAGGTTATGCAGATGGCGGGGATGTGCGCTAATTTTACCATGGGTGAGGCCGACGTTTTACGCCGGGCCATGGGGAAGAAAAAGCCGGAAGAACTAATGGCCCAAAGGGATAAATTTGTCCAGGGGGCGGCCGGCAATAATATAGACCAGACTACTGCGGCCCGGCTATTTGATATCATGGAGAGTTTTGCCGGATATGGCTTCAACAAGAGCCATTCCGCGGCTTATGCTCTGATATCCTACCAGACTGCTTATTTGAAAACCTATTTTCCGGTGGAATATATGTGTGCTTTCCTGAGCAGTGTAATAGACAGTCAGGAGAAGGTAGTATTCTATTTGAAGGAATGCCAGGGAATGGGAATAAAGGTGCTTCCGCCGGATATTAATGAGAGCTTCGAGAATTTTACGGTTAGTGGTGATTGCATACGCTTTGGGCTGGGAGCTATCAAAAATGTGGGACTGGGTGCGGTGAGCAGTATTGTGCATGCTCGAAAAAACGGGCCATTTCGTTCCCTGTTTGATTTTTGCCAGCAGGTTGACATGGGGCAGATCAACAAAAGAATACTGGAAAACCTGATCCTGGCAGGCTGCTTTGATACTTTGGGGATAAGCCGTAAAGAGGCCCTGTCCATGATGGAAGAATGTGCAGAATTATCTGTTAAGATTAAACAGTGTGAATCCAGCAGCCAGATGTCATTGTTTGGTGAACTTATGGATATGGTGGAGGAACCCCGGCCGTCTATCCGGGGAGAGTTTCCTCTGCTGGAAAAGCTTAAACGGGAAAAGGATGTACTGGGCTTTTACGTATCAGCCAGCCCCATGGAAGAATACCGGGATATAATGCCGCTGTTAAGCGGTCAGAAGATAAGCGATCTGGAAGCTGCAGATGATGAGAGTTATGTCAGATTAGCCGGAATGATAGTGGATATGAGCCGGCGAGTCAGCAGAAAGGGTGATGCTTATGCCCGATTTTACCTGGAAGATGGCAGCGACAGGATAGAAGTAATAGTATTTCCGCGGGCTTTGAAAAAGAACATGGAATTTCTAAATACGGATGGAGGGGTATTAATAGAAGGTTTTTATGACACCCGGGATGAGCAGCCCAAGATTTCTTTGCAACAGGTTCGTCCCATCCCCGAGGTAATTAAAGAAATGCATATTCGGATTTCTGAGGATAACGGAGATGCGTTTCGACTCCAGCTTTTGCATCTACTGCAGCAATACCCTGGTCCGGTGGAAGTCTTTTTGCATCTTCCCGGACGCAGGACCATGCTCTTGCAGGAAAAGTACTATGTCCGGGCTGACAAAGAGTTGAAAGACAGAATGGCTGATCTTTGCGGCAATAAGAATGTATGGTTTATTTGACCGGAGCGGGGAAAGAATACCTAGCCCAAGGAAAACAGGCTTCGGGAAAATAAGATATTGACGCTGGCAGCCCTTAAAGGATCAGACAGGAGGTTATATGCATGAATGGCGAATATTTCGGACAAGACTATATTGTGGTCAGAGCGCTGGAAAACGGTGTTACCATCATAGGTCTGACCAGGGGAAGAGACACCAAGCTTCATCATACCGAAAAACTGGATAAAGGCGAAATAATGTTTCTGCAGTTCACTGAACATACTTCGGCAATAAAAATCAGGGGATATGCGGAGATAGTGCATCGGTATGGAACCAGCACCAGCGGGAATCAAAGCGGAAAGACCAAATCCTGACCAGCAGGGCAGAGCCTCCCGGCCTGAATGCAGCCGGACACGGCATCCGCCAGTGCCGGCAGGACCAAAGGAGGAAAATCATTGCAGAAGCTGGCAGTACTAACCAGTGGCGGAGATGCGTCAGGTATGAATGCAGCCATACGAGCGGTGGTAAGGTCTGCTATATATCTTAGGATGCAGGTTTATGGCATTTATCAGGGTTTTGAAGGCTTAATAGCCGGTAATTTAAGCGAAATGACTCCTGGTTCGGTAGCGGACATAATACACCGGGGCGGAACCATACTTCAGACTTCCCGCTCCAGTTTGTTTATGGAGGAGAAGGGAATGGAGCAGGCCCGGAAAAATCTGGATGCCCAAGGGATCGAACATCTGGTAGTAATCGGAGGAAACGGAAGTCTGAGGGGCGGCTACGAGATATCGCGCATGGGAGTTAACGTTATCGGGATACCGGCCACTATCGACAATGATGTGGTCTATACCAGGTCAATTGGTTTCGACACCGCTATAAATACCGTATTGATGGCTATAAACCATATCCGGGATACAGCCAGCAGTCATGGCCGGGTATTCATAATAGAGGTTATGGGCCGTCACTGCGGCGAAATTGCCCTGGCGGCAGGAGTTGCCGGGGGAGCAGAATCGATATTGGTGCCGGAGATAGAGACTGATTTTGAACAGATAATCTTCAAAATTCAAGCCGGCATCAGCCGGGGAAAACTGCACAGCATAATCATCGTGGCCGAGGGAGTTTATCCAGTAATGGAGCTGCAGGACTATATCGTGAAGAAAACCGGGCAGGACACCAGGATAACCATCCTGGGCCATATCCAGAGGGGAGGCACACCCAGCGCAGTAGACCGGATACTGGCTTCGCAGATGGGAAAGACAGCGGTGGACTGTATAGCGGAAGGACAGAAAAACGTCATGGTAGCCGGCCAGGAAGAGAGGATTCTTACTGTACCCTTGGGAGAAGTGATAAACGGAACCAAGACTCCAGAGCTTAAAATGTTTGAACTGGCCCGTATCTTGTCTATATAGGCAGGAGCAGGCCATTGATATTCCATATATTGGGCAGGAGGTGAAGGCGGCTTGAGAAAAACCAAAATAATATGTACCATTGGACCGGCCAGTGAAGATGTGGAGATATTGACCCGGCTGATAAAAAATGGAATGAATGTAGCCCGGCTGAATTTTTCCCACGGTCTGCACCAGGAACACCAGAAGAGGATAGAAAACATAAGAGAAGCAGCTAGGATAACCGACCATCCGGTAGCAATTATGCTGGATACCAAAGGGCCGGAAATCAGGACCGGAACCCTCAGTCAGGGCAGGATATTTCTCCAGGGGGGCCAGGAATTCATATTGACCAATCGCGACGTGCCCGGTGATGAAAGAGCGGTGCAGATATCTTATACTGCTCTGCCCCGGGAAGTAAACCCGGGAGACTCTATTCTGCTTTCAGATGGTCTGATAAATCTGCAGGTAAAAGAATGCAGCGAAAGTGATATTATTTGTCAGGTAATCAATGGAGGAGAACTAGGGGAGAGAAAAGGAGTCAATGTGCCCGGGGTAAGGATACAGCTGCCTTTTTTAAGTGAGAAAGATCGGCAGGATATAAATTTTGGCATAGAGCAAAGGGTGGATATCATTGCCGCTTCTTTTGTAAGGAAAGCTGAAGATATACTGGAGATCAGACGAATACTGGAAGAAAAAGATACCGACATCTTTATTATAGCCAAGATAGAGAGTCAGGAAGGCGTAGACAACCTGGAGGATATTACTAAAGTAGCGGATGGAGTAATGGTAGCCCGGGGAGATCTGGGGGTGGAGATACCGGTGGAAGAGGTGCCTCTGGTGCAAAAGGCTATCATCGAAAAGTGTGCTCAAATAGGTAAAGTAGTAATAATCGCCACTCAGATGCTGGACTCCATGATAGTGAACCCTCGCCCCACCCGGGCCGAAGTATCCGATGTTGCCAATGCCATATTCGATGGAGCTGATGCTATTATGTTGTCGGGCGAAACAGCGGCCGGCAAATATCCGGTGGAGGTAGTGGAGACTATGGCCCGTATCGCAGGAAGAGCAGAAGAAGTGCTGCCTTATCAGGAACTGCTGAGAAAAAAACGGCTGCAGGGAAGCCTGACAGTCACTGATGCTATCAGTTATGCTACCTGTGCCACTGCCATGAATTTAGGTGCTTCAGCTATTCTTACCGCAACCCGCTCCGGTTATACCGCCAGGATGGTAGCGAAATACCGTCCCCAGGCCAAGATTGTAGCTTCTACTCCCCATGAAGAGGTTTTAAGGAAACTGGCCCTGGTCTGGGGGGTATATCCGGTTTTAATCAAAGACGCTGAAGGGACCGACGCCCTCCTGGATGAGTCCATCAATGCGGCCCTGGAAAAAGGCTGTATAAACAAGGGCGAACTGATAGTACTCACCGCCGGTGTTCCGACCGGCTTGAGCGGAGAAACCAACCTGCTTAAGGTGCATATCGTGGGGGATATCCTGGTTCAGGGCATGGGTATCGGCAGCGAAGCTCCCAGCGGAAGAGCCAAGATAGTACTGAATGAGGCCGATCTGAATAAGGTGGAAGAGGGAGATATAATAATTACTACCCATGCGGACAGCTATCTGGCGCCCTGGCTGGGCCGCATTAAAGCCCTGGTAGCGGAAGAAGGGGGCCTAACTTCCAATGCTGCTATTATGGGATTAAACGCCGATATTCCAGTTATTGTGGGCGCAGTCGGAGCCAGTACCATATTGAAAGACGGCATGCTGGTTACCATTGATACTCCCCGGGGGAAGGTGTATAAGGGGTTGACCAAGGTGCTGTAAGTCCCAGAGCGTCAAAAACGACGAATCTCTGCGTCATTGCACCAAAGCCACTCAATCAACGTACGACGGGTACGTCTCAATCGCGGCTTTTGAGCAATTCCTTGACTTTCGCCTTTTTTGCTCGCTCTGCCCGAGCGTCAAAAACGACGAATCTCTGCGTCATTGCACCAAAGCCACTCAATCAACTATACGGGGACATTCCTTGCCGAAGGGACGGTGTGTCCCCATACCATAGCTCGTCTCAATCGCGGCTTTTGAGCAATTCCTTGACTTTCGCCTTTTTTGCTCGCTCTGCCCGAGCGTCAAAAACGACGAATCTCTGCGTCATTGCACCAAAGCCACTCAATCAACTATACGGGGACATTCCTTGCCGAAGGGACGGTGTGTCCCCATACCATAGCTCGTCTCAATCGCGGCTTTTGAGCAATTCCTTGGCTTTCGCCTTTTTTGCTCGCTGGATAAAAACTAAAGGGGACAGTTATTGATGAACTGTCCCCTCTAAATTTTCCAAATGTCTTTGGTATTGCACTCAGAGCCCAAACTGGCAGCATGAGTTTTGAGTGGTTCAGGCTGTTAATGGCCCCAGTATGCTCTACCGACATTTTTTAACTGAATAAGGGTTTATTTATTCTTCCAAACGGGTTTGCGTTTTTCTATGAAAGCACCCATTCCTTCCGATTTGTCTTCGGTTGCACAGCTATTGCCGAACATATCGGATTCAATTGACATGCCGGTATCCAGATCACACTGCATACCCACTCCAATAGCATGTTTGGAATATGCTACTGCCAGCGGAGCCTGTTTGATGATCTTTTTAGCCAATTTCTTGGCTTCGTCCATCAATTGATCGGCTGGATAAACATGGTTTACCAGACCGATACGATAAGCTTCATCAGCCTTGATGATGTTGGCAGTATAGGTAAGTTCTTTGGCCCGGCCTTCACCTATCAGCCGCGGCAGTCTTTGGGTACCGCCGAAACCGGGAATGATGCCCAGGCCTACCTCGGGTTGTCCGAATACTGCGGTTTCTGATGCCAATCTGATATCGCAGGCCATAGCCAGTTCACATCCACCACCTAGCGCAAAACCATTGACGGCTGCTATTACCGGTTTCTCGATACGTTCCAGTTTGCGCATTACATATTCCCCATAAGCCGAGAACTTACGGCATCCGGGCTGATCCATCTCATACATCCATACAATATCAGCACCGGCAACAAAGGACTTGTCACCTGCGCCGGTTACGATTATCACTCGTACTTCCGCATCAGCATCCAGTTCATCAACAGCCTGTGCCATTTCTTTTAAGACATCTGCATTTATAGCGTTCAGAGCTTTGGGACGGTTTATATACATTAAAGCTATACCGTCTTCTTTTTCAATAATAAGATTCTCGTATGCCAACACATTTCCCCCTTTCGCGGGTTATACTTGGACTATCGGTATATTAGGAGAGTTTACTTGCTGTAGTCATAGAATCCTTTGCCGGTCTTCATTCCCAGCCACCCAGCTCTAACCAGCTGTTTTAAGGGAGGTGCAGGACGATACTTGGGATCGCCGGTTTCAGCATATAAGGTGTTGCATACTGCCAGAGCAATATCAACACCGACCAGGTCGCACAGGGTCAAGGGGCCCATAGGCCATCCAGCCCCCAGCTTCATAGCTGTATCAATATCTTCTGTACTTGCCAGTCCTTCATACTGAATGAAGGCAGCTTCGTTCATGCCCGGGAGGAGAATCCGGTTGACTACAAATCCGGGACCTTCTTTGACTTTAATCGGAGTTTTTTTGATTTCTTTGGCAAATTCCACAACTGCATTAAGAGTATCCTCGGATGTCTGTACCGCCGGGATAACTTCTATGAGCTTCATGACATTTGCGGGATTGAAGAAATGTACGCCTATAACTTTGTCGGAACGTTTGGTTATGGCAGCGATTTCGGTGATGGAAAGAGATGATGTGTTGGTGGCCAGGATTACGTCCGGACCCATCAAAGCATCCAGTTTGGTGTATATTTCCTTCTTGAGGTTCATGTTTTCGGGCACAACTTCAATGATAAGTTCTGCATCCTTCAGATCATCAAAATTAACAGTTCCTTTGATTTTTCCAAGAACAGCATCTGCGGTACCAGGAGCAGCTTTGCCCTTTTCTTCGGATTTAAGAATCTGTTTTTGGATACGGCCCAATGCGTTGTCTATAAATTTCTGGTCTATGTCATAGAGGATAACTTCTTTGCCTGCAGCTGCAGTTGCCCAGGCAATACCCAGACCCATAGTACCAGCACCCAATAAACCTACTTTATTAAATCCCATTTAATAAATACCCCCTCAAATTATTCTTTTCTGTAGTACTCTAAAAACCATATTCAGACGCTAAAACTACGCCAGTACATTCCCCCCTTCATAAAATTGAATACCCCTTTTAATTGAATACCCCTATTATTTGATGCTAATCCACTCCCATATTCATTTATGCAATAAATGTACCACCTGCAGCTTAAATGCTTGTAGGGTGCTGTATTGCGCGTTTAAAGCCCTAAAACCCCCTGAACGGCAACATGGATAATTGTCTATTGCCGGCTACAGAATATATGCAAAAAGGCTTAGAGACCGATTACACAAGCAGTTGTCCCGTAATAGGACACTGTCGCAGAAGTGGGACGATTACAGATCGATATTGTACTTGCTCATTTTTCTATAGAGAGCAGAACGGTGTATTTTTAGGTATTGAGCGGCTTTGCTTTTATTGCCGGAGGAATTCTCCAGAGCGAGAATTATGGCCTCTTTTTCCCGTTCCTGCAGATGTTTTTCCAGGGAATTCTGAGCTGCAGGGAAAGCTGCATCCCCTTTGGAAGACCGTATGACCTCGGGTATATGCTCCGGGGTAATGGTATCGTGTTCGCAGAAATTGATAGCCCGTTCCAGAATGTTTTCCAGTTCCCTGACATTACCAGGCCAGTTGTAAGTCTGGAAATTACTCATAACATCAGGACGGATGGCATTCACGCTGGTGCCCAGCTGCTCATTCAGACGACGCAGGAGAACCCGGCACAATATCACCAGGTCATCTTTGCGTTCCCGCAGTGGGGGGAGATTGAGTACTACTACGTTCAAACGGTAATAAAGGTCTTCCCGAAATTTATGTTCCTTTACCAGCCGGTAAAGATTCTTATTGGTAGCAGCTATTACCCGGACATTAATGCGGGTGGAACGAATGCCTCCCACCCTTTCCAGCTCCCTTTCCTGCAAAACCCTTAGTAGTTTACCCTGCATAGCAACGGACATATCCGCAATTTCATCCAGGAAAATTGTACCATTATCGGCAAGTTCGAATTTACCGGGCTTACCTTCTTTTCGGGCTCCAGTGAACGCTCCTTCGGCATAACCGAATAGCTCGGACTCCAGCAGAGTTTCCGGTACTGCCGCACAGTTTACCTTGATAAACGGACCTTTGCGTCTCGAGCTGAGATTATGGATTGAATGAGCAAAAACCTCTTTGCCGGTACCACTTTCCCCGGTTATTAAAACGGTTGAAGTAGTTCGGGAGGCTTTGGCGGCTAATTTCTTTTGCTTGATCAGATCTTTGTTATTCCCGGCTATATCATCCAGAGAGTACCTGGCACTACCGCTTGCGGCTTCTTCTTGAAGATCCATCGGATTCGAATGCAGAGTAGAAAAGGTGCTCTTCACTATTACTCCCACGGTTCGATTATTTCTGGTTATGGGTAAATAGACCAGATCCAGGGTCTTGCCGCTGGTGGAAATAGTCCGGCCAAAGAGAGGACGCGCTTCGTCTATGGAATGACGAAGGTTGGAATGGGGGATAAGCGAGGTCAGATTTTCCTTCAAGTCTTCTTTGGAACGGCATTTAAAGTATTTGTAACAGACCTCATTAGCCCAGATAAATCGAGTATGCTCATCGAATACGGCTATTCCTTCATAGGGACTCTGCAAAAGGGAGTTTAACTGGTCATCCTCAAAGCTGTCTGTAACTCGAAAGATGGCATAGCATACAAAGGAATTGGGGCTTACCTCCAGCAGTCCTTTGCGGATAATTACTTCGTTTCCCTTGATAAAGGCCTTTTCCTGCAGGTAAAGCTCACGTTGGCTGATCATATTATGAAAATCCAGGCCGGGTTTCAATAGATCCACATGTTTGCCTAGAATAAAACTGGCATCAATATGAAAAATCTTTTCTGCGCTCTCGTTCATAAAAACAACATTTTGGAATGTATCAGTGATCAAGATGCCCTCATTAACATTATGTAGAATGGGATTCATAATCAAATCCAATGATGATATATCTTTCTTATAGGACATTATTACCCCCCCATTAATGAAATTTTATCATATAAGCCGGGTTAAGTGAGGGTAAATTAAGTTCTGACTAGGATAAAAAAAGATCCCGGTCAGATAATCTCTGATCCGGGATGATTGACTGTTTAAGACTGCAGTCTCTGGGTGACTGTCTCCAGCTTAAGCTTTTGCATGATGCGGTTGAGAGTTGTCGAATCCAGGTTTCCAGTGGGATCCAACGATTGCTGTTCCTGAAATTCCTTGATGAACTGGGAAGATTCCTGTCCCTCTTCCAGACCCAGGGCAGCCAGCATGGCATCGATTTCTGCCTTCTCGCTGTTGTCTATTATCATAATTTCGCTATGTTGAGATGAACCTGTCCCGATCGATGACGACTGTGTATCGGCCAAACTGGTTAAACCTTCTTCCCCAGGGGCAGCTTTATTCGCTTCATCCGGATGGGAACCATTGTTTTCAATCTGCTGATGTGCCAATATCGCAGCAGTACCGCCGTTGTGATCGGTTATTACTTTGAAACAACTTGTGAAGGCCAGCGTATATCCGCTTACAAGAGCGGCTGAGGCGATAAAAACTAAAAGGATAAAATGCTCTTTCTTCATTCCTACTAACCTCCTAAATTTAACTAAACATATTGTACAATAATCCTAAATATTTTGCAATACAAAATAATATAGGACTAAAGACACATTTTGCGTGAAGACAAGGGGCTGTTTTGCGCTTTACCGGCATGTTTTAGTGAACCGGGGGGTTGAAAAAACCTATCGCCTGACCAGCAGGAAGATAACCTGGGCCAGGACCCCACTGGGAACGGTGGGGGTTTCTGTTCTGTGGGTTTCAAATGCGTTGAGACTGAGAATCTTCAAACCAGAATGGAAAGTGATGTTAGAACATGTTAATATTAGACCATTCTTTAAATGCTTTTCTCCGGGGAACGTGGAGCAAGGGAGTGATGGATATGAAGATATCATTAAAGGAAGAAATGCAGACGCTTTTGATTCCTTTGTATGGCAGAGCGATGATGAGTAAGAAAGGCGTGTTCAAGGATTACGATGCCGAACTTGCCGTTACACAAATAGACTACGACTTTTCCAGACTTCATATTCAAGCCAAAACGCAGATCATGCTCTCAATCCGCGGAGCGCTAATAGATGACTTCACCAAAGAATATCTCAGAGAGCATTCAGACAGCACCGTAATCTACCTCGGCTGCGGACTGGATTCGAGAGCAAGGCGGCTTGGCTTTCCGGCCAAGTTATGGTACGACCTGGATTTTCCTGAGGTCATCCATATAAAGAAACAGCTTTACCAGGAAACAAAGAACTATAAATATATCTCATCGTCCGTAACCGACTGGAATTGGCTGGACAGTGTTGAATGTAACAACAGTCCTGTGCTTGTTATTGCGGAGGGATTGTTGATGTACCTTTGTGAGCCGGACATCAAAAGGCTTTTTTTAACAATGCGTGACAGATTCCCGGATACCACCCTGATTTTTGACGCGTATTCGTGTTTAACCGCGAAACAAGCCAAACATCACCCCTCTCTTAAAAAGACGGGAGCAACCCTTCAGTGGGGAGTAGATTCACCCCAGGCGCTGGAATCTTTTGGGATGGGAATAACCCACCTGAAAACCATGTATCTCACCGATGACAGCGCGACCGAACCCTTGCCTAAAGGTTACCGCATTATGTTTAGATTGATGGGCAGATTCAAAGCTGTCCAGGAAGCCCATCGAATATTTGTAATGAAACTTGTAAGAGTGCCGATGTGAATATTATTGCTGATATTTCTTTCATAAAATCATGCAGCAGTTTAACGCTGCTGCGGATATCTTACGGTTCCAGATGTCCGTAGCCGATCAGCAGCTTGCTTTGGTGCCGGCTCTTTTCTAAGCAGTGACATTCCAGCGGAGTTATATATATTCCATTTTGAAGGCAGATTTTTCTAAATGGTTCATCAAAATGCCTTTCTGTCAAGGGTTGCTTTATCAAACAGGTTTATTCAAGAAAAACCAGAATACAGATGAATATGTCGGGAAAGCTGTTCCCTGGCCAAATACCGGCGTGATTCAAGAATTGTCAAAATCCTCTGACACAGCAGTGCCTGTTCGTGCAAAGCTTGTAGTTATTGCAGAACTGCTAAAATAGCTCCTTAAGGCTTTGGCAGCACAAAGCGTTACTAGATATTACAAGTTTTTTACCTATAACGAAAGAATTCTTTCCAGTCTGTTCCAATCCTTGATTTCTATGGTTCGCTGCTCGAAAGAGATGATCCCTTCTGTCTCCAGGGCTCTTAATTCCCGGGAAAGAGAGGTCCGGGAAACATTCATGTACTCGGCCCAGGCTTTTTTGGAGAAGGGCAGGGTTACCAGATTGCAATTATTCGCGTCGTCAGCATGTTTTTTATAATGAATTAAAAATCCGGCAATTTTCTCTTGGATCGAGTCCAGACAAAGGATGCCGATTTTATGCTTCAAAATCAGCGTGGAGTTTGAGGCCGCTTCCAAAAAATTCGACATAAAATCTCTATCCCGGGCAAATAAGGCTAAAAGCTCATTCTTCATAAAAAAGAGAATTTTGCATGGCTTGCCTGCGGCGACAGTGTCTGGATAATGCTCCAAGCGGGAAAAAACCGAAGACTCGCCAATTAAATCAGGGCTTTTCTTCCGTTCAATGATAACCACTTTTCCGGTGGGAAAAAGCTTTTGTACATCAACGGTTCCTGACAAAATAATTCCCATTTTATCAGCAGCTTGCAGTGGTGAAAAGATAACTTCATTTTCTTTATAGGATTCAATTTTGTAATTGGTCTTGGCCAGAAGCTGTTGAATTTCCTCCGGGGATTTGTTTTTAAACAAACTGCATTTTGGCAGCAAGGACAAGAGATTGTTCATTCAGATATTCCTTTCAAGAAAAAACAGTATCAAGGGATACTGTTTTATTAAAAGTATTGTAATACAATCAAAACGAAAAGTAAATGAAAATGATTTTCATTACCGAGAAATGGGGGGTGGCGGAGATGGCAGCCAAGGAGAAAGAATTTGGAAACACACTCCAGACAGGTGGGTATAGGCTTACCAACCAGCGTCAAGCGGTGCTGGAGGTTATTTCGCAAAACCGGGAAAAACACTTGAGCACGGAGGAAATATTCGGCGAGGTAAAAAAGAAATACCCCCAAATCGGGCTGGCAACTGTCTACCGGGCGGTACAGCTATTTGAAGAAATAGGGCTTGTGCAGCGTATTTCCCTGGATGACGGACGAATGAGATACCAGATGGCGGACCCGGAGGAAAAGCATGGGCATCATCATCTTATTTGCGAAATCTGCGGCGAAGTATTCGATTTTCAGGAAGACATGCTGGAGCTTTTGGAAGAGAATGTCTTTCTGGAAAAGGGGTTTACGGTAACCAACCATAGTGTAAAGGTTTTCGGTATCTGCAAAAACTGTTCAAACCAAAAAAAGCAATAAAGGAGGCCATAAAGTGTACAGCGTAGGGATCGATATCGGATATTCGTCCATCAAAGTAACCTTGATGAACGGCGAGCATGAAGTCAAATACCATAAATATCTGCTCCATAAAGGGAGGGTTAAAGAGAATCTAAAAAGTACAATTGCAGATCTGCTGGCAAATTACCCGGCGGAGGAAATAAAATACGGCTCTGTCACCGGCAGCGGGAGCAAATTTTTGACCAAAACCGGTGAAGCTAAATTTGTCAATGAAGTGGCGGCCCTGGTGGAGGGCGGCGCCGCGAGCAATGAAAAAATCGGATCGATCATTGAGATCGGCGGCGAGAGCGCCAAATATATCACCGGGATAAACGAGCGCGATAAATCGCAGCTGGAGATCGCGATGAATTCCAACTGCTCCGCCGGTACCGGCGCGTTTTTGGAAGAACAAATGTCCCGGCTGAAGCTGAGGCTGGAGGATTATTCAATTTGTGCGGCCCGCGCCCAATCCATACCGAGAATAGCCGGGAGATGCAGCGTATTTGCCAAGACCGATATTACCCACCACCAGCAGGAAGGGGTCCCGGTGGAGGATATCCTGCTGGGGCTTGCTTATGCCACGATCAGGAATTATAAAAGCGCGGTGATGAAAAAGCTCCCCCTGCAAAAGCCAATTTTATTGGTCGGCGGGGTAGCCCATAATCAAGGGATCATTACCGCTTTGCAAGACGTGCTGAATTTGGCTGAGGAGGAATTAATCATCCCCCTTCGCTTCGACAGCATGGGAGCCCTGGGAGCGGCGGTCATTGCGAAAAAGGATAAGCTTAAAATTGATTTGCCAAAACTATTAAACAGCCTGGACCAACTGGAAGCAGCTTATGGAGAAGCGGATGACGGGGTTGCATTGCCGCAATTGACAGCTTTTGGCGAAGATGACAGCCTGGGCAAGCATATCTGCAAATCCATAGCTAATTATCAAAGCGCTATAGACTGCTACCTGGGTGTTGATGTCGGCTCCACCAGCACCAACCTGGTTCTGATAAATGCGGAAAATGAAATCATCTCCTATAAGTATTTGAGAACCCTGGGAAATCCTGTGGAAGCAGTAAGAACAGGCCTGCAGGAATTACAGGAAGAGCTGGGAGACCGGGTCAAGGTGATTGGAGCGGGTGTCACGGGTTCCGGCCGGTATATGATCGGCGAGTTGATCGGCGCCGATGTCATCAAAGATGAGATCACGGCCCAGGCTAGAGCGGCGGTCGCTATAGACGATAGGGTCGACACCATATTTGAAATCGGCGGACAGGATTCCAAATATATCAGCCTTGAAGACGGGATTGTCACGGATTTTCAAATGAACAAGATCTGTGCGGCCGGAACCGGCTCTTTTATTGAGGAACAGGCCAACAAGTTCAACATACCTATTATGGACTTTGGGGATATGGCCCTTGACGGTGCAACCCCGGTTAACCTGGGTGAGCGATGCACCGTTTTTATTGAAACCAGCATAGCGGCCTGCTTGTCCCGGGGAGCCAAGCTGGAGGATATTGCGGCGGGGCTGTGCTATTCCATTGCCAAAAACTACCTGGGCCGGGTTGTGGGGCAAAAGAGAATAGGCCGTAAGGTCTTTTTCCAGGGGGGGCTGGCCTACAACCAGGGTGTGGTCAACGCCTTCCGGGCTCTTACCGGAAAAGACATCGCCGTCCCGCCGTATTTCAGCGTAACCGGCGCTTACGGCGCGGCGCTGCTGACGAAAGAAGAAATGGGCTGCGAAAATACCGGGTTCAAGGGATTCGTCCTGGAAAGCCAGGAGCAGTTTATGGAACGGCGGAAAGGAAATAAAGCCAAGGCCGACCACAAATCGATATTTGATGAAAGGGTGAGGGAATTAATCTTTGCAGGATATGACGGTTCGATAGAAAGCGGCAAGAAAACGGTGGGTATGCCGAGGGCCTTATTTACCTACGGGATGTTTGCCATGTTCAATGCCATTTTTAAAGAACTGGGCTTCAATGTAATCTTGTCCGGCCCCAGCAGTGAAGAAACCGTCCGCATGGGCCAGCAGTACGCTTTGGATGAAACCTGCTTTCCGGTTAAGCTGATTACCGGTCATATGGCCGAACTGGTAGAGAAAAAGGCGGATTACATCTTCTTCCCCGATTTGTTTACGGTAGACCATCCCGGCTCCGTGAGCAGGCAAAACTACGGCTGCGCTTATATGCAGCTGGCCTTCAAGCTTATGAAGCAGGCCATGGAATTGGATGAAAAAGGAATAGAACTGCTGGCTCCCACCATAGCCTTCAGCCTGGGTAGTGAATTCATGATGCAAAGCTTTGGAAATCTGGGCCAACAACTGGGTAAAACTCCGGAACAGATTGCCGCGGCCTTGCAAAAAGGAATGGCCGCTTTCCACAGTTTTGAAGAAAGAATCGCTGAAAACGGGAAACAGGTCATTAAGGAACTAAGACCGGATGAAAAAGCCTTTGTGCTTGTTTCCAAAATCTATGGTGTGGCCGATCCGGTGTTGAACATGGGAATACCGGCGAAACTTATGGACATGGGATACAAGGTTCTGCCCTTCTACGATTTGCCGGAAGGGGATACCTCCCCAGAACACCCCAATATGTTCTGGCCTTTCGGGCAGCATATCCTGGAACCGGCGCAGCTTGTCAAAGAGCATCCCAACCTATACGCCATCCTGCTGACCCATCACGGCTGCGGCCCGGACTCGATGCTATCGCATTACTTCAGAGAAGAAATGGACGGCAAGCCGTATTTGCACATCGAGGTGGATGAGCATTCCTCCGGAGTGGGGGTTATTACCAGGGTGGAGGCTTTTATCAACAGCCTGCAAAAGGTCGGGGTTAAAGAAGCGGATGCCATGGAAATCTACGCCGGCAGGATCATTCATAAATATGTCAATATTAAGCAAAGTTTATTGGAATTAACGGCCAAGGCGGTAATTTACCTGCCCTATCTGTATCCTTATTCGGAAATTTTCAAGGAGATGCTGATTAAAAAGGGGCTAAAGGCCAGAGTCCTGCCTGCAAGCAGCAGGTCTTCCGTCGATATAGGCCGGAAATTTACCATAACCGAGGAGTATTTTTCTTTAACGGCCCTGCTGGGGGATGTTTTTAAGGAGCTATATGAATTGCCGAAGGTTGAGCAAGACAGTATTGCCTTTTTAATTCCGCAAAACGAAGGAACGGAAACAGACGGGCAGTATAACCGCTTGCTGAGGACGAAACTGGATGAAGAAGGCTTCGGGAATGTTGATGTGGTAGCGCCTTTTATGGAGGACGCGCTGTACAGGGATGAAGAGGATGTAAGGCTGATCTGTTTAGGCTTGCTGGCGGGAGACCTGATCAGGATTGCGCCGAAAAGATATAGGAAAAAACAATTGATTAAAATAATCAGCCTAATTAAAACCCGGCGGCTTTCCCTGAAGAACCTACTGGATATCGCCCAAGAGATTTATGAGCAAATAAAGATTACCAAAGCAAATAAAAGAGTTTTGGCGGTGGGAGAAGTCACGGTTTTGTTCAATGATTTCCTGAATAACTTTACTTTCAGCAAGCTTGAGGATCAAGGGCACCGGGTTATCTACAGTCCTTGGAGCGAGGTCATGTGGATGCTGTGGAAAGACTTGGGGGAACAAAATAAGGATAAAAATACGCCCCTGTTCCGGAAAAGACTGGGCAAATTCAAATATGATATCGCCGCCATAGCAGCGGGTTTGGCGGAGGAGAGCCCTTTTGCCAGGGATTTGGACAGTCTGGCGGCCAGGGCCAACCAAACCGTGGGATACTATGCCGGCGCCCACGGGAGATACCGGGAAGCCAAATTATTAGACGATTTAGAGGGTATCGACGGAATTATTACGGTTGCCTCCATGTATGAGAATACGGCCATTGTTTTGAATGTATTGCACAAGGGCTTCGCCAGGGAAGCTTTGAAGCCGGTGCTTAATCTGAGCTTTGACGGCAACCGGAATGAAAACGATGAAACCAAGATTGAATCCTTTATGTATTATCTATAGGGCGAGATGCTGTTTTATAAAATATTTTGCCTTACGATCAAACAAAAAACAAATGAGAATGAGCTTCATCACTGTAAAAACAGCCAATCGGCATTGAATCAAAGAAAAAAATATTGACGAAAGGGTTTGAACGCCATGAATTATAAAAAAAGATGCGAAAATGAACATTTGATGGGCCACAAGCGTGGGTGCAGCCCACATCGGCGTGGTCCCAGCAGTTTTTCCCTGCATGATCCGGTGCTGATCTTTGGCGAGCTTAAACTTAAAGAGGGTGATTTATTTCTTGATTTGGGCTGCGGGGTGGGAGATTATTCCCTGCAGGCCGCCAAAATCATAGGAGTTTCCGGTGTGGTATATGCGCTGGACATTCAGGAAAATTTGCTTGACGGCCTGGCCGAAGAAGCAGCTTCTCAAGGACTGAACAATATCCGGACCAGGGTTTCCAATATTGACAGCCCCCTGGCAATTGGAGACGGCTGTATTGATGTTGCTTTTATTGCCACCGTACTTCACTTATTTAATCTGAATGAAGACGGGAAAATCTTGTTTAACGAAATCCGCCGGGTTCTAAAACCCGAGGGGCGTTTGGCAATTATTGAATGCAAAAAAGAAGACTTGCCTTTCGGCCCGCCCATTCATTTGCGCCATTCACCGGAAGAACTGGAAGCTGCGGTAACTCCGTATGGGTTTGAAAGATTGAGTTATGTTGATCTTGGCTGCAATTATATGATCCAATTTAAGATTAAATTAAACGCGAGATTTTCGAGCAGGAGATTGTTGCCAAGGAAGGTTTGATGTCGACTATAAACTAGGCATGGAGTTGGATTAGCTCAGCAAAGAATAAGGATTTTTATAAGCAGATATTAACATATGAGTTATATAGTCTACTGTGACCGCTCGAAGCGGTATAATGATCAGGCAGGTGTTTTTCACTGGTTATGCTTCATGGAGCAGTTTACCTCCAAGCCCTTTTCTTTCAAGTAATCTGCTCCCCAATCATACATTTCCTCTAAAATAGGTTTTATGCTTCTTCCGAAGCTGGATAGTGAGTATTCCACTTTAGGGGGGACGACAGGATATACCTTGCGAATTAATAAGCCATCCGCCTCCAACTCTCTGAGTTGCTGGGTGAGCATCTTGGGTGTCGCATGGGGTATCAGGCTGTGCAGTTCAGTAAAACGCAAAGTTTGATTGGTCAAATGCCACAATATCAAAGATTTGTATTTTCCGCCGATCAGGTTAAGGGTGGCTTGGACCGGGCAATTATATCCGTTGGAATCATATTTCATAGGGCTAAATCCTTTCACACTATCTTTTTGGATACTATATTACAATAAAGTGCATTCTTGTTATAGTGAAAATAATTGTTAAAATGATACCGTGAGATATTAAAAATTTCAACCGTATTCAAGCAGCAAGGAGGCACAATGAGCATAAATAAAGAAAATTTTGACATTACTGGCATGACTTGCTCGGCGTGCTCGGCGCGGGTAGAAAAAGCGGTCTCGAAGTTGGAGGGAGTAAAAGAAGTCAGCGTAAATCTGCTTAAGAATAGCATGTCGGTAATTTACGATGAAGGCGTCGTGGATGACGGACGAATTGTAGAAGCCGTAGAGCATATCGGTTATGGAGTTGTCCCCAAGGCAGGTGCCGCAAAAGAACAAAACGATAAACCGCTGGACAATATAGAGCAAGAATTGATGCGACTTCGGGTCAGGCTTATAGTCTCCATGGTTTTTTCCCTTCCGTTGTTCTATATTGCTATGGGTGATATGTTCCGCTGGCCGCTTCCCGGCTTTTTGTTGGGCATGGAGAATGCGCTGATTTTTGCTTTTACCCAATTCTTGTTATTGCTTCCGGTGTTGTTGGTCAATTATAAGTATTACCAGGTGGGATACAAAACGCTGTTCCAGGGTTCTCCCAATATGGATTCGCTGATTGCCATCGGTTCCAGTGCCGCAACTGTATATGGCATTATGGCCATATACCAAATTGGGTATGGTCTGGGTCACGGTGATATTCAGACAGTGCATCAGTATGCAATGAATCTGTATTTTGAATCCGCAGCTATCATACTAACGCTCATAACCCTGGGTAAATACTTTGAAACTCGGGCCAAGGGCAGAACCTCGGAGGCTATTGCCAAAATCATGAATCTGGCTCCCAAGACGGCCATAGTGCTGCGCAACGGTGTTGAGGAAACGATTCCGGTAGAAGAGGTATTATCAGATGATATCGTAATTGTAAAAGCTGGAGATACCATCCCGGTAGATGGTGTTATTACAGACGGTTATTCTTCTGTGGATGAATCCGCCATAACCGGTGAGAGTATGCCGGTCGGTAAAGCCGCAGGGGACCGGGCTATAGGCGGCACCGTCAACCAATCAGGCTATCTTAGAATGCGCGCTACGGCAGTTGGGGATAACACTACCCTGGCACATATTATAAGGCTTGTGGATGAAGCCACTAGCTCAAAAGCACCGATTGCGAAACTGGCGGACAGGATCAGCGGCGTTTTTGTCCCGGCGGTAATTGTCATTGCTTTGGCGGCAACTATCATATGGCTGGCCTTAGGGCAGAGCTTTGAGTTTGCGCTCTCAATGGGCATAGCCGTATTGGTAATTTCCTGCCCCTGCGCATTGGGGCTCGCTACTCCCACAGCCATTATGGTGGGTACAGGCAAAGGCGCAGAAAACGGTATTTTAATCAAATCCGCCGAAGCATTGGAAGCAGCTCATAGCATTAATACGGTGGTATTGGATAAGACGGGCACCATTACTGAGGGAAAACCTGCCGTAACAGACATTATAAGCGATAGGGCCGATAAAACCGAGTTGCTGACTGTAGCGGCTTCCCTGGAAAAGATGTCGGGACATCCGTTTGCGGAGGCGATATTGGCTGAAGCTGAAAATGGCATAATATTAAAAGAGGTGGAGGACTTTTCATTAATACCGGGACAAGGTATTACTGGAGTAATGGAGGGAAAATCCTGTTATGCCGGGAACAGGAAGTTAATGAAAACTGCAGGTGTTGAGATAGGAGATTTCGCGGGCAGGGAGGAATCACTGGCCGCTTCTGGAAAAACACCGCTATATTTTGCCCGGGAGAAAAAACTATTGGGCATAATAGCCGTAGCGGATGTTGTTAAAGCAACCAGCAAACAGGCTATAGCTGAACTATCTGCCATGGGGATCGAGGCAATCATGATTACCGGAGATAACGCTGGAACCGCTGAGGCTATTCGCCAGCAGGTGGGAATAAAGAATGTGATTGCCGAAGTTCTGCCCCAGGACAAGGAACGGGAAATACGAACTTTGCAGCAAAGCAATAAGAAGGTAGCTATGGTTGGCGACGGTATTAACGACGCGCCCGCACTTGCCCGGGCGGATGTGGGCATTGCCATAGGGGCGGGAACTGATATAGCCATTGAGTCTGCCGATATTGTCCTGATGAAAAGCGATTTGCTGGATGTGGCAACCGCAATACAGCTTAGCCGGGCTACCATGCGCAATATTCGCCAGAACCTATTCTGGGCGTTTTTCTACAATACCATTGGCATACCTATAGCGGCGGGTTTGTTTTATGGACTATGGGGGTGGCGTCTTAATCCCATGATTGCCGCGGCCGCTATGAGCCTCAGTTCAGTTTCCGTGGTTTCCAATGCGTTGAGGCTGAAGCTGTTCAAGCCAAAATGGCAAAAGGGGGGTAATTCCGATTCCGATACCAAGTCGCAATCCAAATTATCAGGAGGAGATGAAATGAAAAAAACTGTAAGGATTGAAGGCATGTCTTGCCAGCACTGCTCAATGGCCGTTAAGAAAACACTGGAAAACCTGGATGGCGTAACGACGGTAACAGTTGATTTGGAAGGGAAAGAGGCTACCATAGATATGTCTGATACTGTATCGGATGATACTCTTATCAAGGCGGTGGAAAATGCCGGATACGAGGTTATTGAAATCCAATGATCAGTACAAGTCATATTCTATGCCTGGAGGACAAGACGAAACAAGGCATTGGTGATTGAATTCCTCATCATGGTAGATGGAAAGAAACGGCCCGACAGTTTCTCCTATTGTTAGCATATTTTCACCACCCAATGGTATTAGAACATGTTCTGATTGGAGTATAGGGTTTCCAGTTAGGGTAAAGTCAAGTGATATTTAATTTCTAGTCATTCATTCCGGAACATCTTCTCATTATTATGTTCAGGTTATTTCACTCCTCATGAAGGATTCGGAGATAGAAACGAGATAGGCAAAAACATTTCAGAAAAACAAAAAGAGGGCTTCGGCCCCCTATTTTACTTTGGTGCCAGAGGTGGGACTCGAACCCACACGCCTCGCGGCACACGATTTTGAGTCGCGCTCGTCTGCCAATTCCGACACTCTGGCTTAGCATCTAATATAAACGCAAATTTTATTATAGTTATCCCTTCGGTGCTTGTCAAGGTGCAGATGGTTTATTTGTTGTTAAATCGGCCATAATGTCATCCGTTGGATTCTTGACTTTGCCTGGTATGAGAACTATTTTGAATCTCCGGGCATAAATTCTGCAATGTCTGGAGAAGCAGGATATAACCAGCCGGACATAAGAAGGGAGGGGAGCCGGGGCGGCTTTTTGTTGGTGGGAAAAGCTATGCAGGGCTGTGTATTGTCTGACGGGAATTGTTATAATGATGGATAGACAAGAAAATTGCAAAAGGATGGACTGTATGAATAAGATAATGCTGATAGACGGAAATAGCCTTCTTTACCGGGCATTTTATGCTCTGCCGCTGCTGCAGACCAGCCAGGGGGTTTTTACCAATGGTGTTTATGGGTTTTTTACTATGTTCAACCGGATCCTGGCGGAAGAAAAACCCACACATATAGCTGTGGCTTTTGATAAAAGCCGGGAGACTTTTCGCCAGGAACTATATGCTGATTATAAGGGGAACCGTTCCGCCCCGCCGGATGAGCTGAAAGGACAGTTTCAGCTGCTGCGGGAAGTATTGCAGCTACGTAACATCCCCTATCTGGAAGTGGACGGATATGAAGCGGATGACATTATTGGGTCCCTGTGCCAAAGGGCTGAGGAAAATGGCATGGAGACGGTGATAATAACCGGCGATGGTGATACTTTGCAGTTGGTCACGGATAATATCAGCGTGATCATGACTCGTAAAGGGATCAGCGAAATTGAGAAATACGATCCGGCCAGAGTTAAGGAAAAATGGGAAGTGGAACCGGAGCAGATGAAGGATATCAAAGGATTGATGGGGGATTCCTCGGATAATATACCGGGAGTGCCCGGGGTGGGAGCTAAGACGGCTATCAAGCTGATTAAGGAGTTTGGGGGTCTGGAAAATCTTTACCGGAACCTGGATCAGGTCAAGGGAAAGAAGCTGGTAGAAAAACTAACCGAAAACCGTAATCTGGCTTTTTTAAGCCGGGAGTTGGGCACTATAGCCACTAACCTGGAACTGGGCAAGGATATGGAAGAATTTCGGATACAGGAAGCAGACCATGAGGCTCTGAAGAGGATCTATAAAGAGCTGGAGTTTAACAATTTTCTTAAAGACCTGGAGGCCAGCCGAAGCGATAAGAAAAAAGAAGCTCTGGAGGAACCACAGCCAGAGTTGATAGAAATAACCGATCCCGACACTCTGGAGGAATTGACCGGAAGGGCGGAAGAGAAAGGGATATCCCTGATGGTGCAGAGTGATGGGAACCATCCCATGTGGGCGGGTTTGGAAGTCTTTTACTTCGAACTGGGAGGACAGGTCTTTGGTTTGGATGTCCGGAAGGGGCAGGGAGATAGGATTAAATGGTTAAAGCCCTGGCTGGAAGCAGACGGTATTAAAAAATATGTCCATAACGCAAAATTCGTGCAGGTTATGCTCATGGGGCAAGGTATTGAACTGCGGGGTATTGGCGGAGACACCATGCTTATGGCCTATGTCATCGATCCGGCTTTTGAGGGAGCAGAATTATCCCTTACCATGTACCGCTACCTGAACCTTAACGCTGATCGCAGCAATTACGCTTTGCTGGTCAGCAGGATTAAAGAGCTTTTTTATGAACTGGAGAATCGAGCTGCTGCGGAACTGAAATTACTGTATGAACAGGTGGAACTTCCTTTGTCCAACGTCCTGGCCCATATGGAATATACGGGAATAAAAGTGGAAAGAGAAATTCTTCTGGATATATCTCAGGAGATGGCTGAAAGGATAGCCGGGGATGAGAGGAAGATATATGAATTGGCGGGCAGTGAATTTAATATCAATTCTCCCAAGCAAATGGGGAAAATCTTGTTTGAGGATCTGGGATTAAGGGTGATAAAAAAGACTAAAACCGGTTATGCTACCGGGGCTGAGGTGCTGGAAGAGCTCTATGAGGATCATGATATTATACCCTTGATACTGGACTATCGTCAGCTGACCAAATTAAAATCAACTTATGCCGATGCTCTGCAGGGATTCATTCATCCACACAGCGGCCGGATACATACCATATTCAAACAGGCCCAGACTGCTACCGGGCGTCTGTCCAGCATAGAACCTAACCTGCAGAACATACCTATCCGCATGGAGGAAGGGCGGCGCATCAGAAGGGCTTTCACCGCCGGAGATGATGAACATCTTATTCTGTCGGCGGATTATTCCCAGATCGATCTGCGCTCATTGGCTCACATAAGCGGAGACCAGAACCTGATAAATACATTTATCGAAGGTATTGATATCCACCGGCGAACTGCGGCGGAGATATTCGGGGTGTCCCTGGAAGATGTGACTCCTGAATTACGCTACCGGGCTAAAGCAGTTAACTTTGGCATAATATACGGAATCAGTGATTTTGGGCTGGCCCGTGATACCGGTGTCAGCCGCAAAGAGGCCAGGATGTACATAGATAATTACCTGGACAGCTATCCCGGAGTAAGGCAATATATGGAGGAAATCGTGGAGTATGGCCGGGAACACGGGTATGTAGAGACCATACTCCAGCGCCGCCGTTACCTGCCGGATCTCAACTCCAGCAACAAAGTGCTGCAGTCCCTGGCCCGGCGTATGGCTTTGAATACTCCTATCCAGGGTACTTCAGCGGATATCATTAAGCTGGCCATGATTGATGTGCATAGGGAGATTATGGCTCGGGGATTGAGCAGCCGATTGCTGCTGCAGGTGCATGATGATCTGGTTTTGGAAGTCCCCCGTCCGGAACTGGATGAGATGGGACGGCTGCTGAGTGATTGCATGGAGAATGCTTTCGAATTGAAGGTTCCTCTAGTGGTATCACTGAAGAGGGGAACTAACTGGTATGACATGCAGGATTATAATTTTTCCAGGGAATAAATAATCACAGCCAGCTGTAAGGGAGGTTATTATGCCTGAATTGCCGGAAGTTGAGACCATAAAACGATCACTGGCAGTTAACGAAGGAGTCCTGATCGTTGATACTCAAGTGGTCAGGCCCGATATTATTAAGAGCAAGGAATTCGAAGCGGAAGCTGTGCATGGAATGACAATAAAGAAGATCAGCCGCCGGGGCAAGTACCTGGTCATATCCCTGGCTGGAAGTGATCATCACATTCTAATCCATCTGGGCATGAGCGGGCGTTTTTATGTTTTGGAAGATAGGGAAGAGGCCACCGAAAAACATATACATTTTCTTATCTATCTGGATAACGGAAGAAAGATGATATTCCAGGATCCGCGCCGATTTGGCGGAATATGGTTTTTGCAGAATCCTGAAGATATTTTGTCCCGGCTGGGCAAGGAGCCCCTGGAAAGAGACTTTAGTGCTGCTTATCTGCAGTCTGTGGCCAAAGATCGGCGCATAGCCATAAAGAGCCTGATCCTGGATCAGAAGATAGTAGCCGGGATTGGCAATATCTATGCTGACGAGGCTCTGTTTCTAGCCCGGATAAAACCGGATCGCCCCGCGGGTTCTTTAAGCCAGGAGGAAATAATGCGATTGAGCCGGGCCATCAAACAAGTGCTTCGACAGGGTATTGAAAAAAGGGGCACTACTTTCCGGGACTATAGAGACGGAAACAATGCCCGGGGTGAATTTCAGGCTCACCTGAAAGCCTATGGCCGGGAAGGAGAAGCATGCTTGATATGCGGCAGCCTCATCCAGCGGGAACGAATAGGGGGAAGAAGCAGCCATTACTGCCGATCGTGCCAGAAATAGCACCTGCCCGTAACACTTTAATACTTTTATCCATATAGTAGAGATATATTATACTACTTAGCGGATAGGAGTGACTCCTTTGGAGTTGTTAACCTCGGTTCTGTTTGGCCTGGCAGTCAGTGCCGACGGATTTGCGGCCGGTGTAGCTTACGGAGCAAGAAATATCAAAATTCCGGTATTATCTTTGCTGGTTATAACCCTGGCGTCAGGCCTGGCAGTTACTTTGTCCATGCTGTGCGGGCAGGGACTGGCCGGGGTTTTAAGTCCCAAAATGGCCGCCAGAATAGGCTCCCTGGCCATCATTGGAATCGGGTGTTATTTCTTGTTGCAGGGCTGCGGTGACAAGATCAATGAGTTGGAAACCGATGCCCAGCAGCCTCTGGTTAGTTTCTCTATCAAACCCATGGGAATAATTATTCAGATATTAAAGGAACCTGCCCGGGCTGATTTTGATTGTTCCGGAATTATCAGCATCCGGGAGGCTTTTTTTCTGGGCCTGGCTTTGGCCCTGGATGCCATGGGAGCCGGATTTGGAGTAGCTATGACCGGATTAAATATTTTATATACTGTACTGGCGGTCATTGTGTTAAAATTTATACTGGTGTACCTGGGACTCCTGGTAGGAGCTGTTTTTCATCAAAGCTGCCTGAAAAGCCTTTCAGCAGTAATATCCGGTCTCATTTTTATAATAATAGGTATTAGTGAGTTAATTTAGAAGTTGGTGATCCCAGATGAAGATTATTGGACTTACAGGTGGTATAGCCAGTGGGAAAAGTGCTGCGGCCCGCATCTTGAAGGAACTGGGAGCTATTATTATTGATGCTGATGAGGTAGCCCGCCATGCAGTTGAAGCAGGCAAGCCGGCCTGGCATGATATAGTTGCTTTCTTCGGACGCGAGATACTAAATTCGGATGACAGCATAAACCGGGAAAAATTGGGTCTGCAGGTCTTTAGTCAACCGGATTATTTAAAAAAACTCAATGAGATGACTCATCCTCGGATTATGGACGAGATCAGGAGCAGAATAAAAAACGCAGCCCGGGAACACCCGGACGGGATATTGATTCTGGAGGTGCCCCTGCTCTATGAGACGGGTATGGAAAGCTTGTGCGACCTGGTATGGGTGGTGTGGGTAGATCACGAAACCCAGATTCGGCGTCTGATGTTAAGAGATGGCATCAGCCGGGAGAATGCCGTGCTTAGAATCCAATCGCAGATGTTGTTGGATGAAAAGGCCCAGCGCGCAGACCTGGTGATTGACAACAATGGCAGTCCAGAAAAAATGAAACAGTTTTTAATAGATAATTATTATCGTATTGTAAAGAGTTTCTGAGTAATATATAGTAGGATTTAACTTCTTATTTGAATTCCGAGACGGCCTGCAAAGAAATACCTTTCGGGTTCTACCGTCATTCTCAAAGTCAGGAGATTTATGCTTGAAACGGAAAGAAAAAAAGCGATTTTCTGGATTAATGTGGATAATCATACTAGTATTCCTGGGGATAGTGATTGCCTTCCCCAAATGGATCACAGTCTTTTATCCTGAACCGCATCGTGACCTGGTTTTTTCCTGTGCCTATGAGCATCAGGTAGATCCGTATTTGGTTTTTTCCATTATTAGGGCTGAGAGCAAGTTTGAATCCTTGGCGGTATCACCCGTGGGGGCCAAAGGGCTTATGCAGATAATGCCCGATACTGCTCTTTGGATTGCCTCCCAGCGCGGGATGGAGGACTTCGATACCTCTACACTGCATCAACCTGAAGTCAATATCCAGTTTGGATGCTGGTACCTGGCTGATTTAAGCAATGAGTTCCAACAACTGCCCTTGGTCATCGCTGCTTATAATGCCGGCCGGGGTACGGTAAATGGATGGATTCAAAGCGGTCAATGGGATGGGGCTATGGAGAGACTGGAGGATATACCTTTTATTGAAACCAGGGAATACGTGCAAAATGTGATGCGAAATTATGAAGCTTACCGGGCTATCTATACCAGAAACCAATAAAGACCAACCAAGCTGCCAAGGGGCTTTTTTTTTGCCCGCCTCAACCAATTAAAGCTAAAAAAGGAATAAAAAGGAGGGTTGTCTAATATATTTTTTCAGGAGGCTTATGAGAGGAGAATTCATCTTTGAATACCTTATTGAGGAGAAAACCACTTCTGATAGCTATTGCGGGGCTATTGCTCTTGATAGGCGGAATGGTATATATGAATAACCGGGCCGCCTATACCGCTAATCTTGATAAGCGTATATTCAACCTGGCCCTGGTGGGAAACATCGATACCTTGGAACCTGCTCTGCTGGATAGCCATGAGGAGAGGATTCTGGCTGCTGCTATTTATGAGGGACTGGTTTACTATGATGAAACCAGCAAGAGCATTAAACCTTTATTGGTCAGCGATTGGAAGTATTCATCAGATGGCAGGACTCTGACTCTAAACCTCAAGCGGAATATCAAATTCCATAACGGCAAGAGCATTCAGGCTTCGGATGTCAAGGCATCCTGGGAAAAAAGCTTCTCCACCACCCGGGATTGGTCTAGTATAAGTCTGTTTCTATCTATACAGGGCAGCCAGGAAAGATTGGATGGTAAAACCGCAGATATCAGCGGAATCCAGGCAGTTAATTCCGGCACCATAAAATTAGAGTTCAAACAGCCCAATGCGGCCTTTATATTCATGCTTGCCAACCCGATATTCTGGGTTTACGATACGACAGATAAGACTGAGCCGGCTTCTGGCAGCGGACCTTACCAACTCCGGGAATCCAAGGAGAATCAAGAATTTCTGCTGTTAAGAAATGACAGCTATCACCGGGGGGCCCCCGGGCTGGGAGGAATAAAAGCCCAGGTTTACTCTGAAGGACAGGAGGCTCTGGCTGCTTATCAATCCGGGAACATAGATTACCTGGATTCCATCCCTTTAAACCAATTGAAGGATATAAAAGGGAACGATCAGTATAAGAAGCTGCTGATAGATAAACCGGTTTTCAATGTTTATGTACTGGGTTTCAATATAAATCAGGAACCTTTCGCAGGCAATTACCAGCTGCGGAGGGCATTAAACTATGCGGTAGACAGAAACCTTATCATTAATGAAGTTATGGGGGGAGCATATCGGGCGAGCAGTTGCATTGTTCCCCTGGGGATGGCCGGATACCAGCAGGATATGAGAGGATACAGCTATGATCCCCAGAAAGCCCAGGAGCTGCTGGAGGAGGCCGGATATCCTCTGGGCCAAGGTCTGCCCTCGTTAACTTTAACTTATAATGAGGATGAAGGTCATCGCCGGGTTGTAGAATCAATCGCAGCGCAGTTAGCTGAATTGGGCATAAAGGTCCAGCTACAGGCTGTGGAATGGGATTATTATAAGAAGCAGCTGAGCAGCATGAATCTGAGCATTTTCAGATTAGAGTGGATGGCTGATTATCCTGATCCGGACAGTTTTTTATACAGCATGTTTCACAGCAGTGAAGCGGGGATGGGCAATTACTTTGGCTACCATAATTCTCAGGTGGATAAAATCCTCGATGCTTCCCGGGAAGAGGTGAAAAGCCAGCAGGAAAGGATAAAACTACTGAACCGGGCCGAGCAGATCATCATAGATGATGCCCCCTGCCTGTTTTTGTTTCAGAGTACGGCCGCCAGTCTCAACGGACAGAACACTTCCAAACTGAAGGTTGACGGCATGCATGCCATAGATTGGTATGAAGTGAAACTATTGCCTCCGGTCCTGGATCAGGATGACAAAAGCAGCCCGGCTGATGAAAGGGTTTAGGGCCAGAGCCGATGATGATTCTGAAGCAGCCAGGATAAAAAATATTTACCGGCACATTTGCCGTTAAGCCATTGAAGTAAATCCGTGAAGATTAAAATATCTGTCCTGTCCCCAGCATATAATACAACAGGAGATGGTTGAGTTTAACCACTGGGAGGGCATTTCTATGGATAAAAAAGCTGATTCAGAATTGAAGGTACTGGCCAGTCAACTGGAAGGAGAGGTCTGTAAAGAGCTGCGGCCGGTGAAAAAATATTATCAATTAATGATATTTGCCGGAGTATTCAGCCCCGAAGCCAGAATAAACCGCTACCCGGTACCTGACCCTAAAACTGCCCTGATAATAATAGATATTGTTCTTTCAGAATTCAGGCAGACGGGTAACGACGACTGCCTGTTTTCACTGCAGTACAAGGAGGACTTGGACGAAGAGTGGAGAGATTGGAAGGATAACCGGGGGTATACGGTCTGTGAATATGAAATCAACGAGAATTTTATTATGATTTCCCCGGAATAAGGTTTGGCTAATTGGGGTCATTTCTGCCGGGAAAAAGGATCGTAAAGAGCCATGGCAAAATTATCTTTGAGCAGGGGGAATTTGATATTAAAAATGCTGCCTTTTTCAGTAGTATCAACTTCCAGCTGTGCCCCATGCCGTTCCACAATACTGCAACAAACAGCCAGTCCCAGACCAGTACCTTTTTCCTTGGTAGTAACAAAGGGTTTGCCTAGTTTATTGCGGATCGAAGGGTCTATACCGCTGCCCTGATCCTGGATGGACAGGATAATACTATCATGGTTTTTACCGGTACGGATGGTCAAAGTCCCCGGCGAGGTCATGGATTCCAGTCCATTACGGGCCAGGTTGAAAATAAGCTGCCGGATCTGCCTGAAATCAAGTGGTATAACCGGTACCTCATCAAGTACCATCTGTATAACATGGTCATGCTTTTTTGCTTCGGCCGACAGGATAAGATAAGAATTCTCCATGATTCGATTAAGGTTTTCGGGTTTCAGGTCCGTATGCACCTTTCCCAGAGAGAGAAAGTCGGTGATGATGGAGTTAGCCCGGTCTATTTCTTCAATCATCAGGTCATAGTATTCCTTATTACCGGTAGAATCATTAGCTTCATTTTCATTTAATAACTGCAAAAAACCTCGGACAGTAGTCATGGGATTTCTTACCTCATGTCCCATCGCTGCCGCGATTTGACCCATTATACGGGACTGGTCCAGCTGGGCTATTGTTCTTTGCATTTCCCGGTGTTCAGTTAAGTCGGTGAGTACTCCAAGCAAACCTATGGGGTTAGCTTCATTGTCATATACGATGGCTTCATGGATCAATAGTTCCGCTTTTCTGCCATCCGGGAATTCCATTACCCGATCATAACTCAGGCTGCCGCTGTCAATCAGAGGCCGAGCTGAATAATGCAGTGCTTCCGCCTGTTCCTGCTTGTACATAGCGAGATGCTGGTTACCTATAAGCTCTTCCTTGGCCTGACCCAATAGTTCTGCATAGGCCCGGTTGCACTCGATCAGTCTCCCCTTTGGGTCCAGGTAGTATACTGGGTTGGGGATGGTCTCCATAAGAAACTGTTGAAAATGAAGCTGCTTATCGAGCTGCTCACTATCGTTCAGAGCCTGCTGGCAGTTGATTGAATCGGTAATATCACGGGCTGAAGCCTGGATCAGCGATGGAGTGAGATAATGGCAGATCCATAACAGAGTACGTATTTTATTCTGACCATCTTTGGAACGGGTTTGAAAGGTGGTTTCTGCTTCAGTACCTGTTAAACCAGATAATTTTTCATTAACAGGCTTATGCAGCGGTAAAGGAATAAAATCCATAAAGGAAAGCTTCTGTTCAGCGCAGTCTTCAACAATGAAAAATCGATTGAAGGCCGGATTACTGTATTGTAATTTCCCATCCAACTGGAAGCAGCATACCAGATCTCTTTGCAGATCCATGGTCTCCTGGTAGGAAGATGGCATAGCGGCATGAGAAGAGCCTGAATATAAATTATAATTAATTTCAGCTGCGGGATAATGATTTTCCCCGGCAAGTTTCGCCACTGCTAACCCTCCTGGCAAGTTGTATATAATATGCTTACGAATAATTGGTGTACCCATTATTCGACATCTATATATAATATATTACTCTTTACTACAAAAAAAGACAAATAATTTTGGATTATATTATTGATGATCAGAAATCAGTTCGCAGTCAACAGACTGATTGGCCAAGGGAAGATGACACTGGTATTATATAATTAATCCTCGTAGTTAAGGGAGCAATATGCCATGAATTTTAGCAAATATCAAGGTATAGCTGTATGGCAGGGTATCAGGGAGATGCCATGGAATCGTCCATTTAAGATGAGGGTCTGCCTTTACATCGCAGATGGTTTGCTCATCGATACGGGACCATCCAGCCTGGGCTATCAATCTAAAGAGTTTTTTCTGCATAACCCGATTGAGCAGATAATCCTGACCCATATACATGAAGACCATAGCGGAATGGCTGCATGGCTGCAAAAAAGGCTGGATGTTCCATTGTACCTTCATGAAGCATCTCTGGCGGCAGCTGGGACGGGGGCAGAACTACCCCCCTATCGGGTGGAGATATGGGGCGAAAGGCCGGCGTTCAGTGCCCTGCCCATTCCCGAACAGATTTCAACCGGCAGATATCATTTCCAGGTTATTGACACCCCGGGGCATTATGTGCATCATAAGGCCTTCCTGGAAAGGGAGCAGGGATGGCTTTTTTCAGGTGACTTACTGGTTAATCTCAGGCCCCGAAGTGTATTTGCGGAGGAGGATGCCAATGATATGATCAATTCGTTGCAGAAACTAGACCGACTGGATTTTAAGACCATTTTTTGTGCTCACACCGGGATATTTCAAGACGGCAGGAGTCTGTTGCGCCAGAAATTGGATTATCTACTGGAATTGCGGAATAAAGTATTAAGCCTGCGGGGGCGAGGCTGGGACGATCATCAGATAGACCGGCACATATTCCCTGAAGAGGATAAGGTCGGTCTCTTGACCAATGGGGACTTTTCCTCCTATTACCTGATTAACACCCTGTGACGGAGCCATTTTGTTTGACAATAGATTAGTTGTGACCGGTTTGTGATTCGCAGATGATATTATCTTATTAAACAAGGCGATTTTAAGTATAATATTGAGGGGGTTGGGACTGTGGACCTCGAAAACAAGAGATTTTCCGGGAAGAATCGTTCAGCAGACTTTATTATCAAATTAGAGTCAATGGAGAATGCTACATTTAAGGGATATATAGAAAATATACAATCCGGGCAAATTCAGAATTTCAGGAGTTTTATGGAGATGATCGCTTTAATACAGCAGAAGCTGGATGAGAACAATTTTCCCCAGAGCACCACGGTGATGCGTTCATGGAAAACGGATCAGTAGCAAGCTGCTGCATATATTTGGACCTGAAGCCTGGGAACCATTTAGGTTATTTAACTACAGGAGGTAATTCGATTTGGATAGAAGGAAAACCACAGCAAGAATAGCGGTATTAATGATAGCCATGATAATATCAGTATTCTGCCTATGCAGCACCGTTGCGGCTGCTCCGCGTTATTTGCCCGGTGAAACTAATGATAATCCGCTTATGGCCCAGCCAGGACGGGGAGAAAATACTCAGCCCCAGGATCAGAGTGATCTTTTTCCCGGGGAAGAAAGTGAACCGGAAACCGGAGGATTATCTCTGGAGGGTATAATAGTTCCTGACGAACCACTTATGGGTGAACCGCTGGGTTCGGTTTTAGAAGAGCAAGAGCAACCGCTGCTTCCCCAAACAGGCGCCAAGACTTGCGATACAGTTACAGGCAGTCTGCTAATCTTTGCTGGAGTAATCATAAGTCAGATAAGGAAAAGGCGGGCTTATTGTGACCTATGCTGATCGGTTAGGGAAAGTCGGAGCATCTCTGCAGCATAGGCTTGGGTTACTGCCATATCAAGATGACCGGGGATTCCCTGAGAAAAATTCAGGATTCCCTGTTGGTCTTGTTCCTTTATAATACCTTTTGAGATCAGATACCTTACCATATCATGTTCACACAACCTGCCCGCCAGATATTGCTTTAACCGTTTTTTCCACAGGGGGTGATACTCATCCCAGGGTATCCGGACGGAGCTAAGTATTATCCACATTACCTCAGGCAGGTGAGCCACCAATTCTCGAAGCCAGCAATCCCTGTCTCCCATTTCAGAACCAGGGGGATTATCGATTAACACGTTTTCATACCCCTTGATGGTGAAGATTATATTTCCTATTCTATGACTGCAATAGTATCTAATATCATCAGCCAGAAAAGCTGGCAGCCATTTCAGAACCCGGGCCGCTGACATACCGGTCAGACTGTATAATGACTCCATAGAAATGATATCTCTATCCCCGGGAAGTTCTGTAAGGGCATGATCGATCACCCTGCGCCAGTTTATTCCGGGTTTCTCAGTCAGGCCTGCTGCCAGACGATTGAGAAAACTGCAGCCGGTGCCGTAAAAGGTTATATTATCCGAATTAATAAATAAGCCCGGATTGATTTTCTCCCAGTATATGCCATAGGCTATGTCAAAAGCTGGGGAGTTGAAATCTTCATATAGAACCAGGGCTTCATGCAGACGCAGCAATTCCTGAGCAGAGTCCCAGCCTGGAGGACAATTCAGTTCCAGAACTATACTGTCCGGCTTCAGACCTTCTGAAGCAAGTATCTCCTGTTGCTGTTCTCCAATAGCCCGCTGAGCTTCATCATCCAGGCCGTAAAAAACCAGGGCTGGAGGGCAATTCCTTGTTATCCTGGATATTTCCGATCGCAGGATTTCTGCACTATTAATCACATCCCCGAATTTCTGCCGGGCGGTTTCTGTAAAGTATTCCAAACGGTATTCGGGCATTATCAGCATAAATCTGTTGTCCTCCTTTTGGTTAGAGATGCTTATTTAACTTATTCAGGAGACATAGCAAGTGTTAACCAGCCGGCGGAGTATTTCATCCCGCTTAACCTAGTGCAGCATAGTCCTTTGAAGTAAAAAAGTCCTTCCGAAGAAGGAATTAAAGAAAAAGAATAGAATAATAGCATTAAGATACTCGTTATCGAGAACCTCCTGCAACTGCCCGTGCTGCTCTAGGGGAGAGAGGATCGGAAGGCACTGGTTGGATGCAGGAGGTTATCACGTATTTAATCATTATTGATCAATAAGAAGGTGGGAACGAATTTATTAATTATGCCTTCATACTGTAGGCACAATTTATACCAGCAGAACATATATTATTATACAGGCAATGGGGTCCGGGAAATAATCCCGGCCCCTTTTTTATTAGGAGGACAACACATGTGTGGTATAGCTGGTTGGATTAGCTGGGATGAAGATCTTAGCGAGGCAGACTGTATAATGGAAAGGATGTCATACAGCATGCATCACCGCGGTCCGGATGCCAAAGGGGTCTGGACATCCCGACACGCTGCCCTGGGTCATCGCAGATTGATAATAGTTGACCCTGAAGGGGGAAAGCAGCCTATGGTCAAGATCCATAGTGATGCAGCCTTTGTCATCACTTATAATGGTGAACTTTACAATACCCTGGAACTAAGAAGAGAGCTGGAAAAAAAAGGACATGTTTTTAACAGCCGCAGTTCGGATACCGAGGCGCTGTTGTATGCCTTTATTGAATGGGGGCCAGCTTGTGTCCTGCGGTTAAATGGCATCTATGCTTTTGGTATATGGAATAGCAAAGAGCAATCTTTGTTCCTGGCCCGTGATCGTATGGGAGTTAAGCCGCTTTTTTACTGTTCAGGCGCTAGAAATCTGCTTTTTGCCTCTGAACCTAAAGCAATACTGATTCATCCTTCGATAAAAGCCGAGGTTGACCGGGAAGGACTGGCGGAAATACTATTTATGGGACCATCCCGAACTCCGGGGCAAGGAGTGTTTAAAGGCATTCGAGAACTTGAGCCTGGCTCCTGGCTGTTATATAACTCCGATGGTATAGTGAGAAAAAAATATTGGGGTTTAAAGAGTTTCAGTCACCATGACAGCCTGAATGATACTGCAGAATGCCTGAAAGAATTGTTCTGCCACAGCGTAGAAAAGCAGTTAATAGCTGATAGGCCAATATGTACTATGCTTTCCGGAGGATTGGATTCCAGTGCTATTACCGCAGTTGCGGCTGGAATTTACCGCGGCAGTAATGGAGAGGGAATAAGTACTTTCTCAGTGGACTATGCTGATAATGCCAGCTTTTACTCACCCAACCAGTTCGAGACCAGCTCGGATAACCCCTGGATTGAACAGGTAGCTAATTACCTGGGTACCAGGCATAATTCTGTTGTACTGGACAATCGGGAACTGACAGCAGCCCTGGAGCCGGCCCTGTTGGCCAGCGATTTACCTGATATGACCGATATCAATTCTTCATTGTACCTATTTTGCCGGGAAATTAAAAAATATGCTGCAGTAGCCTTATCGGGGGAGTGTGCTGATGAAATACTGGGAGGCTACCCATGGTTCCACGATGCAGAAGTTATAAAAACCCCGGCTTTCCCCTGGATAAGGATGCTGCCGGAACGCTGCCGTTTTTTGTCAGCCGGACTGCAGCGGCATTTGGCCGGAGAAGAGTATGTAAGGGAAAAGTACCGGGAGGCTTTAAAAGAAGTGCCTGCTCTGGAGGGTGAGACTGAATGGGAAGCCAGGATGAGGGAAATATCTTACCTCAACATTACTCGCTTTATGCAGACCCTTCTGGATCGCAAAGACCGGATGAGCATGGCCAATGGTCTAGAGGTCAGAGTACCCTTTGCAGATCATGATTTGGTCCAATATATCTGGAACATCCCCTGGCAGATGAAAAACCATGAGGGCAGGGCCAAAGGTATACTGAGAAAAGCATTAACTGGATTACTTCCAGCCCCGGTGCTGGAGAGGCGGAAAAGTCCTTATCCGAAAACTCACCATCCATTATACGGTCAAGAGGTACAAAAACAACTGCTGAAGGTTTTGGATAATCCTTCTGCTCCTATTCAGCCCCTGATAAATCAAGACCTCATCCGTCATCACCTTGAAACCGGGCGGCCTTTCTTCGCCAAACCCTGGTTCAGTCAGTTAATGGGGGATATTCAGTATAAGGCCTATCTGTTACAGATTAATCGCTGGTTGGATAAATACCGGGTAAACGTGTTGGTATAAACCCCCTGCCATAAGGGATTTAACCGTAAGGCAGCAACAGGGGAAGATGGTATTTGATGATCAAGGAGCGGTAGAAAATATTTTAATATCTATGGCTTTGAGCAAGTATAATGTAGCATAGCAAACTTAAGGGAGGAAAGAGCTGTGGAGGGGAAAAATCAAGAAGATCTGATACTTAGCCGTGAATCCAGACCGGAAATGGTGCTTGACCAGGATAGAATAGAAGCAATAGACGCAGAAAGCATACTCACAGATGAAAGCGATACAGCCGAAGATGGCCACGATGCAGAACTTGGGGCAGATGATCCGGATGAAATGGAGGAGCAGAGCGGGCAGGATAGGCTCAATGAAGTAACGGAAGGAAGGCCTTATATAAGAATATCCCGGTCCACCAAGGTAAAACAGGAACTAATATATAAGCAGGAGCCGAAGAAATAATATTGCTGAAGTGCAGCTAACCCCGGTTAAATTACCGGGGTTAAGACCTTTGTTTTTTTCTCGCTCTGGAACTGTCTGCCCAGTTATCATTTCTGGGGACAGGCAATGGTAATAGAGTTGTTCGTGCGGCCAATCCTATAGCGGCGATAATGTTGCGCACCCCTCAAATCTGACTGTTTTTCGCCGGCTGAGCCGGATAAACCAATAACTTCAGTAAATATCAGCATTGACTATTTGAACAATGTTCAATATAATTCCACTTAATATTTTAAAGCGAGGCGAAAAGATGCCCAAAAAAATACCCAATGTCAAGGAAAAAATATTAAAAAGCGCGGAAAAGCTCTTTAATCATCATTCCTACGAGGACGTGGATATGAGGCTGATAGCCAGGGAGGCTGGTGTTTCAGTAGGCACCATCTACTATCATTTCTCCGACAAGTCCGGGATATTTATCTCGGCCTATGAGCAAAAACTGGATAAATTCTTTGCGGCCATGGACAGAATTAAATCGTCGGCTCTCCATCCGAACCAGAAACTCAGTCAGTATCTGTGCTATTTATATCAGGTCAGCAGTTCCCGCAAGGAATCAGTGAAATTGTTTTTCTATGAAGGTATGCTCAATCTTCAGCTTGATAGCAGGTACCCCCATATCAATACTACAGTTGAAAAGATAAAAACTAAGCTGCTGGGTGATTTCAAAATCATATTAAAGGATATGACGCCTAAGGATAGTCAGATGGAAGACAAAATGGCAGAACGGATTATCATTTCTGCCCTGGGATCATTTTTCACCCTGAACCAGCGCTTCCCCCAGGAAATCGAGGAAAATGTCAAGTATATAACTAAAACCATGGAGGCACTGGCAAATAACCGGGGGATCAGCTTGGATTGATAAGATTTTATTAAACGAGGCGAAAAGAATTCCCCCATTTTTTTGAGCTGCCAGGTTTCTGCCAATAAAACCAGCGGGGGGTTCTTAATGCCCTGCCTTGTTGCAGCAGCGGGTGGAAATTTCGGAGCAGTTTCTCCCAATTATTAAACCTTTGCAGGAGGATGGATTATGGCGGTAAAAATTGTCACTGACAGCACCTCATATATTACTGATAGTCTGTGTAAGCATTATGATATAAGGGTGGCTTCCCTGGGAGTATGTTTCCCGGATGAGTTTTTTTGGGAGACTGCAGTGGAATACGATTATTTCTACCAGAAAATTGAACGGGAAGGTGTTCTTCCTACCTCTTCTCAGCCGGCTCCCGGTATGTTCTATGAACTGTTTGAACCGGTTGTTGCAGCCGGTGACCAGGTTCTGGGAATTTTCATATCATCCGGAATCAGCGGCACCTGTGGTTCAGCAGCAAGTGCACGGGAAATGATTGTGGAAAAATTTCCTGATGCCCGTATAGAGATCATTGATTCCCTTAATGTATGCATGGGATTGGGAATGCAGGTTTTAGCCGCTGCTGACTCGGCCAGCAAAGGCAACAGCATGGAGCAGGTGATGGAGGCAGCCCTCTGGGTTCGGGAGAGGGTGCGCTTCTATTTCGTTCCCCTTACCCTGGATTACCTGCAAAAAGGTGGGAGAATTGGAGGAGCAGCTGCTTTGTTGGGTTCGGTCCTGAGCATCAAGCCTATATTGTACATAAGCCGGCAGGGCAGGATAGAGGTTTATGAAAAAGTCCGGGGTACACAGACGGCGGTGAAACATCTATATAAGGTTCTGAAAAGGGACCGGGATCAAAATGGTTTAAGTCAAGTGGTGGTACACCAGGTCCATGACCCGCTGCGGGGGCAGGATGTAGCCCGGGAGATCAGTGATAATCTAGGCATTGAGGAAATACCGGTTCTTGCCATTGGACCGGTCATAGGTCTGCATGTGGGTCCGGGCAGTTTTGGCGTTGTATATTGTACCAATAACCAAGAGGTATAGACAGTGTATTATTGACCGCTATTTTTTGCACTCGTTACGTTATAGTTTCCATCCTTGAATCCAAACGGGGCCGCTCCTGACAGGTACTCAGTATATAAAACCCTTGAAGCAGCAGGCGAATTAGGAGAATAAATAATAAGCCTGCTGCCAACATTGACTATTATTGACCATAGTCTATTAACATGCAGCAAATTCAGCTAGCAATCTGTCAAATATCACTGAGACTGGAAGTATCTCTTTAATCTTAAAGACGTTCTGACCGGTAAATACTACCCCCTCGTTTACCAGGCCATTGCGGGCATTAACCAGCGCTTTATGAATGCAATAAACTCTGGAACAATTTCTTAAACAGGCCTCGCATTCCTCAGGTTCGGGAGTTTCCCCCGATTGAATCAATTCAGTAAAAGCATTCTTGAGGGCCCGCCCCGGCAGTCCCACCGGACTCTTAATGATAATCACATCTTCTTCCTTGGCCTGCAGGTACATCTGCTTGTATTCATCGGCGACAGAACATTCTTCACTGAGCACAAAACGAGTCGCCATCTGCACCCCGTCTGCTCCCAGTTTCACCATTTCCGCCATATCACGGCCGTCGACTATACCTCCGGCAGCAATTACCGGAATCTTTACTGCTCTTTTTATCTCGGGCAGGATCTCTTTGACAGAACGGTCGGTTCCCAGGTGTCCCCCGGCTTCCGCCCCCTCGGCCACCACCGCTGAAGCGCCTGATTTTTCGGCCAGGATAGCTGCACGAGCTGAGGATACAATTGGTACTATGGGGGTATCACTTTCCCGTCCCCGCAGAAAAATATCCCTGGAAAATCCGGCGCCGGTAAAGATAACATCTATTCCCTCGCTGATGGCAGTTTCAACCAGTTCCGTAAATTGCCGGGCTGCATACATGATATTGACTCCAATTATACCGGTGCCCGCTAAGGCTCGAGTCTTGCGGATCTCTTTTTTCAGTTCTTCCAGGGATATTCCGGTAGCACCCAGAACCCCGATACCTCCTGCTTTGGCCACGGCAGCAGACAGGGAAGAGGTGGAAACACTGATGGACATTCCTCCCTGGATAATGGGAAAACGCGGAATGAGTTTTCCTATTTTCAATTCAGGTAATTGCAAAATATTTACCTCCACTTCATTTTCATACCAAGAATATTAACTTATTCTGAATAATATATCCAGAATATTAAAAAATAATAGAATAAATGTCGCAACTTCCTAAATATTGGAATGTCTATTGACATTTAACCATAATACTGGTTTAATAACCTATGACTGATAATTGTGCACAAAGTATGCGCATGTGTCATATTAATCCCTGTAAGGTGGTGCTTGAATGAAAGCTCAGGTAATGGGCATTGGCCATGCCCTGCCAGAACGGATACTTGATAATAAAGAACTGGAACAGACGGTGGAAACCACTGAAAAATGGATACTTGAGAGGACGGGTATAAGAGAGAGAAGGATAATAGATCCTGAAGAGACGACCTCAGACTTGGCTTATCGGGCCTCAGTGATGGCTATGGAAAATGCTGGGATTACAGCGAAAGAACTGGATCTGATCATTGTTGCTACTGCTACTCCGGATATGCTTTTCCCAGCCACGGCCTGTGTGGTACAGGAAAAACTGGAGGCCTGGAATGCGGCTGCCTTTGACATTTCTGCCGGCTGTACTGGATTTGTATATGCCATCACCACCGCCGAGAAATATCTGCTCTCGCCGGAATACAAGTGCATTTTAGTTATTGGGGCGGAAGCTGTATCCCGGGTGATAGATTACAGCGATCCAACCACTTGTGTTCTCTTTGGTGATGGAGCCGGTGCTGCAGTTCTAGGTCGGGGTGAATCTGAAGCCGGCATAATGGCTAGTTACCTGGGGGCTGACGGCCGGGGAGGCCAGCACCTCTGCGTTCCGGCCGGAGGTGCGGCAATGCCTGCCAGTAAGGATACTCTGGATAAGGGCCTGCATTTCCTGAAGATGAATGGCAATGAGATATTTCGATTTGCTACCCGGATAACCGTAGAGGTCAGCGAGAAGATATTTGAGATGACCGGAGTAAAGGCAGAAGACATTGACCTGTTCGTGCCTCATCAGTCCAACCTGCGCATTATTAAGACCGCCATGAAATGGATGCATATACCGCCGGAGAAAACCATGGTTACCGTAGATCAGTATGGCAACATGTCAGCAGCCTGTTTGCCGGTAGGATTATCACTGGCTTGGCAAAGGGGAGAGTTAAAAGACGGTGACCTGGTATTAATGGTGGCTTTTGGGGCAGGATTAACTTATGGTGGAGTATTGTTGCGCTGGGGGAGTGATATTAAGCATGTTTAGTACCAGATTATGTGATTTGTTAAGTATAAAATATCCGATTTTGCAGGGCGCTATGGCCTGGATTGCGGACGGGAAGCTGGCAGCAGCAGTGTCTGAAGCCGGGGGAATGGGAGTTATTGGCACCGGAAATGCTGATTCCCGCTGGCTGAAGGAACAGATAGATATGGCCCGCAGCATGACTGACCGGAATTTTGCCGTCAATCTGATGCTGGCTTCTCCTTATGTCCAGGAGGTAGTGGATCTGATAATTCAGGAAAAGATTCCGGTAGTTACTACCGGAGGAGGAAATCCCGGAATTTTCATGGAGAGATTTAAGGATCAGAATATAAAAGTAATACCGGTGGTGGCTTCCCTGGCCTTGGCCAAGCGATTGGCCAGGTTGGGAGCCGATGCCATGATCGTGGAAGGAATGGAATCAGGAGGCCACGTGGGGGAGATGACCACCATGTGCTTGGTGCCGATGGTAGCGGACGCGGTAGAACTGCCGGTTATTGCTGCCGGGGGTATAGCTGACGGCCGGGGTTTGATGGCTGCTCTGGCCCTGGGAGCGGAAGGAGTACAGGTGGGAACCAGGTTTGTCTGTGCCCGGGAGTGCAATGTGCATCCCGATTACCAGGAAAAAGTAATAAAGGCCAGGGACCGGGCTACGGTAGTTTGTGGAATTACTACTGGCCATCCGGTACGGGCTATACATAATAAATTTACCCGTAAATACTTGCAGGCTGAGACCCAGGGGCTTGGCAAAGAGGAGTTGGAAGAAATGGGCCGGGGCAGGTATCCTGCTGCCGCGGTAGAAGGCGATGTGGAATTCGGTTCCGTACTGGCCGGACAGATAGCGGGATTGGTGTCTAGGGTACAGACGGCGGAAGAAATAGTGATGGATATCATGCAGGGAGCAATCCGAACTCAAAAACGATGGGAGGATATTACATGCCGTCAATAGCGTTTGTATTTCCGGGTCAGGGAGCGCAGCAGGTTGGGATGGGCCAAGACCTGTATGATCATTTTCCGGCAGCAGCTCGTATTTTTGATGCCGCCGACGATTTAGCCGGATATAAACTGAGCTCCCTGTGTTTTGAAGGACCCGGGGAAACTCTGAATCAGACCGTATATGCCCAGCCTGCACTCCTGGCAGCCGGATTGGCAGCTTATGAAGCCATTAAGACCATGGGGGTTGAGCCGGTTATGATGGCTGGTCTGAGTCTGGGTGAATATACTGCTCTGACTGCAGCCGGGGCCATTTCATTGGAGGAGGCAATCCCGCTGGTGCAGACACGAGCAGGTCTGATGCAAGATGCGGTACCGCTGGGACAGGGAGGCATGGCTGCCGTTTTTGGCCTGCAGACGGCGGAAATCAAGGCACTCTGTGAGCAGGAGCCGGGGATAGTGGATATTGGAAACTATAATTGTCCTGGGCAGGTAGTGATAAGCGGGGTTAAAGAAGCAGTGGATAATGTTGGCCGGATGCTGAAGGAGAGCGGAGCCAGGGTGATACCGCTGGCAGTGAGCGTGCCTGCCCACAGCCAGTTATTATATAATGCGGCTGTGGGGCTAAGACCCAGTCTGGAAAAGGTAGCCTGGAAGGAACCCCGGCCCGGAGTGGTCAGCAATGTTAATGCCCGGGAGAACCAGGTCGATGAGTTCACTGAACTGCTGGTGAAGCAGGTTTACCATCCGGTATTGTGGGAACAAAGTGTAAGGTACATGATGGAAAAAGCAGATTATTTCATCGAAGTGGGTCCGGGATCTACTCTGTCCGGTTTGATTAAAAAAATTGATAAGGATCGAGTCCTGGGGCAGGTAAATGACGTTAAAACCCTGGAAAAAACTATAGAGAAGGTGAAGTCATTATGAGCGCAAGAGCAGCAGTAATAACTGGTGCATCCCGGGGTATCGGCAAAGCCATAGCCCTGGAACTGGCCCGGGAAGGTTACCGGGTAGTGGTGAATTATCATATCGCCCGGGAAGGAGCCCGGGAGGAGGCCATGGGGGTACTTGAACAGATACAGACCGAGGGAGGAACTGGGATCATCGTCGGTGCTGATGTTGCTACCTCAGAAGGGGCACAGCTGTTGATAGATGAAACAGCAGCTGCCTTCGGGCAGGTAGATGTACTGGTAAACAATGCCGGGATAAACCGAGATCAGTTGATGTTGAGGATAACGGACGATGAATGGCAGCAGGTAATCGACACCAACCTTAGCTCAGCCTTTTACTGCAGTCGAGCGGCTCTTAAAGTTATGGTCAGAAAACGCTATGGACGCATAATCAACATGTCTTCTGTGGTAGGTATAGGAGGTAATGCCGGGCAGGCGCATTATGCTGCAGCCAAGTCAGCATTGCTGGGCTTTACTTATTCCATAGCCCGGGAATACGGCCGGAGGGGCATAACCGCTAACGTAATTGCTCCGGGATATATACAGACAGAAATGACTGCAGCGCTGAGTGAGGAACAGACCGCCCGTATAGCGGAAGGCATTGCTGCCGGCAGACTGGGTACTCCGGAGGACATAGCCGGGTTAGCAGCTTTTCTGGTTTCCGACCGGGCAGCATATATCAATGCCCAGGTGATCAGGGTAGATGGAGGATTAACTTCCATGTAATAAATGCCGGACCCCGTACCAGATTTGGCAGGGTCCAAAACAACACAAGAAAGTTATTAAGGAGGAATTAAAAAATGAAGGTATTTGAAGAACTGAGGAAAATAATTGCTGAAATTAAGGACATCCCGGAGGAAGACATCAAACTGGAATCTAGTTTCGCTGACGATTTGGAAGCGGATTCTCTGGATATCGTAGAGATGCTTATGCTTCTGGAAGAAAAGTTTGATATCCAAATACCGGAAGAAGAATCAGAGAAGATGAAGAAGGTTGAGGACGTAGTAAAGTATATCGAAGCAAAGATGTAATTAGATGGATAAGGCAGAGGTGATTAAGTTGCCGGAACGCAGGGTGGTTATTACCGGTATGGGGGTAATATCCTCTATCGGTTTGAACAAGGATGAATTCTGGAGCAGTCTCGTGGCCGGCCGCAGCGGGATAGTTGAGATAGACCGTTTTGATACGGTGAACTTCCCGGCTAAAATCGCGGCTCAGGTAAAAGGCTTTAATGCAGCAGATTATATCTCGCGTAAAGATGCCAGGCGAATGGACTTGTTTGTCCAATATGCATGTGCCGCAGCCCGGCTGGCTACCGAAGATGCCGCTTTACCAATCAGTGATGCTGATCGTCATCGTACCGGGGTATGGGTGGGATCCGGCATCGGGGGCATGGACACTTTTGAGAGCCAGCACCATGCCTTTATCAAAAAAGGGGTGGGGGGAATCAGCCCGTTTTTCATTCCTATGATGATTCCCAATATGGCAGCCGGCCAGGTGTCTATAATGCTGGGAGCCAGGGGACCCAATGGCTGTACGGTTACTGCCTGTGCTTCAGGCAGTAACTCGATAGGAGAGGCATTTCAACTGATTCGCAGCGATAAGGCTGATGTTATGATAACCGGTGGGGCAGAGGCGTCAATTACTCCCTTGGCAGTAGGTGGGTTTTGCGCCATGAAGGCTCTTTCCACTGCCAACGATGATCCGCCCCGGGCCTGCAAGCCCTTTGATATCAATCGCGATGGTTTTGTTATGGGGGAAGGTTCGGGAATTCTGGTCCTGGAGGAAATGCAGCACGCATTGAGCCGGGGGGCCAAAATATATGCAGAAGTTATTGGATACGGCAGCAGCGGAGATGCCTGTCATATGGTTCAGCCCGACCCGGACGGGAAGGGAGCTGCCCTGGCTTTCAGGAGTGCTATTGCCCAGGCCGGGATAAAACCGGAGGATATCGATTATATGAACGCCCATGGGACCGGGACCAATCTCAATGATCAGATTGAGACGGCGGTAGTGAAAGAAGTATTTGCTTCTCATTCCCAAAAGCTGCTGATTAGTTCTACCAAAGCTGCTCATGGACATATGCTGGGGGCGGCCGGTGCAGTTGAACTTATTGCTGCGGTAATGGCTTTGGTCAAGAATACAGCCCCTCCTACTATTAATCTCAGGGATCCAGATCCCTTGTGTGACTTGGACTATGTACCGGACCAGCCCAGAGAGCAGGAATTACGGATAGCAATTTCCGATTCTCTGGGCTTTGGAGGACATAACGCAGCTCTGGTAATTAGAAAGATCAGTTAGGAGCTTGACTATGAAAATACAGGAAATAATGAAGATCCTGCCGCACAGATATCCCTTTCTTATGGTGGATCGAATTGTGGAGCTGATACCCGGGGAAAAGGCGGTTGGTATTAAAAACGTCAGCATAAATGAACCCTACTTTGCCGGTCACTTTCCGGGACAGCCGGTTATGCCGGGGGTGCTGATGTTGGAAGCCATGGCTCAGGTTGGCGCCTGCGCCCTGCTGGCCGATGAAAAATTTCGGGGGCAGCTGGCCTACCTGGCCGGAATTGACAGGATACGTTTCAAGCGAATGGTGGAGCCGGGTGAAACCCTGACTATAACTACCGAATTGAGCGCCATAAAGGGCAGCATTGGCAAAGGCAAAGGCCGGGTAAACGCTGGCGAGCAACTGGTCTGCGGGGGAGAATTCATGTTTGCCTTGACTCCAAGAGAGGAGAGCATATCTTAATTATGTTAAAAAGCACCTTCGGGAGACAGAAGTTAATTCCTATTCCCGGCAGCCGGGAATCCCTGGAGGATCAGGGAAGAGATCCAGGACAGGCGAAATGTCCTTCTTGTGCCCGGCGGGTAACAGAGTCAGAACTAATTGAAAACCACAAGGTTTGCCCGGAATGTCATTATCACTTCCCTATGACCGCCTGGGAGCGGATAGGATTAATAGCGGACCCCGGTAGTTTTCAGGAGTTTGATTCCGGTTTAAAATCGATAAATGTCCTGGAATTTCCGGAATATGATGAGAGACTGACAGCGGTAGCCGAACGAACCGGCCTGGGTGAAGCCCTGGTTACCGGTAAATGTAAGATCGGTGGTTGCTGGACGGTGCTGGGGGTAATAGATTCTCGGTTTATGATGGGGAGTATGGGTTCAGTTGTAGGGGAAAAGGTATGTCGGGCCGCGGAAAGAGCATCGGAGTACAAGTATCCGCTTATTATTTGCGCTGCCTCCGGCGGAGCCAGGATGCAGGAAGGGATGCTCTCTTTGATGCAGATGGCTAAAACCGCTGCTGTTCTGGACAGATTTCACCAACAGGGTTTGCTTTATATAACCCTGCTTACCAACCCAACTACCGGGGGTGTATCGGCCAGTTTCGCTTCACTGGCCGACATTATCCTGGCTGAACCAGGGGCATTGATTGGTTTTGCCGGTCCTCGGGTTATCAAACAGACCATCAGCGAAGTTCTGCCGGCGGATTTCCAAAAGGCGGAATTCTTGCTCAAACACGGTATGCTGGACCGAATCGTTGATCGTCTGGAGCTTAAAGATACTTTGGAGCGCCTGTTAAGGCTGCACCTGGGAGGAAAAAATGGTTAAACGACATTTCGATTACGAGGAAAAATACCAAAACCTGCAGGGTAAGTTTGAAGAACTCAGGGAACTGAGTGAAGCCATGCAGTTTGACCTCAATGATGAGTTCAAGCTCATGGAAGAGAAAATCAAAGACATCAGAGATAACAAATATCACAACCTGACTCCATGGGAAAAGATATTATTGAGTCGCCATCCGGAAAGACCTGCCGTCAAAGACTATATAGAGTTCTTATTTAATGACTGGATAGAATTGCATGGCGATCGCAGTTATGGCGAAGACAGTGCGATAATAGGCGGAATTGCTGACTTTCAGGGTATCGCGGTCAGCGTTCTGGGTCATCAGAAGGGAAAGGGGACTAATCAGAATCTGAAAAACAATTTTGGCATGCCTCATCCGGAAGGATATCGAAAGGTTGAACGTTTGCTGCATCAGGCGGAAAAGTTCAAGCGCCCGGTCATCACCCTGGTTGACACTCCCGGGGCTTATCCCGGTGTAGGAGCCGAGGAACGGGGGCAGGCTTGGGCCATAGCCAAGGTATTGATGACTCTCTCCCGGATTCAAGTGCCGGTAATAGCTGTAGTAACCGGCGAAGGAGGAAGCGGTGGTGCACTGGCCCTATCAGTATCTGACCGTTTACTGATGCTCTCAAACAGCGTATTCTCAGTGGCATCGGCTGAAGCCTGTGCTTCCATTCTATGGAAGGATGCCGGCCGAGCCGAGGAAATGGCATCGTTCCTAAAAATAACCGCCCAGGATCTCCAACAAATGGGAATCGCTGATGAAATCATCGAGGAACCGTTAGGAGGAGCCCATAAGGATTTTAAGACAACTGCTGCCGATGTGCAAACCAGTATAAGCAGAAATTTGGACGAACTGTTGTCCATTGATAGAAATCAACTACTTGAACAGCGGTTTCTTAAGCTCCGAAACTTAGGTCAATTTTTGGATGAATAAAGGCAGCGGGCCGAAGCTGAAGCTCGGCTGATTCAACCACATAATTCCTGATAAGTAAAAGCTATCGGCCCTGTATACCCCAGGGCTGATTTTTTCTTATCTATACCCTTTGCCATTCCCTTGAATAAATTACATTAAAAACATATTATTATGAAAGGGGGGATTTAAATGGCAAAAAGAATTTTGAGCGTACCAGAGAAATTCAAAAAGTTCGTAGAGAATCTGCAGATAGACAATGATAACTTGATTAACCGCAGGTTTAAGACTATTGCCCAGAAAATTAATTTGGATTTTAGGAACATTCGTTATGATTACGGAAACGCTTATTTTATTGGTTCCTACGGGAGAGGGACTGCCATTAAAGGAACGGGGCTTTTTAATATCATGGTGGTTTTGCCGCCCCAGCAGTTTAAGCGTATTGATACATTGGCTGGTAACGGGCAGCTGCAGCTGCTGAGAGAGATAAAAGATTCTCTGGCCGAGATTCATAAGGAGACCAAAATTAAGGAAGATGACAAGGGACAGGTGCTTATTCCCTATCCGGATGGTATGGTATTTGAAGTCATACCGGCCTTTGTGGATCCCCGAGGCAACTATTTGTATCCTAATATTTCCGATGGCGGCAGTTGGAATGAGTTTAACCCGATCAAAGAAATTAATGTGATTAACGAATTGAATTATAAATATGGCGGTAAAGTGAAGCATCTGGCCAGGATGATGAGGGCCTGGAAACATGCCAATAATGTTGCACTGCCGGGTATGCTGCTGGATAACATGGTGATGAATTTCATGGATGATTGGGAAGGCCGCGAAAGGTCGTACCTTTTTTATGGCAGCATGATACTGGCATTTTTTGAATATCTGGCGGGCAAAAGGGATGACCAGGAACACTGGTATGCCCGGGGCAGCAACCGCGAACTGCCCAGAACAGGGTTATTTGGGGATATGGCTAATGCTGCTTTCAAGGAAACACTGGAAGTGCTTAACTATGAAGAAGAAGGAGACTATGTCCGTGCCGATGACAGTTGGAAGAGGATTTTCGGAAGTTATTTTCCTGCTTAAACCCTGACTTCCATATCATTTTATATTCATCCGGCTGGCAGGAGATCAAGTTCACCGGGTATGAAGTGGATGTCAACCAGATCAAGAAGCAGAAACGGCTGGGAAAGAGTGTCTCAGGCAACAGGAGGCTGTACCGCCCTGATGCGCTCCTGCCTATCGACGGGCAGGACTAAGCAAGACCCGGCCTGCTCTTTGGGGTTTAACTGCCAAAGGAGCCAAGCCTGAAGACCGGGATTTTCTTCATTGATTTGCTTGGGGCTGCAGAGAAGATTCCAGCAAACTGCAGGCCAGATCGATACGATCGAAGTATAGTTTTAGTTTTTGAATCTTGTTGCAGTCGTCAAACTCCAATACCTCCGCATGCCGGGATTGGATTTTGGAGCCATCGGCGGTTATTGCATTCAATGCATATTCTTCGAATAGTACGTTGTCTTTTACGATCACATTAATGATAACCAATCTGATTTCCTGCATGTTTTCAAACAGCCACTCCAGCCATTTCCGCACTCCGGCCTTGCCTTTCAGCGTGGTACCCAGAAGTTCAATTTGGCAATCATCCGAGAAATAAGAAGGAAGTCGATCCAGATTTCTGGATTCCAGGTCATTATCGAATTTGATCGCCACCTGAACAATCCGGTTTTCTCTTTTTTCATTTCCCATATCGCTACCCTCCTTGTTTACAGAGGCAAAAAAATATTGGCTTCTGATTTTATTTTATCATTATTGGAGCAGTATAGTCTGCAGTTGCTTTCGTAAGAAAGAAAAGAAGCAAATGGGAAGGCAGAGTACGAAGGCAGCATGCAACAGCCATATTAATTGGAGAGGTGGGTAGGTATATAGTTGGAGGCATCCTGGGATGCTGCAGGGCAGATTATATAACTTCAATTTGGAACTGGATACGCTCTTTGCGGATCAGTTGAATGAAGAGCCGGGCCAGATCGGGATCGAACTGGGTGCCCGCGCAGCGGTCAATTTCTGCCAGAGCTTCATCAATGGAGATTCTTGCCTGATAAGGCCTGCCGTTCAGCATGACATCATAGGCATCGGCGATAGAGAGTATTCTAGCCAGCAATGGTATAGCCTCGGCTTCCAGTCCCAGCGGATATCCATTTCCGTCCCAACGCTCGTGATGGGTTAGAATACACTCGGCTATAGCAGTTAGCTCCGGAGAGGACATAGCTATACGATAACCTATCTCAGGATGTTTCTTGATGGTCTCCCATTCATCTTCGGTCAATCTTTCCTTTTTATCCAGAATGGCATTGGGAATGGCTATTTTGCCAATATCGTGCAGAGCGGCCAGCAAAGCCAGATTATCCAGGTCACTGGTCTCCAATGACAGAGCATGCCCGATTTCCAGAACCAGCCTGCGCAGGCGTTCAGTATGATTCTGAGTTTCATGGCTGCGGGTCCAGAGAGTTTTTTCCAGGGAACGGATGAAAATGCTGCGGTTGCTCTTGCCCGCCAACAGCTTGCTGCGGTACATCCTGTCTTCCGCTTCTCGATTGATATCGGTTAATACTTGGCTGGACTTGGTTTTGGTTGATACCCCCAAGGAAATACTGACCTGCAGAGGAAACTCCTCATGTTGGTTAAATATGCCAGTTATTTTTTCGCATATTCTGGATGCGGTTTTTTCATCGGTATGAGGGAGTAAGACAACGAATTCATCCCCACCCCAGCGGGCTACGATGTCAGTGTTACGGCAGCAGGACTTGAGAGCATCCGCTACCATTTTCAGCAAGAGATCGCCCTTATGATGGCCCAGAGCGTCATTAATCATTTTCAACCCGTTGACATCGCCTATTATCATGCTTAAAGGCAGGTGCTGATTATCATCCGAGAATCTTGCATAACTCCAAAAATCAGAACTTGAACTAAGATAATAGTAGTAAC